>UQUZ01000001.1 GCA_900544375.1 uncultured Oscillospiraceae bacterium
TACGAGGACTGATCCAAATGCCGTTTTCAAGACATTGGATTATGCACATAGAAGCCTGTTTACGCATTAGGAATAAAATACATTTATAAATCTCCGGATTGTAGGTAACCGAAAATGAAAGAAAATATTGTAGCTAAGCTGACACCAAAAGATGATAAATATGCCTGCTCTTTTGCCGATAAAATTATATCGGAAAGTCAGGAAACAGATGAATGGTACGAATATTTTGATGACTTTGCTTCTTTGCTCAGCTATCCAAAATCATTCGTCAGAAACCAAGCATTGTATATTCTTGCGTCAAATGCTCAGTGGGACGAAAAAAATCGCTTTGATTTTATTTTTTCTGATTTTCTTGCTCATGTAACAGACGAAAAATCGATTACAGCCAGACAGTGCATAAAGTCTCTTGCACAGGGAGGCGCTGCAACACCACAGTATATTTCAAGAATATTGTCTTGTTTGTAAGGCGCTGATTTATCAAAGTACAAGGACAGTATGCGCCCTCTGATTGAAAAGGATATAGCAAAAACTGAAAAGACATTAAAAACTCTCCAATCAGGGAGTTGTGGAGGTACATGATGAATACGATGTTAGTTGTAACGGATATGGATAAAACCGTTGAATTTTATAAAAGCGTTTTAGGGCTTGAGGTAGTCATGGACTTTGGCGCAAACAAGACCTTGACGGGCGGTTTAGCCTTGCAGACGCTGGAAACATACAAGGAATTTATTGGTACAAGTGATATTTCTTTCGGCGGCAATAATTTTGAACTTTATTTTGAAGAAGATAATTTTGATAAATTTGCGAATAACCTCCGAAAGTGTGATGTTCAATATATTCACCCGGTTAAGGAACATTCGTGGGGACAGCGTGTGGTTCGCTTCTATGACCCGGACAGGCATATTATCGAAGTGGGCGAAAATATGAAAGTGGTTTGCAAAAGATTTATAGACAGCGGAATGACGCCGGAACAGACAGCAGAGCGCATGGACGTACCTGTGGAATATGTAAATGAGTGTATGCAGTAGAGGAAGTAGCTGAAATTTAATTACGGGAAACCGAACAGAGCAAAATTAGAATTTGTGGAGCTGATACTTATGAAAGGATTTGAACGGAAAAATCAATTATTTTCTCTTTGTGGATTAAATTGCGGGCTGTGTCCTATGCTTTTAGGAAATTACTGCGGCGGCTGCGGCAATGGTAATCAATCATGCAAGATAGCGAAATGCAGTCTTGCACATGGAGAGATAGAATACTGCTATGAGTGCAAACAATATCCATGCGAAAAATATCAACACATTGATAAATATGACTCTTTTATCACGCATAGGCGGCGAAATGCAGATTTAGAAAGAGCGCAGAGCATGGGCATTGAGCAATATAATGCTGAACAGCAGGAAAAAATACAAATTCTTTCCCACTTACTTTCTAACTATAATGACGGGCGCAGGAAAAACTTCTTTTGCGTAGCAGTCAATTTATTAGAACTTTCTGAGTTGCAAGAAGCACTAAAGCAAATACAATCAAATGACGAATTGTCTGCACTACCATTTAAGGCACAATGTTCGTATGTGGTAGAGGTGCTCCAAAAGCTTGCCGACAAAAAAAATATAGAATTGAAACTTATCAAGAAAAAATAGTACATTCCTGTTTGTCGTGAAGATAGCAAAGCCAGCCGAGCCAGTCAACGGCAAGATGAACGACGCATTTCACGCGCCGCCGTTGACAGTCCCGCCCGCCTTTGCTGATAGGCAATCAAGGCGGGAAAGCCTTAAAATGGCTTCCCCCCATTTCAATTTTGAGAGGAAAATCCGTCTGCTTTTTCGGGAGTGTGGCTATCCGTTTGGGACACTTTGTCCCATAGTTCGGCGTGGGATGAAGGACGGGGCTTCATATACGCCCGCCCTGTCTTCCTGCCGCTTCAAATGCCCTTGCTTTCCCCGACGGCAACGGCATTTTTACGGCAACGCCGACAGAGCGTATAACACACTACACTTTGCAAGCAAAGTCGTGTGCCAAGGGGCAAGCCCCTTTGGAAACCCCTGACAACAAAACAGGCTGAATATCTCGCACTTCCCCGGTGCTTGATACTCAGCCTTTATTTGTTGTCAGCAGCCCGTTTCACGGTCTGCGTGTAGTTCCTTGTAAACTGACCTAAACTCTGTTTGAAGCTATTTTATCACGCCGGAGGTCTCTGGGCAACGAGATATTTTTATTTTTACAAAAGCTTTGCCTTTGGGCCAAACTCGGGTAAAATAGAGGCAGGATTGAAAAAGGAGGCGTTTCAATGCAATTTACGTTTGCACACAATAACCTGAATGTGCGAAATCTTAAAGAGTCGATTGCCTTTTATGAGCAGGCGCTGGGGCTCCGGGAAACGAAGCGGATCGAGGCGACGGATGGAAGCTTCCTCATCGTGTTTTTGGGCGACGGGCGCTCGGTTCACAAACTGGAGCTCACCTGGCTGCGGGATCGCAAGGAAAAATATAACCTTGGCGATAATGAATTTCATCTCGCATTTGAAACGGACGATATGGATACAGCCCTGCAACGCCATAGGGAGATGGGCTGCGTCTGCTTTGAAAACCCGGAGATGGGAATCTACTTTATCACCGATCCGGACGGCTATTGGATTGAGATTATTCCAGTTGAATCGTAAGGGATGTCCACAAAATACAACTGGTTATAAAGCATCGAAAAGAAAGCGGCCCGGTGGTTTCCGGGCCGCTTTGCTTCAATTAAATTCTGTCAGCGTCCTGCATTGCTGATGTTATTTCCAGCCTCGCTGGCCATGTTGTGCAGAGTTTCGCTTAATTCCGTCAGGCCGTTTTGCACCTTACTGCCAGCCTCACTAAGCTTTTCGCTGGCCTTCGTGGCGCCTTCCGCCAAATGGCTGCTGGCATTCTCCAGAATATTGGCGGAGCTTTCAGCCGCAGCAGGAGTACGGGAAGATTCCGTGATCTTTCCATCATCCTTATCTCCGCAGCCGCCCAAAAACACGCTACAGGTCAACGTTAGCCCGAGAAGAACTGCAATTACCTTTTTCATGCATGAAAGACTCCTTTTTATGAAATGCTTTCCTCCCAATTGCCCCGGTATGCCGCCGGCGCAGATGGGATACAGGCGATAGGGTGCCCGAGATTTGTCAGTTTATACGCGCAGGCCCTCAATTAACGGGTCAGCATGCCGCCATCTGCGTAGAGAAGCTGAAGAATATTCGCCTCATTTCCTGTTTTAGCATCGATATAAACGAGAATTTCATCCTCTTTCTGCCCTTTACAGCGAAACTCATAGCAATAGATCTCGCCGCCCGCATCTGTGGGGATAAAAGCAAGCCGAGAGGAAAGCACGGTGAGCTTCGGGCTTAGGCGTTGCTGAGCCTGACCCTTGGTGACCTTTGGCGTGGGGATCGTCCTATCCTTATGGTTCATCAGGTAGCCGCGTGCGTCAATGGACACGATTTCACCATTATCCAGAGCAACGCCAACCTTGATCAAATCTGTATAACAGATTGCATCCCCCTCCATTTGGGCAAAATTGACTACGCATATGCCGTCATTGAGCGCATAATAGCTATCCTTCATGTTTTCATAGCCCATCTCTTTTAAAAAGGCGGAGGCGCGGGAGATCGCATCTGTGGCATTTAGCGTCGCCTCATCTGCAAATCGGGAATTGAGCATATAGCAAAGGTAGCCGTCCGCCTTGGTAATGCTAATGCTCATCGTGTCATAAAAAAAGCCGTAGGAGGCCATATTGCCATCCTCATCCGAATCCTCCTGTAGGTTGTTAGCGGCAATCCCGCTGAATTTAGAGGCGATCTGGGCCGCTTCCTCACGGGTAATATTGCCCTTTCCATGAAGCATGGCGGGATTTTTTTGATTGATATGGTCAGAGAAGGGGCCGTCATAAATCAGCGTTGGATAATCTGCCAGCGCCTGCTCCGTATCGGCAAAGCTTTTGCTCAGTGAGAGCGCCTGCACACCCTCTCCGCCCTCAGAAAGCGCCGCGCGCGCCTGCTCCAGCTCAAGCGTGCCGTTATCGAGATGCATGCTGACGGTTGCAAGCTGACCGCACAGGGAACGGGAGAGTGCCAACAGCTTTTCGAGCGTTTCCCGCTCGCTGTCTGAGATGGTTCCGCCCTCCGCTACCTTGCGGTTGAGTGCCATCGCATATTCGCCCACCTGAGAGAGGAACCGGTAGGTATTATCCATCTGCAAATCGGAGGTAGGCAGCTGGCTGAGGCTGCTTTTCGCGCCTGTTGCTTCCCGCCATAGGGAAGAGGAGAGCTTTGCGAGCATTGGCGGCGTGTTGGTATAGATCACCTTATTTAAATCGCTTTCAATATGATCCATATATTCCCCGAGCTCCAAAATAGCCCGCTGCTGCGTTTCCTCATAGGCTGTTTTATAATGCCGGGTCTGCGCCGCGCCAATGGAAGCCGTTGCAACCAAAACGACAAATAGCGCAGTTAGGTAGCTTGCCAGGCGAATCCTGCCGCGGCGTGAATGCGTTTGATACATTTGGGAACCAACCCTTTCCGGAATAAAGTGAAAACATCTTTTCGATTGTCCTTATTTTTCACGGAAACGGCTAGAATATTCCTGCCCTTGCTGCACTGTGCCCAAACGCTGAGAAAACAGCACAAATATTACAATATGAAAACAGTATTTTCCATTTATAAAGTATACAAAGGATAGCCTCTGTGCTATAATAATGCATACCAAACCTATTTGAAATGCCCCTGATATGGGCTTTTCGCCGTTTGGAACCATCAAACGCGGCCTAAGGCGGGGGCCAAAAGAAGGCTGCGGGAGCAATTGAAAAGAAGCAATAGATTGGGAAAGGGGCGCTGGACGATGGCGGACAACTTGTATTATTGGGAAAATCCCGCAATTATTAAGGAGAATAAAGAGGACGCGCATGTGATTGCACTGCCTTACGATAGCTTTGAAGAGGCGCTGAGGCGTGGTGAATCCCCCTATCAAAAAAAGCTGAACGGCAAGTGGCGTTTTTATTGGCAGATGGGTGTGGAAGGGCTTCCAGAGCAGTTTCAGGCTGAAAATTTTGACGACAGCGGCTGGAATGAAATCGAGGTACCCGGCGTATGGCAGTTGCAAGGTTATGGAAAGCCTATTTACCTCTCCTCCAGCTATCCGGATGCGATTGAAACGGCAAAGGATAAAATCCCCGCGATCAATCATGCCAAAAATGAGGTTGGCATTTACCGCAGGACCTTTACCGTTCCCGCTGAATGGAAGGGCAAGCAGATTTTCATTCATTTCGGGGCGGTAAAGTCCGCGTTTTTCCTTTATATCAATGGCAAGCGCGTCGGCTATTCACAGGGCTCCATGACGCCCGCGGAATTCCGAATTACGGATGCGATTCACGCGGGGGAGAACTCTATCACAGCAGAGGTATACCGTTATTCAGACGGCACCTATCTCGAAGATCAGGATATGTGGTTTCTCAGCGGTATTTACCGCGATGTTTACCTCTATGCTGAAAACGATATTTATCTGCGCGATTTTTATGCGCGGGCAGAGCTGGATGAAGCTTGTCAGGACGCAACGCTAAGCGTTTGGACAGGTGTGGCCAATTGGGGCAAAGAGACTGTGGAAGACATTGTGCTGGACGCAGCTCTAGTAGGCGGCACGAAGCTTTCTTTTGAGCCGTTGGAGTTGGTGGCGCTGCCGGGCAATACACGCAGCTTTTTCACGGCTGACATTGAGAAGCCGCTGCAATGGTCTGCGGAAGCACCCAACCTTTATACGTTAGTGCTTACGCTGCGCAAGGGTGATCAGGTGCTTTCCTGTAAAAGCGTTCGGATCGGCTTTAAACGCATCGAGATCAAAGGCGAGCAGCTTTTGGTGAATGGCAGCCCCGTGCTGCTCAAGGGTGTTAACCGCCACGATTTTGATCCGGATCACGGCTGGGCTGTTCCGCGTGAGCGGTATTATGAGGATTTAAACCTTATGAAGCAGGCGAACATCAACGCCATTCGTACCAGCCATTACCCGGACGATCCGTTTTTCTATGAACTTTGTGATGAATACGGATTTTATGTGATGGATGAATGCGATATGGAAACGCATGGTGTGCGCCGCAAGGATGTTCCGGGCAGCAACCCGATGTGGACGCAGGCCGTCGTGGACCGTGCACGCCGCATGGTCATCCGCGATCGCAACCATGCTTGCGTATGCATTTGGTCGCTTGGCAACGAGGCTGGAGACGGAGAAAATTTCAAATATATGAAGCAGGCGATCCTCTACCATGACGATTCTCGCCCGGTGCATTACGAAGGGGATTTCGACCTGACAACATCTGATTTTATCAGCCGGATGTATCCAAATGGCGAGATGATGGAGAAACTCGGCACACGCCAGCCAATTACCGTATCGATGTTTGAAAATATTGCGAACTCCCTTGCCGCGGATAATAAGCCGATCACAGCGGAGATGTACCGAGGAAAACCCGTTGTATTGTGCGAATTTGCGCATGCAATGGAGAATAGCTTGGGCAACTTCCAAGAATTTATGGATGCCTTTGAAAAATATGATAACCTTTGCGGTGGATTTATCTGGGACTTCGTTGATCAAGCGATCCACAAAAAGGAGAACGGCGTAGATAAATGGCTTTATGGCGGCGATTTTGACGAAGGCGCTACGAGCGGGTATTTCTGTGCCAACGGAATTATTGCGGCAGACAGAACGCCCCACCCCTCCTATTATGAAGTAAAAAAGGTTTATCAGCCAATCCATACGGAGGAGCAGAACCTGCTCAGCGGCAAAATCAGGGTGTTGAACAAATTCCTCTTCACCGACCTAAGCGGGTTTTCCTTGGTTTGGACGATACAGGCGGCGGGCAAAACGATTCAGGAAGGGCGAATTAACGAGCTTCACATTCAGCCTGGCGCCTCAGCCGAGCTTGCGCTGCCCTATGATTTAACGGATCTGCCGGCGGCGGAATGCGTTTTAACAGTGTCCTTTATCACAAAAGAGGATACCCCTTGGGCAAAGGCTGGATTTGAAACCGCCTGGGATCAATTTATTTTGAAAAAAGAGGTGGATGCGCGCTCGGTTTGCCAGGGCCCGGCCATTAAATTCAAGCGCAGTGGAAGGTTTATTTATATCAGCGGCGGCCGCTTTAACGTTGTGTTTGAGGACGGCGTGATGACGACGCTCTCCTATGACGGCAAACCATATCTGGTGCAGGGGGGAGGCTTGCGTCCAAACTTCTTCCGCGCGTTGACGGATAATGATATCGGCACCTTTAATTTTGCTCCGCAATTTGCGCCGATAAATCCTTCCAATCAGTGGAAGCTTGCTAATAAATCGCTGCGGACACGCAGCGTAACGGTGACGCAGGGCGTAGGCAATGAGGCCGTTGTCAATGTAAAATGGTTTACGCCCTTTACTCGAAAGGTGGAAACGCAGTATCGTTTCCTGCCGGACGGCACGATCGTGGTGCAGCACACGGCCTCCTCGCTTGCGCTGAACCTGTTGCGGGTGGGCTTACGCATGACTTTACCTACTGGGCTGGATCAGGTGAGCTGGTATGGCCGCGGCTTCCAGGAAACGTATTGCGATCGAAAGACCGGCGCGAAAATTGGGCGGTATGAGGCAAAGGTTGCCGAATTGGAAACGCCCTATATGCGCCCGCAGGAAAACGGCAACCGCGTGGATGTGCGGAGCGTGGAAATCCGCAGGGAGGACGGCTCTGGCCTTTGCTTTAAGGCGCTGGCAGGCTCGGTGTTCGAATTCAGTGCGCACCATTACAGCTTGGAAGCGCTGGAGAAGGCGCGCCACCAGCACGAGCTGGTGCGGGAGGGGAATACCTACCTATATCTGGACGCACGCCAGTGCGGGGTCGGCGGCGATATGCCCGGTATGGCATGCCTGCGCGAGCCCTATATTCTGCATGGCAGCATGCCCTATAGCTTCCGTTTTACCATTTCTCCACTAAATACGAAGTGAGTCGGCATAAAATTGTAACTAATTTTTAAACTCTCCATAAGAAATGTTGAGCGCCCGCACCCGACATGCTACAATAGCGTCAAACAGATCGTAAAGTTTCAAAGCATGAAACTTGGGATGCATTCAAAAAATGCTTGTCGGCGCGAAACGCCACCTGCCTCAGAGCGGTAATTGTATTTTGGGAATCGCAGGAAGGCATGGTAAATAGCAGTAGAGAGAGAGGAATCGAGAAGCAATGGCCACGGAACGCAAACGGGATAAATTCGATGCGATGCGGGAGGATGCAATTGAGCGGATTTTAACTGCTTCTACACAATTGTTTTCCGATTACGGCTATGCAGCCACCACAATTCAGATGATCGCCGACCGCGCCAAGGTGGTTCCCAGCGGGATTTATCACTATTACGCCGGCAAGTCAGATTTACTGAAAGCGGTGGTGGACCGCCTGGTTCAGAAGGTAGAAACCCTCCTTACAGACTCCGGGATCATTTTCGTTGAAAAAGCTCAGATTATCGATTTTTTGGATTTTTGTATCCAGGCGCTCAAGGAGAATATGGCGGATGTCAGATTGCTGGTCATGTTGATCCTGCAAAAGGATATGCCGTCCGACTGTTCGGAAAAGCTGCTGGGGATTGCTCAATTTGTCTGGCGGAAATTGCCTCAATTTGAAATGGATGAAGCGAGCCGCTATGAGTGCCTGCTTCTGATTGAGGATTTGTTTGCTGCGGCAACGCTCTTTGCCGCATCGAGGGATGAGGCTATTTTTAACCGGCAGACAGCTGAAATACGTGCCAATTTTCTGAAGATTTTTTCACGTGATACCGTTTCCAATGAGCCGATGCTTTTATCGGATACGCCGGATGCACGTTGAAGCCTATCACTATTTTCCCTAAAAAATGTAAAAAAGGGACTGTTGCAAGATGAAATATTTTGCAACAGTCCCTTTTTAACGAGAATATGGTCGCTTTCGTCTCCACTCAAATAGATATTGCTGCGCAATCCCTTCATAGCCCTGTATGCAGGCGGGCAACCCCTGTGGATAACATTCCGCCATCACCCGCTTCATCCACACGTCTATGGGAAACGCATCCATCCGGCCGCATCCATAGAGCAGGGCGCATTCCGCAACTTTCGGCCCCACACCCCGAATCTTTTGCAGGGAGGCTCGAGCCTCCTCCAGCGGCAAGATAGAAAGCGCTTCGAGGCTAACCTCTCCTGTGGCAATTTTCTTCGCTGCATCCAATAAATAACCTGCCCGGAATCCAGCCCGCAGGGGGGCAAGAGCTGAAATATCCAGCACCGCAAGCCGTTCCGGAGACGGAAAGGCAAAGTCTCCACTGCCCAAAGGCTCGCCAAAGGATTCGCATAACCGCCCAATGATCCCCTTGATGCGGGGAATATGGTTGTTTTGAGAGATGATAAACGAGCAGATTGCTTCCCACGGCTCCTGATGCAAAATTCGGATCCCCGGGCAGGCATCAAGCGCTTGACACATCACAGCATCTGCACGGAAACGCTCGCATAAGGCGCTGTAATCCCGCTTGAGATCAAAATAAGAAAACCAGATTTGATCGAACACTTCCTGGCTACAGGAGAAGAAAACCTGTTCTCCCTCTTGCCAGATGGTCAAAGGCCAGCCAAACGCAACACCGTGAAAGGCGCCGTTTTCTAGACGGCTCCAACGGAATGCCTGGCCACAATCCAATGTGCGGGCGAGATCAAACTGGGGAATTTGAATACACAAAGGCTCCAAAGCGACAGGCATCAGCACTCCTCCTTTCAAACAAGGGGAAATAGACTCCGATTTTTTAATATCCTGTTATGAAAAAACCGCCGGGAACAATCATCCGGCGGTTTTCATCCCTTTTTTAGCGGTAGAGCGGATATTTCTCGCAAATCGCATTTACGCGGGCACGAATTTCATCTGCCTTCGCGCCAAACTCAGTTGCAGCAAGCTTGATGCAATCTGCAATCGTATCCATATCCTCCTCCTGAAGGCCCCTTGTGGTAGCCGCCGCTGTGCCAAGGCGCAGGCCGCTTGTCACGAAAGGCTTCTCAGGATCGTTGGGAATCGCATTTTTATTGGCGGTGATATACACATCGTCCAAGCGGTGCTCCAGCTCTTTGCCGGTTACATGCAGGGATCGAAGGTCAACGAGCATGAGGTGGTTATCCGTGCCGCCGGAGACCAGATCAACTCCGCGGGAAAGCAGCCCGTTTGCGAGCGCTTTTGCATTATTAAGGATTGCCTGCTGATAGGCCTTGAATTCCGGCTTGAGCGCTTCGCCGAAACAAACAGCTTTTGCCGCGATAGTATGCATCAGCGGGCCTCCCTGCGTGCCGGGGAAAATGGCCTTATTAATCGCCGGGCCAAACTTCTCCTTTGAGAGAATCATTCCTCCACGCGGGCCGCGCAGGGTTTTGTGTGTTGTCGTCGTAACAACATCGGCATAGGGCACAGGTGAAGGATGCAGCCCTGCTGCCACAAGCCCCGCAATGTGCGCCATATCAACCATCAGGTAAGCGCCCACGCTCTTAGCAATTTGACCAATGCGCTCAAAATCAATGATGCGCGGGTAAGCAGACGCACCGGCGACAATCAGCTTTGGCTTTACTTTTAACGCCTCTTCTGCAAAGGCATCGTAATCAATATAGCCATCCTCATTCACACCATAGGGAACAAAGTTGAAATATTTGCCGGACATATTTACAGGAGAGCCGTGCGTTAAATGGCCCCCGTGCGCTAAATTCATGCCCATGACGGTATCGCCAGGGTTAATCAAAGCAAAATAAACCGCCATATTCGCCTGTGCGCCGGAGTGGGGCTGGACGTTGACGCAATCTGCACCAAACAGCTCTTTTGCGCGCTGAATCGCAATATTTTCAACAATATCAACATATTGGCAACCACCATAATAGCGCTTGCCCGGATATCCCTCTGCATATTTGTTGGTCAGCACACTGCCCATCGCGGCCATCACAGCAGGGGAAACAAAATTTTCAGAGGCGATCAGCTCAATGTTGCGCTGCTGGCGGCCAAGTTCTTTCTGCATCGCCTCGCCAACTTCCGGATCAAAGCGGGAAACAAAGCCGATGGTATCTAGAATCTCATTGTACATAGCGCGTAACGTCCTTCCTTTCACTCGTTCAGATCAAAAAACAATATCGTAATAATTACATACCCAAAGAGATTCTCCCTGCGGCAGGAGAAGCTTCACGCCGGCAGGCATTTTTCAATGCCTCCAAGCTTTAAAGAATTTTAAGATCTGTTGGAGACTATCATACCATAGATAAATTTAGAATTCAATGAAAAGATGCACAGGAAGGGGGCACTGCCTCTGCCATAGAACACGTCCAGGAGGAGACGCATCCCCTCTTGTTTAAATCAGGGCAATAAGAAGCAAGTGCACGGGATAAAAAAAATAAAAAAACCATTTACCGATTGCTCCCTTTAAAAAACGCCCCTTTTCCCCATTATAAAACAAAATAAGAACGAGTGCCAAGAAAACTCCCAGCATATATAAACATGAAAACAGGCTGGGAGCAAAGCCACGCCCTTGCCCCAGCGCTGTAAGAAAATTTGAGCAGAAATAGAAAACCGACACAGCGGAGAAGGCGGTCGCCATCTTCCTCCGATCCTCCCGGAAGATCCATAAAGCGAGGGTGTAGAGCACTGCCGTGATGCCCCAGTCGCACCACCAGGTGGCCATGATACAGCCGAAAACCGCAACCCAACGGGATATTATATTTTGAATGTTATCATAAAACAAAATGCCTAAAAAGCAAAAAAACAACGTGAACATCACATTGAACTCTAAATTATACCAGTGGATTCCTTGAAACATGGTATATGGGAGCTGGGAAAGCAGAGCAAACAAAAGCATCCGCAGGCCGTATCTTTTTTTGCTGCGCGTATAAAAATAGCCTTCTGTAAGAAACAGGCACATGATTGGTAGCGTAATGCGGCCAAGCACATGGAAAACCTGCGCCTTCAGGTTTATAAACGGATAAAAACGCCAACCGATATGATCAATCAGCATTGCCGCAGCAGCTATAATTTTCAATGTATCTCGATTGAGGATCTGCAAACTTTGGTTTTTATCCATCATGCGCTTCCCCGTTTTAACCTTTTCTGCTTTTGATCTTCTCCCAATATGCCTTTGCAGCCTGTTCTGTTTTATTTTCCCCATATTCATAGTAGCGGGTTCCATTCAGCGCGTCGGGCAAATACTGCTGCGGGAGCCAATGGTTTGGATATTCGTGGGGGTATTCATAGAACTGGCCCTTATTTGGATTATCCGCGCCGTCGTAATGCACGTTTTGCAGCGTGCGGGGGATCGGGCCGCTTTTGCCGCGCTGCACGTCATCCATCGCGCGGTTGATGCCGTCATAGGCGCTGTTGGATTTCGGCGCCGTCGCCACAAGCACAACCGCATCCGCCAAGGGAATCCGCGCTTCCGGTAGGCCGACCTGTAAGGCCGCGTCCACCGCTGCCTTGACAATTGGAATAATCATTGGGTAGGCAAGGCCCACATCCTCACAGGCGCACACCATTAGCCTTCGCGTGGCGCTGGGCAAATCACCCGCCTCCAGCAGGCGCGCCAGATAATGCAGCGCCGCATCCGGATCGGAGCCGCGCATGGATTTTTGAAAGGCAGAGAGGATATCGTAGTGCTCATCCCCCGCTCGGTCATAACGCAGCGCGCTGCGCTGGGAAAGCTCTTTCGCGTGCGCTAGCGTTATCACACGAGCTTCACCCGGCGCGGGCATTGGGGAGGCAAGCACACAGAGCTCTACCGCGTTGATTGATTTGCGCACATCGCCCCCACAGGCCTGTGCAATATAGGGAATCACGCCCTCTTCCGGCACGATCCGCTCGCCGCGCTCCTCCTCCAAATAAATGAAAGCCCGCTGTACGGCGCGCTCAATCTCCGCCGGTTCAACCACCTTAAATTCAAATACTGTGGACCGGCTGAGGATCGCGTTGTAAATATAAAAATACGGATTTTCCGTTGTGGAGGCAATCAGAGTGATTTTCCCGTTTTCAATATATTCCAGCAGGGATTGTTGCTGCTTCTTATTGAAATACTGGATCTCATCCAGATATAAAAGGATTCCATTGGGCGCAGCAAACGTATCCAGCTCCGCAACAACATCCCGGATATCCGCCGTGGAGGCGGTTGTGCCGTTGAGCCGGTGCAGGCGGCGGTTCGTCGTTCGGGCGATGATACCTGCAAGCGTTGTTTTCCCAACGCCGGAGGGGCCATAGAAAACGAGGTTGGGCAGCTCTCCTGAAAGGATAATATTGCGCAGCGGCTTCCCCTCCCCCAAAAGATGCTTTTGGCCTACGATCTCATCAAGAGCCTGCGGACGCAGGCGGTCAGCAAGCGGTGCAGACATGGCGATTCCTCCTCAATCGGGATTTGTTTCTTCAGTATACGAGATTCTGGCCCACAATGCAAGTTGGCAAATTTTCTCATTTTTTTACATACGAATTTCATAAAAATAAGAGAGTTTGAATCGCTTCTTCGTGAAATCTTTTTTCTTTTAGATAATTGACGGCTTGCAGTTTTTAGCGTATGCTGACTACAGCCTATTGAAAGGGGTCACATCATATGAAAACAAAGCTTACAAAACTCTTCTCCCTGCTTATGGCAGGCGCCTTGGTGCTCTCTTTGGCCGCCTGTAGTGGTGCGGGGGATGATGCAAATACCACCGGCGCAGAGGAATCCAACCAGGCGCCGAACGCCAGCGAAACGTTTCCACCTGCAAGCGATGAATCCAAAAATCCGTCGGATAGCACCGCAGAGCCCGGTGTATCAGATGCATCTGATACCGGCAGCAACGCCTCCACACAGAAGACGAGCGACGCGGGCACCACCAAACCTGCGGACAACCAGCAGAAGCCGGATAACAATGCATCGAAAGCGCCTAACGGCGTAAATGAAATCGTCAGCTATTATAATACGGCGGTTAAGAAGATTGCAAAAGTATCAGGTACCTATTCGCGCAAAATTACGAGCGGAAGCGTAACGGGCGGCGTTAATTTGAATTTGGTAGAGCAAAAATATGCAACAGTTATCAACCGCAATAACACGGCATTGACTGGCACAGAAGCAACGCTGAAGGGTCTGTCCGCTTCGGATGTTGCCAGTGCATCTTGCAAAGAAAACGGAAATAATTATGTGTTTACAATATCCCTGAAAAACAAATCTGGAAAGGATTCTTCAATCAAACATGGAGCCGGCGGATATCTGTATTTTGCTGAATTAAGCGAAATAGAGAAAGCAGTTTACGATATTGGGGTGGTTCTCGGCGTAAAGGGAATCAAGGTATCTACTGCTAATTTGACGCTTTCAAACGGTAAGCTAACGGTAACCAGCGATAAAACCAGTGGTAAAATCAGCAAGGCCACTTTGACCCTTACTGAAGATGTGGATGCAACTGCCTCATATCTGTTTTTGAAACCAGCGGCAAAACTGAGTGTTAATTTTACTGTGAATTATACGGTCTCATAAAATTCTTCGAATAAAAAATCCCGGGTATGATTGATCGATCATACCCGGGATTTTATCTTTTTCATCTCCCGATCATATTTCTTTTTCGCACAGCCGGTTAAAATGAGCAGCATTACATCCCTAATTTTTTCGCAATATCCCTTGCCACAACAATGCCTGTCACGCTTGCCTGCATCAAGCCGCGCGTGATTCCCGCGCCGTCGCCGATCGCGTAAAAATTTTCGACTGCTGTTTCAAAATTCTGATCTACCGCCAGCTTGGAGGAATAAAATTTTACCTCCACGCCATAGAGAAGCGTATTCTTGGAGTAAAGCCCCGGGGCAACATTGTTAAATGCACGCAATGCCTCGATGATGCTGGTCAGATGGCGATGCGGCAACACAAAGGACAAATCGCCCGGCACGGCTGTCGTCAGGGTTGCCCGGGTTGTTGATTTACGCAGGCGGGATTCATCCGTCCGGCGGCCCATCAGCAGGTCGCCCAAGCGCTGCACCATAATCCCGCCGCCGGTGAGCATATTCCCAAGCTGCGCGATATACCGCCCATATTCAATAGGCTGGTTAAACGGCTCCGTGAAGGAGGTCGAAACGAGCATGGCAAAATTTGTGTTCTCCGTATGGGAGGCCTCGTCCGCATAGCTGTGCCCGTTGACAACAGCGATACTCTGGTTAAAGGTGTTATGAAAGCCCGGATTATAATGCTCTTCGCTGACGATTCCACCGGGATTCATGCAGAAGGTGCGCACCTTATTTTCGAACGTGTCGGAATAATAGACCATTTTTGCCTCATAAAGATGCTTTGTCAGATTATCCATTACAGAATTCGGCACCTCAACGCGCACGCCGATATCCACCTCATTGTTGCGCGTGGAAATATCATGCTCATGCGCGATGCCTGCCAGCCATTCCGCACCGCCGCGCCCAGGGGCAGCTACCACATAATGGGCGGAAATATCCTGCGCATTACCGTCTTTATCCGTCAGGCGCGCGCCAGTCACAATACCGTTCTGGTTGATGATGGGATCGGCATGCGTACGCTCCAGGAAGGTAAATCCGCTAATCTTCCTCAAATGGTCATACATAGCCTTAAGCACTTCATAGGAATACTCTGTGCCCATATGGCGCACCGGGCAACGCACGAGGTGAATATTGTATTTGCTGCACTCATATGCAATCTCATCGGATTTTTTATCATTGAGGCCAAACACCTCTTTCGGCGCGCCGAAATCGAGATACATTGAATCTGCATAGTGGATTAATGTGCGCACTTCGTCCACGGAGAGATAATTGACAAGATTGCCGCCGACTTCTTCTGAAAGGGAAAGTTTTCCATCCGAAAATGCGCCTGCGCCCGCCCAGCCGCTCATAATGTTGCAAGGATTGCAGCGCACGCACACGCCATGTTTACGCGCGGGGCAGCGCCTGTGCTCAATATTGATACCTTCATCCACAACCAACACACGCAGCGTTTCAGGGGCGTGCTTATAAAGCTCCAACGCGGTAAAAATACCGGCTGGGCCTGCGCCGATAATGACAACGTCATAATGTTTCATGATAACGATCTTCCACTCCAAAGCCTTTCGGCTATAATTTGGTTCTCCGCACAAAAGAAAGCACGAATAAAACCATATTATTATAGCATTTTATAAAACGCCCTGCAAGTGGTTAAACTAAGTTCCAATTTTGACCTGTGTGTTTTATTTTTCTTAAAACGCATTAACCACATAATATTTCATATCTTTCTCCCTCCTTCAGCCATAAAAAATAACCGCTGGGCCAACTGCGCTTCATAATAAAAAGATTTTGTTACTCGCTTCGCCCCATAATAAAAAATCCGGCCGCCATGTTGATATGGCAGCCGGATTGAAAATTTTTAATCAGCGGATTACACGGACACGGACAATCCCTTCGATCGCACTAAGAGCCGCAAGCGTATCGTCTCCAATCGCATCGTTCGTATCGATCACGGTATAGGCAAATGCCTTTTTGGATTTGTTGATCATGTTATCAATGTTCACATTTTTCTCCGTCAGCGTTGCCGTAATCTGATTAAGCATACTCGGCACGTTTTTATGGATTAAGCAAATCCGCGTATCCGCGCTGCGGGGGAGCACCACATTCGGCAAATTGACGGAATTGCGGATGACGCCTTCCTCCAGATAATCCTTAAGCTCATCCGCTGCCATTGCCGCGCAGTTATCCTCTGATTCCGGCGTAGATGCGCCAAGATGCGGAATCGCGATTACGCCGCTCTCACCGATCAGCTCATCTGAGGGGAAATCGGTTGCATAAGCCGCCACTTTGCCATTTTGGAGAGCTTCCAGGATATCCTTAGAATTGACCAGGTCGCCACGCGCAAAATTGACGATGCGCACGCCGTCCTTCATTTTCGCAATCGATGCTTTGCTGACAAGACCACGAGTCTCCTCCGTCAGGGGAACATGCACGGTAATATAATCGCTTTTTGCAAAAATATCATCCAGGCTTGTGGCATGCTTAATATCACGGGACAGGCTCCACGCGGCGTCTACAGAGAGATAGGGATCATAGCCATATACCTGCATGCCTAAGCTCTTTGCTGCATTTGCAACCAAAATTCCGATTGCGCCAAGGCCGACAACACCCAGCGTTTTGCCCTTAATCTCCGGGCCGGTAAAGGCCGATTTTCCTTTTTCGACCAGCTTGCCGACCGCATCGCCTTCGCCTTTCAGCGTTTTACACCAATCAATCGCAGGCACGATCTTGCGGGAGGTGAGCAGCAGGGCACAGAGCACGAGCTCCTTTACCGCGTTGGCATTCGCGCCAGGCGTGTTGAAAACCACAATGCCTTGTTCGCTACAGGCATCCACTGGGATATTGTTAACGCCTGCGCCTGCACGGGCAATTGCCACCGTTTTTTGATCGAGCTCCATCTCATGCATGGAAGCCGAACGAACCATAATCGCATCCGGCTGCGCAATTTCATTGCCATGCGTGTATTGCTCCGCTGGCAGCCGATCAAGGCCTGTGGCGGAAATTTTATTTAATGTGAGAATTTGATACATGATAATTTCCCGCTTTCTGCTAGACTAAAATTTATTTCATTACGCATTTTCTGATTCGAATTTCTTCATAAACGCAACCAATTTTTCCACGCCCTCAATTGGCATTGCGTTATAGATTGACGCACGCATACCGCCAACCGTGCGATGACCCTTTAAGTTGACAAAACCAGCGGCAGTTGCCTCCTTGATGAATTTTGCGTTAAGTTCGTCGCTATCCGTCACAAAGGGGACATTCATCAGGGAGCGATCCTCCGGCACAACCGTGCCGCGGAACATCTTGCTCTCATCCAGGAAATCATAGAGGATTTTTGCTTTTTTGACGTTGCGCTCCCTCATTGCCTCCAGGCCGCCAATGGATTTGATCCATTCCAACACCAGCTTACAGATATAAATTGTATAGCAAGGGGGCGTATTGTACATCGAGCCGTTATCTGCATGCACCTTATAATCAAGCATCGTGGGCGTGATGTCGCGCGCGTTTCCGATCAAATCCTCACGGACGATTACGATTGTCAGGCCTGCGGGCGCCACATTTTTCTGTGCGCCGCCGTAAACCATGCCGAATTTTGTAACATCCAGCGGCTCAGAAAGGAAGCAGGAAGAGATATCCGCCACCAACGGTACGTCGCCTGTCTCCGGCAGATCATGATAAACTGTGCCATAGATCGTATTATTCATGCAGATATAGAAATAATCCGCATCCGGCGTGAAATCTGCTTTGTCGAGCTTTGGGATGTAAGAAAAGGTTTTATCCTTTGATGAGGCAACAATATGTGCATCGCCATATTTGCAGGCCTCTTGATAGGCCTTATTTGCCCACTGGCCGGTGACAACATAATCCGCCTTGCCGCTGCCATTCATCAAATTGAGCGGGATTGCAGCAAACTGAGTAGACGCGCCGCCCTGTAAAAAAAGCACCTTATAATTTTCCGGGATATTCATCAACTCGCGCAGTAGGCTTTCCGCGCTACGGATAATTCCCTCATATTCTTTTGAACGGTGGGACATCTCCATAACGGACTGCCCACAGCCCTCATAATCGAGCATTTCATCGGCTGCTTTGCGCAGCACTTCCTCCGGCAGCATGGACGGGCCGGCAGAAAAATTGTAAACTCTGGACATTCTTTCATTACCTCCACTGATTCATATGCGTGATTGCCTTCTATTATATCGATACCAGCGTTAGAAAGTCAATAGATTGATAATTTTTTAACAACTATTTTTTAAAAAAATTTGTTTTTGTCTAAAACTTGTCCATATTTTTAACAATAAATTAAATAAAGTTGCCTTTCATTTTTTATCTCTGTTGCTCTATGTTACCGCCCAATTTTTCATTATAAAAATTTAGAAAAATTGGTTTTCATACTAAAAAGCCCTTTATTTTCTATGTAAGCGCTTCTCTTTTCAAAAACAGAAAGCCAGAGTTTTAACTCTGGCTTTCTTTCACATATCTAAACGATTTCTTTTTATTCGCTTTTTGGCTCAATTTTTCCATAGAGAGGAGCCGCCCCTACATCCCGATGCGGAGCACGGGAAGGGGATGGCTGGTTCTTCTCTCTAGATGAATGATTGTTAAAATCCCGTTTTGGGCCTTTTGTATCACGCCCACGGCCGCCACGGTTATTATGATACCCCCCGCGACCACGATTCTGATTACCACCGTGCGTGGGTTTTACACCTTCTTCAAGAGAAATAACCACTCTGCGATCGCTATCTGATCCGATCGAATGGGATTTGACGCCTTCAATCTCCTGGATTTCCGTATGAATCACGCGGCGTTCATAAGGATTCATTGGCTCTAATACAACATTACGGCCGTATTTCAACACTTGGCTTGCGCTTTTACGGGCAAGGCCGCGCAGTGTTTCATCCCGTTTCTCTCGATAATCGCCCACATTTAGGGAAACACGGATATATTCCTCTGTACCACGATTGGCGACCAAGCTTGTCAGGTATTGCAGTGCATCGAGCGTTTCTCCCCGGCGGCCAATGATGGCGCCATGATTTTCGCCGCATTCCAGATCAAGCCTATAATGGCCATCTTCCTGTATTTCCTTTACCGTTACATCCGGGATGCCCATTCCGTCCAGAACACGTGTGAGATAATCGATTGCTTTCCCCGCTGGAGACTCTTCATAGGACGCTCGTACTTTTGCAGGCGCGCCTCCAAAAAGCCCAAAGGTTTTCTTCACTGGCATTTCCAGTACTTCGATCTTTACCTCGACATCCTCCGGCGCTGCAAGCTCTGCAACTGCTCTTGCCCGCGCCTCTTCAATCGTGACGCCTGTGCAGATTGCCTCTTTTAACATGTCCTTCACCACCTGTTATCGTTATGAACCGGCGCGCATTACGCTTCCATTTCACGCTGCGCGATCCGTTTCATATTTTCTTCTTTAGAACGGCGGTTGACCGTTTCTTCTACCATCATTTTTGCTATGATCTTTTTAGGGCTATGTGTATAATTGAGCAGGATCATCTGCGCAAATGCAATGATATTGGACATAATCCAATAAATACCCGCCCCAGCGGGGAATTGGAACGCGATCACAAGGGAAAACAGCGGCATGCCAAAGGCCGTGCAGCCCATCATCGGGTTTTTCGCCATTTCGGGATTGGTCTGCTTCTGGCGGATCCAAGTATAGATACCGGACGCCATAGCCGACAGGCCAGAAAAAAGAGGAACAAGCAACAGAATCAATTCCTGTTTGCTGGCAGACCCAATATGAGAAAGCGTCGCTACGCTGGGCGTTTCCGCAAGTGGAATGCCAAACATCGTATAATCGAAGCCGCGCAGCTTATCAATAATTTCAGCGGATAGATTCGGGAGCTTTGCAATCACCTCGTCTAGATGGTTGAACACCTGAAGCTCCAGCAGATTCTGCTTGATAGAAGTATCTCCCAAAAGACCCTGGACGATCTTCGTCATTTCACCAACCGTATTGGAATCTACGCCTAGCACATATTGGATTGGATAATAAATCACACCCAACAGGCCAAAAATAACCGGCAGCTGAATCAACATTGGCAGGCAGCCGGCGCTCATGGGATTATAGCCCTCGCGCGAATAAAGGGCCTGCATTTCTTCATTGAGCTTGACCTGATTGCCCTTATATTTTTCTTGCAGTTTTTTGATTTTCGGCTGCAACCGCATCTGCTTTGCCGTGCCCTTTTGCTGGCTGATGGAGGAGGGGAGAAGAATCAGCCGGAATAAAAGGGTGAATAGAAACAAAGCAAGTCCGTAATTACTCACCAGATCATAAAAAATCCGGAAAATAAAACCGAATGGTAGATATAAAAAACTCAAAAACTCCATGAACAGCCTCCGTAAATTTCAATGAGGTATCCTAATTTGAAAATATCATCCCGCAGCAAATAAACGGCATAATATCTATTTTGAAATTAATATGATTTTTTATTAATTTTATGAGGGAAAATATTTATTTTTTAGGAGGCACAGGATCATATCCACCCGGAAAAAGCGGATTACACCGCAAAAGCCTCCACAAGGCCAGTGCACCGCCCTTACATGCGCCAAAACGCTCAATTGCCTCCACGGCATACTGGGAGCAGGTAGGATAAAAACGGCAGCGTGGCGGAAACAAAGGCGAAATTTTTTTTTGATAAAAACGAATCATGGAAAGAAACGCTTTTTTCATAGATCCTTTTTCTCCTTGGAGGGGATCACGCCCGCCGCGCAGAGCTGCTTTTTCATCACTTTCTCAAGCTCCGTGCTTTTGATCCACTTCGTACGGCCTCTGGCAACAAAAACAATATCCCAATTGCCTAAAACCTCTTCCGACAAAGCAAAAAAGGCTGCACGAATCACGCGCTTCGCACGATTACGCTCCACTGCATTGCCGATCTTCTTGCTTGTTGTGATCCCAAACCGGCAAATTCCCGCGCGGTTTCTCATTACATAGGTCACCAACGCAGGATGAGTAAACGATTTTCCCCGCATATATAGGCGGCGGAAATCTGTATTTCGATTCAATGAAATATAGTCAGCCAAAACGATCCTTTCGCTTTCAAGGGCATGCAGAAAATGTGCTGCTGCTTTGCTTGAAGCAGCAGCACATAAAAACTGCAATTAATAGGTCAGCTGCTTTCTGCCCTTTGCCCTGCGGCGGGCAAGAACCTTGCGGCCGTTTCTATCGGCCATTCTTTTGCGGAAGCCATGCTCCATCTTCCGATGCCTTTTTTTCGGCTGATACGTTCTTTTCATAATTTTCTTACCTCCATTCCACCGGGGTATCCTTTTGCATTTTCTGGCGAATGGTTTCTCCGCCGGAAAAAATACAGTATTCGCTTCTATGCAACCTTGCAGAGATTCATTATATATCAGACCTTCTCGCCCTGTCAATCTTTTTTTGCAGAAAACCTTTCTATTTCAGTCTTTCTTTCCACAATCCATCGGAAAGGTTGTTGAAAACCACGCCATTTTGTGATAGAATTAAATAGATTGAGCAGGAATAGCAGATGAAAAAAATTCGGCGTTTTCAGATACCCGCCTGCACCCTTTTCATCCCAATATACAACTGCCGTAAAACATAGAGGAGCGGTCAAAATCATGAATTCCTTTCTGGAGATTTGGAAATCGGTACAGGATTATTGCAAAACGCAAATTACAGAGGTAGCCTTTAATGTTTGGATTGCGCCGCTAACGCTCGTCCGTCTAGATGACAGCACGGCTTTGTTAACGATTGAAGACACCTTTAAAAAAGAAATTGTCGCCGTTAAATTTAACGATCTTCTCTGCGAAGCGTTTGAGCAAGTGCTAGGTTTCCCGGTGCGTGTAGAAATCATTGTTGCAGACGAGGTAAAAGAACCGGAATCGGAACCAACACAAAGTGAAGAATATGAATATACCTTTGAAACCTTTATTGTCGGCTCTTCTAATAAATTTGCCCATGCGGCTGCCCAAGCGGTTGCAGCAAATCCAGGCGGCGCATATAATCCACTTTTTATCTATGGAAATTCCGGGCTGGGCAAAACACATCTTCTCAATGCAATCTGCTATGAAATCCGCCTTTCAAACCCCAATTCAGATATTCTCTATGTACGGGGCGAAGATTTTACAAACGAGTTGATCACATCTATTGCAGAAAAAAAGATGATTGATTTTCATAATAAATACCGGAAGGTTGATGTTTTACTTGTTGACGACGTGCAATTTATTTCTGGTAAAATCCAAACGCAGGAAGAATTTTTTCACACCTTTGAAAATTTATCTCAAGCAGGCAAGCAGATCGTTTTAACCTCTGATCGGCCCCCCAAAGAAATTTTAACGCTGGAGGACAGGCTCCGTACCCGGTTTGAATGGGGTTTGCTTGCGGATATCCAGCCGCCGGATCTTGAAACGAGAATCGCTATCGTGAAACGCAAGGCACAGCTTCTCAACATTGGCCTTCCAGATGATGTAACCGAATATATCGCCCAAAAGCTGAAAACAAATATCCGCCAACTAGAGGGCGCAGTGAAACGGATGAAAGCCTATCATTCTATTGAAGGCCACCCGCCTACGATTCTTTTGGCCCAAAGGGCAATTAAGGATATTTTAAGCGACAGCCAGCCTGTTCCAGTCACCGTGGAAAAAATTATTCAGGAGGTAGCCAGAACATATGGCATCACAGAGGAGGATATCCGCTCCAATAAACGTGATTCCACTACCTCTAAAGCACGGCAAGCGGCGATGTATATTGTCCGCGAAGTAACCGGCCTACCAATGAAGGCGATTGGAGATGAATTTGGAGGCCGCGACCATTCCACCGTTCTTTATACACTGACAAAAATTGAAAAAGAAATGGAAAAGAACCCCTCCTTAAAAGCAACAATTTCCGATACCATTAAAAATATACAGGATCAATAAATCCCCGATTGGAGGAATTTTTTTCCACTCTTTTATCCACATTCCACAGTGCCTTTTCCACATAGATGTTTAAAAAAAAGAAGTTCACAGCAGTTTTCAAAATCTATCCCGCGTTTTTCCCCAGAGTCGAATTCCATTCTTTCCCCGCTGGGAAAAGGAAAAAACTGCTTTTCCACCGTTTCCACTGCCCCTATGACTAATACTATTTATAAGAATGATAAGATACCCTTTCTTTTTCCAAAAACCATAGCGCGATATACATTACGATTTCAGAAATATAGGAGGAACCCACATGAAAGTAATCTGCGATGCGCTTGCTCTAGCGGAAGCTTGCAGTAATGTTCAAAGAGCTGTGTCTACCAAGGCCTCTATTCCGGCTATCGAAGGCATTTTAATGAAGGCCGAGGATCATGAGCTAACTTTGACCGGATATGATTTAGAGGTTGGAATTACGACTTCCATTGAAGCGCGCGTAGAGCAGGAAGGCAGCATTATTCTAAATGCTAGATTACTATGCGATATTCTACGCCGTCTCCCTGGGGAGAGTGTTTCCGTTGAAGCAGATGAACGGCAGATGACGATCATCCATAGCGGCGAGGCGGAATATAGCCTAATTGGTATTGCGGCGGATGAATATCCGGAGCTTCCTTCTGTAACGGGTGGTTACCCTGTAACCATTGCAGAAGAACTATTGAAAAATATGATCCGTCAAACAATTTTCGCTGTGGCGGTCAACGATAGTAAGGAAGTTCATAAGGGCGTAAAATTTGAAGTGGAGAATGGCACAATCCGCTTGATTGCCGTAGATGGCGTGCGCCTTGCGGTACGCACTGAGCAGATTGATTATAGTGGAACGGAAATTTCCTTTGTCGTTCCCTCCAAAACCCTCTCTGAGGTGACAAAGTTGCTTGGGGATGAGGAAGGCGTTGTTTCTATGGGCGTTGGAAAACGTCATATCGTGTTCGAGGCGGGCGGTTATCACATCATTTCCCGCTTATTGGATGGCGATTTTCTCGATTATAAAAGCGCGATTCCGTCTAATAATGCCACGCATGTTCGGGTAAACACCAAATTGTTTATCGATAGTATTGAGCGCACCTCTCTTTTGATCACAGACCGCCTGAAAAGCCCGGTGCGTTGTGTGTTTGATGAAAATACAATCCGCATCTCCAGCATCACTTCTTTGGGCAGCGCAAATGATAAAATTGATGCGGTGATTGATGGCAATCGAGTGGAAATTGGGTTTAACAATCGCTTTATGCTGGAGGCATTGAAGGTAGTGGATACAGATGAAGTGCGTATCGAGCTTAACGGCGCGGTATCGCCCATTTTGATTCTTCCGCCGGAAGGTGATAGCTTCCTTTTCCTTGTTTTGCCGGTGCGTTTGAAAAATGAAAACTGAAGGTTGATAGGAGCATAAGCTTATGAAAGTAAAAGTCAGGGTGGTGCAAAAGGGGAAGCCTCTCCCACCGGAAAAAGTGTGTATTTCAACGGAATATATCCGCCTTGACGCTTTTTTAAAGCTGGCGAATGCGGTGCAAACCGGCGGCCATGCCAAAATAGTGATTCAAAATGGAGAAGTGGCTGTGAATGGTGAGGTGTGCAAAATACGGGGAAAAAAGCTGCGGCCAGGTGATGTTGCTTCTTTTGAGGAAAAACAATATGAGGTATCGGCCTTATGAAAGTGACCAGGCTTTCCGCGATTCATTATCGAAATTTGAAGGAACTTGAGATTTATCCGCAGGAAGGCGTTAACATCATTTATGGAGAAAATGCGCAGGGAAAAACAAACCTGTTGGAGAGCATCTGGATGTTTACCGGTTGCCGTAGCTTTCGCGGTGCAAAAGATGCAGAGCTGATATCGCTGAAAAATGAGGCTGCGCGGCTTGAAATGGATTTTTATGCAGAGGGACGGGAGCAGGAGGCTACCCTTCTTCTAGATGAAAAACGGCATGCTGTTTTAAATGGGATACCATTGCCGTCCGCTTCTAAATTGATGGGGGAATTTCGCGCGGTTGTATTTTCTCCAGCTCATTTATCTTTGGTGAAAGAGGGGCCTGTACAGCGTAGGCGGTTTTTGGATTTGGCGCTGAGCCAGTTAAGGCCGCGCTATGCATCACTGCTCAGCCAATATAACCGGGCGCTTGCACAGCGGAATATATTATTGAAAGATATTGCTTACCATTCAGAATTAATGGATACACTTGCTATTTGGGATGAGAGGCTTGCTATGTTGGGCGCTCAAATCATCTATCAAAGGCGCTCTTATGTAGATCATATGCAGGAAAGCGCGGTTGCTTTCTACCATGGTTTATCCCGCGGCAGGGAAGAACTCAGCCTTGCCTACGCCTCTTCCATAGAAGGCCGGTCAGCAGAAGAGATCGCTTATGAGTTAAGCGAAAAGCTAACGAAAAACCGTGCGGAGGATTTAAAAAATGGCAGTACTTCCGTTGGCCCGCACAGGGATGATTTGGAGATTTATGTGGATCAATTATCGGCTCGTATCTATGGATCCCAGGGCCAGCAGCGCTCCTGCGCGCTTTCTATGAAACTCAGTGAGGCGGCGTTAATCCGCGAAATCACAGGGGAACAGCCGGTTGCTTTGCTCGATGACGTCATGAGTGAGCTGGATGCGGGCAGGCAGGATTATATTTTGAATCATATTGAGGGTTGGCAGGTATTTATCACCTGTTGCGAGCCGTCTTCCCTACTCCGTTTGTGTGATGGAAAAACGTTTTCCCTGCATAGCGGATCTTTGGAAGAAACAGCATAAATGAGAACCAAGTATCATTCAAAGAAAAGGGGCGATGGCATTGTATCTGCATTTGGGACAGGATACGGTTGTTACGCTGGATGAAATTATTGGTATTTTTGATTTGGATACGACAACTGTTTCGAAATCGACAAGAAATTATTTGACGAATGCGGAGAAGGCGGGGGATGTGGTCAATGTATCAATGGAACTTCCCAAATCCTTTATTGTCTGCGCAAGCCATGTCAGGCCAAGCGGCAGGATGATTTATATTTCACAGATTTCTTCCACAACGCTGCTGAAGAGGACAGAGTTTATGGATAAATTGGCAAATATTTGAGAAAGATTTTAGGTTAGGGAATGTCTGAAGCTGATGGATTCGAAAAGGATGCATTCAGCGGAAATTGGAGGGCTTCAGGTTTGGATATACAGGAAAAAAATGAATTTGCCGAACAGGGAAGGGCGCTGACCCAAGAACAGCAGGAAGAGGAGAAGATGGATACGACCGTATCTGAAAAATATGATGCGGATCAAATCCAGGTTCTAGAGGGGCTTGAAGCGGTTCGTAAGCGCCCCGGCATGTATATTGGCTCCACTGGGCCTAAGGGACTGCATCATCTTGTTTATGAAATTGTAGATAACTCAATTGATGAGGCACTCGCCGGCTTTTGTACCCATATTGAAGTGGAAATATTGCCGAATGACATTATCACTGTACGGGATAATGGGCGCGGTATCCCCGTCGGTATCAATGAAAAATCTGGTATCCCGGCAGTAACGCTGGTTCTTACAGTGCTGCACGCGGGCGGTAAATTCGGCGGCAGCGGCTATAAAGTATCCGGCGGCCTGCATGGCGTGGGCTCTTCGGTTGTAAATGCATTGTCAGAATGGATGGAGATTGAGGTTTCCCAAGATGGGCATATCCATTATCAGCGCTTTGAGCGCGGTAATATTGCATCAAAGCTGACAGTGATCGGAGATACCGATGAAACCGGCACGTTCATTAAGTTTAAAGCAGATCCGGAAATTTTTCTGGAAACGACGGTTTATGAATATGAAGTGCTTCAACGCAGGTTGCGCGAGCAGGCTTTTTTAAACGCAGGGTTATCTATCACCTTAACAGATAGCCGTGATCCGGAAAATATCGTCAGCGAAAAGTTTTGCTATGAGGGCGGAATTTCTTCTTTTGTAGAATATATTAATGAGAGCCGCAAGCTGACGCCGTTGCATGAAAAGCCGATTCATCTTATTACTGTGGTGGGAGATCGTTCGGCAGAAGTCGCTATGATGTATAACGATAGTTATAATGAAACCATTCTTAGCTTTGCCAATAATGTGCATACGATTGATGGCGGAACGCATGAAACAGGTTTCAAAACAGCTTTAACCCGCGTATTCAATGATTATGGCCGAAAATATGGAATTCTCAAGGAAAATGATAAAAATTTATCCGGTGACGACGTGCGTGAAGGTTTGGTAGCCGTGGTCAGCGTGAAATTGACAGATGCACAGTTTGAAGGCCAAACGAAGGGAAAGCTTGGAAATACCGACATGGGTCAGATGGTTTCCCAAATGATCTATGAAAAATTGATGACGTTTTTTGAAGAAAATCCGGCTGTGATCAAGGCGATTTATGCAAAAGCATTGGATGCTGCGCGTGCCCGTGAAGCAGCGCGTCGGGCGCGGGATCTTGCGCGCCGGAAATCTGCTCTGGAGGGAAATTCCCTTCCAGGTAAACTGGCCGACTGCACAGACCGAAATCCAGAGAATACAGAGATTTATATTGTAGAGGGCGATTCGGCAGGCGGCTCCGCGAAAGAAGGCCGTGACCGTACCTTCCAGGCGATTTTACCCCTGTGGGGCAAAATGCTGAATGTTGAAAAATCCCGTCTTGATAAAGTAATCGGCAACGAGAAGCTGATGCCGGTTGTGACTGCGCTTGGAACCGGCATTGGAGATGAGTTTGATATTACTAAGCTTCGGTATCACAAGGTTGTCATTATGGCGGATGCAGATGTGGACGGCGCACATATTCGCACGCTGATGCTCACCTTTTTCTTCCGATATATGCGCCCCCTGATTGACAGCGGTTATATTTATATCGCCCAACCACCATTATTTAAAGTCAGTAAAGGTAAAAAAGTGAAATATGCCTTTTCTGATGAGGAAAGGGATGAATTTATCGCGGAGTTTGGCGGAAATTGCGATGTTCAGCGCTATAAGGGCCTTGGTGAGATGGATCCGCAGCAGCTATGGGAAACCACGATGGATCCGGAGTTTCGCACAATGCTCCGTGTTACCCTGGAGGATGCGATGCAGGCAGATGAAACCTTCTCTATTTTGATGGGGGATAAGGTGGAGCCGCGGCGTGAATTTATCGAAAAAAATGCAAAATATGTTCAGAATCTCGATATCTAAGCAAGTTTTCAATGAAATTGGAGCAAAAATTAAATTTGCTGCAACAAAACCCGGCTGCGGCAGCTCTATAATAAAGGATGGACTTACATGAATTACGAAGATCAAAAGATTATTGATGTAGACCTGAATAAGGAAATGCGCAAATCCTTCTTGGATTATTCGATGTCCGTCATTGTTTCGCGCGCCCTGCCGGATGTTCGGGATGGCCTCAAGCCAGTGCACCGCAGAATCCTTTATACTATGTATGAGAGAAACCTGACTCCGGATAAGCCCTATCACAAGTGTGCCGCAACGGTGGGTGCAGTGCTTGGCGATTATCATCCGCATGGCGATATGTCGGTTTATGACGCGATGGTACGCTTGGCGCAGTCTTTTTCCATGCGCTACATGTTAATAGATGGCCATGGCAATTTTGGCTCTGTGGATGGAGACCCGCCTGCCGCTTACCGTTATACAGAATCACGCATGAGCAAGATGGCAATGTCTATGTTGACGGATATTGAAAAGGAAACCGTCGATTACATGCCAAACTATGATGACAGTAGAAAAGAGCCGGTAGTTCTTCCATCCCGGTTCCCCAATCTTTTGGTTAACGGCTCCACTGGCATCGCAGTTGGTATGGCAACAAATATTCCGCCGCACAACTTGCGGGAAGTGATCGACGGCATGTGCTGCTTGATCGACAACCCTGACGCTGGCCTGGAAGAGCTGATGGAGCACATTAAAGGCCCAGATTTTCCGACCGCCGGCATTGTAATGGGCCGTTCGGGCATCCGCGCTGCCTATGGAACAGGCAGAGGTAAAATTATTGTGCGCGCCAGGGCGGAGATTCAGGAGACGAAGAACGGCCGTTTTTCAATTGTCGTTTCCGAGCTCCCCTATCAGGTCAATAAGGCGCGCCTGATTGAAAACATTGCGGAACTTGTAAAAGAAAAGCGGATTGAAGGCATATCAGATATTAACGACTATACTTCCCGCGAGGGAATGCATATGGTGGTTGATCTGAAGCGGGATGCTAACCCACAGGTTGTTCTTAACCAGCTCTATACCTTCACGCAAATGCAGACGACCTTCGGTGTTATTATGCTCGCGCTTGTCAATGGAGAGCCGCGGGTTCTAACGCTGAAGGAAGTGCTCCGAAATTATATTGATTTCCAATGTGAAGTGGTCGTTCGGAGGACACGTTATGATCTGCGCAAGGCGCAAGAGCGCGCGCATATTTTGGAGGGCCTTCTGATTGCCCTGGATTTTATCGATGAAGTCATCGAGATTTTGCGCTCCTCAAAAGACCAGCCGGAAGGCCGTGAACGGCTTATGCAGCGCTTTGGCCTTGACGAACCCCAAGCGCAGGCCATTGTGCAAATGCGTCTTGGTCAATTGACTGGCTTGGAGCGCCATAAGATTGAAGAAGAAATGGCGCAGTTGAAAGAAAAAATTGCGGAGTATATGGAGATTCTCTCTTCTGAAACTCGTGTTCTGGAGATCGTAAAAGAAGAAGCGCTTGTTTTGCGCGACAAATACGGGGATGACCGCCGTACAGAAATTGCAAATATAAGTGGAGAAGTGGATATTGAGGATTTGATTCCAGAGGAAACCTGCGTCTTCACCATGACAACGCTTGGCTACATTAAACGTCAGCCGGTGGATACCTATCGAATTCAAAAGCGCGGTGGCCGCGGCGTGATTGGTATGGCGCGGCGCGAGGAAGATGTGGCGGAAACCATGTTTACCTGCTCCACACATGATTATGTGATGTTTTTTACTTCTGACGGCCGCACATACCGGTTGAAAGGGTATGAGATCCCGGAGGGAAGCCGCACGAGCAAAGGCATGAATATTGTAAATCTGCTGCCGATTACGCCAGATGTCAAAGTCAATGCGATGATTCGTGTGCCGGAATTTTCTGAGGGGCAGTATCTTTGCATGGTAACGCGGAAGGGGATTATCAAGCGAACGGAGTTGGAAGCCTATCGCAACGTTCGGAAAAACGGCGTGATTGCCATTAGTCTCGATGAAAACGATGAGCTTGCCTGGGTGCATTTAACCAGTGGAGAAGATGATCTTTTGGTTGCAACGAGGAAGGGAATGTCCATCCGCTTCCATGAAACAGATGCACGGCCGCTCGGCAGAACGGCCCGTGGTGTGAAGGCTATTGAGCTTTCAGAGAGCGACGAAGTAGTAGGAATGGCAGTGCTCAAAGAGGATGGTACAGTTTTGACTGTAAGTGAGACAGGATATGGCCGCCGCAGCGAGGTGACAGATTACCGACTTCAATCCCGTGCCGGAAAAGGTACGATCAACTATCATACCGAAAAATACGGGGATGTGGCCGCGGTGCGTTTAATCCGGGAGGAAGAAGACGTTATTCTGATCTCCTCAGATGGTATTATCATTCGCATTCCAACAGATGAAATTCGCCTTTGTGCCCGCCCTTCAAAAGGTGTGCGCGTGATGCGTGTGAATGAAGGGGAAAAAGTGGTCACACTCACAAGCGCAGATCATGATGAAGGGGAAGAGCAAAATTCAGGCGCAGAGGGCGCAGAGATAGAAGAGCAAGCGGATCAAGTGGAAGCAGAACCTGATGAGGCGTAAAAGCGCCGAACGGTTGACGTTGGAATGGCAGCTATTTGATTGCGATTTTGCGGCGTTTGCATAGGAAACCCCGTTTTTATTGGAAATATCCGGTGAATCCTTGCAGAATTCACCGGATTTCGGTATAATGAATGCTATTCATTCCGTTTTTAGATAGGAAACAGAATAAGGGAGTGGAACGCACGTGAAAGACGATCAGAAAATGAAGCATAAAAAATATAAACAACAAACAACGCATCAAGAACAACCCGATCAAATGTCCCCCAGCAATCAGTCGGATTGGATGCAGCCGGCAGATCAAAATCCTGCAACGGGGAAATCCTTTTGGAAGGATCGCTTTATACCATTTTGGATGAAAAACAAAAAACGCAATTTAAAAATTTTGATCAGCGTTTTTGCCATCTTGATCGTGGCCGTGGTAGTAGTCGCTTTACTGTATGTTAATAATTTACTGAACTTGATAGGTCCAGAAGATCCAAACAATCCAAATAACGGCGTTGAAGATCAAATTTATGATGAGAAGGATTTCGCGGAAATCGACGGTATTAAGGATGCGAATTCCCTCAAAGATCTCGTGAAAAAATGGGCGACCAATGGTGGTGAAAAATATTCGAGCCGTAATGTCATCAATGTGCTTTTGATCGGGCAGGATGACGGGCGTTCTGATTCAATGATCTTGGCCTCTATTAATAAAAAGACAGATCAAATCACGCTTGCCTCTTTCTTTCGGGATAGTTATTCTTATATTAACTATAACGGGGAAGATCGCTATACGAAAATGAATGCCGCTTATGCCTGGGGTGGGCCCGAGCTATTAATTGAAACGCTGGAAAATAACTTCAAAGTTGAAATTGATTATTATGTGACAGTGAATTTTGAAAACTTTTCAAAAGCGATCGATGCGATCGGCGGCGTTTATGTAGACGTTCAACCTTATGAATCAGAGTATATTCGCAGGACAAGCCGGTTTAAAAATTTCCCAGTAGGGGAACATGTGCTTCTCAATGGAGATGAGGCGTTGGTTTTCAGCCGGATCCGAAAGAGCGACGCCGATAGCGATATCAGCCGCACACGCCGGCAGCGCCAAGTGATCACCGCTCTGATTCAGCAATCCAAGAGCGCCTCTCTTGGCCAATTGAATAGCTTGGCGAATAAAATTTTACCATATGTAAATACGAATATACCCAAATCGACAATTCTCTCATATGGTACGCAGGCAATTCTACAGGGATGGATGAATTATCCGATCAATCAGATTACGGTGCCAAGTGAAGAATATCGACAGGGTCAGTATATCAATGGCGTTTCCTTTATTATTGTTGACTATCAGGCTGCGGCCCGTGAGCTCCAGATGGCATTATATGGAAATAGCAATATTCCAGACGGCAATCATGTTTCGCCTTTTGATTTGGATTTGAGCTCCTCCAGCAGTTCGGGATCCAATTCCAACAAAGGGAATAATGGTTCCTCCTCTAACTATGTGGAGCCCACCTCCAATCAACAGCAGCAAGAAACAACAGATTTCTATAACCAGGAGACAACGGGTGAGGAGGATGAAAGCAATATCACCCAGCCGGTAACGAGTGAGCCCTCGACGTCAACGGAGGAGAACCCAAGCACAAATGAGGGAAATGAGCCTTCCCACACGCAAGAGAACATGACAAAAGAAAGCCGGCCTCAATTTGGCTTTTGAAACAATTCATTGTATAAAAAAACGTTTCGTTCTTGTTTGGAGCGAATTCTCTTTCTTTGGTGATTAAAAGTGGAAAAGCCAATTCTATCGTCTCTAAAAGGATAAAAAATGCTGCTGGGATGTATATATTTGCATCCCAGCAGTATTTTTTAATGCTTGCAATCGCAGAAAAAGCCAGATGCCGCGGCATATTTGCCTGCGGCACCTGGTATTCTCTCTTATTTTAGTTTTCGTGCAAGATTATAGGCTCCATGCGTTGCCTGTGCGATGCGGCCAATTTGCTTTGCATCCCCAATCAGGAATGCTCGTTCAAAGCAATCTTTGATTTCCTCATAAAGCGCGTTATCACTGCGAACCCCCACGGACATCACAACCTGCTCGGCTGGCTTTTCAATTTGCGTTCCCCCAGCCGCAGGCTCCAGAGTGATGGTGTTTTTGCCTACGCTTGCAAGCTTCCAACCAGTGAGAAATTCAACGTTAAGCGCTTTCAGGCGAGGGAGGATATCCTCCGTATGCTGGTGATAGGTGCCGGGCGCAATCTGATCTGCCATTTCTATAATTGTTACTTGATTGCCTTGCTCTGCGAGCAGATCAGCTGTTTCCAGGCCGGTCATGCCGGAGCCGATCACTGCAATCTGTTTTCCTTCCAGTTTTACGCTGCCATTGAGAACCTCTGTTACGGTGCAGACATGCGGCTGATCCGCACCGGGAATACGGGGATGAATGGCATCCCCGCCGGTTGCAATGATCACTGCATAGGGGTTGAGCTCTTTGAGCATTGCGGAGTTTGCTTTTGTATTCAAGCGGATTTCCGCGCCGGCTCTGCGTGCCGCCCGTTCTAGATCCTCAAAGCACCAATCGATTTTTTCCTTCCGCGGCGGCTTATCTGCTAACTGAAGCTGACCGCCTACAAAGGCCTCCTTTTCCAAAACAATGGGTTGGAAGCCTCGTTTCCCCAACACCTCCGCGGCAGTTAGACCTGCCGGACCCGCGCCGACGATTGCCACGATACGACCATCGCCATCTTTCTTTGGCTCCTTGGGGATGCCAACCTCCCGACAAGTGCGAGGGTTCACGGCGCATTGACCAGGCCGATTCCGCACAGCGCCATCCAGCATGCTTTCAAAGCACCATAAGCAGCAGATACAGCGACGGATTTCTTCCGGTCGGCCGGCTTTTGCCTTATTGGCCCAATCCGGATCAGCCAGCAGGGGGCGCCCAAGGCTGATAAAATCCTGAATTCCCTCTTTCAACTGCTGCTCTGCTTGTTCCGGGGAACGGATCAAATTAGCGGCAAGAACAGGGATGGATACGTTTTGTTTCACTGTTTTGGCAAGATAGCTGCGCCATCCGGTTTGAAAACTGGTCGGCTCCAGCCAGTAATTCATGGTTTCATAGGTAGCGCTAGAAACGTCGATTGCATCAATTCCACATTCCTCAAGCCGCTTGGCAATTCGGATTCCTTCATCCAGCGTGATGCCTTCGTCTGCCGGATCACCAATTTCCCGATAGAATTCATCTACAGAAATGCGGGCGATAATTGGAAAATCAGCGCCGCATTGGCGGCGAATTTCGGCAATGATCTCTGTGATAAAACGCATCCGGTTATCAAAAGAGCCGCCGTATTCATCTGTTCTGCGGTTGGTGTAAGGGCTTAAAAACTCCTGGATCAAATAGCCATGCGCTCCGTGCAGCTCTACGCCATCTGCACCGGCGAGCTGAACCCGCTTCGCTGCGGCGCCGAATTCGCGGACAAGCTCTTTGATCTCCGCTGTCTTTAGCGCTCGTGTTTTTTGCTTTTGCAACCGGCAGGGCACAGGGGAGGGCGCTACAACTGGAGGCAGTAGGCCTGTCTTTTCCACCATATCTGCATGCTGCGCAACTTTAAAGAAAATATCCCAATAGCCATGCCAATGGCGGCCTATTGCATCGCTTAGACGCCATGTTCCTACCAAAAGAGAGAGGTTCTGCCGGCCGGGATGGTGCAGCTGACAAAAAACTTTGGCGCCGTGGCGATGGATTCGTTTCACCATTTTAGCAAAGGGCTCAATGTGTCGATCTTTGCTCATTGCAAGCTGGCGGGGGGCAAGCGGTCCATGCTTTTCATCAACACGTGTGGCCTCTGTGATGATAAGCCCCACGCCGCCTTTGGCGCGCTCCTCATAATACTGCATCATCTGTTCGCCGGGTGTACCGTCAAGTCCGCCGGTGCCCAAGACCATGGGGGACATGACAACTCGGTTTTTTAGCTGGACGGTTCCAATTTGGCCCTCTGAAAACAATTTTTCATATTGCTGCATCTGTATTCTTCCCTTCTCTACTATCATAAACGGCAGATGCCGTTGATTAATCGTGCTCTGGATCTAAAAGCCTGGAAAGATCTGTTAAATCATTTTGGTCGAAAAACTCAATCTCGATTGTGCCGCGATTTTCCTTTTTATTTAGATTCACCTTGATTCGGCGACCGAGTGAATTGGTTAAGGCTAGCTCTACTTCATCATAAAAGGTATCCCGGCGGAGAGGGTGGTTTTCCGGTTGTTTTTTTTCTTTGGCGGCAGCCTTTGCAAGCCGCTCTACTTCCCGAACAGAAATCTCTTTTTTTAAGATCTGATCGGCAATTTCCACCATTTTTTCTTCATCATTCAGGGAGAGAAGCGCGCGCGCATGCCCTGCTGAGATTTTTCCATCCCTAGTTAATTCCAAAATTGGGGTTGGGAGGGAGAGCAGGCGCAATGCATTTGCGATCGCAGGACGGGAACGCCCCACACGGGCAGCCGCAGTTTCCTGCGTTAGGCCATAGGTATGAATGAGCTGCTGCAATCCTTCTGCCTCTTCAATTGGATTTAAATCTTCTCTTTGCAAATTTTCGATTAATGCGAGCTCCATCATCTCGCTATCGCTCATTTCACGAATTACAACCGGTACCTCTGATAACCCTGCCCGGCGGGCAGCGCGCCAGCGGCGTTCTCCAGCCACAAGCTGATAGCTGCCATCTGGCATTGGGCGAACTAGAAGCGGCTGAATAACGCCGTGCTGCGCAATGCTATCCGCAAGCTCAGAGAGCGCCTTTTCATCAAAGGTTTTTCTGGGTTGATCCTTATTGGGCTCAATCTCATTGAGGCTGAGCTTTACAGCGCTGGCTGAGCTATTTTCCTCCACAGAGTTATCTGCAAAAAGTGCATCCAGCCCACGCCCGAGGCCTCCTTTTTTTGCTGCCATACACGAATTCATCCCTTTCCATTTAAACGCAAAAATTCATCTGCAAATTCTTCATATGCGGAACTCCCGCGCGACGAACGGTCATAATATATGACCGGCTGGCCAAAGCTCGGCGCTTCTGAAAGGCGAACATTGCGTGGAATCACGCTGGAATATACCTTCTGTGGGAAAAAGCGCTTCACTTCGTCCACAACCTGCTGGGTCAGGTTTAGCCTTCCATCATACATCGTCAACAGTACACCCTCGATCTCCAGATGCGGGTTGTAGAGACGTTTGACCTGACGAACGGTGGACATCAGTTGGGATAGGCCTTCCAAGGCATAATACTCGCATTGGATCGGAACCATAATAGAGTCTGAGGCGCATAATGCATTGAGCGTAATGAGCCCCAAAGAGGGGGGACAATCTAAAAAAATGAAATCATAAAGAGGCACAAGCTCGGCGAGCGCTGTGCGTAGCCGGGATTCCCGGCGTTGTGATTCAACGAGCTCCAGCTCTGCTCCCGCGAGACTCATGTTGGCGGGAAGAATATCGACATTGGCATATTGGCTGGAAACGACGGTTTCCAATGCGCTGACGCCGTTAATTAAAATATCATAGGTTGATTTTTCAATGGAGCGCTTATTCAGCCCCATGCCGCTGGTGGAGTTTCCTTGTGGATCGATATCTACAAGAAGCGTTTTTAAGCCATGTTCCCCGATCGATGCGCAAAGATTGACGGCGGTGGTCGTCTTTCCAACGCCGCCCTTTTGATTGACGATTGCAATTGTTTTACCCATTTTGTTGCTCAGGCCCTTCCTTGAAATGTCCATTTTCTTATCACAATATGAATTCTTTCAAATTATAACACAAAGCAGGAGAGAAAGAAAGGTTTCCGTTAGCTTTCCGTAAAAATTCGTTTCACGTGAAACATTAGCTCATACAGAAGTTATTAAAAAGTAAATTACAGGATCTTGTTAAAAATTTGAAAGAGACCTACTATAGATTGTATTAAAGAGGTGAAAAGAAAAAAAGTTTCACGTGAAACATTAACCACGGTATATAAAGAGCAATACGCCTGTCAGCGGCCAAAATCAACGCTGGCGGCATCATCGTCCTTGGTAGGCGTCAACCCGGCAACGAAAGTTACGCAGTCAGCCTCCGAAGATGCCCTAAAAAACCGTGTTGCACTTTGTACAGTGAGGATAACATCAGTGAATAAAAAAACAAAGCCGCCAAAGGAAGTCAATCGCACGCTAGTTGCGTTCTCAGGCTTAGCTGGCGTTAGCCAGCCTTCACCCTGCGGCTTTGTCATTTTGAGATTGCGTCCCATCGGTGATCTTGCAAGGTTTTTAACGAATATGGGATGAAAACTGCGATTGGTCCTGTTCACTGATGCGAAAGAATCGCATAATAAAATGGTTCGTTATTAATCATAGGCCTTAGAAAACAGAAAGAAGAATCTTTGTAAATAAAAAAAACAATAACGGGACAGGCGAACAACCTGTCCCGTTACTGCGGATGTGGGGTGTGAAAGAGAAAAGATATGGTCTTTGTTTTGCGCTGTTTTTAGCGCAGGAAAAATGGGGGAATTTATTCCAAAACGCGAATGCGTTATTGGCAGGAAAATCATGCACTGTCGGAGCAGGAGCGGATGACCGTTTCGCCGTTTTTGGGAATACGGACAACATATTCAATATACTCATCCGTTTCTTTGCGGGAAGAGTCAGCGGAAATTCCGGCCCGTTTCATCGTATCGACTGCATGGTTTAAAGTGTTTATAAAAAGTCGAACATCTTTGAAAAGTTTAATGGGTGCCTTCTTCTGTTTTTTTTGCAAATCAGGGGTATCTGTGTTTTTCAGAAGCTGCTCAATGAGCTTTTCGCTTTGCGAAACATTGAGTTTTTCCAATGCGATGTGATCGAGTGCTTCCTTCATTTGATTAGTGGTCTCCAGCCGGAGCAGAGCACGCGCATGGCGCTCTGTGAGCTGTTCCTGCTCCAAGGTGCGTCGGATTTCTTCCGGCAGCCGTAGGAGGCGAAGCTTATTGGAGAGCGTGGATTGCGCCATACCGAGCTTTCGCGCGGTTTCCTCCTGGCTTAGGCCATAAACATTCATCAATTTTTGTATGGCGTCAGCCTCTTCAAAAAAGCTGAGATCCTGGCGCTGCAAATTTTCAAGCAGGGAGAAGATCGCCGTTTTACGATCATCTGCATTGATGAGGATGGAAGGGATTTGTGTTAATCCAGCTAATCGGGCCGCGCGAAGCCGTCGCTCCCCGGCAATTAACTCATAGCCTCCAGGCACCGCCCGAACGGTAATTGGTTGTAAAATGCCATTTGCACGGATGCTTTGCGCAAGATTTGCAAGCTCTTGGCGGTCAAAATGGCGGCGTGGCTGCGTGGGGTTTGGCATAATTTCTTGCTCTGGAATCATAAGGATCGAACCGCCGGATTTTGGTTTTGGAGGGGACTTTTTTAACAAGGGCATATAAAAACCTCCTTCCTGATTGGGCTTGTCCATGTTTACAAGACAAGCTTATCAGGCAGGAGGGAAAAAGTCCAGTTTTTTTGATCGTGTAAAAACAGCCTGAAAACTGCTTTTTCTCTATTATACCAGCGGCTTTTTGGCAATTTGAGCAGAAGGGCGCGGATATTTTGGCGAAGTATGCGATATTTTTTGAATGATTGGTAGGCTGCGGCTGCCCGCTGAATCGATTTCGTAACGCTCCAGGCGCTCTAAGCTACCGCCTAAAAGGGAGATTGCAGGTTTTGCCTGTGTGAGTTCTTCGTCAATATCCCCTGCTTTAAGCGGGGTAAAAAAACCACCCGGCTTGGCAAAGGGCAGGCAATATTCGCTCAGATCGCGTAAGTTAGAAACGGCTCTCGCAGTAACTAAATCAAATTGCTCCCGGTATCGAGAATCTTGCCCCGCTTCTTCTGCACGCCGGTGCAATGTTTCCGCCTGTAGGGCAAGCGAAGAGAGCGCCTGTTCCAAAAAGAGGAGCTTCTTTTTTGTGCTGTCCAGGAGCGTCAGTTGCAGATCAGGGCGGGCAATCAAAAGCGCAAGGCCTGGAAATCCGGCTCCCGTGCCCACATCAATCACTTTTGCGCCTTCAGTCGGCGAAAAAAAGGAGAGCAGGGCGAGGCTGTCGATGAAATGTTTGGCGATTATTCCATCCGGCTCCTTAATTGCCGTGAGGTTTATTTTTTGATTCCATTCAAGGAGCAAGGCGGCATAGGCGTCAAAACGGGATAACGCGGTTTCATCCAGCTCCACTTTCCACCGTGCAGCGCCACGGCGCAGGGTTTCTATATCAATCATAACGAGACCCGCCTTCCTGTTGAGTAGTAGGATTGCTCTGACAGGCATCCTTACGTTTTTGCCCGGATGCAAGATAGATCAAAAGGACAGAGATATCCGCCGGGCTCACGCCTGAAATGCGGGAAGCCTGCCCAACGTTTTCCGGACGAATTTTTTGAAGCTTCTCACGCGCTTCCTTTCGCAACCCGGTAATGGATAGAAAATTGATTCCCTCTGGAAGCTTTTTTCCCTCCAAACGGCGCATTTCATCAATTTGTGCCTGCTGACGTTTGATATAGCCTTCATATTTCAAACCGATTTCCACTTGCTCAAAGATTTCATCCGGAAAATTGGGCCGTGTTGGATCAAAAGGCTTTAACAGGCGATAGTTGAGTTGTGGGCGTTTGAGCAGTTCGCTTAAACGGACGCCTGTCTGAATGGGAGATGTTTCACGTGAAACAAGCAGATCATTGAACGAGGGAGAAGGGGAAAGAACGGTTTCCTCCGCACGCTTTTGTTCCAGTTCGATCAAGCGGCGCTTTTCCTGAAAACGATGCCATCGCTCTTCGTCGATCAGACCGATTTCATAGCCGAGAGGTGTCAGCCGCAGGTCAGCGTTATCCTGCCGCAGGATCAGACGGTATTCCGAGCGAGAAGTCATCATCCGGTATGGATCGGAGCAGCCTTTGGTTACGAGGTCATCAATCAATGTGCCGATATAGGAGGAAGCACGGTCTAAAATGACAGGTGTTTTACCCTGAAGCTTGCGGGCGGCGTTGATGCCCGCGATCAGCCCCTGCGCGGCAGCCTCCTCATATCCGCTGGAGCCATTAAACTGCCCGGCGCCGTAGAGCCCCTCTAAATCCAAAAACTCCAGCGTTGGCCGCAAGGCAAGCGGATCAACACAGTCATACTCAATCGCGTAAGCACTGCGCATCACCTCGCAATGAGTCAGGCCGGGGATACTGTGCAAAAATTTGAGTTGAACATCCTCCGGAAGGGAAGAAGAGAGCCCCTGTAAATAGAGCTCCTCCGTTTGCGCACCGCAAGGCTCAATAAAAATTTGATGGCGCTCCTTATCCGCAAAGCGGACAATTTTATCCTCAATGCTAGGGCAATAGCGTGGCCCCACTCCCTCAATTTTGCCGCCGTAAAGTGGGGAGCGGTGCAGGTTATTCAAAATGATTTGCTTGGTATCCGAGTTGGTATAGGTAATGTAGCAAAGCGCGCTGTTTTGAATCGGCTGCGCTGTAGCGAAGGAGAAGGGCACCGTATGCTCATCGCCCGGCTGCGGCTCCAGTTCTGTAAAATCGACGCTCCGCCGGTTTACCCGGGAGGGCGTGCCGGTTTTAAAGCGCCGGGTAGGAATGCCTAACTCCTTTAAGGAATTGGCGAGTTCTGTGGCAGGGAACATCCCGTCCGGCCCGCTTTCATAGGAGCAGTCACCCACATAAACACGCCCAGCCAAAAAGGTTCCAGTTGCCAGAATAACTGTTTTAGCGTGATAGATGGCCTCAAGCCGCGTTTTTAGCCTCCAAATAGCGGGTGCTTCCGCGGTTGCCGCCGTTTTCATCAGGGAGACAATCTCCGCCTGCTTTAAAAAAAGACGCTCTTGCCGCTCCAGACAATGCTTCATATAAGCGGTGTAGGCACGCCGGTCAATTTGTGCGCGCAGGCTGTGAACGGCAGGGCCCTTTCCAACATTGAGCATCCGGCTCTGCAAGGTGTTCGCATCCGCCGCGCGGCCCATCTCGCCGCCGAGCGCGTCAATCTCGCGCACCAAATGGCCTTTTGAAGTGCCGCCAATCGAAGGGTTACAGGCCATATTGCCCACCCAATCCAAATTCATGGTAAAAACAGCCGTTTTACAGCCGAGCCTTGCCGCCGCGAGGCCTGCCTCAATCCCGGCATGGCCCGCGCCGATCACAGCGACGTCAAAGGTATCTGCAAAGTATTCCAAACAAACTCCTCCATAGAAAGGTAGATATAGATATATATGTCATTTTCCAACACAGAAGGTTGAAAAGACTTCGTTTACAATCGCTTCATTTGCCTTTTCTCCCGTCAATTCCAGCAGGGCGGAGAGCGCGCCGTCGACGCATACGGTTACAGCGTCGAGCGTCATCCCCACATGGATTGCCTCAAGCGCTTGCTCCAAACAGGAGAGTGCTTGGATGCAGCAGGCCCTCTGGCGTTCCGTTGCAAGTAGGGGAGCGGTAGGGTCGAAATCCTGTGTTCCCAACACGCGGGCAACAGCGTCGGAGAGCGCACCATACCCTTCCCCCTGTGCGGCGGAAATGAAAATGGTCTCCGGAATCAGCCGCTTTACGCATCCAGCGTCCAGCCGCTGGGAAAGATCCGATTTATTAATGATCGCAATACAGGGGCGGCCCTGGCAGGCATTTAGCAGGCGAAGATCTTCTTCGTTCAAAGGTTCCCCTGCATCGAATACGGCTAAAATCAGCTGGGCGCGCTCTAACCGCTCCCGTGCGCGCGTAACGCCGATTTGTTCTACCGGATCGTCCGTTTCCCGCAGGCCGGCCGTATCCGCCAGGTGCAGCAACAGGCTACCGAGACGAACTGTTTCCTCCACGATATCCCGCGTAGTGCCTGCATAGGAAGTGACGATAGAGCGTTCTTCCCCGGTGAGGAGATTCATCAGTGTGGATTTTCCCACATTGGGCCGGCCGCAAATCACGGTATCAACGCCCTGTGTCACCGCGCGCCCGGTATCGAACTGCGCCAAAAGGGCGGAGAGCCTCTGCCGGGCCTGTGCAATATCGTGGTTTAGGGAGTTTATATTCAGCTCCGGCAGTTCATCCTCCGGATAGTCCGCCCAAGCGGCCATATGCGCGGCGTCTTTTAAAAGGGATTGGGAAACTGCGTGGATCTCGCGGCTGAGCGCTCCATCATGCGCACTCAGCGCAGCACGGGCTGCCTGGCTACCCTGTGCGCCGATGAGCCCCATCACAGATTCTGCCTGCGTAAGATCCATTTTGCCGTTCAGAAAGGCCCGGCGTGTAAATTCACCTGCGGCTGCCGGGCTTGCACCCGCCTGAAAAACCGCACGCAACGCCTGCTGAAGCAGAAAGAGGCCACCGTGGCAGGAGAGTTCTACCACATCCTCACCCGTGTAGCTGTGCGGCGCTCGAAAAACCAGAGCGATGGCTTCATCGATCGGTCCACTTTCATGGAAAACTCGGCCAAAATGCGCACGGTAGCCTTTGGATTGCGCCAAAGGCAGCCCGCTCGCCGCCTGAAAAACCGCATCGGCGATTTGCAGCGCTTTTGGCCCTGAAATTCGTATCACGCCGATGCCGCCTGCCGCCTGCGGCGTAGCGATCGCGGCAATTGTATGGTTCAAAAAAATCCCTCCCGGGTGATATATATAAGGAAAAGGCAAAGGGGACGGTGTTAGCCGGCCGGCCGCCTGATTTCTGAATCAGTATAGCACGAATTGCAAAACACGTCGAGTATTGGCAAACGAGAAGTTTCCCCCAATGAGGCTTTCCGCAAAATAGGCTGTTGAATTTTTACAGGATCCATGTTACCCTAATGCTAATTTACACAGGAGGGGGAGACGGACAAAATGCTTCGCCGTTTTATCGACTACTATAAACCGCACCGCAAGCTTTTTTTTGCCGATTTGTTTTTTGCCTTTCTGTTGGCTGTGTGCGACCTGTTTTACCCGATGATCGCAAAAAATATCATCAATGAGTATGTGCCGGATAAAAATCTGCGGCTGCTGCTGATTTGGTCGGCGGTGTTATTGGGCATTTATCTGCTCAAGGCTGGGTTTAATTATTTTGTAAACTATTATGGACACATAGTGGGGGTCAGAATGCAGGCGGATATGCGCAGAGATGTGTTCCGCAGGCTGCAAAAGCTGCCATTTTCTTTTTATGATGAAAATAAGACGGGCAGCATCATGTCACGCATCATCAACGATCTGATGGATATCTCAGAGCTTGCCCATCATGGGCCGGAGGATTTATTTTTATCGCTGGTTATGCTGGTAGCCTCGTTTGCGATCCTCTGCACCATTAATGTGCCGCTGACGTTGATTATTTTCCTAACCCTCCCCTTTATCATCTATTTCTCCATGCGGCTGCGTAAAAATATGAAAGCGGCCTTTACCAAATCGCGCGAAGAGATCGCGGAGGTGAACGCAGGGCTGGAGAATTCCATCGCTGGGATTCGCGTGACCCGTGCATACACGGGGGCGGAGCATGAAACATGGAAGTTTGAGCGGCAAAACCAGCGCTTTGTTTCAGCGCGCAGCGCGGCTTATAAAATCATGGCGGTGTTTACCACCGGCAGCACACTGTTTACGGATGTACTCTACTTGCTGGTGTTGGTCGCGGGAGGGCTGTTTTTCTTTCAAGATCGGATCGACGCAGGGGAGTTTGCAGCCTATCTGCTGTATGTGAATTCTTTTCTAAACCCCATCAAGCGTTTTGTAGCCTTTTTTGAGCAGTATCAGAATGGAATCACCGGTTTCCAGCGCTTTGAGGAGCTGATGGCGCAGGAGGAGGAGAGAGAGGAGCCAAACGCTTCAGATGTTCATCAGCTTGCCGGAGCCATTGATTTTGACCACGTCAGCTTTCAATATGAAGGGGAAAAGGAAGAGGGAAGCGGCCGATATATCATCCAAGATTTGTCGCTGCACATCGATCAGGGCAAAACGGTTGCTTTGGTCGGCCCTTCCGGCGGCGGAAAGACAACGCTCTGCCATCTGATTCCCCGTTTTTATGAGGTGAGCGAAGGCCGAATTTTGATCGACGGGCAGGATATCACAAAGATGACCCGCACCTCCCTGCGGCGGAATATCGGCATGGTCGCACAGGATGTGTTCCTTTTTACAGGGACAATCCGGGAAAATATTGCATACGGCAATTTAGACGCATCGCAGGAGGAACTGATTGCAGCGGCGAAAAAGGCGAATATCCATGATTATATTATGTCGCTCCCTGAGGGATACGATACCTACATTGGTGAGCGAGGCGTGAAGCTCTCCGGCGGGCAAAAGCAGCGTATCTCCATTGCGCGGGGCTTTTTAAAAAACCCATCAATTTTAATTTTGGATGAGGCGACCTCCGCGCTGGATAATGCGACCGAAATGCTGATTCAGGAATCCTTGGAGGAATTATCGCGCGGGAGAACCTCTTTGATCGTTGCGCACCGGCTTTCCACCATCAAAAATGCCGATGAGATCATTGTATTTACGGATGAGGGGATTCAGGAGCGCGGCACGCATGATTCACTTTTGGCGCAAGATGGAATCTATGCGCAGCTATACCGCTATCAGTTCCGCACATAAAACAGGCCGCATTTTTGTTTGTGCGAGTGTATGAGCGCGAGCTCAACGGGGATCAACGCGTTTTTTCCCGGAAACCCCGCAACAAATTGGTTTGCTGCGCATCTTGCCATACGGCAACCTTTTCAGGAACGGTAACGCGGAAAACGGTGTGACCGCTCTGCTGGCGGCCCATGGTTCCATAATGGAAAAGAAGAAGAATTGTAAGGATTTCGTAAGAATTCTCCGCCTGAAATGTAACAATCGCCTGCTATCCTAAGAAAAGGAAGGCAGGTGATTGTTTGCTTTTCATGGGTGCTCTGGTATACTAAAGGGGACGTTTTTAAAGGAAACCCTGATGAAAATACCGGAAGGAAACGGGAGGAAACAATTTTATGTATCATATTCTGGTCTGCGATGACGATAAGGCGATCCTGGATTCGGTGGAGATCTATCTAAATCTGGAGGGTTATCATACCATCCGTGCAATGAATGGGCAGGAAGCTCTTAAGGCAGTTGAAAACACAGAGATCCACTGCGCAATCCTGGATATTATGATGCCGAATATCGATGGCCTTACCGCAACGCTAAAAATGCGGGAAAAGCATAACTTTCCAATCATCCTGCTCTCGGCTAAAAGTGAGGATACTGATAAAATTACAGGCTTGAGCTTCGGCGCCGATGATTATGTGACGAAACCATTTAATCCGCTGGAGCTGATGGCGCGCGTAAAATCTCAAATTAGGCGCTATGTGCGGCTGGGCAGCATTGAGTCGAAGGAGGGCGTGATTATCACCGGCGGCCTTGCGCTTGATACCGTGGCCAAAGAGCTGACGCTTGACGGAGAACCGGTCCGGCTGACAGCGCGGGAATACGGCATTGTGGAATACCTGATGCGCAATCTTGGCCATGTGCTCTCGACGCAGCAGATTTATGAGGCGGTGTGGAACGAGCCCTCCTATTCCAGTGAAAAAACGGTTACGGTGCACATCCGCCGCATCCGAGAAAAAATTGAAATCAATCCAAAGGAACCAAAGTATTTAAAGGTGGTGTGGGGCATTGGCTATAAAATCGAAAAGCTTTCTTAGATCAAAAGGGCTGAAAGCCATCTGCGTGCTGTTGGTGCTGGCGCTGACCGGTGTGTGCATGCTTTCGGTTTGCCAGGCCGTCGATCTCGCTAATCATTTGGGTGGCAGATCGCTCGAATCGATCCTTCAGGAAACGGACGGTGATTTTACCTCCAGCAGCATGTTTCAGCAGCTATTGGCGAAAAACCTCTATTATATGCACCAGATGGCATTTGTGTATCATTCAGAGGAAGCAGTCCGCGACGGCTCGGCCTTGAAAGAGCAGGAAGAACTGCTAAAGAAGGAAAAGGACGAGAAGTTGCAGGAAGAATTTGAATCATTAAGGCAGGAAAAAGAAGAGGAAGCGGCGCGGCAAAAGGAGAACGATTATAATTCATATGATGAATACGGCTCCATAGAAACAACCGCCCCTTCCTCCACTGAACCAACCAGAGTGGAGCTGACCGAGGAGGAAGAGGCAGAAATCCGCAGGGAGGTCGAGTATCAATATAATGAACAGCTGCGATACCTGCGCATGAATTTTGAGGATAAATACCGAGAGGCAAAAACTGCGCTTTCAGAGCTTGTCAATCTCCACTACCTTTTGGTCAACCGCAAAACAGGCGAGATCTACACCAATTTGGAAGGAAGGATCGACCCTAAAACAATGGATCTGCGCTCTCTCGTGGAGCAATACCAATGGAATGAAAGCTATACGGAGCAATATCGCTATCATTCCGGGGAACGGGTGGATTCTTATAGTCAGCAAACAGTAGGCATGTGGGTGGGATCTTTGGATTATGATAATTGGGCCAAAGCATATCAGGATCGGGTAACGCTTTATGAGAAGGAATTTGTCAATCAGGGCTGGGACGTCTATGTTGGCCTGAACGATCATCTTGAATCTTCAGATGAATTTTATTCGCTGCAAACCCAATTTAGAATTGCTAAAAACACGCTGCCGTCTTACCTCATAGCAGCAGGGGTTTCCTTCCTGCTAGTGGTTGCCCTCGCCATTTGCCTAATTGCCGCAAGCGGGCGCCGCGCCGGCACGGAGGAGATCACTCTCATCTGGACAGATCGGATTCCAAACGATCTGCACTTGATTCTATCCGGTGCGCTGATTGTGGTTGGCGTTTCCTGTACGGTATACACGATGTCTTCGCTTTGGTATCCTTCATACGAGGCGAGCAGTCTCGGGGTGGTCGCAGCGATTGCCCCTGCGATGGCTACTGTGGGCATACTGCTTGAATGGCTGACGAGCGTTGCACGCAATCTCAAACGTAAGCAGTTCTGGCGCAATACATTGCTTGCAAAGCTCTTCCGTTTCTTCAAGAAAAACTGGAGGCGCTTTCAAACGGCGCTCCATCATCTCAAAGCGGATATTCAAAAGCATGCAATCCCGAAGCATCACATGGAAAATCTGCGCATATCGATCCTGTTTTTATTCATTGGATATCTGTTGGGCAATATCATCCTTATGGCTCTTACAGTCCTTGCCCTACGAGATGCTTCCTATGGGGGAAGCCCGTTGGTCTTTTTATTTTTCGGCTCCATGACAGCGGGATTCAACCTCATCGTTTTGATTTTATTTTGGAAAAGTGTCATTGCACTGGATGAAATGATGACAGCTGTTTCCAAAACGAGGCAGGGCGATCTTAGCTATCCGCTAACCCCTTCCAAAATGCCGAAGCTTCTGCGTAAATTTGGAGAAGATATTATCGGCATGCAGGAAGGGATGCGAACTGCAGTGGATGAGGCGATCAAGGGCGAACACATGAAAACGGAGCTCATCACCAATGTTTCGCATGATCTGAAAACGCCGCTGACCGCGATTGTAAACTACGTGGATCTGCTGAAAAAGTGCGAAATCTCCGATGAGACGGCGCGGGAATATATCGGCGTGCTGGAGGAGAAGAGCGAACGGCTCAAGCATTTGATTGAGGATTTGGTAGAGGCCTCTAAGGCGACCACAGGCAATGTGAAGCTTAATTTTGTGAGGGTTAACCTCTATGAGCTTGCCATGCAGGCGATGGGAGAGAATGCGGATGCGTTGGAGGCAGCAGGGCTGGATGTGCGGCTGAACCAGCCGGAGCAGGAGCCCATCCTCTTTGCGGATAGCCAAAAGACCTGGCGGATTATTGATAATTTAATCAGCAATGTTAAAAAATATGCGCTGGCCGGCACAAGGGTTTATATTGAGGTTGGCGAAGAAAACGGCGCTGGCGTTTTTGCAATCAAGAATGTGTCCAGGGAACCGCTTGATGTTCCAATAGAGCAGCTCACACAGCGTTTTGTGCGTGGGGATGCCTCCAGAAGCACGGAGGGCAGCGGATTGGGGTTATCGATTGCACAGAGCTTGTGCGAATTGCAGAGTGGTACGCTAGAAATTACAATGGATGGCGATTTGTTTAAGGTTACCGTGCGTCTCCCTTTAGCTGACCGCTAATCGGCAGGGGGGCCTATCAATAAAAACAAGCGTAAATAATGAAAAGAGCCGTAGTTCCGGAGGAACTACGGCTCTTTTGAGATGGTAATCAAATAAATAAATTAAATAATTAAAAAAATTGATTTTACGATTGACAAAGTGAATTAGATGTGTTATTTTTAAACCACAGGACATCAGAGAAGAAAGGAGTTGAAACGATTGCCACATGAAATTATCGGGATTTGCCCCGTTTGCGGAGAGAAGCTTCATGTAACGCAATTATCCTGTTGCCAGTGCGGAACGCAGATCAGCGGGGATTTTGCACTTTCCAAATTTAATGCGCTCAGTAGGGAGGAGCTTGCTTTTGCGGAAACGTTCCTGCGCGTACAGGGCAGCATCCGGGAGATGGAAAAAGAGCTGGGCATCTCTTATCCAACTGTGAAAAAAAATTTAGAGACGATCATTCGCAAAATGGGCTTTGAAGTGAAAAAGAAATCTGCCCAGCAAGAGATGCTGGAGAAAATTAGAAATGGCGAGCTTACTGTGGACGAAGCAATCACACAGATCAAAACAGACCAAGAAAAGGAAGATTAAAAGCCATCTCTGGCAATCTGAGTTTCGTGATTTTCGAGCATCAATGCGATTTAAAATTTTGGCTGCTTAAATCCGCAAACCTGTGCGGATTTAAGCAGGAAAGGAATGATCATGAGCATGAATACCCGTGCAGAAATTTTGCAGATGGTAGCAGATGGCGTGATTACCCAGGAGGAGGCAGATCGTTTGATTGATGCGCTTGGCGCATCTGGGCAGGGGCAGAGCGATCCACCGGCAGATGGGAAGTTGGAAGCGCCTGAAAACTGGCAGGAAAACGGGCTTTGCACAGAAACGGAGGAGCCATGCCAAAACATCCGCGTGGAGGTGGATGTGGGAGGGCTTAAACTGTTGCCCTCATGGGATGGAAAGCTGCGCTCCGAAGTGAAAATGCATTCCATGGGGGACCGTTTAACGAACTACAGCTATGGGGTGGAGACGCGCTTGGGGGAAACCTATCTTTACCTGAAGCGGAAAATGTTCCGGCCCTGGGGCAGGAACGGTGGTGCCACGTTGGTGGTATATGTGCCGAGCGGTATGCAACGGGTGAATTGCAAGGTGACTGTTGGCGGTTGCCAGGTGGAAAATATTACTGTGGAGGAGCTGCATATCCACACAGATACCGGCGGAACCAGGTTAACCGGTGTGCAGACGAAGAAGACGAAGATAACCACTTCCACCGGGGGAATCGATTATGGCCGGGGGAACCGGGCGGCCAACCAACTGGAGCTGAAAGCGGAGGTGGGGGCTGTATCGGCATTTCTATCTTTGGATCGGGGCTTTCATCTGTTTTATAACACCAATGTCGGCAAGCTAATTGATAAGCTGCCTTCTCATATACGGATTATGAAAACGGGTGGGCAAAATATCGTGGGGGACAGCGGTGAAATATTATATGGTGACGGCGCATGCCAAATCAATATTGAAAGCTCAACCGGTGCAATCCAATTGAAGGAAGAAAAATAGGAAAAGAGTGGATTCGCCTTGTGCGGGCGAATCCACTCTTCGCTTTTTATAGGAAACATCTTATGATTTGTTTGCAGGAGCGATTTTTTCGGAAAGCTTCAGTGCAACTAGCACGAGGGAGAAGCTGATCGCCCCGCCCATTGCCACATCGCTGAGGTAATGCGCGCCCATAATGAGGCGCGAGAAGGCCACGAGAGATGTATAGATGAATGGAAGTAGAAAGCAAAGCCGCTCTTTTCCCTTGAATCGATCCGTGTAAAGTGGTAGGAGCATCATCAGGTAGCTCATGCCTGCGCCCGCCGTGTGCCCACTGGGAAAAGATTTATTCCCGTTGATCCCATTAGGGTGGAGCCATGAGGTGAAGGCGTCGTAATTCCCAGCCGCGAGCAGATCACGGAAACGAACGCGGCCCCAGAGATATTTCAAGCCCTCAATGCAAAGCAGCTGGGCGGTCATAACAACCACGCCAATCCAAGCGGCGGCTCTTAGCTTTTGCATCAGCTCGCGTGGAATAAGGCTCCCTATGAGCAGCGCGACGATTCCAAACCCGACGCCCCAGAGGATGCTGAAAAGCATTCGATGCTCCTCCACAAAGAAATACTTGCCGAAATAGTAACCGAAATAGGCGGAGCCGCCAATAGAAAGCAGAAATCCGGCGGCTTTTTCCCAGCGGCCGGATGCGGCAAAAAAAATTACCGTACCAGCGAGCGGGCAGATCAGGCGTGAGGGGATTTCCCCCGTATTGCGCAGCCAAATAGCAAAGAGATTCCCCGGATTGTTTAGCCAGATATCAAGCGCTAAGTCATAAAATACGGCGACCGCCATGGCGATCACAAATAGGCTATAAAAGCAGATAGCCGGATTTTTGTAACGCTTCAGCACCAGTCCACCTCCATATCATTTGTACACCGTGGGTATATTTACAAAACAAATATACTGAAAATGATGCGATCTGTCAAGAATCTGCACTTGCGCAAGTCCAAATTAGTTAAATCTCTAAGAAAATTGGTATTTTTTCTATAGTATTTCTAGCGCGTTTTCGATATGCTAAAAGCGAATAAGTTGTGTTATATATGATGGAGGGATCGCATGCTTCCTTTTCAGATTGCGCGAAGAAGAACGCCCTATTTTGCCCGTTGGGCAAAAATGACCAAGCCTTTTATAGGGGAAAAACACACGCTGGAGGGCAAAAAGATTTGTTATTCTATCCAGAAGGAAAAAGAATATGCCAATCATCTTGAAATGGCTGGATTTTATGCAGCCTCTATCATCAGCTATGGAGCTGATTCGAGCGGCAACCTGCGGATTATGCGCCATGTTGCGTTCCCCTCCCTGCGTATGTATCCGAATCTGACGGGGAGCCATCTTGACTATAATTTTAAGGGAATCACCTTTTCGATCAATCAAAAACCGGCGCGGGAAAAGGCGATTCGGTTTGAGTTTGACGGTATTTTACACCTGTTTACTGATTTAAGCGGCATAGAAGCGGAACATTGTATTTTTACTGCACCGAATCGAAAGGCCTGCGTGGAGAGGGTACGGTTGTGCAATGCAACGGGCAAGGCCGCGCGCGTGCAAATTCACAACCATGACCATCCGACTGAAACAAAGCCCTGCTACGGAATGAATCGAGCTGTTTATCGCATGTATATGCAGGAAGATCCCTGCATGCAATTTGATTTGCAGCCAGGAGAAGCAAAGACCGTTTCGGTTGCCTATTGCGCTGCGGAAAAAGGGGAGCAATTTATCGTCGATTGTGAGGCGGAATCACGCTCTAGGCAAGCGTTCCTGAAAGAAACGGAAACCTTTTTTGTCGTAAATACACCGGATAAAACGCTCAATACCATGGCGGCATATGCGAAAATCCGAGCCTGCGAGAGCATCTTCCAAACAAAGGCCGGGCTGATGCATTCCCCGGGCGGCGGCTATTTTTACGCCGCGATATGGACGAATGACCAATGTGAGTATATAAACCCTTTGTATGCATATCTCGGCTATGAAACCGGCATGCAGCAGGCTTTCAATACCTACAAAATGTATCAACCCTACCTTTCTCCTGACAAGGCGCTGGTTACAAGCATCATCGCGCAGGGGGACGGCGTTTGGCACGGCGCGAAAGACCGCGGCGACAGCGCCATGTATGCCTATGGATGCAGCCGCTTTTTGTTGTCGCTTGGAGATCGGGAAACGGCGCTTCTCTATATGGACTCCATCCGGGATTGCATTGCCTATACGCTCTCGCAGATTGGGAAAGACGGCGTTGTGCGCAGCGACTCGGATGAGCTGGAAAATCGCTTTGAAAGCGGTAGCTATAATCTCTGCACCTCCTGCCTCGCCTATGATGCATTGAGGAGCTGCGCCTTTTTGGAAAATGAAATCGGCGACAAGGAGCGTGCGAAATTCCTTCTGGAGTGTGCAGAGAGGCTTTCCCAGGCGATTGAAGCCTATTTTGGCGCGCAGGTAGAGGGGTATTTCACCTATCGGTATTGCAGGGAGGAAAAAAATCTGCGCTCCTGGATCTGCGCTCCGCTTACTATGGGGCTGACACAGCGGGCCGATGAAACCGTCCGTGCGCTTACAAGCGGCAAGCTTTTGAAGAATGACGGCTTGGTGACACGCAGCGGGGAAAAGGTGTTTTGGGATCGAACCACATTGTATGCACTGCGTGGAATGTTTTATTGCGGAAAGGCAAATGACGCGCTACGGCTCTTGAAGCGCTACTCTTCAGCACGGCTGCTCGGTGAACATATCCCATACGCGGTAGAGGCGTTTCCGGAAGGGAATCAGGCCCAACTTTCCGCCGAAAGCGGGCTATATTTACGCATCTATTCCGAGGGGATTCTCGGCTATCGCCCAACCGGATTGAAACGCTTTGAAATAAAGCCGAATTTGCCGGCGGAATGGGACGTGTTTTCCATAGAGCAGATGCGGCTTTGCGGGCAAACGGCGAGCGTGTATGTGAAACGTGAGCAGAACGCTTATGAAATCACAGTAAAAACGGAAACGGGCGCGCAGTGCGTAACGGGGCAAAGGGCAGTGTTTTCGTTTTAACCCGGCAAAAGGGGATTGACAGGGCTCAAAGGCTGAATTTTATGAATGGGTTGATTGCTCATATAGAAAGCTTCTTATAAATTAGACTACTTTTATCAGTTCAAAGCATGAAGAAAGAAAAAACAACCGATGGCAGATTTGCCATCGGTTGTTTTTGCGAATCAAAAAATAGAGGATACTTTTGCAGGTGTACGCAGCTTCTATTTTTTCCCCTCCGGCTCGAGCGAATAAATGCGTAAGGCTTCCTGTAGTGTGTCAACGGGGGATTGCCCTGCGCCCATTTTTACAGAAATATAGGGCTTTGCCCCCGCGCTGACCAAGATCCGGCCGCGTAGAAGAGCGGCCAGGCGCGATACCTTCTGCATGTCGATCGCATTAGAATAGAGCAGCAGGCAGTTGCCGCGCTGGCTGATTTCGTAGATGCCCTGCCCAGAGGCGGAGTTGCGCAGGAGGGAGACATTAACCAGCCCCTGCACACTGGGCGGCGGGTCTCCAAAACGGTCGATGAGCTCGTCATATACGTCCTCCACATCATCCGGCGTGCGGATATCCGCAATCCGCCGATAGATAGAAAGCCGCTGTGGGATGCTCTCAATGTATTCCTCAGGGATGTGCGCTTCCACTTGCAGGTCAATTAGGCACTCTTCCTCTGGCTTTTGCGGTTTTTCGCCCCGCTCCTCCGCGATAGCTTCCGAGAGCATCTGAATATACATATCATAGCCGACCGCTTCCATATGACCATGCTGCTGTGCGCCGAGAATGTTGCCTGCGCCGCGGATTTCGAGGTCGCGCATTGCAATTTGGAAGCCGGAGCCAAATTCTGTATATTCCCGGATTGCACTCAGGCGGCGGGTGGCGATTTCACTCAATTCCTTGCCACGGGTAAAGGTGAGGTAGGCATAGGCCCGCCGGGTGGAGCGCCCCACGCGCCCGCGGATTTGATGCAGCTGTGCAAGGCCCAGCCGGTCGGCGTTTTCGATAATTAGAGTGTTGACATTTGGCACATCCACGCCGGTTTCAATGATGGTCGTGCAGACGAGCACATCAATCTCCCCGTTGAGCAGATTGCTCCAAATTTCGCTGAGCTCTTCCTCTTCCATCTTGCCATGGGCAATGCCAATGCGCGCCTCTGGCAGGAATTCATGGATTCCTGCCGCCGCGCGGGTGATCGTATCCACCCGGTTATGCAGGTAGTAGACCTGCCCGCCGCGCCGCAGCTCCTTCTGGATCGCCTCTGCCAGAATCCCCATGTCGTGCTCCATTACATAGGTTTGCACGGGGTGGCGATCCTGTGGAGCCTCTTCCAGCATCGACATATCGCGGATGCCGGTCATTGCCATATTGAGCGTGCGGGGGATTGGGGTAGCGGAGAGGGTGAGCACGTCAACGGTCGGGAACAGTTCTTTCAGATGCTCCTTCTGCGCCACACCGAATCGCTGTTCCTCATCAATGATCACAAGGCCCAAATCTTTGAATTTGATATCCTTTGAGATCAGCCGGTGCGTGCCGACCACCATATCCATGCTGCCTTGCCTGAGCCCGCGCAGGATTTTTGCCTGTTCCTGCGGCGTGCGGAAGCGCGAAATCATATCCACTTCCACAGGGAATCCCTCAAAGCGCTTGAGGATCGTTTGATAGTGCTGAAAGGCAAGGATCGTCGTTGGCACGAGCATGGCGCATTGCTTGCCCTCCGCAATGCACTTAAAGGCGGCGCGCAGGGCAACCTCTGTTTTGCCAAAGCCTACGTCGCCGCAAAGCAGGCGGTCCATCGGATAATTTTTCTCCATATCGCCTTTGATTTCGTCAATGCAACGCAGTTGATCGTCTGTTTCCTCAAATTCAAAGCGCCGTTCAAAATCGTTCTGCATGTCCGAATCTGGAGAGAATGCATAGCCTGGCGCCTTCATGCGCTCCGCATAGAGCTTGGTAAGCTGCTCTGCCATATCTTTGACAGCGGCGCGCACGCGCGAGCGGGTTTTTTGCCACTCCTTGCCGCCGAGGCGGTTGATTTTCAGGCTCTTGCCATCCTCATGCGGGCCGATGTATTTGGAAACGAGATCAAGCTGCGTGACGGGGACGTATAAAACATCCTCTTTTGCATATTTGATTTTGATGTAATCCTTGGTAACGCCGCTAACCTCCAGCTTGTTAATCCCGTCAAAAATGCCGATGCCGTGAACAGCATGAACAATATAGTCCCCTCGGTGCAGCTCATCGAGCGAATGGATGCCCGCGCGGGGATTTTTGTTTTTCTTTACCGCGCGGCGAGAAGCGCCCGCCGCGCGCCCGTGGGTGAAAAGCATAAATTTCAGCAGCGGGTATTCCATGCCCGCAGTGAGCCCGCCGGGCAGGATGCTGACACGGCTTGAGGGAAACTCAGAAGGAGGAATATTAAAAAAAACGCTGGGCAGGCCCTCGGCTTCCAAATCCTGTGCGAGCGTTTTAGCGGCCTTGTCCGTGCCCGCCATCACAACACAGGTATACCCTTGCTCCCGTGCCGGGCGCAGCTCTTGCAGCAGGATGTCGAGCGCGCCGCCCCAAACGGGCAGCTGCTGGGCATTGAGCGTAGTCAACGCCTGCACGGGCGTATCAAAGCTGCCGCGGGCGAAGGTGTCAAGATAGATTGCGCCGTGCTCCTCATAGGCTTTGACCAGCTCCCCCCAGCCTAATGTAAAGGTATCCAGGCCGCGGCACAGGATGCCGTCTTCAAAGAGCTCTTTTATTTCTTCATGAAAGAGGGATGCGGATGCCGCCGCGCGCTCCTTAACTTTGCCGGTATCGCTGATGAATAGCATTGCGTCTTCCGCATAATCGAGGATTGTTGCGGGCGAATCGTAAGCGAGGTTCAGATACCGGTCTAGCGAGGAGAGGTGCGCGCCAGCCCGCAGGCTGTCCACATCCGCAAGCAAAGATGCCCTTGCCTTGGCGGCCTTTCCACGCAGGGAGGCGCAGTGCGCTTCAATTTTATCGGCCAAAAGCTCCTGGCTGTCAAATAGGATTTCCAGCGCCGGTGTGATTTTTGCCGATTGGAGCTGGTCTGTCCGGCGCTGGGATTCAATTTCAAAATGTGCGATCGTATCAATCGTGTCGCCCCAAAATTCCAACCGCAGGGGAAACGAGCCATCTGGGGGGAAAAAATCGATAATTCCGCCGCGTTGGGCAAACTGCCCAATGCCGTCTACCGTTTCTGAACGGACGTAGCCTGCGGCAAGCAGCGCCTCTACAACCGAGCCTGGTGTGCAGCTCTCACCTGCCTTCAGCGTAACGGTGCGGGTATAGAGCTCCTCCGGAGGCAGGGTCAGCTGCACGGCGGCCTCAACGGAGCAGACTACAACACGGTATTCGCCCTCCAGCATATGGCCGAGCACGCCGAGCCGCTGCTGCTCATAGTCGCGGGATTGGCCCTGTGATGGGCGAAGGCTCCAATCCCTTGCCGGATAGAGCAGTGCGCCGCCCTTCATAGCGTTTAAGTTTTCTACAAGGCGGCTGCCCTCTGCTTCATCTGCCACGATGAGCACGGCGCGGCAGCCCTCGTCCTCGCATAGCGAGTGCACAAGGTGTGCCTTGTGGATCGGGGAAACGCCCGTCACACCGGCAGGCAGCCGATGTTCCCGGATTGCGTTGGATATGGTTTTATATTCTGCGCTCGCACGCAGCACTTTAGAAAAACAGGACATGGTTGCAGCTCCGCTTCCGCACGCGTTACCGCGCACTGTCAGGTTTCAATTTTCTCTATTCTCCAGACTGACTTCAAGAATGGGATACAGCTCTTCCAGCTGGGTGATTTCATAGGTGCATATAGCGCCGCTCGTGTTTTGCATGCCGCTGGGGTTCAGCCAACAGGTATCAATGCCCGCATGATTACCGCCGCGGATATCGGAGGAGAGGGAATCGCCAATGATCAGCATGCGCGCGCGGTTTTTCTCCGGAATGCGGGAAAATACATAATCAAAAAAGCCCTTTTGCGGCTTTTGAAAGCCGGTCTCTTCCGAAACAAATACGCCGTCAAAAGCATGGGCGAGAGGGGAGCCCTCCAGCCTGCGGTATTGCACCCGCCTCAGCCCGTTCGTCACCAAATAGAGGCTGTATTTCGCCCGGAGAGTATCAATCAGCTCCAGAGCGCCGGGAAGAAGATATGCGCCCTGGCCGAGGTAGCCGATATAGGCTTCATTCGCTTCAACAGGGGAGGCGCCAGCCATCCCCGCGGCGTCGAAGAAGTGCAAAAAACGCTGAATTTCGAGCTGATCCTTTGTGACCTTGCCTAGCTCGTATAATTCCCAAAGAGCCTGATTTTTTTCTTGATACAGGGCAAACAGCTCCTGCGAAAAAGGGAGGGCGAATTGCGCCAGGGTGCGCCGCAGCGCCTCCCAGGAAGCCTTTTGGTAGTCGAAAAGCGTGCCGTCGGCATCAAACAGCAGCGTTGTATAGCGGTATGTAGAGTCAAACATTTTTGCACAGCCTTTCTCAAGGGAAGGATAGGGGAATAGCAGGCTTATGAGTTGTATAGGTTCATCGCGCGGTCCGTTTCCTCCCGCACAAGCAAAGGCACTGCTTCACAGGCCTTTTCCATCGCTTCCTTCATCCGAGAAAGCTCGTCTTTTTGAAACGTGGAGAGCACCCAGTCGGCCAGATCGTAATCCGGGCGCGGCTTTGCGCCCACACCAAGCTTTATGCGGGGGAACTGATCGCTGCCCAGTAGATAAAGAATGCTTTTGATGCCGTTGTGTCCGCCGTCCGATCCCTTCCTGCGTATGCGCAGTTTGCCCGGAGGCAGAGAGATATCGTCAAATAGTATAATGATATGCTCTGGTGGAATTTTGTAGAAATTGGCCGCGTCGCGCACCGCTTCGCCGCTATTGTTCATAAAGGTCTGCGGTTTCATGAGGATGCAGCGGCTGCCTTCAATGGCAACGTCGGCCACAACGGATTTGAATTTGATGCGGTCAATCTTCACGCCGAGCTGCTGCGCGAGCAAATCCATGCAGAGAAAGCCCGCATTGTGGCGGGTGAATTCATATTTTGGCCCGGGATTGCCAAGCCCAACGATCAAAAATTCCGGCGCACCGGAAGGGGAACGATTCGTTTTCCACTTTTCAAATAAAGACATCGTGCTCTCCAGCCTTCATATTTATTTCCCAATTACAATAGATTGTACGCACAAACGGGGCTGTGGAAGCGCCCACAGCCCTCGCCCTGAGATCGTTCGATTTTATTTCATGCCCTTATAAGGCTTTTTGCGCAGCACCCAGCCCTCTTTATTCACCTGACGCGCACGCGCGATGCCTAGTGCGTTCGCGGGCACATCGTCGGTGATGGTGGAGCCCGCGGCCGTATATCCATAATCGCCAACCCTGACGGGGGCAACGAGGTTGGAGTTGCAGCCGATGAAGGCGTGGTCTCCGATCACGGTGCGGTGCTTTTCTTTCCCGGTGTAATTCACGGTGACGCAGCCGCAGCCGAAATTCACGCTTTTGCCCACGTCCGCATCACCCACATAAGTCAGGTGGGATACTTTCGTGCCCTCCCCGATCCGGGCGTTTTTCACCTCGACAAAATTGCCCAGGTGTGTATGCGGCCCAATTTTTGCATTGGGACGCAGGTGGACGAACGGACCGATATCGGCGCCCTCCTGGATTTCCGCCTGTTCGCTGAGCACGTTGTCGAGCTTCACATTGTCGCCGGCCAGGGTGTCGATAAGCTGTGTGTTAGGGCCGATGATGCAGTTTTTGCCGATTATGGTCTTTCCGCGCAGGATGGTACCCGGTAGGATGCGGGTATCCGCCCCGATCGTAACATCCGGCCCGATGAACACGCCGTCAGCGCAGGGGATATCCACTCCCTCCAGAAGCCAATGCATCAGCATCCGCTGGCGGGCGAGGTTGTTTAAGTGGAGCAATTGGACGCGATCATCAGCTTTGAGCGCAATATCCGGGTCGGCGGCGGTAAATACACCCACGTGCTGCCTGCTGTCGAGCATGCACTGTACCACATCGATCAAATTAGATTCTCTGCCGGTGCATTCCTCAGCAATCTGGCCCGTCGCCCGGAGCAGTTGGTCACATTGGAACCAGCCGGCGCCGGCAAATACCTCTCGACCCGTTTCATTGGCATCCTGCTCTGCAAGAATGCCTGCAAAAGCCCCGTCCGCGCTGCGGGCAATATGTGGATAGCCGTTGGAGTTTTTCACAAAGGCGGCGAGAATAGTGGCTGCATTCCCTGCGCGTTTATGCGCATCAAAGGCGGATCGTATCGTATCGGCATCTATCAGGGGGATGTTTCCGTTGAGAAGAAATACGTCCCCACCGCGAAAACGCTCCAAAAAGGCGCGTGCCTGCGAGATCGCATGGCCTGTGCCGGAAGGCCCCAGCAGAATGGTTTCGCCGCGCCCCTCCAGATGGCTGGCCAGGGCTTCGCAGTGGGCGGCAACGGTGCAGGTTGATTGGATGCCGGCGTTCTGCACGGCGTCGAGCACCCAGTCGATCATTGGCTGGAAGAGTACCTCCGCCATGGCAGCTGGCCGGGAGGATTTCATCTGTTTGCCATCGCTGGCGGCGAGAATAACTGCACAACGGCTGTTTTGCATGAGTGCGACCCCTTTCCTTGCTTCATAATCATATTATCATAAATGAAACACCAAAAAACCATTTCTTATTGATTCTAATATTATGCCAAGAATGTGGTAGTTTTTCAAGCTTTTCGAAAATTCGAGATTGAAATTGTAAAAAGGTATCTATAATATACAAAACAAGGAAACGCTAAAAACATGAATTTATATCAATCATGCATGGAAAAAATTGTTCGTATCTGTTATAATGCAGGTTGACGTAAACCGGCCCTTCAGGTTTTTTAGGAAACCCGGCCGTGGTCGTGATTATTTCGCTGATATTTAAATTGGAGGATGATTTGGAATGAGCCACAAGTATGTTTACCTGTTCTCTGAGGGCGACGAGAACATGCGCGAGCTCCTCGGCGGCAAAGGCGCAAACCTTGCGCAGATGACGCGGCTCGGCATGCCCGTTCCGCAGGGCTTCACGATTTCTACCGAGGCCTGCACCCGTTATTATGACGACGGTAAAAAGATTGCGCCTGAAATTGAGGCAGAAATCTATGAATACCTTGCTAAGATGGAAGAGATCAACGGCAAGAAGTTCGGTGACCCCAAGAATCCGCTGCTCGTATCAGTCCGCAGCGGTGCGCGCGCTTCCATGCCCGGCATGATGGACACCATCCTGAACCTCGGCCTGAATGACGAGGTTGCCGCAGGCATGATCGCAGGCAACCCGGATCCGAAATTCGAGCGGTTCGTCTATGACTCCTATCGCCGCTTCATCCAAATGTTCTCCGACGTTGTTATGGAAATTTCCAAAAAGACGTTTGAAGTGATCATTGATGAAATCAAAGATCGCAAAGGGGTTAAGAACGATATTGACCTCGATGTGAATGATATGAAGGAGCTCGTCAAGCGCTTCAAGGAGTATTACAAGGAGCAGAAGGGCACTGATTTCCCGACCGATCCCAAAACACAGATGATGGAAGCCGTCAAGGCTGTTTTCCGTTCGTGGGACAACCCCCGCGCCAACGTATACCGCCGCATGAACGATATCCCCTACTCCTGGGGTACTGCCGTTAATGTGCAGCCCATGGTGTTCGGCAACCTGAATGAAAATTCCGGCACAGGCGTTGCCTTTACGCGCGACCCGGCCACGGGTGAAAAAGCGCTCTTCGGTGAATATCTGATTAACGCGCAGGGTGAAGATGTTGTTGCGGGCGTGCGCACCCCCAGCAAGATCGATCAGCTCAAGCAAGATATGCCGCAAGTGTATGAGCAGTTTGCAACAATCGCCCAGAATCTTGAAAACCACTATAAAGATATGCAGGATATGGAGTTCACCATTGAGAACGGCAAGCTCTACATGCTGCAAACAAGAAACGGCAAGCGCACCGCCGCCGCCGCTTTGAAAATTGCGGTTGACCTTGTGGACGAAGGCATGATCACAGAGGAAGAGGCGGTTCTCCGCGTTGATCCGAAGCAGCTTGACGCTCTGCTGCACCCGCAGTTTGATGCAAAGGCGCTGAAGGCTGCCGCTCCGGTGGGCGCAGGCCTTGCGGCTTCCCCTGGAGCTGCCTGCGGCAAGGTGGTGTTCACGGCGGAAGATGCAAAAGAGTGGGCCGACAAGGGTGAAAAGGTCGTTTTGGTCCGTTTGGAGACTTCCCCCGAAGATATCGAGGGTATGGCTGCGGCGCAGGGCATCCTGACCGTTCGCGGAGGCATGACCTCCCACGCGGCGGTTGTTGCGCGTGGCATGGGCACCTGCTGTGTTTCCGGCTGCGGCGAGATCACGATGCATGCAGAGGAGAAATATTTTGAGCTTGGCGGCAAGAAGTACAACGAGGGCGACTATATCTCCCTCGACGGCTCCACCGGCAAGATTTACGGCGAAGCGGTACCGACTGTGGAAGCCACCATTTCCGGCGATTTCGACCGCTTCATGAAGTGGGCGGATGCTGCACGCACTCTGAAGGTTCGCACGAATGCGGATACGCCGCGCGATACTGCGCAGGCAGTGAAGTTCGGCGCGGAGGGCATCGGCCTCTGCCGCACGGAGCACATGTTCTTCGAGGGCGACCGCATCAAGGCAATGCGCGAGATGATTGTTGCAAAGGATGTGGAAACTCGCAAGAAGGCGCTTGCAAAGATTCTTCCCTATCAGCAGGGCGACTTTGAAGAGATGTACCGCGTGCTGGAGGGCCGCCCGATGACGATCCGCTTCCTTGACCCGCCGCTGCATGAGTTCCTCCCCACCAAGGAAGAGGATATTGCGGAAATCGCAGGCGAGCTGAATATCACAGTGGACGAGCTCAAGGCTGTAATCGCTTCCCTCCACGAGTTTAACCCGATGATGGGCCATCGCGGCTGCCGCCTGGCCGTCACCTATCCGGAAATTGCCGAAATGCAGACGACCGCTGTGATCAACGCGGCGATCACCGTCAACAAGGAGCATCCGGAATACAAGATCGTTCCTGAGATCATGATCCCGCTGGTTGGCGAGATTAAGGAGCTCAAGTATGTGAAGAGCTTCGTCACCGCTACGGCTGATAAGCTCATCGCGGATGCCGGTGTTGAGATGACCTATAAAGTGGGTACGATGATTGAAATCCCGCGCGCAGCGCTGACGGCGGATGAGATTGCCACGGAGGCTGAGTTCTTCTCCTTCGGTACAAACGACCTGACTCAGATGACCTTCGGCTTTAGCCGTGACGATGCGGGTAAGTTCCTTGATGCTTATTATGATGCGAAGATCTATGAGTCCGATCCGTTTGCCAGGCTCGATCAGAACGGCGTTGGCAAGCTGGTGAAGATGGCTGCCGATCTTGGCCGCCAGACCCGCCCCGACATCAAGCTGGGCATCTGCGGCGAGCATGGCGGCGATCCGAGCTCCGTTGAGTTCTGCCATAACATCGGCCTTGCCTATGTTTCCTGCTCTCCGTTCCGCGTGCCGATTGCGCGCCTTGCGGCGGCACAGGCTGCGATTAAGAGCAAGTAAGCTGCTAAACTCAGAAAAAAGACAAGGAAATCGCCGGAGAGGTTTATCCTCTCCGGCGATTTTTATTTCGTTGAGACCAATCGCACCAAGTCGGGCCGAGTAAGCAAACTGACGATATTTTTATGATATATGATGGCGACACGGACGGCCCCGATAGGGATGCATTGTATCAAAAAGGTGCGTTCATTTGTTAGGAAGCGTAGACTCGTCTCGGATAACAAGCATTTCATGGCTACCATCGGATTTCATATAATTTATGAAGCTAAATACCAAATAGGCCTTTTTATTACCCGAAAATGCATTTTGAATTGCGGCTTTCATCATCATTTTGTCTTGCCGCCGAAGCAGTCATGTGAATCGCACCGCATAAATTCTGAATGTTTCAATTAGGGCTTTTCGTTGAGAAAAAGCACAGTTTATTGTTTCTGCTAACATATTGGGAACTTGGATATCTCTTTGGTTTATGGTAAAATAGCTTCAAACAAAGTTTGAAGCATTGGAAAAATGGTTGTCGGCGCGAAACGCCTCCTGCCGCAAAGCGGCAACGCCATTTTTCACAAAGGTTGGCCTTGCGTGTATGGTAAAATAGCTTCAAACAAAGTTTGAAGCATTGGAAAAATGCCTGTCGGCGCGAAACGCCTCCTGCCGCAGAGCGGCAACGCCATTTTTCGCTGAGGTTAGCCTATTGCGTATATGGTAAAATGGATTCAGTCACAGGGAAATCGTTTTTAGAAAGCCAAGGGCGGTGTGGAATATGGATCATCAGAAAAAGATCGGCGTTTTTATCCGACAGGCGCGGGAGAGGCAGAACATCACCAAAGAAACGCTGGCCCGTTCCCTGCAAATTAGCGAAGCGGAGCTCTCTGCCTGGGAGGAGGGAGTATCCTACCCGGCACTTACGCAGGCTCCCGCACTGGCAAGGGAACTCGCCGTTTCTCTGGACGAGCTGTTCAATGCCCGATATCACACGGTCGCTCAGGACTATCAGGCGTCAGAGGCCTGTTTTCTGCGTGAGCAACCGCAGCCTGCTGATGCACCGGACCAAGATGAAACGAAGGAAACGCCCGCGTTGCAGGTTCCTGTGGAAAGCCAGGTTCAAAGCAGGCCGCGGCTGCCGGCTTGGACAAGGCTCCTCCTTGCAGGGTGTCTGATCGTGGAGGCGGGGGCGGGGTGTATCCTGCACCTATCTTCCATGAAAATGGCAGAACTCGTGCTGAGCTCTGCCGTTGCTGCCGCCACGCTTATCATGATCTCCGTCGGCATTTATATATATAGAAAGCATCCCACACTACGCGGTCGGGCACTCTTATTGCCGCTGCCCGCGGTGATTCTGATGCTGCTTGTGATGGTTCCCTATCTCCTGGCTTAAAGCGTCAGGGCCTTTTTTCAAACGACTTCGACTTTTTTAAAAGCGGAAAATGAGTTTGTTTTTTGGTCCAAACAGCGAAAAAATAAAATAGCTTTTCTTGTATGGTAAAAGGATGATATAATGGGAATGGATCATTAAAATTTATCGTGAGGAGAGGAAAATGATGCAAAACTCGCAGGAACAGAAAAGAATGCCGCTGATTGAAAACCGAACGCTTTGTCTGACCATTTTGTTAATGGCTCTGGTTTACAATGTCATTTTCGGTTGCGTGCGTAATCCACTCGGTGAAGAGAACACGATCTCCTGGATCGGCTACGACCACCCCTTCGCTTTCTTGGTTTGGGGCGGGCTGACCGCCGCCGCGTTTTTTTTGAATATTTCGTATTTATACCATCGTTACCACTATGCGGGTAAAATCGGTACGATCTCGCTCTATACGGCCCCAATGATGGCGATGACGGTGATTTTCATCAATGACTGGGGCTGGGAGCATGTGCTCCACTGGATTGGGGCAATCGGCTTTATTGCGCTCAACGGCGCGGCTTTGCTTCTGTTTTTCCTGCATCATTTCAAAACACATATCAGCTATAAAATCACCTCGTTTGCCGTGGCGGGGATGCTTTTGGCGATGCTGGTGATTTTGCTGACGGTTGGGAAAAGCGGGTTACTGGAGCTTGTGCCGATGTGGATTGCGATGATCCTGTTGTTCCTGGTGAATTTTACGGAGATTTACCCCGTGACGGAGCAAGCGGCCGTGCCCGCGGCACGGGCAAAGGATCGGAAGAAAGCGGAGAAATTGGCCTGGGGACTCGGCATATTCGGTGCGCATCAGTTTTATCTGAGTTGCTGGCCGCAGGGGCTTGGCCATTTATGGATGACCTATGTAGGGTGCCTGTTTTGCTTGGACCGGTTCATCGGCATGGGTAATATCAACGGCATCGAAGGGGAAAGCGCTTGGATCTACCTTGCAGTAGGCTTCTCTATTTTAATTGGCTCCGCCGCTTGGGCAGTGTGTGATGCGTTGGAGCTGCACAGGGATGTTCGGAAAGAGGCGCGCGCGTATGCCTATGCTTCCCAATCACGCTGACGTGCGTTTCATAAAGGCTTTTTATCTGCCAAAAAAATTCGCCTGTCGGGAAAGCGCGGCTGGTGTTACCGGGCTTCAGCTATTTCTTGATTCCTCGATATATTCCATAAGATCGCCGGGCTGGCATTGCAGCACCCGGCAGATCCGATCAATGGTTGCCATTGATACAGAGTGATTGTGGCGCAGGCGGGTGAGCGTCCCATCTGCGATATTGGTTGATTTTTTGAGTCGGTAAAAACTGATTTGGCGATCTGTTAGCAGGCGCATCAGTTTGTGATAGACGATTGCCATATGGATGACCATTCCTCTCTTGCACCGAGTGGTTTGAAAACGTTATCCTCCCAAAGCGCTATACCTCAGCATCTATTTTATGATTTGGAGATGAGGTAAAAATGGGCCGCTTCTCCGAATCGCTGTGAATGTTGCGCTTTTGTATTCCATTTTACCGGGAAGCTGTGGCCAGATGACCAAAAAGCCGGGTAAAAAGCCCTTTTATCAGGGAAAATCACTTGACCACTTGAGAAAAGTGTGTTATAGTGATCTTACCTCTAAGAGGGCTCTTTTTTTGTACCCATTTTTAGAGGGAGGCTGGAACCTGAAAAATTCTGCTGGAAGGCAGGCTGCGGGTTTCTTGCGGAGCAGTGCCCTCAAGGTTGCTCGGCAGGGAAAACGGAGCTGAGCCCGCGGATTGACAGGCTCTGAAAATATCCGGAAAACTGGAGGTGCCGTCATGAGAGTAAAAGTCACTTTATCCTGCACGGAGTGCAAGCAGCGCAACTACAATACGATGAAAAACAAGAAGAACAACCCCGACAGGCTGGAGATGAATAAGTATTGCAGATTCTGCAAGAAACACACGCTCCACAGAGAAACCAAATAAGAGCGGAGGAAAGATGAATGGCTGACGAAAAGAAAAAGGACGCGGTGGAAAAGGCTGAAAAGAAGGCCAAGGCCACAAAAGCGGACAAGGCCGATAAGGCAAACAAACCGAAAAAGCCAAATATCTTTGTGCGCGCCGGCAAGGCGATCGCCCGCTTTTTTAAGGATTTTAGGGGCGAAATCAAGAAGATCACCTGGCCTGATGCGAAAACCGTGCTCAAGAGCACCGGCGTTGTAATCGCCGTGATTTTGATTATCGGCATTGGCATCTGGATTGTGGACTTCGGCCTTTCCCAGGGACTGAGCCTGATTGAGGGCCTGGCGCAGGATCCCACGACAACGGCCGCCGCCGCAGAATCAACTTCGGGCGTCACCAATGCCGCAGCAGGTGTCATTCAGCTGTTTGGCGGGCTGCTTGGTTAAGGCGCGTTCGAAGCGAAAGGGTGGTCTAACATGGCTGACAGCGCAAAGTGGTATGTAATTCATACCTATTCCGGCTACGAAAATAAAGTGGCCAATAATATTGAAACGGTTGTGGAAAACCGCCAGATGCAGGATCAGATCCTAGAGGTGAAAATCCCGATGGAAACGGTCACTGAAATCAAGGATAACAAAAAGCGCGATGTAGAGCGCAAGGTGTTCCCCGGCTACGTTCTGGTGAAGCTTGCGGTCGATGTGGAGGACGGGGAGTACGTTATGTCAGACGATACTTGGTACGTCATTCGCAATACGCGCGGCGTTACGGGCTTTGTAGGCCCGGAGAGCAAGCCCATCCCGCTCAGCGACGAGGAAGTGCTTGCGCTTGGCGTAGAGAAAAGGCAGGTCGAAGTGGCCTATCAGGTCGGCGATCTTGTCAATATTATTGACGGCCCATTCGGGGATTTCTCCGGCGTCGTCGAGGAGATTGATCCGGATAAAGATCTTGTCCGCGTGACGATTTCCATGTTTGGCCGCGAAACCCCGGTTGAGTTTGCGCTCGATCAGGTGGAGCCGGCAGTCAATTAATCACAGTTTGGTAATTAGCGGCCCTGCCGCTTATTATGCGCCTGCGCGGCTTTGCCGCCCGGCGCGGGGGTTCGCCCCCTGTGGGAGGAGTAAGAATTCATACTTGCTCCGCCAATTACCACATATATTTGGAGGTGCAAAAAATGGCTCAAAAGGTTGTAGGTTTAATTAAGCTGCAGATTCCCGCCGGAAAAGCAACCCCGGCACCCCCGGTCGGTCCTGCGCTGGGTCAGCACGGTGTGAACATTATGGCGTTCACGAAGGAATTCAATGAGCGCACAAAGAATGATATCGGCCTGATTATCCCGGTCGTCATCACCGTTTATGCAGACCGTTCTTTCACGTTCATCACAAAGACGCCGCCCGCCGCCGTTCTTCTGAAGAAGGCCTGCGGAATTGAAAAAGCGTCCGGCGTGCCGAACAAGAACAAGGTCGCAACGATCACCGGTGAGCAGATTAGAAAAATCGCCGAGCAGAAGATGCCTGATCTGAATGCAGCGAGCGTAGAAGCGGCAGCCAGCATGATTGCCGGCACTGCGCGCAGCATGGGCATTGTTGTCTCCGATTAATGCTCCCGGGTGGGAGGAACAATCCGATTAACCACTCTTTAGGGAGGTCAGACGAATGAAACATGGTAAAAAATATGTCGAAAGCGCCAAGCTTGTCGATAAAACAAAGCTCTATGACCCTGCGGAAGCGCTGGAGGTCGCGGTGAAAACCGCAACAGCTAAATTTGATGAAACTGTGGAAGCCCACATTCGCTTGGGCGTTGACTCCCGCCATGCGGATCAGCAGGTTCGCGGCGCGGTCGTATTGCCCAACGGAACGGGTAAATCCGTGCGTGTTGCTGTGTTCGCTAAGGGCGACGATGCAAAAGCAGCGCAAGAGGCAGGCGCGGAGTTTGTCGGCGCGGAGGAACTGGTTGCCAAGATTCAGGGCGAAGGCTGGATGGATTTTGACGTGGCGATTGCTGCGCCCAATATGATGGGCTTGGTCGGTCGTCTCGGTAAAGTGCTTGGCCCGCGCGGCTTGATGCCAAGCCCGAAGGCCGGCACCGTAACGCCTGACGTTGCAAAGGCTGTTACAGAGGCAAAGGCTGGTAAGATTGAGTACCGCCTTGATAAGACCAACATTATCCACTGCCCGATCGGTAAAGTTTCCTTTGGCGCGGAAAAGCTGAATGAGAACTTCTCCACTCTGCTGGAAGCGATCATTAAAGCGAAGCCCGCGGCAACGAAGGGCCAGTATATCCGCTCCTGCGTGGTTGCCACCACGATGGGCCCCGGCGTACGCATTAATGCAAACCGCGTGGGCGGCGCGGAATAAGCAAAAATGCTTGACACGGAGCAATCTGTGTGCTAGTATAATAATCACTGTTCTTACACCGAAGACAGCAGGTGCGCTTTGCGCATAATGGCTTTTGCCGCCTGCCGAGGAATGGAGAGCATACGACGGCCGGAGGTCTCCGGCATGAATTTGTATGTTGGCCCTTCCTGCGGTGCGCGGGAAGGGTTTTTCTTTTTCCCGTGTAAAGGCGTTTTTAGGAAATGCCTGAGATGCCGGCTCTCCATCCTTCGGATGGGAAGCGGTAGATTTAGAGGAGGTGAAATCCATTGCCGAGTGAAAAAGTATTGGAACTCAAGAAGCAGAAGGTTGCAGACCTCTCCGCACAGCTGAAAAATGCATGCGCAGGCGTGGTCGTCGATTACAAGGGCATCAATGTGGCGGATGATACAAAGCTTCGTAAGGAGCTGCGTGAGGCAGGCGTTCATTATGCTGTCGTTAAGAATACGTTGCTGCATCTTGCTGTGCAGGATGCTGGCCTTCAGGAGCTTGATAATGTGCTTTCCGGCACAACCGCAATTGCCCTGAGTGAGGATGATTATGTTGCCCCCGCACGCATTCTGTGTAAGTTTGCCGATGCGAGCAAAACCTTCACTGTGAAGAGCGGTTTCTTGGATGGCGACGTGATCGGCCTTGAAAAGATCAACAGCCTTGCAAAGCTGCCGTCCCGCGAGATTTTGCTCGCCACGGTGTGCAATGCGTTCAACGCACCCATCGCTTCCTTTGCACGCGCGATTCAGGCGATTGTCGACAAATCCGGCGAAGCCGTTCCCGCACAGGCAGAGGCTCCGGCAGAGGCGTAATTGCAAGGTTGTATTGCAATCGCCCTAGCTACAATATGAAATAATTGGAGGTTTATTACAATGGCATCTGATAAAATTAATGCGATCATTGAAGAAATCAAAGTCCTCTCCGTGCTGGAGCTCTCTGAGCTGGTACATGCAGTTGAGGAAGAGTTCGGTGTGTCCGCTGCTGCTGCGGTAGCAGTTGCTGCTCCGGCCGATGGCGGCGCTGCTGCTGCGGAGGAAGAGAAGACCGAGTTTGATGTGATCCTTGCCGAGGTCGGTGCGGAGAAGATCAAGGTTATCAAGGCGGTCCGCGAGATCACTGGCCTTGGTCTTGCCGATGCAAAGGCTCTTGTTGACGGCGCTCCGAAGGCCGTGAAGGAAGCGATCTCCAAAGAAGACGCGGAAGCGGCGAAGGAGAAGCTGGAGGCTGCCGGCGCGAAGGTTGAGCTCAAATAAGCTTACGCTGCTAAGAATAAAAGACCTGAAAGCATTGCTTTCAGGTCTTTTTCTCATTCTAATCTTTGAAAATGAGGTCGGATCCATACAACAGAAATCCTAGAGGTTAGGCGCTTACACGGACAAAAGGGCTCATAGGGTATAGAATATAAAAAAATCTTATGCGATATGATGACGCTGGCGGGGATTACAAGGCTGAAACGATCGGGGCTTTCCATTGGACACAAAAGGGGAAGCAATTGATATGAAACAATGGTTGTTGGGGGAAGGAAGGGAATGAATCAAATGGAAACGGGCATCCCTAGCGAACTGGCTGTTGAAATCCGCAGTATCTACTGGAGCTGGGTGCAGATGAACGATGGCGCCATATGGAATGTGTAGCCCGTGAGATCGAAAAATTGGCAGCTCGCTATCATTTGGATCTGCTTCTTTGCGAAAGCATAGCGTATTGCCATGATATTTTCTGCGTGCTGGAGCCCAAGGAGATGCTGCTGGCCGTACAGGAGCGGTACGGTAGCCTTTTTTCTATGATGCGGAACGGATGATCCCATCTATGCTATACCAACGGATATCAGCGTGCCTTGCACAGTCGCGGTGGGGGATTCAGAATAAGGAAGCGCTCAGCGCCACCGCATGCTATACGACGCTGCGGGCGGAAGTAAGCGCGCTGGATATGGCTTTCATTGCAGATAAATTGGCCTGGGAATCGAGGGGTTCGTTTTTTGAACGAGTTAGCGCTGCGGTTGAGAGATTGCTCCCAGAGGCATGCCACCTATATGCAAGATATGGAGCGGCACGGGCAGATTTTGCTGCTACATCCCTGATGGCTGGAAGCAAAGGCGCATTTGCTTCCAATTACTTGACCAGATTTTTAAAACCGTGTATAAAGAAAGGGATGGGCGGCAATACAAAACTTAGATTGTTTTCGTCCTATTTGAGAAAGGCGTGTGATAACATGATCTCGGAAAATCGAAAGGTCGTTTTGATCGGAACCGGCATGGTGGGTATGAGCTATGCCTATGCGCTGCTCAACCAGAATGTCTGTGATGAATTGGTGCTGGTGGATTTGGACCGCAAGCGGGCGGAGGGTGAGGCAATGGATTTAAACCATGGCCTAGCGTTCTCTGGCTCGAACATGAAAATTTATGCCGGCAGTTATGAGGACTGTAGCGATGCGGATATCGTCACTATTTGTGCGGGCGTCGCACAAAAGCCAGGAGAATCCCGACTCGACCTGCTCCAGCGGAACACGGCGGTTTTTAAATCGATTATCGACCCGGTCACAGAATCGGGCTTCAACGGGATTTTTCTGGTGGCGACTAATCCGGTGGATATCATGACGCGGATCACAGCCGTGCTCTCAGGGTTTAATCCCCGTCGTGTTTTGGGCACAGGCACCGCGCTCGACACTGCCAGGCTGCGCTATCTGCTCGGGGCCTATTTCCATGTAGATCCCCGCAATATGCATGCCTATGTGATGGGCGAGCATGGGGATAGCGAGTTTGTTCCATGGTCGCAGGCAATGATGGCAACAAAGCCGGTGCTCTCCATCTGTGAAGAGTCCCATGGAAGATATTGCTGTGAGGAAATGGAGAAGATCACAGAAGAAGTGCGCGGCGCGGCGCAAAAGATTATTGAGGCCAAGCGCGCAACCTATTACGGCATCGGGATGGCCCTTGTGCGCATTACACGCGCGATTTTCGGCAATGAAAACAGCGTGTTGACAGTATCCTCTATGATGCGTGGAGAATACGGGGAGACAGGGGTATTCGTAGGCGCTCCCTGCATTGTAAACCGCAATGGCGTCCAGCGCATTTTGCAGCTGTCTCTAAACGATGAGGAAATGGCGCAGTTCAAGGCCTCCTGCGAGACGCTTCGCACTCATTTTGATGAACTGGGGCTGCAATAACACCAAAAGGGAACAAAGAGGCGGGGCATTCAGCGCCCCGCCGTTATGTTTAAAAAATTAGGAAGGATGTGGAGCGGTGCAATACCGGAAAGACCCGAAAAGTGGAAACAGGCTGTCTGCACTCGGCTTTGGATGTATGCGCCTGCCGAGAAAACACGGCGCGATCGATCAGGAAGAGAGCACGGCTTTGATCCAAAAGGCAATTGAGGATGGCGTTAACTATTTTGATACAGCTTACATGTATGCAGGGAGCGAGGAAACGCTTGGCCGGGCATTACAAGGAGGCCTACGGGAAAAAATATACATAGCGGATAAGATGCCGCCTCCTTTGTGTAGAAACGCGGCGGATTTTGATAAGCTTTTGCATAAGATGCTGGACCGGTTGGGGACGGATTATATCGATTATCTTCTTATTCATATGCTGACGGATGTGGAAACATGGAATCGCCTCTGCGGCCTGGGGATTGAGGATTGGATTCGGACGCAGAAGCAGGCGGGCCGCATCCGGTCGATCGGGTTTTCCTATCACGGTGGGCAGGAGGAGTTCCCCAAGCTGCTGGAGGCATATAATTGGGATTTTTGCCAAATCCAATATAACTATATCGATGAAAATAATCAGGCAGGGCGCAGCGGGCTGCAAAAGGCGCATGAGCGCGGGCTGCCCGTGATCATTATGGAGCCGCTGTTGGGCGGCAGGCTGGCGGAGAATCTGCCGCCGGCCGTGAACGCGGCGTTTCGGGCGGCAGATCCGGCGGCAACGCCTGCTGAATGGGGGCTGCGGTGGATTTGGGATCAGCCGGAGGTTACGGTTGTGCTCAGTGGGATGAGCACACGAGAGCAGCTTGCGGAGAATGTGAAGGTGGCCGGAGATGCGCTGCCCGGCTCCATTGGGGCGGAAAAACAGGCGGTATATGAGGGCGTAGCCAAGGCGTTTCGTTCCTCTTTCCGGATTCCCTGCACGGCCTGCGGCTATTGCATGCCCTGCCCCTATGGGGTGGATATCCCCTCTTGTTTTGCGGCATACAATGCGGCCTCCATCCAGAAAAAAACGGGGAAGAGCCAATATATGAATACAACGGCCGGCTTCCGGCCCAGCCACCATTTTGCGAGTTTGTGCAGAGAGTGCGGTGCATGTGAAAAGCGCTGCCCACAAAAGATAAAAATCCGCGCGGAGCTCAAAAAGGTAGCAGGGGAATTTGAGCCGTTTTGGTTCCGCCCGGCGATGGCGGTCGCGAGGCTGTTTGCAAAAAAATAGAAGTTTTGCGGGGCAACGGCTGCTGTTGCCATGCGTTATGGAATGAACTAGTAAAAAGGCTCCTCGTCATTCTGGACAATCCCCCGAAAAAATGGACAGAGAAAAAACCTCCTGTGGTAGAAGAACTACGGCAGGAGGTTATCGCCATGCCCAGAGGGTACACAAAAGTAGGGAGCTTGAGCAGCCATTTTCTTCTTGACACGTTTCGATAGCGTGCCTATGAAAAATCAAAAATTGGCTGGTAATTTTTCAATCAAAGCAGTCGCTTCATCCATAGAGGCCACACCTTCTTCTAAAAGGTTGATCCTTTTCCTTTCCGCACTGGTTACTTTATCCCCACCTTTTTGATATAGGGCATAGTCATCATTCCAAATCCCATCGTACATATTGGTCAGGCCGCCGCGGAAAAGGATGCAGATCGCGTTTAGTTCGGAAAGCTTTGCATCCTCCAACGGATAAGCTGAGAAATTTAATCCCTCAATGCTGGATAACAAATAGCGCAGTTCCGGTAAAAGCGGCTCCCAGGTATCGTTAGCCTCCATAGCGTCAGTGAGATGTTCTACGATTTGGCCGAGTTTATCCATTTCCGGGCCGGTCACAGCCTCCCAAAACACAGCCTCCGGACCATCGAAATACCGCTCTAGTTTTAGCACTTCACCTACATAAGCCATAGCAGCTTGATCGGAAGGGAGGTCAAGGCTTTCACCGAGCTGTTTCAGTTGCCGAAAGTAGTTGATTTGGGCGGGAGTTATAGCATCCATGGTTGTTATTTTTTCCTGCCGGACAGCATTTGAAAAGGCAAGGGCAAAAGCGGATTTCTGCCGGCCTGTTATATGTTTACCTTCGAGCGAGGAACATGCCTCTTCATAGGCTCTGTTTTCGATTTGCCTGATCGTTTGGGTTTCAAACTGTTTTTGCAGAAAGGCCCATATCCCAAGGACGCCTCCGGCCAAAACAATAACCGATATTCCCACAGAGAGCACGGTGATCCAGAGCGTTTTGGATTTGCGAGGGCCGTGTTGCTTGAGCAATAAATTGTTTTCCTCCATACTTCTCATTCCCATCTTCATGATAAAGGATTTATCGCACCATCCTTTGCAGATCAGTATAGCAAAGGAAAGCAATAAAAGGAATGGGAGGGCAAGTCAATTTAGGGAAAATATCTAAAAGGACAGTTTGTTTTCAGCAAAACTTAGCATTGGATAATGCCATAGCCCCAATTTTCAAAGCATTTGTCAAAAATCTTGGCGCATTGCATCGTTGCGCTGTGGGGGATGGTTTCACTCTCAAGCTTGCCCGCCCGGATGCAGCGCATGGTCTCCCGCAACTCAAAGACAAAGCCGTTTCCATAATTTTTTTGGAATCGCTTCACGGGGAGCCCCTTGCTATTATAAAGCGTGCAGGAGTGTGAGCAGTGTGCCCGAGGAATCCGGATAAACCCTTCTGAGCCATAGATGCAGAGCTCCTCCCGCACGGTGGCGGCGGTTGTCGCCTGCAAATTCGCGGTGCAGCTGGGAAAACGGAGCAGAATACTATCCGTTTTATCCACGCCGGTTTCAGAGCGGGTAAGTATGGATTGCACGTCTATCACCGGCTCGTCGATCAGATATGTGGTCAGTTCAATCGCATAAACGCCGATATCATAGGCTGCGCCTCCACCCAGCACCGGATTGTTGATCCGGTGCGCAGGATCTCGGCTGGCAGAGAAGCCAATGGTGCAGGTTGCCGCCTCCAAATTGCCAATCCGGCCCTCCTTTATCCACTGGCGGGCCTGATTGATATGCGGCAGAAAACGAGACCACATTGCCTCCATAACAAACAGCTTCTTTTCCTTTGCAAGGCTAAAAATTTCCTGTGCCTGCGCTGCGGTGGGAACCATACTTTTTTCGCAGAGAACGGGTTTATTATGTTCTAAGCAGGCTATAATGTTTTCATAGTGGAAATTATGCGTGGTTGCAATATATATCGCATCAATATCTTCCCGTGCCAGGAGATGCTCATAATCGCTGTAAAAATCCTCAATACCATGCCGTTTTGCAAAGCGCCAGGCGCGTTTTTGATCCTTGCTGGCCACGGCCGCAACACATGCATCGTCCACCTTGCCGACCGCGTTGCAGAATTTGTGCGCGATGCCCCCTGCACCGAGGATGCCAAACCGAAATTGCTTCATGCGGAGCGCTTCCTTTCTTTATCAAAATTTCATGATTCGGCTGTTGTTTCTATTATAATACAAAATCCAGCCCTTTACAAAGGAAACCTTGCCAAGGGAAAAGAATGCGGGTATAATGGGCTGGGGCGGCGATACCCTTTGCTTCGATAGACAGCCGCTTTGATAGCCGGTATGGAAAAGAGGTTAATAAAAATGCTGGAATTAAAAAATATTTCCTTTCAGGTGGATGCGGAGGGTGCGCAGCATGAGATTTTGGATCATGTCAACCTAACGCTGCCGGATGGGAAATTTGTGGTTATAACCGGGCCGAACGGAGGGGGGAAATCCACTCTTGCCCGGATCATTATGGGGATCGAAAAGCCGACGGCCGGCCAGATTCTTTTCAATGGGCAGGATATTACATTGCTCGGCATCACAGAGCGGGCGAAGCTCGGCATTGGCTATGCGTTTCAGCAGCCGCCGCGCTTTAAGGGGTTGACAGTCCGCCGGCTGCTGAGCTTGGCGCACGGCAGCGAGCTGCCGGAGGATGCCTGCTGTGCGTATCTGACGAACGTTGGGCTCTGTTCAAAGGATTATCTCAACCGTGAAGTGGATGCATCCCTTTCTGGCGGGGAGGTAAAGCGCATTGAGATCGCCACGTTGATGGCGCGTGATTTAAAGCTGGCGATTTATGATGAGCCGGAGGCGGGGATTGACCTTTGGAGCTTTACGATGCTGGTGGATAGCTTCCGTGCTCTGAGCGCGAAGCGCCAGGAAAGCGTCCTTATCATTTCGCATCAGGAGCGAATTATGAAGCTGGCGGATGAAATTGCTGTGATTGCGGATGGGAAAATTCGCAGCCATGGCAGCCGCGAGGAGATGCTGCCGAAGCTGCTTGGCGAATTTGACGAGGCCTGTGCGTTTCGGAAGGATACGGATGAAACACACGGCGGATGACGCTGCGTTTCTGGAAAGGATGGAACCGATATGAATCAAATTGATGAGCAATTGCTGGAGTCGATTGCCGATCTGCATGGCACGCCGGCAGGGGCATATAATATTCGAAAAAATGGAGCGGGCGTTGCGCGCCAATCCAGTGCCAATATTGAAATTATCCCCAAGCAGGATAAACCCGGTATTGACATTATTGTAAAGCCACATACCAAAAATGAGAGCGTACACATCCCCGTTATTGTTACAGATACGGGCATCAACGACATGGTTTACAACCATTTTGAAATTGGGGAGGGGGCCGACATCCTGATCGTAGCGGGCTGCGGCATCCACAACGATGGTAGCGCGAAGAGCGAGCACGACGGTATTCACACCTTCCACATCGGCAAAAACGCCCGCGTCCGCTATGTAGAAAAGCACTATGGGGAGGGCGATGGCAGCGGCGAGCGCGTATTGAACCCGACGACAGAGGTGGAGCTGGAGGAAGGCGCCTATTGCGAGATGGAGATGGTGCAGATCAAGGGCGTTGATTCTACCATTCGTGAAACGACCGCTCACCTCGCGGCGGGGGCAAAGCTCGTCCTGCTTGAAAAGCTGATGACGCACGGCAGGCAGTCCGCCCGCTCCAATATGGAGATTAATCTTGATGGGGATGGATCGAGTGCGCAAATTATTTCCCGCTCCGTTGCAAAGGATGCCTCTGAGCAAGTGTTTTACCCGCGCGCCGTGGGCAATGCGGATTGCCGCGCACACGTCCAGTGCGATTCTATCATTATGGATCAGGCCAAAATTCGCTCAATCCCGGAGATTGCCGCCAACCACGCCGATGCGCAGGTGATCCACGAGGCGGCGATTGGCCGCATTAATAACGATCAGCTGCTCAAGCTGCAAACCTTTGGCATGACGCAGGAGGAAGCGGAGGCGGTAATCATCCAGGGCTTCCTGAAATAATTGGCTTGGATGACGAATAAAGAGGGATTCAGCTATTAAGATTTTATGAATTTCTTCCGTTTCTGTTGAACTCGATTTAAAAACCGTTTATAATGAATTACATCTATTGTGCCGTCAAAAACGGCCTATCTATGAAGGAGCTGAAGGAATGGATCCCATTAAAGTGGATTTCACAAAAAAGAAGGACGATGGTATTATCATCAAGCCTGCCAAGGCAGGGTTGAAGATTTTCCTCAATATCCTGATCACACTCGTAGGCGCAGGCATCGCCTATTACATCATGCTGCCGCCCATGAACTTCAAGTCAACCGATATGTATATTTTCTTTGTCATCGTCGCGTTGATTTACGTTGCAGCGGCCGCGATCACCTCGGGCGCGCTGCGTAAGGGCGAATACATCCCATATGTCAAAAAGCAGTCGATTGTGCCGGTGATTGTTGTCGGCGCGCTGGCAGTGGTGTTCGTCGTTGGCCTGCTGGTTTCGTCGGTTATCTTCCGCGCGAACTCCTATAAGGATATTATTCAGGTGCAAGAGGGCGACTTTGCCAAGGAAGTGGATACGATCGATTTTGCCAGCGTGCCTCGGATTGACCGCGACGCATCTCTCAATATCGCAAACCGCAGCCTTGGTGCTTTGAGCGATCTTGTCTCTCAGTTCAAGGTCAATATGGTGCCGAATGTGGGGAAAGATGCGCAGATTAACTATAAGAATACGCCGGTGCGCGTTGTTCCGCTGGAATATGCCAACCTAATTAAGTGGTTCACTAACCGTTCGAATGGTCTGCCGGGATATATCGTCGTTGATCTGGTCACGCAGTCCGCTGAAGTCAAACGCGTAGAGGGCGGCATCAAGTATACAACCGCGGAACATTTTAACCGCTATTTAATGCGTCACCTGCGCTTCCAGTATCCAACCTTTATGTTTGCAGAGCCGAATTTTGAAATCAATGAGGCGGGCGAGCCCTACTGGATTTGCCCGGTTGAGGATAAAACCATTGGCCTATTCGGCGGCACGGATATTAAGGGCGCGGTGCTCGTCAATGCAACAACGGGCGAGAGTAGCTACCACACCATGGACGAATTGAAAAATGATGCATCCCTACAGTGGATCGACCGCGTTTACTCCGATGCGCTGCTGGTTGAACAGTTTGATTACTATGCGCAGTATCAGAAGGGTTTCTTTAACTCTGTGCTTGGCCAGGAGGGTGTCCGTAAGACGACGGATGGCACGAACTTCCTCGCAATGCATGACGACGTTTATATGTATACGGGTGTTACCTCTGTTACTGCCGACCAGTCGATCGTCGGATTTACGTTGATTAACCAACGCACAAAGGAAGCGAAATTTTATCCGGTTGAGGGCGGTGCAACAGAAGCCTCTGCACAGGTTTCCGCACAGGATATGGTGCAGGATCTTGGTTATAAAGCGACATGGCCCCTGCTCTTGAACATCAGCGGTCAGCCAACCTATTTTATGTCTCTCAAGGGTGACTCATCGCTGGTCAAGATGTATGCAATGGTTGATGTATATGATTATAGCAATGCCGCCAAAGGAAACACTGTTAAGGAGTGTATGGATAATTATGCGGACCTGATTGAGCAGCGCAAGGGCATTGATCTTGATGTTGACATGAGCGGCATCAATGCGGGTGAGAATGGCGATACCCCCCAGCAGCAAGAGAAGCCGAAAACACAGACCGTTACTGGTGTGGTATCGGATATCCGCACCGCAGTGAAGGGTGGAGACAGCTTCTACTATGTGAAGCTTGACAAGGGCGCTTCGTATTATGCGGTGAAAGCCTCCGATGCGGAAGCGGTTGTCATTCTGAACAAGGGAGATACCGTTACCGTGACGATCCCGACAGATGCGAAGGGCGATATCATTGACGCATCCGAAATTGTAAAGGGCGCGCCGAAGAGCGGCGAAGCGGCATAACGGAATACGAAAATTTTAAGCAGGGGGCTGTTGCAGAACGTTTTGCAACAGCCCTCTTCGTTGCTGAAAAGCAGCGGGTTGCCTTACCATCGGGGGATATCTGCCCCGTGCCGGGCCCTAAAAATTGTTTGACCGTGGGGCAACAGATAGCGGCCGGCCAGATCATTGATGATCTGGCCGGCCGCTGTTTTACTTTTCACGAGGAGTAGAAATTGCTTCTGTGCTCAAATGTGCTCCATCATCGAACATCTAAGGCAATCACTTGGCGCATTTGCGGATTGTTTTCCTATTTTACCTCTTCCTCATCCAATGCAGCAACCTGATTGCTACATCTTTCACAGATGGAAAGGCCATGCATGCTCACCAGAGAATCCTTTTCTCCACAAAAAAAGCAGGCAGAATCCAGCTTTTTGAGCACTACCGTGCCATCATCCTGCGGGGAAAACTCTAAACGGACATTTTGAGCGATATCAAAGGCCTTGCGCATGGAAAGGGGAAGAAAAATCCCCCCTCGTTTATCCACTTTACATATGGTGCTTTTGGAGCTTTCCATAAGTGCTCCCTCCTTTATTGATGGCGCCGGCCCCGGCGCCCCTTAACCCTAGCTTTATTCCGCATGTTTTTGCCGAAGCTCTGCGCGGCATGCAGCACAAACCGGAACGGAGTGAAATGTTTTCAGCCCCTCACCGCTGCCGCAAAAGAAGCAGGCCGGGATATATCGCTGCACAATAATACGGTTTTCCTCTGCATGCATTTCCAAAGGATCCTGTTTTGCAAAACCGAGACGCTCCCGCAAGGATAACGGCAGAGATACGCGGCCAACCCGGTCAACCTTCCTAACAATATTAGTAGTAACCATGTTTTTCCCCCTTTTCAAATGTTCTCCAAAATGAGAAAAGGAAATTTTCTCCTTTGTGCTCTAAATTACCGTAAAAGTATAGCATTTTCGGGCAAATTTGAGATAGGAATGTGAATAATCTTCAACATCAAGAAGGAAATAAAAAAATCAGGCTATATCAAAAGCACCGATATAGCCTGAAAAAGGGTATTTTGGGTATATTATCAATCGTTCCTTCCCTACGATGGAAGAATTGCGATTTTAATAGGAGGAAAAGCGTGATGACAATTTGTTATTTTTTAACAAGCACGCGTTCAATTGCTCCAACATACATACGGTGATAATCCTTGGCGGGATAACAAGATGGGTCGATCGATGGATCAAGAAACCCAGCTGGGTCGAGATCTTGATACGCGACTTTCCGGCAGATAAATACCAGCTTTGCCTCTTCTATCGCGACAGCCGAGCCGAGAAAAAGGGGGGTTAGCCCAGCTTCCTTCGCCTTATCGATATCGCGGCCGGATTTGGAGCCGCATAAGGATAGCGCTTTTTTATACTCTTTCTCGAAAAAGCTCATGGTAAAATAATCTTCCCGCTCAATAAACTCATAGGTATAGCGCTGGGGGCGGATAAAAATCATTGCAACGTCCTTCCCCCAAAGCTCGCCGATTCCGCCCCAGCTGACTGTCATGGTATTCCACTTTTTTTGATCGCCTGCGGTGATAAGCGCCCATTCATCACGGATAAGCCGGATGGCATTTTCTTTTATCTCACGGATATCGATTTCCTGAAATTGCATCTGCAATCAACCCTCTTTCTTTTTCAATGAAATGATATTTTTCCATCCTATTATACGCGCTTTTTAATGAAATGATAAGTGCTAATCGGTTGAATTTTCCACTTCGTATCGGTATAATGAGAAAGAGAAAATCGTGGAGGAGGATTTTTTACCAAAATATATTTATAGGTTGAGATAGAGTTGGTAAAATGTACGAACCTCTAGAATAAGCGAATATTTATGCAAAAAATTCTTGAAAAAATGAATATTAGGTGTATAATCTTGAATAAAGAAATCCGTTAGGAGGCAATTAAAATGGGTGATATTAAGAAAGTGGTGCTCGCATATTCCGGCGGTTTGGATACGTCGATCATCATTCCTTGGCTGAAGGAAAACTATGATAACTGCGAGGTGATCGCCGTATCTGGAGACGTGGGGCAGGGAACCGAGCTTGACGGCCTGGAGGAAAAAGCGAAAAAAACCGGCGCTTCCAAGCTCTATATCGCAGATTTAAAAAAAGAGTTTGTCGAGGATTATATCTTCCCGACGCTTAAGGCGGGCGCTGTTTATGAAAAGGATTATCTGCTGGGCACCTCTTTCGCCCGTCCTTTAATCGCCAAACGGCTGGTTGAGATCGCTTTGGCAGAGGGTGCGGATGCGATTTGCCACGGCTGCACGGGCAAGGGCAACGACCAAGTTCGATTTGAGCTGGCGATCAAAAAGTTTGCGCCGGGCATGAAGATCATTGCTCCCTGGCGGATTTGGGATCTCAAATCCCGCGAAGAGGAGATCGAGTATGCAGAAGCGCACAATATCCCGTTGAAAATTAACCGTGAAACCAATTATTCTAAGGATAAAAACCTCTGGCATCTCTCTCATGAGGGATTGGATTTGGAGGATCCGGCCAACGAGCCGCAGTATAACAAGCCAGGTTTCCTGGAGATGTGCGTCTCCCCGGAGCAGGCGCCCGATGAGCCCACCTATGTGACGATTCACTTTGAAAAGGGCGTGCCTACAATGCTCAACGGCAAAACGCTCGACGGCGTGAGCATGATTGAAACGCTCAATCAGATTGGCGGCGCAAACGGCATCGGCCTTGCGGATATCGTGGAAAACAGGCTCGTGGGTATGAAATCCCGCGGCGTGTATGAAAATCCGGGCGGAGCAATCCTGTACCGTGCGCACGAGGTGCTCGAGACGATTACGCTTGACCGTGATACGCAGCACTACAAAGAGCTGATCGCGCAGAAATATGCAGAGCTTGTCTATTTTGGCCAGTGGTTCACCCCTCTGCGCGAGGCGCTGGACGCGTTTGTAGATAGCACGCAGCAAACGGTCACGGGTGACGTAAAGCTCAAGCTCTACAAGGGCAATATGATCAATGCGGGCGTCACCTCCCCGTATTCCCTCTACAGTGAGGCGTTCGCAACCTTTGATGAGGATGACGTATATAATCAGAAGGATTCTGAGGGCTTTATCAACCTCTTCGGCCTTCCGATTAAAGTGAAGGCAATTCTCGACGCGGAGCGCGAGGGTAAATAAGGGATTCCATGCAATCAATGATGTGATGAGAGCATAGGGGCGGGCACTTGCAGAAGCTTTTTTCTGCGGCACGCCCTTATGGCGATTCTGCCAGCAGCGGGATCGGGAAAGGATGGCGCAGCAATGAAACTGTGGACGGGCCGCTTTTCCAAGGAGGCCGATCAAAAAACAAATGATTTCAATTCTTCCATCTCCTTTGACAGCCGGATGTATCAGCAAGATCTGCAAGGGAGTATGGCGCATGCCACCATGCTTTGTGCCTGCGGGATCATCAGCGAGAAGGATCGGGATGAAATCCTTGGCGGGTTGCAGGGGATCCTTGCGGATATTCAAAGCGGGAAACTGGCGATTGATCCCGATGCGGAAGATATCCACACCTTTGTGGAGGCGGAGCTTACCGCCCGCATCGGCGAGGCGGGCAAGCGCCTTCATACCGCACGCAGCAGAAACGACCAGGTCGCGCTCGATCTCAGGCTTTATCTGCGCGATGCGTGTGATGCACTTTCAGCGCAGGTGAAGGAGCTGGTTTTGGTGCTCTGCCAAAAAGCGCAGGAGCATGCCGGCACGGTTATGCCGGGCTATACGCATCTACAGCGTGCTCAGCCGATCACCTTCGGCCACCATTTAATGGCCTATGCAGAGATGTTCCAGCGTGATCTTGGCCGGATTGCGGATGCGAAAACGCGCATGGATGTCTGTCCGCTTGGCTCCGGCGCATTGGCTGGCACCACCTACCCGATCGACCGGGCCCAGTCTGCTTCTCTGCTTGGATTTTCTGCCGTTTCGCAAAATTCATTGGACGGCGTATCCGATCGGGATTACTGCATTGAGCTCGCTTCGGCGCTGGCCATTCTCATGATGCACCTCTCCCGCTTTTCCGAGGAAATTGTGATGTGGTGCTCCTGGGAGTTCAAGTTTATTGAGCTGGACGACGCTTTTTCTACCGGCTCCAGTATCATGCCGCAGAAAAAAAACCCGGATATTGCCGAGCTTGTGCGCGGCAAAGCTGGCCGCGTGTTTGGCGATGTGATGACGCTGCTGGCGGTGATGAAAAGCCTGCCGCTGGCCTATAATAAGGATATGCAGGAGGATAAGGACGCGATCTTCGATGCGTTCGATACCGTGAAGCTTTGCCTGACAGCCTTCATCCCGATGGTTGACACGATGACGGTGCTGCCGCAAAATATGCGCAAGGCCGCTGCCGGCGGTTTTATCAACGCAACAGATTGTGCGGATTTCCTGGTGGGAAAGGGCCTGCCCTTCCGAGATGCCTACAAGGCAACAGGAGAGCTGGTGGCCCGCTGTATCCGCGAGGGCTTAACGTTGGAAACGCTGCCGCTGGAAGCCTATAGAGAAGTGTGCGAGCTCTTCGACGAAGGCGTGTATGAGGCGATCTCCCTGGAAAAATGCGTGTCCGACCGCACGCCGCTGGGCGGCCCTGCGCCGGAAAATGTACGCGCGCAGGCAGAGCGCGTGCGGGCTTTGATGCAGAAAGGCGAATAAAAAGGAGACTATTTATGATAAAAATAGGTATCATCGGCGCCACCGGCTATGCGGGCGTTGAGCTGATCCGGATTTTGTTAAATCATCCGCAGGCGGAACTTGCGGCCGTCAGCTCGGTTAGCTTTGAGGGAAAGGCGGTTAGCGAGGTGTACCCCTCCCTTTACGGGCTGTGCGATCTGCCTTGCTGCTCCGCGCAGGAGGCGATCGAGAAGAGCGACGTTATCTTCGCCTGTGTGCAGCATGGAATTTCACAGGAATTCGCGGCGCAGTGCGCGGAGAAGGATGTGGCCTTTATTGATCTCGGCGCGGATTTCCGTCTGAAGGAAGAATCGGATTATGCGCAGTGGTACGGCGGGGCCTATACGCATCAGGAGCTGCATAGCCAGGCAGTTTATGCGCTGCCGGAGCTGTTTCGGGCGGAGATACAAAAGGCCCGAATCCTTGCAAACCCTGGCTGTTACCCCACCAGCGTGGCACTGGGGCTTGCGCCCGCTCTGCGGGAAGGGCTCATCGAGCCGCAGGGGATTGTGATCGATTCGAAATCCGGCGTGACAGGCTCCGGCCGTTCCCCCAGTGAGACGGCGCATTTTCCTAATTGTAATGAGGCGTTCTCCCCTTATAAGATTGCGGCGCACCGCCACACGCCGGAGATCGAGCAGACGCTCTCCAGCGTGGCCGGTGAAAAGCTCCAGGTTGTGTTTGTGCCGCACCTGCTGCCGCTCAACCGGGGGATTATCTCTACGATGTATGCCCGCCTGAAGGAGGGCGTAACACAAGCGAAGCTGCGCGAGGCCTACCAAAATGCTTATCATGCTGAGCGGTTCGTCCGTGTGCTGGATGCGGGGAAAACCGCAAACCTGCGCAATGTGCGGTGCAGCAATTTTTGCGATATTTCTCTGCACCTTGATCCCAGGACGGGGACGCTGATCGTCGTTTCCGCGCTTGATAATATGGTCAAGGGCGCGGCTGGTCAGGCGGTGCAGAATATGAACCTGCTGTTTGGCCTGCCGGAGGATACGGGGCTTCATATGATTCCCACCTGTTTTTAAAATACGGCAGGCCGGAAGGCTGCCGTTCAGGAAAGGATGGAACCTGCCATGAAAAAAAGACAATGGGCCGCAATTGTTTTGCTGGTGCTCTGCATGCTGTTTTTGCTGGGTGGCTGCGTGCCGCACCGAGTGGCTTCCGCAGATGCCGCCGGTTTCTTCACAGGCATCTGGCACGGCTGGATCGCGCCGGTTTCCCTGGTGCTCTCCCTGTTTGGCGATTATCAGATCTATGAGGCAAACAACACGGGTTTTTTCTACAACTTAGGCTTTTATATGGCGATTATCAGCGGGTTCGGCGGCCTTGCGCTGTTCCGCAGGAAGCATAAGGATTAACCTAGGCAGGAAGGATGGTTCTATCAATGGTAACATGCTCATTTATCCCCGGTGGGGTTGCCGCGGCAAAAGGCTTTACTGCGGCAGGCGTTCACTGTGGAATTCGAAAAAACAAATCGAAGCGCGACCTCGCGTTGATTTCAGCGGACTGCCTGTGCAATGCAGCCGCCGTTTACACGCAGAACTTGGTGTGCGGCGCGCCAGTCACCGTGACGAAGCAGAACTTGGCGGATGGCAAAGCGCGCGCCGTGGTGTGCAACAGCGGCATTGCAAACACCTGCAATGCAGATGGCGTTGAAAAAGCGCGGGGCATGTGTGAAATCACGGCCAAGGCGCTTGGGATCGCTCCAACGGACGTCATTGTAGCCTCCACGGGAGTGATTGGCCAACCGCTTGACCTCAGCCCGGTGGAGCAGGGGATGCCGCAGCTGATCGGGGAACTCTCCAAGGCGGGCTCCGACCATGCGGCACAGGCGATCATGACGACGGATACCCGTAAAAAAGAATTTGCACTTACCTTTATGCTCGGCGGTAAAGGATGCACCATCGGGGCAATCTCAAAAGGCTCCGGCATGATCCATCCCAATATGGCGACCATGCTCTGCTTTATTACGACGGACGTGGCGATCTCAACCCCGATGCTCCAAAAGGCGCTGTCGGCTGCGGTGGCGGACAGCTTCAATATGCTCAGCATTGACGGCGACACCTCAACCAATGACATGGCCTGCATTCTGGCCTCCGGCAAGGCGGAGAACCGGGAGATCGTTTCGGAGAATGAGGATTTTGCGCTGTTTACACAGATGCTTTCCACCCTCCTCATCCGCATTGCGCGGGAGATGGCGCGCGACGGCGAAGGCGCGACGAAGCTGGTGATATGCGAGGTCAGCGGCGCAAAGGACCAGGACACCGCCCGCACGGTGGCAAAAAGCGTGATCTGTTCTTCGCTTGTGAAAACGGCGATGTTCGGCGCGGACGCAAACTGGGGCCGTGTGCTGTGCGCGATGGGGTATGCGGGCGCGGAGATTGATGTGACGAAGGCGGATGTATCGTTCGCCTCCCCCGCAGGGCGTGTGGAGGTATGCCAGAACGGAGCGGGCATTCCCTTCAGCGAAGAGCGGGCGAAGCAAGTCCTCCTGGAGGAGGAAATCAAGATCGATGTGCGCCTGCACGACGGCGAGGCGCATGCGGAGGCTTTTGGATGCGACCTGACATACGATTATGTGAAAATCAACGGGGATTACCGCACCTAATAGGGCGGTAAAGGAGAAATAAGAGGACGGTTTTAAAAAGAGGGTGGCGGCACATATGGAGATATCCAATTTTGAGCGCTCGCAGGTGTTGGTGCAGGCGCTTCCATATATCCAGAAATATTATCAGAAAACGATTGTCATCAAATATGGTGGCAATGCAATGATTAACGAGGGGCTCAAGGACGCTGTGATGACGGATATCGTCCTGCTCTCCCTTGTAGGAATCCATGTGGTGCTCGTTCATGGCGGCGGCCCGGAGATTAACGCTATGCTCGACCGGCTGGGCAAGGAAAGCCGCTTTGTGGGAGGGCTGCGCTATACGGATCGGGAAACCATGGACGTGGTGCAGATGGTGCTCGCGGGCAAGGTCAATAAGGATCTCGTGCAGCTGCTCGGCGCGCACGGCGGCAAGGCGTTGGGGTTATGCGGGCTGGACGGCGGTATGATCCGCGCGGTGAAGCATTCAGGCGAGGATCTCGGCTTCGTAGGCGAAATTGAGAGCGTTGACGTAACGCCGATCAACGATGCGTTAAAGACCGGCTATATCCCCGTCATCTCCACCATTGGCGGCGGATATGGGGAGGATGTTTATAATATTAACGCCGATACGGCAGCGGCACGCATCGCGGCCTGCCTGCATGCGGAAAAACTGCTGCTGATGACGGATGTGCGCGGCCTCCTGCGGGATAAGGAGGATGAGGGAACGCTCATTCCGGTCGTCAACGTCAGCGATGTGCCGGGGCTGAAGAACCAGGGCATCATTTCCGGCGGCATGATCCCCAAGATCGAGTGCTGTGTGGAAGCAGTGCGGCGCGGCGTGCACCGCACCCATATTGTGGACGGGCGCATCCCGCATTCCCTGCTCATCGAGCTGTTTTCCGATGAAGGGGTAGGAACGATGTTTATCTAAGAAAGGCGATCCTATGCGAAAGGGTGAACGGTTTTTTATGACATATGAAGAGACCAAACAAACGGCGGATCAATATTTGATGCCTACCTACGCGCATTTTAACGCCGCTTTGGTGGAGGGGAAGGGCGCGCAGCTCTTTGGCCCGGAAGGGGAAAGCTACCTGGACTTCACCGCCGGGATCGGCGTTAGTTCCCTGGGCTATGGCGATGCGGCTTGGGCGCAGGCGATTGCAGAGCAGGCGGCAAAGCTCGCACACACATCAAACCTGTATTACAACCCGGTGATTGCGCAGGCGGCGAAGCTGTTATGCGAAAAATCTGGTTTTGCGCGTGTGTTTTTTGCAAATTCCGGAGCAGAGGCGAATGAATGCGCGATGAAGCTCGCGCGCAAATATAGCTTTGATACCTATGGGGCGGGCCGCTCGACGATCGTCACGCTGAAAAATTCCTTCCACGGCCGCACGATGGAAACGCTCACCGCAACCGGGCAGGATGAACTGCATCAGTATTTTGATCCCTTTCCGCCGGGCTTCCGTTATGCTGCGGCAAATGATCTTGACGCGCTGAAGGCAGCGATCGACGAGACCGTCTGTGCCGTGATGATGGAGCCGGTGCAGGGCGAGGGAGGCGTGCAGCCGCTGGATGCGGATTTTGTGCACAAGGCTTCAGAGCTCTGCCGGGAAAAGGATATCCTCCTGATTTTCGACGAGGTGCAGACCGGCGTGGGCCGGACGGGCAAGCTCTATGCATGGGAGCATTTCGGTGTGCGGCCGGATATTCTGACGAGCGCCAAAGGCCTCGGCGGAGGATTGCCGGTGGGGGCTTGCCTGTGTGTGGAGAGGCTCGGCGCTGTGATGGGGCCAGGCACACATGGCAGCACCTTTGGCGGCAACCCAATCGTCTGCGCGGGGGTGTGCGAGGTGCTTTCCCGCATGGAGGAGCCGCTCTTTCAGCAGGTGCGCCAAAGGGGCGCGTTCCTGCGGGATACGCTTTCCAAATGTGATGAAATCGTAGAAATCCGAGGGATGGGCCTGATGCTTGGCCTGGTGCTTCAAACAAAGCAGGCCAAAGCGGTTGCTGCTCGTTGTGTGGAAAGGGGGCTGCTGGTGCTCACGGCGAAAACGCTCGTCCGCCTGCTGCCTCCCCTGACAATCTCGCAGGAGGAATTGGAACAGGGCATTGCCATTTTGAAGGAAGTGCTCACGGAGAAATAATAAAATTGCCCGGAAAGGAATGATTTCATGAAACATTTGCTGAAAATGCTCGATCTGTCCACAGAGGAGATTTTGGAGCTTTTAAATCTTGCCGACCAGCTCAAATATGAGCGCAGCCACCACATAGCGCACCGCCATTTGGAGGGCAAAACGTTGGGCATGATCTTCCAGAAATCCTCGACCCGCACGCGTGTTTCCTTTGAAGCGGGCATGTTCCAGCTCGGCGGCAGCGCGCTGTTTTTAAGCGCACGCGATCTGCAAATCGGCCGTGGCGAGCCAGTGCAGGATACGGCGCGGGTGCTTTCCCGGTATCTCGATGGCATCATGATCCGCACCTTCGCGCAGGAGGAAGTGGAGGCGCTCGCCGAATATGGTTCGATCCCGATTATCAACGGCCTGACAGATTTTTGCCATCCCTGCCAGGTGCTTGCCGACCTGATGACTGTGCGGGAGCACAAAGGCCGTTTAGAAGGCCTCAAAATGTGCTATATTGGCGACGGCAACAACATGGCGAATTCTCTGATCGTCGGCGGTTTGAAAACTGGGATGAAGGTGAGCGTTGCCTGCCCGGAGGGCTATGACCCGGATCAGAAAGTGCTGGATTTTGCAGCGGAAAACGGCGGCTTTACGCTTGAGCGCGATCCGATGAAGGCGGCGGAAAATGCGGACGTGATCTTTACCGACGTGTGGGCCTCCATGGGCCAAGAGGGCGAGGCAGAGCAGCGCCGCGCCGCTTTTGCGGGGATTTATCAGGTGAATGAGAAGCTGTTGGGAGCTGCGAACGAAGGCTGCATGGTGCAGCACTGCCTGCCTGCCCACCGCGGTGAGGAGATCACGGCGGAGGTGCTGGAGGCCCATGCGGCGGAAATCTTCGATGAGGCGGAAAATCGGCTGCACGCGCAGAAGGCTGTTATGGTTGCCCTGTTGAAAGAATAGGGGCTGTGGCTGGTGTGATCCCAGTCAACACGGAATTGAATGTTTTATGGTGAAATTGCCCTTCATCCGCCTATGGGATGGAGGGCGTTTTCTCGCCCCCGAGAAAACGTCTCCTACCACAGGGCGAATGAAGAAGGCTATTTTATCAACCTTTCTTTTATTGACGATTATTCCATCAGTTTTAAACGGGCAAATTGGATGATGCATCTGTTGGTCAGCCGAAGCATCTCTTCAAGCATTCCTTTCCATTCTGCCCTGAAAAAGACGGACAAAAATTTAAGCTTTTGATAAAATTATAAGCGGAGGTGAGCAGGTGGATATTCTTCAACAGCTCAACGATGCGGCGGCATATATTGAAACCAATCTGTGTGGCCAGGTCGTTCTGAAGGAACTTGCGCAAATCGCATGCGTCACGCAGGATAGCTTTCTGCGTTTTTTTAGCTATATGACCGGAATGACACTGAATGGATATATACGCCGCAGGCGTTTGTCTCTCGCGGCATATGAGTTGCGCGAGTCAAACATCAAGGTGATTGATGCCGCGGTGAAATACGGCTATGATAGCGCCGATTCCTTCACAAAAGCGTTTGTGAAGCAGCACGGGCTCACTCCCACGCAGGCACGGGATTCGCGTCAGCCATTGAAGATATATCCGCCGGTTTCCTTTCACATAAGGATTAAGGGAGCGGAAGAAATGAATTTTAGAATGCTTGAACTGGAGCAAACCACACTTTATGGTGTTTCCAAACCGTTTGACGGGCAGGGCTACAAAACCAGAGAAGAGCTGCGGCATATTATGTGGGCGGATGATTGTGACGATGTTCCAGGGCGGATTTGTGAAGGGCATTGGAATCAACCGTCTAACCATGCTTATGACGGTATCTGGTACGGCATTTGGAAAAATGGGAACTATATGATTGCGCGCCCAGAAACAAGCGTGCAAAAAAATACGCTCGAAAAGCAAATTATTCCGGCTGGGGCTTATGCAGCCTTTCAAACAGAACCCGGAGGGCTTGCCTGGGAGGAGTTCCCAAAGCTTGAGGAATTGATTTTTGACGCATGGCTGCCCAGCTCCGGCTACAGGCAAAGGGGGGATCTGGTCATTGAGGTGCTGCACCTCTGGACGGATCATGATCAGCGGAATAAAAATAGATATTACGAGGTCTGGATTCCAATCGAAAAGAAATAGCGCCGTACGAAGTTATCGTTCTATTGCTCACGGCGCCTAACTTGCGAAAAGCGCATCGGCATTTCCGGTGTGACATTTATCTCTTTCCAAGCATATTTCCCGGGGAGAGGCGATGCTACGAGGGCCTATAGCATGCGCTTTGCCAAAAGTTTTTTGCCGGAACATCCTCTCCACGATAGGCGGAAACAAGGCAAAGCTTGTTGTAATCACACAAAACAGAGATAGTGCCGCTCACGAGAGCAATCGTGTTGCAGTTATTTTCTCTATTTGACAGGATTCATTCTTGACCCAAGCCGTGGAACCGCTATAATAGATAGCAAAGGATTGAAAAATGAAGGGTCGCTTCGGCACGTGGCGGGGTATTTGCTAAGCGGCTCCGGTGAAGGGATGAATCGTTATGGACTGTGAAAAGATGATGGGAAAAAGGGCGCGCGCCTTCTGCGCGGCGGTCCTTTTCTTTGCTGCGATGGCCATCGGATTCTCCGCTTGCGGGAATGGGGAGGAGCTTGAAGGCTCCACTGTGCCAAAGGGTTCTCAACAGGCGCAAACGCAACAGACGGTGAACCCGTTGACTGGATTGTCTGGCTTTCGGGAGGCGGCGGTAGGCCGGCGCCCAGTGGCGGTGATGATCAACAATGCGCCCGCAGCCCGCCCGCAGTGGGGGCTGTGTGCGCCGGATATTGTATTGGAGGGCCTGGCGGAGGGCGGCATCACTAGAATGATGTGGCTTTTTGCGGATGTGCAGAGCATCCCCAAAATTGGTTCGGTGCGTAGCGCACGGCACGATTTTCTAGAGATAGCGGAGGGACTCGATGCTGTTTTTGTGCATTGGGGTGGAAGTGTGTATGCCTATGATGCGCTTAAGCAGCGCAATGTAGACGATATTGATGGGATGACCTATTCAAATACCTATTTTTATCGGGATCGTACCCGAAATGTGGGCATGGAACATACTGGATGCACGGATGGAGAGCGGCTTGCGAAGGCATTCGAAAGGCTCAACCTTAGGAGCGAGGCCAATCAGGCGAACCGAGCTCCCTTTGTATTTGCGCAAGAGGGTAAGCCTAGAAGCCTTTCCGGCGGCACATGTGAAAGCGTGGCCTTCTCCTTCTCAAATGCTTATCAACATACGTTCCGGTATGATGCGGCCTCCGGGCATTATCAGAACTTCTTGAATGGCCAGCCAATGACGGAGGATGGCGGCAAACAGATGGAAGTGACCAATGTGCTTGTGCTCTATTGCCCGGTCAAAAGCATGGGGGATGCGAGTGGGTGCATTGATATGGATTTAACTGGAGGCAACGGAATTTATGCATCAAACGGCACGTACGAGCAGATCACTTGGAAAAAGGGGAACACGCCTGCCAGCCCGCTGAAGCTGTATGCTTCCGATGGGTCAGAGCTTCATCTAAATGCTGGCAAAAGCTACATCGGCCTTGTGCCATCCGATCGGGAGAATCAAACGGTTATTTCTGCCATTCAGGAATCATAAGGCAAGATTTGGTCACTATGCATGAAACTTATGTTGAAAAATTGTGAAAAATGGGCAGAGAAGTTTATACTTTCGTCATTGTTTTTTACAAAACCCGCAACATATCAGCGGTATGATATGGATGTACCTTGAAGGAAGCAAGAAGGAGGTGAGTCCATGTCAAAGAAAGCTTGCGTGTTGGTGTGCGTGACCAGCCAACCCGATTGTGAGCGGCTGATTCGGGCGGGTAAAAAGATCGCGGATGGCGAAGGAGTACCGTTGCAGGTTGTCAGCGTACAGCGGATGGAGGAGTGCTTCCAGCCAAACTCTGATACGCTTGAGCGTTTGCACCAGCAGGCAAAGGCAGTGAATGCGGAGATGACGATTTATTTTAACGACAGCCCCGCGATTACTGCCGCAGTACACGCTGTCAAGGAGGGCGCTGTCAATATCGTAATGGGATTCCCGCGGGAAAACAGCGCGCATTTTGTAGAAGATGTTCACTTGCTGGCACCGGAGGTGCCGATCAGCATGGTGGATGGTGATGATAAAATTTATCAGATGATTCCGGCCGCCGCACCCCAGGCGATACGGCGCTGAAAAGGGCGGCAACGGTGTAAATTTTTCATATAGTAACAATAGAGGGAAACGCAGCTTCACGCGTTTCCCTCTATTGTTGTATGGAAGATTCAGTTCCAAAGGGCATCTTCCGTTAGAATGCGGTGAAAAAGATCTTGCAGCACGTTGGTTAGCGTATCTTCCGCCCGTTCATTCATTTCCCGGTATTGTTCCGTGGCAGAGTCGTCAGCATCATCCGATATTTTACGCAGGCATATAAAGGGAATTCCGCATTTGTGGCAAACAGAGGCGATCGCTGCGGTTTCCATATCAAAGGCGGTGATGCCAAAGCGCTCAATATAGTCCCTTTTGCGATCGACGTCCGTTAAAAAGAAATCTCCGGTGCCTAATTTTCCTTCTTGCAGGCCAGGGTGTGCAAGCGCTAGGCGCAGAAGCGTTTTATCCGCCTGATAAACCCATTCCTGCCCGGGCTTCTGGCCGGCCGGTATTCCGATAGCGCTGAGATCAAAATCGCATTCCACATAGGTTGCCCCGGCTACGAGGTCACCTCGCCGCAGCCCGGAGACCGCGCCGGAGAGGCCTGCGTTGCAGACCATCTGCGCGCCGTTATCTGCAATTAAAAAGGAAACGGCGCTCGCTGCGTTCACCTTCCCGATCCCGCACTGTACGGCGTGAATTTCCAGCTGACGATCACCTTCTTGAAGCTCCATCACAAGGCCGGCGTTTCCGCGTTTTTCCTCCGCCTGGAAGCCTTGCTGCTGCGCATAGGTCAAAAATGGGGCGTATTCCATCTCATCGGCAAAAGCAATGCCAAGGATCTTTTTTTTCACGTTAAAATCCATCCCTTCCTCTGAAAAAGGTTACGCTTCATTATAGGGGAGAACGAAAAAGAAATCAATTGCAGTGAGCAAATTAACGGAGATTTCTTTTTGGCCTATGATTTTGAGAAAGAAAGGGAAAAGAAGGCTGTTTTCGTTCCAATTTTCAAAAATGGGACAAAACACACCGGATGATGGGCGAGAAGAACAGTCGCTAACGCGGGGGGAGAGGCATAGACTGTAATCGGGGATAACAATAAGCGCCGATGCGTCCTCCGGTGGCGGTTGATCCGTCCACAGGGGAGCCGGGGACAGCCGATAGGCACATGGCGCATTTTAGATAGATGGCCCCGCCTTCTCCCAACGGGTTCGATTGGGGGAGGGAAAGAGAAAGAGCGCGCTGCTTTGGCATCACCTTTGCAGCGCGCTCTGATCTTTTGAAATAGCCGGGTTATTCCTCCATCTGCTTGCCGAGGAAGGAGGCGGCAACTTGCATGAGTTTGATCTCGGTTGAGGATGGGGCCGTAGCGCCATTTTCCGCCATCAGGAGCACGACGGCGCCGGACACATCGCCCGACCCAATGATCGGATAGGCAATCCCGGCCATGCGTTCCAGCCCTTCCACCGGACGAAGCGATTCGCCCGATCCGCTATAGACAAAATTCGAGCGTTTTTCCATGAGCGATTCCAAGTTAGCGGAAATCCGCCGGTCTACCGCTTCCCTCTTTGGAATTCCTGCGCAGGCGATGACATGATCCCTGTCGCAAATGAGAACGGGCAAATTGGTGCTGCGGGAAAGAACCTCCGCATACTGGCCGGTGAAGGAAGAAAGCTCCCCGATGGGGGAATACTTTTTAAAGATCACCTCACCGTCCGCATCCGTATATATTTCAAGCGGATCACCCTCACGAATCCGCATGGTGCGGCGAATTTCTTTTGGAATGACCACGCGTCCCAAGTCGTCGATCCTTCTTACAATTCCAGTGGCTTTCATAGTATAGATAACTCCTCCATTATAATTTTCCCTGACTGCCGCCGTGCAGCCCGGCAGATAACATTTGGAACAGGGCGGGAAACAACACCCGCCGCCGTCTGAGGCAAAAATAGTATCTGCGCCGTGGAAATTTTTATACCCATATGCAATGAAAAATCCGGAATGGAATATTTTCCTTCTCATGGAAGAGGCTGAAAAAATACGCCGCAAAAATTGTAGAGATACAATCTTTGCGGCTCGTTTTCAATCATTTTCTGAAAAAAATTGAAAAGTCACATTATTTCACGGGCTTATCCGGTGGTAGGGTGGTATCGCCCCCGCCATTAGGGCCAGGCTCCGGCGATTTTGGAGGGGAGGTCGCCGCATCGCCCCTGTTCCAAAGATGGATCAGGTTTTGATCGTTGAGCAGTTTGAGCATAATCAGCGTCAACGGAACCAAAAACAGGCCAATAAAACCGAACAGTTGCAGCCCAATATACATGCCTACGATCGTCACGACCGGGGGAAGACCGAGTTGACCGGCCACGAGCTTCGGCTCGATGATTTGCCGGATGACAGAGATCGCCACATAGATCACAATAAGGCCGATGCCAAACCCCACCCGGCCCGTGCAGAGGGAATAAACAGCCCATGGGATTAAGACGGTGCCTGTTCCCAACACAGGGAGAATATCTACAATCGCTGTCAGAAGGGCGATAGCAAGGATATAGCTGCTCTCATATAAACCCGCCAGCTTTAAAATACCCAGGCCAATGGTCATTTCGACAAAAGTGATCAGGATAATGAGCAAATAGGCCCGGAGCATTTTAAACATGGAAGAGAAAAGAAGCTGTTTAGAGGCACTGAGCGCCTCTCTGCGCTCCCTAGGCAGCTGGCGTTTTACAAAGTTAACGAGGCGGTCATAATCCGCCGTCATAAAGCAGCAGGCGATAATCGAAATCAAAGTGGCAAGAAAAATAGAGGGGATTTGCTTTGCCGTATTCCATACGCCGGAAAGCGGAGAGGAGAGGATAGAGAGGTCGATATTCAATCTGCCATTTGCGGCGCCGGTTTCCAAGTCGTGAAAAAGCTCACGGATGCTGTTGGCCGCCATGGTTTCAATGCTGTCCGGCAGGAAGTGAATATTTTCTAAAATCCAGGCCTCTGTCTGTTTGAGAAAAACGGGTAGATTATCAAGCTTTGCCGTAATCAAGGAAATAAAGCCCCGTAGTTCATCCACAATCCGAACGCCGATCAGTGCAAGCACCGCCATGATCGCCGTGAGCGCAAGCAAAACGGCAAGTCCGGAAACAAGCCCCTTTTTCAGCGGGGTTTTTTTTGTGATCCAGTTGACGGGGCGCTGTAAGGCCATTGCAATAAAAAAGGCCAAAATGAAGGGGAAGCACGTCCAGAAGGCAAACCGCATGAAAAAGTAAAAGAGGCCCAATATGATCGCAAAATAGACGGTGTTGATGATAAAACGCCTGCGTTTTTCAATTTTCGTCATGACACCACATCCTTGATGGCCGCGGCCAAGGGGGCAACGGCAGTTTTAGGGGCACAAGAGGCGCAAACCGGCAAAGCATCGCCCCTTTTTGCTGAAAAAACAGGTTATTTGTATTCTATAACAGCTGGGGTATGAATACAATTAAAAATATGTTACAAAATTCTCTCATTTTTCTCTGCTCCAGCTTACGGTTCTGACGTATGTAGAGCAGAAAAGAAAAAAGTTGAAATTCTCCCTTTATTATGCCGCCGCTTTATGATAAAATATTCTGAGATTCTCTAGTTTACTGAATTTTCCCGCGGAATGTTAAAGGAGTTGTCACACATGTATGTAGCGGTAATGGGGTATGGCGTGGTCGGCTCGGGCGTAGTGGAGCTGTTTGGCAAGAACCATGGCAGCATTGTGCGCAGAAGCACCCAAACCGAGATGGAGATCAGGTACATCCTTGACCTGCGCGACTTTCCGGGCGACCCAAATGAAGAAAAATTCACCAAGGATTTTCAAAAGATTCTACAGGATGAGGAAGTTAAGATCGTTGTTGAAACGATGGGCGGCCTGCATCCGGCGTATGAATATGTGCTCGCCTGCCTCAAGGCGGGGAAGAGCGTGGTCACCTCCAATAAGGAGCTTGTAGCGGCGAAAGGGTACGAACTGCTTCAGGCCGCTGAAGAAAACAACGTCAATTTCCTCTTTGAGGCAAGCGTTGGCGGAGGAATCCCGATTATCCGGCCGATCAGCCAGTGCCTGGCAGCCAATGAAATTGACGAGATTGCCGGGATCCTCAACGGCACGACGAATTTCATCCTGACCCGCATGATTGAGGATCAAATGAGCTTTGAAGACGCACTTCGCCTGGCGCAGGAAAACGGATATGCGGAAAAAGACCCGACGGCCGACATCGAAGGCATTGACGCCTGCCGCAAGATTTGCATTCTGGCATCTCTGGCATTTGGTAAGCATGTGTATCCGGATGGCGTTTATACGGAAGGCATTACCAAAATCCATTTGCGGGATGTGGAATATATTCGCGCTTGGGGCGGCGTGATCAAGCTGCTCGGCCGGGCAAAGAGGCTCCAGAACGGGCGCATTAGCGCAATGGTCAGCCCAGCGGTTGTGGATCGGCATAGCCAGCTTGCCGGAGTGGACGATGTATTCAATGCGATCCTTGTGCGTGGGGATGCGATTGGCGACGTGGTGTTTTATGGCCGCGGAGCAGGTAAAATGCCAACAGCAAGCGCGGTTGTGGCCGATGTGATCGACTGTGCAAAGCATCTCAACCGCAAAAAGCTTTTCGGCTGGGGCAGCAGCGAAGAGGGCTATGTGGCCGATTATCGCGATATGCGCACGGCGCTTTATATCCGTGCGCAGGCAAGCAAGCCGGACCAGGCATTGGAAGCTGCCCGGAAAGCGTTTGGCGAGATCACGGCGCTACACTGCGAGGATGCGCCGGCAGATGAAATTGCATTTATCACACCGCAGGATACGGAGCGGGAATTGCAGGCGAAGCTTGCCGGGATCAACGGGCTTACGCTGCAATCCGTGATCCGGATGACGGATTATTGATTATAGGAGGGTATTGCAATGGCACTCATTGTACAAAAATTTGGCGGCAGCTCTGTTGCGAATGCCGATAAGGTTCGCAACGTTGCGCAGATCGTCACGCAGACCTACAGCGAGGGAAACGATGTAGTGGTCGTTGTATCCGCACAGGGCGATACAACAGACGACCTGATCGAAAAGGCGGCTGAAATTAATCCGAAGGGCTCCAAGCGCGAGATGGATGTGCTCCTCACTGCCGGCGAGCAGATGTCCGCCTCCCTGCTGGCGATGGCGATTGAAAAGCTTGGGTTCCCTGTCATTTCGTTGCTGGGCTGGCAGGCAGGTTTCCAAACGAGCTCTGCCTATGGCAACGCCCGCATTAAATCCATCAAAACCGATCGCCTTCGCGCAGAGATTGGGCGCAAAAATATTGTTGTGGTTGCGGGCTTCCAAGGCCTCAATAAATATGACGATGTGACAACCTTTGGCCGCGGCGGTTCGGATACGACCGCCGTTGCGCTTGCCGCTTCCCTGCATGCGGAGCGCTGCCAGATTTTTACGGACGTTGAGGGCGTATACACCGCCGACCCGCGTAAGATTGAGGGCGCGAAGAAGCTTAAGGAGATCACCTATGACGAGATGCTGGAACTTGCCACGCTCGGCGCGCAGGTGCTCAATAACCGGTCTGTAGAAATGGCGAAAAAATATAATGTTGAGGTAGAGGTGCTCTCCAGTCTCAAGAGGGTGCCGGGCACAATTGTGAAGGAGGTTGCCAAAATGGAAAAGATGCTGGTCAGAGGGGTTACGAAGGACACAAATGTGACGCGTGTCTCCATCATCGGCGTGCCGGATGTGCCGGGCATCGCGTTTAAAATTTTCAGCAAACTTGCAGCAAAGGGTATCAATGTGGATATTATTCTGCAATCCGTCGGCCGTGATGGCACAAAGGATATTTCTTTTACCGTCAGCCGGGACAATGGCGAAACGGTTGCCGAGATTCTCTCCACTTCTTTTGAGGAGTTGGCAGGCAAGGAGATCGTAACGGATAATCAGGTGGCAAAGATCAGCGTTGTCGGCGCGGGCATGGAAACACACCCCGGTACGGCAGCGAAGATGTTTGAAGCGCTGTATGAAATTGATGTTAACATCCAAATGATCGCGACAAGCGAGATCAAGATCTCCGTTCTGATCGATGAAAAGGATGCCGACCGTGCGGTGGCAGCGGTGCATAAGGCGTTTATCCCGGTGGAATGAGCTTTTAGAATTCGTTAACAAAAAACGTCCGTGCGCTTTTTTGCGCCGGGCGTTTTTTTACGCCGGGCGTTTTTTTTGAGTTTTTTGGTTAATAATACGGAATACAGATGGTTAGAAAGACAAAGAAAATGGAGGGATTCCGATGGATCAAATTCCAACGCCCGTATGGGAAGATCAAAAGCTCAATCAGTATTTCAAAACGCTACCTGTTTTCGTGCAGGAAACGATTGCGCAGACAGGCATCCAAATTACGGATGAGGCGCAGCTGCGCGCCGTCGCGGAAAAAATTTTAAAAGGGCAGCAGCAGTAAAATGAGCCTTTTCTATAGGGTATGGAAAAACAAAAAACGACCGGAGCGGCATTTTTCGCCCCGGTCGTTTGGTAAAGGATCGAATTACATGCTTTCTGGGACCATAATCTTAAGCATTTCTAAAATATTGCGGATCGTATCCCGCACACAGATGCAAAGATAAATTCGCGCCTGCATGAGCGCCTCATCCTCTACGCGGACGCGGCAAGCGTTATAAAATTTGTGAAAAAGCGTGGCCAGCTCGATTACATAACGGGTGATCCGCGCGGGATCATAATTCTTGGCGGAGAGGACGATCTCATCCGTCAGAGCGGCCAGATGGCGGATCAGCGCCCGTTCCTCCGGGGTAGCTAGCAGGCAAAGCTCCTGCCCCGTGCACTCCCGCGGGGCAACGCCCTCTGAAGCGAGCTTTTTCAAGATGCTGCAAATGCGCGCGTGCGCATATTGGCAGTAATACACGGGGTTTTGCGCGCTTTGCTCAACGGCTAGATCAAGATCAAATTCCATTTGGGAGCCGGGCTCGCGCAAGTTAAAAAGGAAGCGTGCTGCATCGACCGGGATGTCGTCCAGCAGATCAGTCAGAGTAATCGCCTTCCCTGTACGCTTGGACATCCGCACCACCTCGCCGCCGCTGACAAGCCGCACAAGCTGCATCAGGATAACGTCCAGCCGGTTGGGGTCGATCCCAATCGCCTCCAGCGCGCCCTTCATGCGGGCGACGTGGCCGTGGTGATCCGCGCCCCAGATATCGATGGCCTGATCGTAGCCACGCTTTACCAGTTTGTTGCGATGGTAGGCGACGTCGGCGGCGAAATAGGTCGGGTTGCCGTTGGCACGCACGAGCACCTCATCCTTTTCGGCGCCGCGTTCGGTTGCTTTATACCAAAGCGCGCCGTCTTTTTCATAGGTGAGACCGGCCTGGCGAAACAGCTCAATGGTTTCTGCCAATTCTCCATCCTGATGGACGGTGCTCTCATAGAACCAATTGTCATACTGAATGCGGTATTTGGCGAGCGTTTCCTGCATGCCGGCAATATTCTTCGGCAGAGCGAAATCAACCAGCGCCTGCCGGCGTTCGGCCTCGTCCGCATTTACATACCGGTCTCCGAAAACCGCGGCGAACTCCTCTGCGCGCACGCGGATATCATCGCCGTGGTAACTATCCTCCGGCAATTCGATCGCATCTTCTCCCAGAAAATGCTGAAGATAACGCACCTCCAGCGAGAGAGCAAATTTTTCGATCTGGTTGCCCGCGTCGTTGACGTAGAATTCCCGGCAGACGTCAAATCCCGCATAATCGAGCGCTGCGGCTAGGCAATCTCCCAATGCGCCGCCGCGGGCATTGCCCATATGCATTGGGCCGGTTGGGTTAGCGGATACAAATTCTACCATCACACGCTTGCCCCTGCCAAAATCGGAACGGCCATACCCCTTGCCGCAGGCGCGGATATCCTTTAAGATGGCGGCATAGTAGCTATCCGCCAGGAAAAAGTTTAGAAACCCGGGGCCAGCCGCCTCACAACGGCTGAAAAAAGTATCCGCAAGATCCATGCGGGCTAAAACTTCCTCCGCAATTTTGCGTGGGGCCATGTGGAAAGCCTTTGCACATGCCATTGCGGCGTTGGTCGCATAGTCGCCATTGGCCCGGTCCGCGGGGACCTCCACAGTGAATGCCGGAATGGGCTCCGGCGGCAGGGCTCCGTCCGCCACTGCCTTTCCCATTGCATCGAGCACCGCCTGGCGCAGTGCCTGTTTCGTTTCCTTTACGAGTTTTGACATCCTGTATTTGCCTCCTTCACCGTGATTACAAGCTCGTTGCGCGCGGCGAGGCCGGCGTTGAAATCGAGCGTATAATGGAATTCCAGTTTCCCTCCATGCTCATCCATCAACGAATCCACCTTTTGAGTAAATACGCCGATCATCAGTTCACCGTAGGGCGTGGCGTAGTGGCAGTTATGCCGCCGGCCGAGCTCCATAATCAATTCCGATTGGTAGCTCCCCGTCCTCGTCATGGTAACGCGGCGGCCGTTTTCCACATGCAGGGTGGTAACGCAGCCCTCCAATTCGCCGTCCTGATCCGTATAGATCAGTGAATAATCCTCCGGTGTGCCGCAGAGGGAGCCCACGGTGGTCATGGACATGCTTTGGACGTCGCCGTCCGTTTCGTGCTGGTCGGCAATTTCTATGATAACGTCTTTTTCCAAAATGATAAACATCCTTTCGCAAAAGTAGGGATGCGGCGTGTCAACCCTTCGGCTCCCATTTTTTTAAAGCGAGCTGGATCAGCCGGTCTAGCAGCTCGCCATAGGGCAGACCGGTGTGTTCCCAAAGCTTGGGATACATGCTGATGGGCGTAAAGCCAGGGATGGTGTTCGGCTCGTTGAGAAGCACCGCGCCATCTGATTTGCGCACAAAGAAATCCACGCGTGCAAGCCCGGAGCAGCCCATTTCCGTGAAAACGCGGCAGGCGGCGGCGCGCACCGCCTCGAGCGTATCCGCCGGCAGACGGGCGGGGATGTGCAGCTCGCTGTCGGCCGCGATATATTTTGCTTCGTAATCGTAAAAATCATTGCAGGGGACAACCTCGCCTACGGTGGAGGCTTTCGGCTTCTCGTTGCCGAGCACAGCGCATTCTACCTCCATGCCATCGATCCCCTCCTCCAAAACGAGCTTATCATCATGCAGGAAGGCCTTTTCGATTGCATCGGCCAGCTCCGTCTCATTGCGAGCTTTTCCTACGCCGACAGAGGAGCCCGCGTTGGCGGGCTTGACAAAGATGGGGAGGCCGAGCCGACCAATTGCCTTTTGGCGCAGGGCGGCGGCATCTTTTTGATAGCCATCGCGGGTCAAGGGGAGCCACTTTGCCTGCGCAATGCCCGCCACATCTGTCATGGCGTTTGTGATCGCCTTATCCATCGTGATAGCGGAGGCGGTGCAGCCGCAGCCGACGAAGGGGAGCTGCGCAAGCTGCAAAAGGCCTTGCATGGTGCCGTCCTCCCCGTTTTTGCCGTGCAGGACGGGGAACACCACATCCACACGTTCCACGCGTGCCGCGCCGTTTTCAAAAATGAGCAGGCCGTGATGAGAGGCGTCCGGCGAGAGCACAGCGGGCGTCCGCTTGCCGCATTCGAGCCAGTTATCCTCCGGTAAGGCTTCCGGATCGCCCTCATAGAGTAGCCATTCGCCCTGCTTTGTGATGCCGAGGGTGAGCACCTCATAGCGGTCCCGCGGAATATTCTGGATGACGCTGCGCGCCGAAACGAGGGATACCTCATGCTCGCTCGATACGCCGCCGAAAAGAACCAAAACCTTTTTCATGAAATAAGACCATCCTTTCTCTGCCGGGCAGTCGAGCCTGCCTGTGCCAAGGGAGGGGCTGCCTTCCTAAAACCTTTATATGATAGCATAATTCAGAGATATGCGCAATTGGAGAAAGTGCCGGAAAGCGCACTGCGATACCCCAAAAAGAAGGGAAATCAATCGCGTTTTAACCGAAGAATTCTGCCGGATGGTATAACAGCGGGAAAAACTGTGAAAGATCAGGATATCATTTGACTTTCCGCCTTCGATTCGTTATACTTAATGCAAATGACTTGCAATAAGGAGCACCCTATGAACAACAGCAAAAAACATCTCGCGCTGCTTTCTGTTTTGCTCTGCCTTCTTTTGATCGCCTTTTCGGGCTGCACACCGGTGGAGCACTTGCAGAGCGATTATCAGATCGTCACCTCTTTCTACCCGATGTATCTCTTCACACGCAATTTAACAGAAGGGATCAGCGGGGTAACCGTGGTCAACATGACGGCACAGAACGCAGGCTGCCTGCATGATTATCAACTGCTCTCCAAGGATATGAAAGCGCTCGGCGCGGCGGATGCGTTTGTTATTAACGGAGCAGGGATGGAGGGATTCCTCGAGAAAGTGATTGAGCAATTACCCTCCCTGCCCGTGATCACGGCGAGTGAAGGGATTGAAATCCTCTGTGAAAACGCGGAGCACGAGCATGAAGAGGAGCAGGCGCATGGTCATGCGGGGCACGAGCATGAGGAGAACGCGCACGTTTGGCTCTCCGTGCCGAATGCGATCGCAGAGGTCAATAACATCGCAGCAGGGTTGAAAAAGCTTTTGCCAGGTAATGAAGCGCAGATTGAGCGAAACCGGAGCGCTTATGAAAAACGCTTGCTTTCGCTTGATGCAGAGCTGGCACAAATGCTCGCCCCCATCCGGGGCGCCGAGATCATCTCCTTCCACGAGGCGTACGATTATTTTGCGCAGCGGTATGGCCTCGTCATCGCTGGGGCGATTGAAACGCACGATGGCGGGGAGCCGGGCACAAAGGAGCTGATCGAAACCGTGGAATGGATCCGCTCGCACGGCATCCGGGCCATTTTTATCGAGCCGAATTATCAGGGCAGCTCGGCGGGAATCCTCAGCCGGGAAACGGGGGCAAAGCTCTGCACGCTAAACCCTGTGACTCAAGGGGAGGACAGCTTGACCGCTTATGAGGGCATCATGCGGCAAAATGCGAAAACGATCGTGGAGGCGGTAAAAAATGGCGATTGAAAACGGCTGCGGGCTTTGCAGCGTGCAAATACAAAAGATCGGCGTGCAGAAGGGGCGCGACATCCTGCTGGAGGACGTCTCTTTTGAAATGCACTGTGGGGAGCTGACAGCTCTCATCGGCGTAAACGGCGCGGGCAAAACAACCTTGCTGCGGGCTATTTTGGGCGAGATACGGCATACCGGCACGGTCCGTTACCATTCCCACGATGGGAAGGATCTCTCGGAGATCACGGTTGGCTATGTGCCTCAATATCTGGATTTTGACCGAAGCGCACCGGTGAACGTGATGGATTTTCTGCTGGCCGGGCGCACACAGGCCCCGGTGTGGATTACCCGGCCGCGCGCGCTGAAGCAGGCAATCCGGAGGAGCCTTGCGGATGCGGGCTGCGAGGGGTTGGAGAACCGGATGCTTGGGGCCCTTTCCGGCGGCGAGTTGCAGCGCGTGATGCTCGCGCAGGCGCTTTATCCCACGCCTGAGCTGTTGATTCTTGACGAGCCGGTATCTGGTGTGGACACCGTGGGATCAGAGCAGTTTTATGAGAAGATTTCACAGCTCCGGCACGATTACCACATGGCGATCCTGATGGTTTCGCATGATCTGGAGCTGGTTCATCTGCATGCGGACAGGGCTGTTTTGCTCAATAAAAAGATTCTCTGCGCCGGTGAGGTTGACGAGGTTTACAATTCCAAAGCCTTCCGTGGAGCGTTTGGCATAGGGGGGGCGGCGAAATGACTGTAATCTATCAAATCCTCGAAACTGTGCTGCCCTTTTCATGGCTTGATTACAATTTTATGAAAAATGCCTTTGTGGCCATCCTGCTCATCACGCCGCTGCTCGGCGTGCTCGGCACGATGGCGGTCAATAACAAAATGGCCTTTTTTTCCGATGCGCTGGGCCATTCCGCGCTGACCGGCGTAGCGCTTGGCGTGCTGCTGGGCATTCAAAACGATCTCATTAGTATGATTGCATTTGGGGTGCTGCTCGCGCTGGTGATCACGCGTGTAAAATCGGCAAAAACAGCCTCAGCCGATACGGTGATCAGTGTGTTTTCGTCTACCGCCATTGCGTTGGGGCTCGTGATCCTATCGGCGGGGGGCGGATTTTCCAAATATTCGCAATACCTGATCGGCGATATCCTGAGCATTACGCCGCGGGAAATTTTGCTTCTGGCAATTACGCTGGTAATTGTTATTCTAATCTGGGGGATCATTTATAACCGCCTGCTTCTGTTAAGCATCAACACGGATCTTGCCGCAAGCCGGGGCGTGAAAACGGCGGTGGTAGAAAATATTTTTGTGGTGCTCGTTGCAGTGGTCGTGATGCTCTCGATTAAATGGGTGGGCGTGCTGCTGATCAACTCCCTGCTCATTCTGCCTGCGGCGGCTGCCCGCAACCTTGCGCGCAGCTCTCGGCAGTATTTGGCTTTTTCCGTGCTGATCGCAATGGTGTGCGGGGTGGGCGGTTTGATCGCCTCGTTTTATTTCAATACGTCGGCCGGCGCAACGATCGTGCTGCTGTGCGCGGCGGTGTTTTTTGCAACCTATGCGGCGCGCCGCAGAAAATAATAATAAGGCTGCCACAAATTACCATGTAATTTGCAGCAGCCCTTTTTCAGCTTTGGCCTCTACATCATAATATAGAGCAGGGCCAGCAATAGCAGCTCATCAGCGCCCTCTCCATTCAACAAAAGCATCAGCGCGAGCAGTAGGGATTGATCGGAGCTACCCTCCGCCAGGCCCAGCGGCAAAGGGCGCTTTCCCGGCACAGCGCCTTGGGAGGCGTGCGGCTCCTCCTCCTGCACAGGCAGAGGCGTTTCCCTTTTCTCCTGGATATAATCCACTGGCAGGGAAATATGCTTTGGGGAACGCGGCTTACCCGCGGGCGGTTGTGAATGCTGCGGCTTATTGTCTAGAAAAGCAAGACGATCCGCGTCAACTTCCGTTTTTTCCGCTGTGGGCGCGAGCCCTGTTGGCAGGTGCTGCGGCTCCCGATGGGCGCTGTGCTCTGCGGCTTTTGCCTGCGGGGGCCCCTCCTGCGGCGCTGAAATGGGGGGAGATTCGCTTTTTTTTCGGTCTAATTCCTCCTGCGCGCGTTGGGCCGTCAGTTGGGCGCGGCGCTGCATTTCACGCACGCGCTGCGTGGCCTCCTCCTGCATGGCCATCAGCTCTTGGTATGTATAATCCCTCGCCAAATCAAAGCACCCCCTGATCCCTTAAAATCGGCAGCATTTCCAGCAGCCGCATCATGCGAAGCGCCTCATCCGCCTTATGGCGGCGCTCAGGGCTCAGAAGAGGCTTGAGCGCTGCGATAAAGGCGGTTCTGGAATCATTCCCCCCGCCATTCATTGCGCCCATGATGGCAGACAGTTTTTTCATCATTGCCGGATCGATTCCGGAGAGCGCGCCGAGCGCTTCCGCCGCCCCGTTTTGACCGGCCGTGGGCAGGGGTGTGTTCTGCTGAGTCGGTTCGGCCTGCTGGCCGCCCTGGTTCTGCCCGCCAAAGAGCGATTGCGCCACACTCTGCAAGGATTGGATATCATCCGGGCTGAGGCTGTTAATCAGGTTGCTTAAGTTCTTATCGTCCATTTTTCAAAATCCCCCTGTTTCGGTTGTTACCGGTTAAAATGCTGCCTGGTATCTAGGAGCTTTTCCAGCAGAGCCTGTGCCTGCGGCGTGGCAAGCAGCTTATCCGCGGCCTGACGGTCCTCCAAAAGCATCTTGAGCGTTTTTGCCTGCGTCGGGTTCATATTTTTGCGCACAAAATCTTCCCAGTTTCCGCTATTGATTGCCTGCTCGATATCGGAAGCCGCTTTTCCGGAGGTTTCACTCAAATGCTTCAGAGCGGCCTTCATTTGTTCGGTGTTCAGATTTCTTCCGTCAATCATTGCATTCACCACCTGTAGTGTATATAATACTAATATGCTTGCGATGGGGGAAAGTATGAACGATCTTTTACCCGATCTCTATGAAAGGAAGTCGGCTCGGATGAGGCTCCTGGTAGTTTCTGATTCTCATGGGGATTCCTACGCGCTGTATCGCGCAATCCAGCAGCAGCCTGCGGCGCAGGTGGTCATCCATCTGGGCGATGGCGAAAACGATATGGAGCAGGCGATGGGCCTCTGCGGGGAGAAGCGCGTGATCTGCGTGCGGGGCAATTGCGATTGGGGCTCGATGCTGCCCGCCCTTTCACTGGAGCGGATTGCAGGCAAGCTGCTGTATCTTACGCATGGCTATGCGGAAAACGTAAAATACGGCGATGGGCAGCTCCGGCAGCAGGCGCGCGCCTGTAAGGCCGACATTGCATTATATGGCCACACCCATCGGGCTGTGACAGATTTTGAAGACGGCCTATACCTGATGAACCCCGGCGCTGTTGCAAACGGGGAATACGGGATTGTCGACATCACGCAGGCGGGTATTGTGTGCGTGAATCACAAAATCAGATAGGCCGCGCAGCGCAAGCGGGCAGCCAGACAAGCTTCGCCGCCCTCTGCTTGATAAAAGGGCGATGAATAGTAGCCTGCATAGGATAGCCAGCGGCTGTATTTTTATGATTGTTGAAAAAGGAGCGCATTCGGCATGAATGTTCTGATCGTCGGCGCGGGTAAAACCGGGCGAAGGCTCGCCCTTGCTTTATCCGGGCGAGGGTATGATGTTGCGGTGGTAGACCGCGATCAAAGCAGGCTCGACCTGTTGGGGGAGAATTTTGACGGCATCACGGTAGCGGGCGTTCCGGTGGATCGGGATGTGCTGATTTCCGCAGGCTGCGAAAATGCGGACGTTGCCTGTGTGATCACGCCGGAGGATAATGTCAACGTGATGGTCACGCAGCTTTTACGGACCGATTTTCAGGTGGAAACGATTTATACCCGCATTTTGGACCCTTCCCGCGAGGCTGTTTTCCACAAATTTGGCCTGCACACGATCTGCGCCACCCGCTATGAGGCCGACCATCTGCTGGACCTGATTACAAAGGAGGATGCGCAATTTTCCATGCTCCATTTTGGAAGCGCCTCCGTATCCTTTGAGGAGGTGCGCACGGATCGCCATGATTGGGGGCTCAAGCCCTCCCAGCTTTATCATCGTAAAAATGAAATGCCCTTTGCCGTGCGCCGCAAAGGCGGGCGGCTGTTCCTGACCAATGCGGAGAACCTAATTCTTTCGGAAGGCGACAGCGTGATTTTTGCGCAGATCAATGATTAAGGGGCCTTTTAAGCGCGTTTTCTGCAATATTTGTGGCCTCTTTTCACAAAAAGCGGCCTGGAAAGGAAATCGATACTATCATGAGGAAAATACTGATCGTCGGCGGGGGTAATCTTGGCTATTTCCTCTCGCAGGCGCTGATGGAGGATGGCTATAGCGTCAGCCTGATTGAAAAGGAGAAGGAATACTGCCGGCGCGTTGCAAATTTGCTCGATATTCCCGTGATCTGCGGGGATGGAACCATGGTGGAAACGCTCGCGCGCGGCGGCGCGGGGAAGTGTGATACGCTGATCGCCGTAACTGGCAAGGATGAGGATAACCTGATCGCCTGCGAGCTTGCAAAGCAGCAGTTTAACGTTCCGCAGACGGTGGCGCGGGTCAATAACCCCAAGAATATGGATATCATGAAGAAGCTCGGCGTGGATATCACGATGTCCCCCACCCGGATTATCGCTGGGATGATTGAACATGAGGTGGAGGGCGCGGCGGTGCGCTTGGTGGCGGATATCAACAACAGTGATGCGAGCATCAATGAATATAAGCTGCCGGAGCATTGGTCCCGTTCGGGCGCGACCGTTCAATCCCTGAATCTGCCGGAGGATTGCGTTTTAATTTATCTGATGCGGGATTCTTTGATTACGATTCCGCGCGGCAACACGGCGCTGATGGAGGGGGATGAGATTGTTGCCCTCACAGTGGGGAATACGGCGAAAACGTTGAAAAAGATATTTGAATTATAAAAAACAGTAGGGGCGAACTGTGTTCGCCCGCTTTTGCCTCTTGTATAAACACATATAATCCATCAAGCTATTTTACCTAGGCCTGCGGGCGAACGCAGTTCGCCTCTACGTCGTAATCAAAAACAGAAGATCTCAAAAGAAGAGGGGGGCGCACATGGTGCGCCTCCCTTTTTGGTCTGTTGAACTGGTTTTTCGATTATTGCTTTCAGGGAAAGGCAGGCGAACACAGTTCGCCCCTATGGGGAAAGGGAGAGAGGTATTCATTATATGTAAATAAATGTTATTTTTTACAGGCTGATTTTTTGGTGCGATTTATAGGGAATGTCAAAATTAAAAATCATCTATCAAATTTGGGAATTATGTTATATTTACAGGCCCAAAAAAAATTTTTTTCATATCATTACACAAACTATTTACTTTTCATAGGGATTATGATATTATTGTGATGTAATTTATGAGAAAACGTTCCATTCCGTCGTATTTTGGTTGTATTATGGAAGGAGGAGAAAAGAAAGGATTCCTTTGGGTCGAATAAATATTGGGTGAATATCCTTATATTTACGGAAAGAGAAATAAATTAGGGTAAAATCGAAACTTTCTATCAGAAAAAGGGGGTTAATCAAGTGACAAATAAACAAAGAAGAATCCTAGAGGATGCAGAGATTTCGTCAGAATTAATGCATGAAGTTGATCATTATCTGAAGGATGTTGGTGCGGTGCTTTCCGGTACGATCCATGAAAAAGAAAATTATCTCACCATGCTTTGCAATGATATTGCAGAATTTGTTGATGTAAATCCGAGCGCTTCGATTAACAATATTATTGGCGAATTCGGTACGCCGGAAAAGCATGCGGATGTTTTTCTAGAAAATAAAATGAAGGATAAGCCTGAAACCATCCGGAAACGTTTGGTTTTTCATAGAGTAATTGCAATTGCTGCGGTTCTTGTTGTTGCTATTATTGGCATTGTGTATGCGTGTGCATTAATCGAAAATCATTGGATAAATAAAGGATATGATACTGAATCCATTGAAAATGAAGAAGTTGTTATTCTACAAACAGACGAGAGGGATTAAGTTACGATGAAAAAGAGAATATTATCATTATTTACTTTTCTAATGTTGATTTTTTGTTTTATTGTTAGTGCCAGTGCCGCATCAGTTGTCAATACAAATGAATATATTGAATATTTTAGTGATGGAAGCTATGCAACAACTACGATAGAAGAGTCTTTAGTTTTAACACGGGGAACAGTGTTTTTGAAATCGGGAAACAAAGTATATACATATTGGGATGCAAAAGGAAACGAGCAATTTAAAGTTACACTTTATGGAGAATTTAATGTTAATAGTGGTGTTAGTGCAACTTGTATTAAGTCTACAATTAATGTTAATATCACAAATGATAATTGGAAATTGATTTCTCAGGAGGCAAGTAAGTCTGGTAATCAGGCAAAGGGAACGGTAACATTAAAAAGATATATGTTATTAATTCCAGTGGAGACTAGAGAAAAGACACTTACATTAACATGTGATAAGAATGGCACCCTCTCTTAAATCTTTATAAAGTGTCGCATCCTCCATGGAAGCGTGGATTCATAAATGGTTATCCCTGTGGGGCGTTTTTACAACGCTTCACAGGGATAGCGGCTTTTTTGGGCAAATCGTTAGGATCGGTATGCAGAAGAACACAATTTACCCTCCGCTTAGGAGGACGGTCTACCAGGTAAATCAGCTTCAGGCAGTATTCTTCCGCTCTCTTTTTTAAAAACGCCGCATCTTCCGCATCGATTTGGCCATAACACACGCAAACATTGCATTGCTGAATGATAGAGCGTCTGCCGCCTAGTATGCTGGCCAGGGATTGATAGCATGAAAGGAGATCAACGCCGTCGGCCTCCTCCTCTATCATTTCGTGAAAAAATTGCTCCCGTGGAGGATACCACTGGGATTGCATCGGGCAGGCAAGCTGAAGGAAAAGCCGCACGCGGGAATCGCTCTGCTTGCGCTCCAGCACGGCCCTGGCCGCCAACAGGTCGAAGCCGGTGGCCGCCCCAGTGTAAAACTGAAAGATCTCCTTACTGATGAGCCGATCCATCACATGGTTGATGCGGGCAATAATCCGGCGCTCCTGCTCTTCTGGGATGCTTTCCGGGCCGGCAAAGCAACACGCTTTTTCAAAAAGTTTTCTCATGTTCAACATCCTTCATTTTGACTTCTTTTGGCCTTCACTATGGCCTCATAATGCAGTCACAGCAAAATCCGGTTTTCCTCTGTTCCCATAGGAAAAACAATATTAGAGAGAAGGTATTCAAACCGTGGATGGTATTATACGAAATTATACGTTTCGAATCAACTCGGAATTGCTGGAAAAGTTCCACTATGTTTCCCGGATAAACGGACGCTCCGCCAACATGCAGATTTTAATCTATGTGCAGAAAACTGTGGAGCGCTATGAATCGGATAACGGGCCGATTGAGGTGCGGGGGATCAAATACACTCCCTCCAAAAAGCTCCCCGACGAAAAGCGTTAGCCGGGAGGCGTTGCCCATTCTGCCCCATTGGCGCGGCAGATAAAAAAGCACTGGGCGTCCGCTCTGGCGGACGCCCAGTGCTCTTTTGACGAAAAAGAAAAAGCGTTTCGTTGAACTGCACAAGAATCATGAGATATGGATTTTAGAAAAAGGATTCGATTTGTCAGGTGGTTCTTTTTCAGCAAGCATAAAAAACAGGAATGCGCTCATGCCGCGCGGGAATTTTCTTTTGTCTTCTCACAAAAGGAAACAAAAAGAGCCGCGGGGAGTTCCCCGCGACCCCCGCACGGCCCTGCGGCAGCAGTAAGCAGAGAGCCACGACCCAACCCGTTCGGCGAGCCTTCCCAAACTCGCTGTGCTTGTGCAGCAAGCGCATACTCACCGGCGTTTCAAACACATGGAAAGGCTCGTTTTTTGCTGCTACGCAACAAGATTCTGCGGGCGCTGCCTTGGCCTTCCGCCAGCGCTCAGTGGCGCAGAAAAATGCTGCTTACGAAAGCGCTCTGAAACCCTGCTTTTTGTTTTGTGTGCTCTTTTCAAACGATAGAAAGTGGCAAGCTTATTCCAAGCCGAAGAAGGCTTTAAAGGCGCGGAAGGCCATATAAACGTCGATTTTAGAAACCACCTCAAAGGGCGCGTGCATCGAAAGCACCGGAACGCCAACATCCACAACGTCCACATCGAGGTTCGCTACATACATGGCAACCGTTCCGCCGCCGCCGAGATCTACCCTGCCGAGCTCCCCGGTTTGCCAGCAGATTTGTTTTTCGTCAAAAAGCCTGCGCACTTCGCCCATGAATTCCGCGCTGGCGTCCGACGTGCCCGATTTGCCGCGGGAGCCGGTGTATTTTGTCACGACTACGCCGCGGTTGAGGTAGGCGGCGTTTTTCTTTTCAATCACATCCGGGAAAGTGGGGTCAAAGGCGGCGTTCACATCCGCGGACAGGCAGCGGGAGCGGCTGAGCACGTCGCGCGCCTCCAGCCCTTCCATGCGGGCGAGATCCGCGATGAAATATTTGAGATAGGAGGAGTTGAGGCCGGTGTTGCCATCGCTGCCCGTCTCCTCCTTATCGGTGAGGACGGTGATCGCCGTATATTCCGGCTTTTCGCAGGCAAAGGCCGCCATAGCGGCCGGGTATGCGCACACACGGTCGTCATGGCCGTAGCCGCCGATCATGCTGCGGTCAAAGCCGATGTCGCACACCGGGAAGGCGGGCACGAGCTCAAGCTCCGCGCTGAGGAAATCGCTCTCCACAATGCCGTATTTTTCATGGAGCAGCTTCATAATATTGAGCTTCACAAGCTCGCTGCCCTCATCGCTGCGGAAGGGCCGGCTGCCGATGAGAATGTTGAGCTCCTCGCCCCGCACGCCGTCTGCAAGCGTGCGCTTCATCTGCTCCTGTGCCAAATGGGGGAGCAGGTCGGTTACAACGAATTTCGGCTCATCCGGCTGCTCGCCGATGCTCACATTGATCTTGCTGCCGTCGCGGCGGATGATCACGCCGTGCAGAGAGAGGGGAATTGCCGTCCACTGGTATTTTTTGATGCCGCCGTAATAATGGGTTTTGAACAGGGCCATCTCAAAATCCTCATAGAGTGGGTTGGGCTTGAGATCAAGGCGGGGAGAATCAATATGCGCCGCGGCAATCCGCACGCCTTCTCCCACGCTCTTTTCCCCGATGACGGCGAGAATAATGGCTTTTTCCCGGTTTAGGCGGTAAACTTTATCGCCCGCGTGGTATTTCTTTTGCGGATTAAAGGGAGTGAAGCCCAGCGCCTCTGCCTTGCGGCAGAAAAATCCAGCGGCTTCTCGCTCCGTTTTGGCGGAATTTAAAAAGACCTTGTAATCCTCGCAAAATTGATCGGCGCGCTCAATCTCCGCGTCGGCCAGGCCGCCGCGCATCGCGTGCTTCGGCTTGAGGAACAATTCCTCCTGTAGCTGCTCGGCCTTGCTCTTTTCTTTGCCTAAATTGCTCATGATGTGGTTCCTCCTATATGATAAAGATTCTGGTAGCGGTGCATGGCGTTCGTTACCTTTTTGACATAATGGGCGGTTTCTGGGATAGGGATGCTGTCGAGCGTTTTGCCATCCTGCGACACGCCCGGATCCTTTAGCCAGCGGTTAACCTGCCCCCGCCCGGCGTGATAAGCGGCGAGAATCTCCTGCGTGGTGCCGAATTCCTCCTTGAGCAGGCGCAAAAACAGGGTGCCGTAGCGCACGTTTACTTCCTTATCAAAGAGCGCGTCGCCCTCTAACGTTTCGCCCGTTTTGCTCTGAAGCCACTGGAAGGTGGGGAGTGTGAGCTGCATGAGCCCTTTCGCCTTTGCCGCGGAAACGGCCTCGGCGTCAAAATCGCTCTCCGTTTTCATCACGGCGTAGACAAGCGCTTCATCCAGCCCGTTTTCATCGGCATAGCGCTCGACCAGCGCCGCCTCCTTCATTGGGTAAAACGCCTTGAGCAGAGAGCGGTAGGATACCGCTGTCACCACGGCCACCAGGGCGGCAAAGAGAAGAAACAGAAGGCTGATTTTCAAAAAAGCTTTTTGTTTTCGGGTTTCCATCGCTGGCCGCTCCCTTTCTGTTATGCATTTTGCTGCATATTTTTATGCTTCTTCTGTGAAACGGATGCGCGCCCATACGGGCTCCAACTCCTGTTGCAGGTCAAACGGGGGATAATTCCGCACCAAAAAATCCGCGTGCTCTTTATAGTATGTCTCACTTTTTTGCGCATTCACACGCAGGCGGGCAGATTCTTCGCTGATTTGATCGCGCTGCATGATGCGTTTGATCCGCAGCTCTTCCGGCGCGATGACGGCGATGATGAAATCGCAGGCGCGGTTTTCGCCGCTTTCAAAGAGCTGAGGCGCATCCAGCACCACGGCTTTTGCTTCGTTCTGAAAAGCGCATGCCGTTTCGGCGCGCATTTGTTGGATGATCGCGGGGTGTGTGATTGCGTTGAGCCGCGCCGTCTGCCCAGGGGAGGAGAAGGCGCGCTGTGCAAGCAGAGGGCGGTTGAGCGACCCATCCGGCAGGATGAGATCCGCTCCAAATGCAGCCGCCAGGGCGGAGAGAACAAAGCTGCCCGGCCGCGTCACCTTGCGGGCGATTTCATCCGCATCGATCACCGCCAGGCCCTGCGCGCGCAAGAGGGCGGCCGCCGTGCTTTTGCCCGCCCCTGTTTGCCCGGTCAGACCAATGACGGGGCCTTTTTTGTTTGTCATGATGAAAGCAGTCCTTCCATATGGGAGATCGTGAGGGCGTTTGTAAAATGCAAAATTCCTTTGAAAAAGCAATTAAAAAACGCTTCCCAATTATACATCAATCATTTCAAACGCGGCGGCACGCAGCAGCCGGTTATAAACAGCAAGGCCCACGCCCTGCTTTTCCGGGCAGCGCGCATAGGCGGTGTGGATACCCATCGCGTCGAGTGAACGCAACGCATCGAACAGGCGCTGTGCCTGAGAGGAAGGGTCTCCCTCCCTGCCACAGGAGAGCGCGCGCACATGTAGGGCGGCTTCTTCCCCCTCATAGCATAGCGCTGCAACGCCCGCGCCCGCGTGATTGTTGACATATTGCGCATAGCGCTGAAATGGCCCGCGCAGGATTACCACATGGGCCTTCGGTGCATAGTGCTTATATTTCATGCCGGGAGAGGCGGCCTTTTCCCCTACCGCCAGCTGCTCCTCTACGGCGCGGTCTATTTCCACCTTGCCGAGTACGGCGCGCAGCTGCTCCGGCGTAATGCCGCCCGGGCGTAAAAGCCTGGGGCAGGGCGATGCGAGTGTTACAACAGTGGATTCTACGCCCACCGAACAGGGGCCGCCATCCACCACCGCCTGAATGCGCCCTGCCATATCCGCCAGCACATGCTGTGCCGTGGTGGGGCTGGGGCTGCCCGAAAGGTTGGCGGAAGGGGCGGCAAGCGGCACGCCTGCCGCTTGAATGATTGCGCGGGCGAGCGGGTGGGAGGGCATACGCACCGCAACCGTGTCAAGCCCGGCGCTGACTTCCTCCGGAATCGCGGGGGATTTTGGCAGGATCATCGTCAGCGGACCCGGCCAATAGGCGCGGGCAAGCCGGATTGCCTGCGTGGGCACTTCACCGACCAAGGGATAAAGCTGCGAAAACGCCGCGATATGGACGATCAGCGGATTATCCTGCGGGCGGCCCTTCGCCTGAAAAATTTTTGCCACAGCCTGCCCGTCAAGCGCGTTTGCGGCAAGGCCATAGACGGTTTCCGTCGGGATTCCGATAAGGCCGCCCGCGCGCAGGAGTGCGCCGATTTCCGCCAGCGCCGGCTGGTCGTCCGGTGTGATCTGATAAAGGTTTGTCTGCATGGAAGCCCCGTTCCTTTCCAAAGCAAGTGCGGGTGTTAAGCATCGCTTTCCGCTTTGAGCTTTTCCGCTGTGTCCGCCGTGATGAGCGCGTCGATCACTTCATCGAGCGCGCCATTCATAATCTGCTCGATTTTATAGAGCGTTAGGCCGATGCGGTGATCGCTGACGCGGCCCTGTGGGAAATTGTAGGTGCGGATGCGCTCACTGCGGTCGCCCGTGCCTACCTGCGCGCGGCGTTCGCCTGCAATCGCCTCATGCTGCTTTTCCCGCTCCGCCTCCAAAATGCGCGAACGCAGGATTTTCATCGCGCGGTCTTTATTCTTATATTGGCTGCGCTCGTCCTGGCATTCGACCACCGTGCCGGTGGGCAGGTGCGTGATGCGGATGGCGGATTCCGTTTTATTGACATGCTGCCCGCCCGCGCCGCCGGAGCGGTAGGTATCGATCTGCAAATCGGCGGGATTGATCTCCACATCCACCTCTTCCGCCTCCGGCAAAACAGCCACGGTTACGGTGGAGGTATGGATGCGGCCCTGCGATTCCGTTTCCGGCACGCGCTGGACGCGGTGCACCCCGCTTTCAAATTTCAAGCGAGAGTAGGCCCCTTCGCCTTCAATCATAAAGCTAACCTCTTTGAAGCCGCCAAGCTCGGTTTCGTTTGCGCTGAGGATTTCGGCCTTCCAGCCCTTTGCCTCGGCGTACATGGAATACATGCGCAGGAGGGAGCCTGCAAACAGAGCCGCCTCCTCCCCGCCCGCGCCGCCGCGGATTTCTACGATCACGTTTTTTTCGTCGTTCGGGTCGCGCGGAAGCAGCAAAACTTTCAGCTCCTCCTGCGTGCGCTCCATTTCAGCGCGTGCCTGCTCCAGCTCTTCAAACACCATATCGTGGAACTCTTTATCGAGCCCGCCCGCGTCGAGCAGAGCTTTCGCCTCCTGAAATGTATCGCGCGCCGCCTTGAACTGGCGGTATTTTTCAACGATCGGGGCCAGGCGCTTCGCCTCTTGCATGAGTTTTTTATACTGCGCCTGATCGGTGACGATCTCCGGGTCGCACAGCCGAAGCTGAACCTCTTCATAGCGCGTTTCAACCTTTTCTAACTTTTCCAGCATAGAATGAACCATCCTTCCTTTGGGGGAAAGCCGCAGGGGGCCTTCCAGCGTCTCGATTCAAACGGTCAATCGGCGCTAAGTTTCCGCATCCGGCACGGCGGAACCTTCCCGAAGGATTTTTTTAATATTCTTTTCGATTTTGGCGCGCGGCGCCATAATCTCACGCCCGCACTTTGTGCAACGGATGCGAAAATCCATCCCCGCGCGGAGTACGAGGAATTCTTTATTTTTGCAGGGGTGTTCTTTTTTCATCATTAAGATGTCGCCGGGCCTCACATCCATACCCAAATCGCCTCCAGCCGGATTCCAAAAGGAAAAGATATGGTAAATATTATAGCACAAAGGGGCATGAAAAAAAAGCATTTCCCATATATATAGCAACGTAGCCGGGCCGTATTTGCGCCCCTTAGGCGGAATGCCGGCAGCCGCAAACGAGCGGCAAGGGCAGGTAGGGTCATGCATAGTATGAGAAAAAAGAGGCCGCTTCAGGCGGTGAAATGGGTGGGAAAATGAAACATTTTAAGCCGGAAGGCTGGCTAATGGACACACCGGAAAACCGCGCTGCGTTTGCATCCTCCGCCGCGCTGCGCGATGCCTATTTTGAGGGCAGAATTTTGGAAGCGCGCGCGCTGTTGTGCGATAAAGATCACAATTTGCACGTTGATCTCGGCTGCATGGAGGGGATCATCCCGCGTGAGGAGGCGGCCGTGGGCATCGAGGAGGGCAAGGTGCGGGATATCGCCATTATTTCAAGGGTGAATAAGCCGGTTATGTTTCGCATCACAGGCTTCGATGCGGACGCGCTAGGCCGCACCTCGGCGATTCTCAGCCGCCGTAGCGTACAATTAGAGTGCATGGAAACCGATATTGCCCGCCTGACGCCAGGCGAGGTAATCGATGCGCGTGTATCCCACATGGAGGGCTTCGGCGTTTTTTGCGACATTGGGGCAGGGCTGAGCGCGCTAATGCCGATTGATAGTATCTCTGTTTCCCGCATTCCGCATCCGTCGGAGCGGTTCCGCACGGGCGAGGATATCCGCGCTCTGGTCAAGGGGATTGACGAAAATGGGCGCATCACGCTCACGCACAAAGAGCTGCTCGGCACCTGGGAGCAAAATGCCGCTCAATTCAAGGCGGGGGAGACGGTGCCGGGGGTGATCCGCTCTGTAGAGAAATATGGGGTATTTGTGGAGCTTACGCCGAATCTCGCGGGGCTTGCGGAATATGTGCAGGGCGTTTATGCGGGCCAGCATGCGAGCGTATATATCAAAAGCCTGATTCCGGAACGCATGAAAATCAAGCTGATTATCGTGGATGCTTTTGACGCGGAGTATCCTCCCCCTCCGGTGACCTATTATACGGACAGTGACTACATCGACCATTGGATTTATTCCCCGGAATGCTGCCCAAAGGTGGTTGAGAGCTTCTTTTCCCCTTTGGAGGAGCAGTAGGCAGGTTGAGAAAGCGGAGAAAAAATCCGTTTCTAGTGTCCCTTGTGGGAATCTGGAAACGGATTTTTGTATATTCCGGCAAGGTAAGTTCTAGAAAAACATTTTTGTGCTTCAGAAACTGTTATCCTGCACAAAAACAAAACGCCGGATTTGGACAAGTGAACAGGATTTTTTGAAATACGCCTCATTTAATGGATTCTCAAAAGTTTTTATTGAACTGCATCATCAATTATGCTATAATTCACGGTGACGCAGAAAAAATATTATTGGTTTTGAATAACAAATATGCTGCGCCCCGCTGGGGCGGGCGTGAAGGAGGAAATTGGTTTGAAAGCCTATCATGCAAAGGATATCCGAAATATTGCGATCGCCGGCCACGGCGGAAGGGGTAAAACGACGCTCGCAGAGGCGATGCTTTATCTGGCGGGGGTAACAGAGCGCCTCGGCCGCATTGCAGACGGGAATACCGTGCTCGACTATGATGGAGAAGAAAAAAAGCGCAGGGCCTCCGTTTCTACAGCAGTTGCGCCGCTGGAATGGAATGGGATTAAGATGAACCTTGTCGACACGCCCGGCCTGTTCGATTTCGCAGGCGGAGTAAGCGAAGGCATTCGGGCAGCGGATTGTGTGCTGATTACGACGGCTGCCGGCTGCAAATACGACGTTGGTGCGGAAAAGGCTTTCAAAGCGGCAGACGCACGCGGAATTGCGAAGATGTTTGCAATTACTAAGGTGGATGCTGAGAATACCGATTTTTATAAAACGCTTGATTTCCTCAAGGAAGTTCATGAAACGCAGCTGTGCCCGATTGTTGTGCCCTATATGGAGGGCGGTGTGGTTCAGGCATATGTCAACCTCATGGCACAGAAGGCATTTACATATCAGAATGGTAAGGCAACCGAAGTTCCCGTCCCGCAGGATGCGCGTATTGCGGAGATGATTAATTTTCTCAAGGAAGCGGTCGCCACGACGGATGACGAGCTAATGGAGAAATTTTTTGATGGCGCGGAGTTCACGCAGGAAGAGATCATCCGCGGCTTGCAGAACGGCATGACGGACGGCTCGATTTACCCTGTGTTTGCCTGCTCCGGCTACACGACTCAGGGCGTTGACCAACTGCTTGACTGTCTGTCGAAGATCGCGCCGCGCGCCTATGAATGCGCGGGTGAAACGGCGGAGGATGCGGATGGGAATCCGGTTGAGCTTCCCTGTGATGCGGATGGCCCGCTTGCCGCGATTTGCTTTAAAACAATTGCCGACCCATTTGTGGGCAAGATGTCCTTCTTTAAGGTCGTATCCGGTAAAATCACGGCGGACGTTCCCGCCTATAATGCACGCACGCAGGAGAGTGAGCGCATGGGTAAGATTATCTCTGTGCGCGGTGCGAAGCAGGAGGATATTTCGGAAATCGCAGCGGGCGATATCGGCGTTGTGACAAAGCTCTCAAATATGCGCACGGGCGACACGCTGTGCAGCCCGAAAAAGGTATTGAAGCTCGCTCCTGTCTCCTTCCCGGAGCCGTGCCTGAGCATGGCGGTCAAGGTGGCGAAGAAGGGCGAGGAGGAAAAGGTAGCGGCGGGCCTTTTCCGTCTGATGGAGGAAGACCCCACCATCACCTTCCGGTCCAACCATGAAACGCACGAGCAGATTCTTTCCGGCCTCGGCGAACAGCATCTTGATGTGATCGTTTCCAAGCTTAAAACGAAATTCGGCGTGGATGTATCCCTTAGCGTGCCGAAGGTGGCATACCGGGAATCCATCAAAAAGCGTGTGGAGGTGCAGGGCCGTCACAAGAAGCAGTCCGGCGGCCACGGGCAGTTTGGCGATGTGTTTATCCGCTTTGAGCCCTGCGACAGCGATGAGCTGGTGTTTGCGGAGGAGGTTGTGGGCGGCTCCGTGCCGAAAAACTTCTTCCCAGCTGTGGAAAAGGGCCTGCGCGATAGTGTCACAAAGGGCGTGTTGGCCGGGTATCCGATGGTTGGCTTGAAAGCGACGCTGTATGATGGATCTTACCATCCGGTAGATTCTTCAGAAATGGCGTTTAAAACGGCGGCGTCTATTGCTTATAAAAACGGTATCCCGAAGGCGGACCCGGTCATTCTTGAACCGATTGGGACGTTAAAGGCCTATATGCCGGATGAGAAAATGGGCGATATCATGGGTGATATCACGAAGCGCCGTGGCCGCGTGTTGGGCATGGGCCCGGCAGAGGATAAAATGCAGGAGATTGTGGCTGAGGTGCCAATGGCGGAGATGGGCGATTTTGCAACGACGCTGCGCTCTGTAACGCATGGCAGGGGCCATTTCTCGCTGGAATTCACCCGCTATGAGGAAGCGCCGGCGAACGTGGCAGAAAAAGTAATTGAGGATGCGAAGGCACAGGAAGAAGAATGAAAACCGCATGGATCCTCTCTTGGTACCGCGTGGTTATGGCAGGCATTGTTTAATATAAAAATTGAGAAAGGGGAACGGCGGCCTTCGAGTTGGGGGCGCGCCGTTTCTTTTTTTCACTCTCCAGTGTTTCCACAGGTTTTGGTGGAAAACTTTGTGGAAAGTATGGAAAACTAAGCAGATCAGGTGTTTTGATGGGCTTACCTCCTTGTTATCCACGAATCGGCCTTTGGCTGGATTTATATTTGGCCAAAAAGCTGTGATAGCCGTCAGCAGCATCCCTCTGTTTTTTGGGTATAGCAAATATTAAAAAAATCGTCTGCAATAAGGCCTTGATTCAGTGGTTTTGTCGCTTGCATTCCGATTTGCCGCAATGCTATAATGAATCAATTTATTTCATAGCTTGAGGAGGCCGGAAAATGCTTCTGTTGAACCCGGAAGAGAAGTTTGTCAAAGAGGGCCTTACCTTTGATGATGTGCTGCTCATCCCAGCCCATTCGGATGTTCTGCCCAATCAGGTGGATGTATCAACGAAACTCACCAAGGATATCTCCCTGAACACCCCTCTGATGACCGCTGCGATGGATACTGTCACAGAGGCCCGTATGGCGATTGCGATTGCGCGCGAAGGCGGCATTGGCGTCATCCACAAAAATATGGCGATCGAGCGCCAGGCACAAGAGGTAGATAAGGTGAAGCGCTCTGAGAACGGTGTAATTGTCAACCCGTTTTTTCTTTCACCCGACCGTTTTGTTCATGAAGCGCTCGATTTGATGAGGCGGTATAAAATTTCAGGCGTGCCGATCTGCCGGGAGGGTAAGCTGGTCGGTATCCTGACGAACCGCGACCTGCGGTTTATGACGAACTTTAACGTTCGAATTGAGGATGTGATGACAAAAGAGAATCTTGTCACCTCCCATGTCGGGACAACCCTCATGCAAGCAAAGCAGATCCTTATGCAGCATAAAATTGAGAAGCTGCCTTTAATTGATGACGACGGTTATCTACGCGGTTTAATCACAATTAAGGATATTGAAAAGAGCGTGCAGTACCCCAACTCTGCGCGCGATAAGGGCGGAAGGCTCCTCTGCGCGGCGGCAATCGGCGCAACGGCGGATGTGCTGGAGCGCGCTGGCGCGTTGGTGGAGGCGCAGGTAGATGCGTTGGTGCTTGACTCCGCGCATGGTCACAGCGAGAATATTCTCAAGGCGGTCAGCAAGGTGAAGGCGGCATTCCCGCAGGTTTCCCTCATTGCGGGCAACGTGGCAACGGCGGAGGGCACCCGTGCGCTCATTGAGGCGGGTGCAGACGCGGTAAAAGTAGGCATTGGCCCCGGCTCGATCTGCACTACGCGCGTGGTCGCGGGCATCGGTGTGCCGCAGATCACGGCGGTTTATGATTCCGCCTGTGTGGCGGCAAAATACAACATTCCGATCATTGCGGATGGCGGCATCAAATATTCCGGCGAGATCGTAAAGGCGCTTGCCGCCGGAGCGAATGCGGTGATGATGGGCTCGCTGGTGGCAGGGTGCGAGGAATCCCCCGGCGAGAGCGAGATTTATCAGGGCCGCCAGTTCAAGGTATACCGTGGAATGGGCAGCATCGGTGCGATGAACCAAGGCAGCAAGGATCGTTATTTCCAGCAGGATAACCGCAAGTTGGTGCCAGAGGGCGTGGAGGGCCGTGTGCCTTATAAGGGGTTGCTGTCTGAAACGGTGTTCCAGATGCTGGGGGGGCTGCGCGCGGGCATGGGCTATTGCGGCTGCAAAACCATTGGTGAGCTGCAAAGCAAGGCACAGTTTGTGCGCATCACGAGCGCCGGCTTGGTCGAAAGCCATCCGCATGATGTGTTTATTACGAAAGAAGCACCCAATTATTCCGGAAACGCTTAAGAAGCGGCGATATGATGAATTTGCTTGTAACGATAGGGAAAAAACAGCATCATTTATCCGTGAAACCCGGCACGCCATTGCCTGAGGCTTTGGCTCTGCTGGGTTTTCCAATTGCGCTTCCCTGCGGTGGAAAAGGCTCGTGCGGAAAATGCAGAGTCAAAGCGACAGGGCAATTATCACCCATTACTCCGGCGGAGCGGCGTTGCCTCTCGGCGGGGGAATTGCGCAATGGATTGCGCCTGCTATGTCAAACGGCTGTGCTGGGGGAGGCCCGCATAGAGCTGCCGGAGGAAAGTGCGGAGATCGTGGTGGAGGGCGTTTCCGCTATGCCGCAAAACAGGCCGATAGATGGGAAGGCGCTTTGTGCTGCTTTGGATATAGGGACGACAACCGTTGCGGCCCGGCTCTATGTGGCAGAGGAGTTGGAGAGCAGCCCGATCGCGTCTGCTGGGCGGCGAAATCCGCAGGCGGCATTCGGCGCAGACGTTCTCTCCCGCATGGAGAGGGCACAGGCAGGGGATGCACCCGCCCTGCGGGGATGCATCATCGATTGCTTGGATGATCTGCTCACAGAGCTTATGCAAATGGCGCAGGCACGCCCCGCCCAGATTAGGGAATTGGTCATTACGGGGAATACAGCGATGCTCTATCTCCTCACCGGGCGGGATACCGCCTGCCTTTCTAAAGCTCCTTTTTTGCCGGAGCATCTTTTTGGGGACGAAATCACTGCCGAAGCCTTGGGGCTGCATGCAGTTAAGGCCAGCCGCGTTTATCTGCCGCACTGTGCCTCTGCTTTTATTGGGGCTGATTGCCTGTGCGCCATGCTTGCTTGTGGGATGACCGAAGCGGAGGCCCCCTGTGCATTGCTCGACCTTGGCACAAATGGGGAGCTTGCTGTTTTCAATGGCACTGAGCTTTGGTGTGCATCCACCGCCGCAGGGCCGGCCTTTGAGGGTGCGGGGCTTACCATGGGGATGCCAGCAGTGCCGGGCGCAATCAACCATGTGGAGCGAAAGGGCTTTCGAATTGGCTGCACAGCTATAGGCGGTGTGCCGGCGAAGGGGATCTGTGGCTCCGGGCTGATCGACGCGGCGGCGGTCTTGCGGCAGAGCGGCGTTTTGGATGCGGAGGGCTCCCTTCAGCGGGAAGGGCATCCTTTTCGAGCGATGGTGTGCGAAATCGGCGGCGCGCCCGCCGTGCGCTTCGCGGGCACAGGCGTTTTGCTCACACAGGCGGATATCCGCGCGTTGCAGGTGGCGAAAGCCGCCGTCTGCGCGGGCCTACAAATGCTGCTCGATCGTGCTGAAATCCGGCCGGAAAAGTTGGAAAAGCTTTTTTTGGCAGGCGGTTTTGGGCGATTTATCAGGCTTGAAAGTGCGGCGCAGATCGGCCTGTTTCCCCCCGCTTTATTGGGAAGGACCGCTGCCATCGGCAACGCGGCGTTAGATGGGGCGGGCCTGCTCGCCCTGCGGCCAGCCCGGAGGGAACGGCTCCTCTCCCTTGTAGGCAGGATTCACACCGTTTCCCTCGCGGAGGAGCCTGCGTTTGAACAGGCTTATTTGGAGGGGATGCGCTTTCCGAATGAAAATTATATGGGCCGGTAAATAAAGAAAGGTATTTTACCTACACCGCCGCATATGGTAGGATAGATGCATAGCGCTCCAATTTTGTGTCGGTATGGGTTCCTTTTGTTTTTGATATACGATAAAAGCCCGATAAACTGCTTCATGGAGGAGGCGCCCCAATGAATGTGTATGATTTTGACAATACGATTTACCGTGGTGAAAGTGCTGTAGATTTATTTTGGTATTATTTAAAACAGGATAAATCGCTGCTGCGCTATGTGCCGGAGGTAGCGGCGGCTTTGGTGCGGTATAAGCGCGGAAAAATCACCATTGAGGAGGCCTTATCCGTTTATGGCGCGCGCGTGGCCGATTACTTTTTGACGATCCCGGATTTTGAAGCTGATTTAAAAACTTTTTGGGATACCCATATGAAGAATATCAAGCCCTTTTATGCTCGCCAGCACCGTCCGGATGATGTGATTCTTTCCGCCTCCCCGGAGCGTGTTTTGGAGGAGGCTTGCCGCCGCCTTGGAATTGCGCATTGGATAGGGACCCAGTTCGATGAGCAAACGGGCACGATAACACGCCTGTGCTTTCGAGAAAATAAGGTGAGCAGCTTTCTGGAGCGGTTCCCACATGCAAAGATTGAGCAGTTTTATACGGATTCCTTTAACGATCAGCCGATGATCGACCTGGCGGAGCACGCCTTCCTTGTCAAAGGCGACCGAATCAGACAATTGAAATAGGGGTTAATCCATAAAAGCTTTGCCTGATTCTCTATAAGAAAAGAGCCGCTGCAAAATGATTTGCATTTTGCAGCGGCTCTTATTGATATAAAAAGGTGATCAAAAAGAAGGATTTACTGAAAAAGGCCGCGGAACCATTCTATGATTGTTTGAAAGAAACGCACGATCCTAGCAAAAAATTCTACGATGGAATTCGGGGCATCTTCTTCTACTTCCGTGATCCGCCAGACCTGCGCGCCATAGAAGGGATTTGCCGTGCCGATATAGAGGCCATCTTCATTTGCAACGAGGGTACGGCCGCCGAAGTTGAATTTATCATGGAACCCATTCAAAGTAAGCTCTGTATAGTTTTCGCCATCCTTCGTGACATACAGGTCAAAGCCGGGCTCGTTTTTGAGCAGCTTATTGGAAATGCTGAAATACATCCGCAGTCCGTCCAGATCAAAGGCGGCAGCCAGAGATTTGAGCGCATCCAAAATACCTGAGAGGGAGGCGCCGCGTGCCGCGGAGGCCGGGAGGGCGGAGAATGTTTTTGCCGCGTTGGAAAGCGGGGAGACGAGCGTTTCGACAAGAGCGATCAGCTTCTGCACATTTTCCGGCGTAGCCTGTTTGTCGAGCAGGCTCGCAATCTGGGACTGCGCTGCGGTCAGCGCTGTGGTTAGCGCGCTTGCCTCTTTGCTTACGGATGAGCCGGTGAGAGATTGAAGCAGCTTGACGATATAGTTGATTTGCTGCATGAATTCAGCCTTATCCATGCGGAGCAAATCTCCGTTGGTCAGCTTCGTCACATATTTATAAAGCGAGGAGGCATCGAAGGAGCTGACGAAAAGCTGATCGTTATAAACGCCATAGCGCCAGAAATATTCGTTTGTGGTTCCCTCGAAGGCTTGATTGATTTGATCAACTGCTGTAATTTTACCGTTTTGGTCCATACAGTACATCTTCTGAGGCGCATTCAGCGAATCATACATGGGCTTCAAAAAATCCTTCAGGGCCGGCGCATTTTCTCCACCTGCGATCATTTGAAGCAGACCCTGCACGGCGACCAGCTCCGCACGCAGCGCATAGTCAAACGTGCCGAAATACAGCTTATCCTGAAAGACGACCGGCGTAGCCGCGCTGGCAATCAGGCCTGGGGTTGCGCCATCTTCAGTATTATAGCCTTCTGCCGTGGGCGCCATGCCCATATGGTATTGGCTGTTTTTGCCGATCACTTCCTGCCAGGTCCATCCATACTGATTGGCGTTTTCCCCAGCCGAAGCCTCATGCCCCTTGAATAGGACAAAGCCGTTGGAGGTGGCGAGGAACACATACATGTCGCCCTGGTAGGGGATCAGATCCCATACCGTGCCGCCCTCGCCTTGGTAAAGCGTATCGTCAGCATAGTCGATAAAATCGTTAAAGTCCGCAACGCGCTGCCAATCGGAATCATCCTTCGGATTTTTTTCCAAAATGGCGATCTTATTGTATTTTCCCGCCGTTTCGTCCGGAATCCGGTTGTCGAGACCACCGAAATACAATTTGTCGTTGTAGACTGTGCCTGCGCGGAAGCTAGAATTTCCGCCGCCGCTGTAAACGATCTCCGCGTTGTCGTTTTCATCCACCTTAACGATGCGCGTGCCGCTTGAACTGCTCATAGAGCCGAAATAAAGCTCATTATGGTGTTTTACCACCATGCGGTAAGCACTGTCTGTGCCGAGAGGGGCCTCATAGATTACCTTTGTTTCACTGGTAGTAGGGTTTACGCGAATGATCATCGGTCTGCTTTCCTGTGCGGAAAAGGCTGGCACCTCGCCATTGGTGATTACGTTTACAATATCCCAAACCTGATCGTAGGTAAGGCCGGCCTGCGTCATTGCCTGTGCGAACTGCGCGATCATGCCGCCGAGGATATTCCGGTTGGTGCCGATATAGAGGAATCCGTCGCGCTCTGTCATAGCCCAGGCGTAGCAGTTGTTGCGGTCTCCACCCTGGATGATGCCGTCCACGTCGCCCTCGCCCTTGGTGGGGTTGGTGATTTTTTCAATTTTGTAACCATTGGAGTAGATGATATTGGCCTCTTCTGAGCTGGCGGTTGCGCCCACACCCAGAGAGAGCAATAAAATGATTACGCTCAACAAAACTGCGAGCGCCCGGTAGGCGGTAGAGTGTTGTTTTTTTCCTTTTTGCAAAATATTTCCTCCTCTTTTTCATCGAATCCGGCTTCTGAATGACCGCATGGCTTCCCTAATCCAGTATCAGAACCGTTCCATCGCCAACATACAACGATGCGTCGTTTTTGTCAAGGCAATAGTAATAATATGTGTTGATTAAAATCGGGAAAAATTATAAACATTTTATAAAATAAGATAGCCGGTGATCGCCTGCTCTCATAAGCGTTGCCTATCTCTTTGTTCTGTGAGGTTGCGGCAGGATTTGTATCGAAAAGAGCCTACGGTTGATGCAGAGACCATCGTAGCGTTTGATTCCTATGTAAACACGCGTGAATTCACTATGCAATTCCCCTGACCTGCGGGCGAACACAGTTGCTCCTACGCCGTCATAGAAAATAGTCGCTGGCCAAGTGTGTGCGGCAAGCTGGTTGTATTTCTTTAATCCCGTGGGGCCAATTGGATTTGCTTCGTAATAAAAACAGCCGGTAACCGTCTGCTTTCATAGGCATTGTGTATCTTTTTGATCCATGCAATGAGGGCAGGTTCTGTTTTGTTACTCCGCTTCGCTCCGTAATAAAAAATCAAACATGGAAGGGTCATAAAAAAACAGCTCAGCGCCATCCAAAGTTTTGGCTACTGGGCTGTTTGGGCGGTTGAAGCGTAAAAATTTTATGGGTTAAGCATTTGCGCCGGTCGAAGTTTCTGGGTGCGGCCAGGTAAAATGGAACTCTGTTTGAATTTCTAGGATACAGCTAAAATCAATTTGACCAGCAGATGCAAGCTTGCCAACGCCAGTGACCTGTGCGTCAAGATGCATCCGCTTATGATACACCAGCTTTTGGATTTCATCGTTTGCGCGGTCAATCTCACATTCAATGGAGGAGCCGGTGAATAAAACGTGATACTCCCCAAGCTGCATATAATCTTTCGCTTTTTGGAACTCTTCCTCAATTGCAGTGCGGTCTTCCATATCAAACGCTTTGCCATGTCGGCTTGTCAAAGGCGCAGGCTCTTTTTCATCTCGAAAGAATATTGTAATTTTATAAAGGTCATCTTCCTGCACACACATCGCGTAACGGATGTCGGAAGGGGTTAATTGGCTCGCCCACTCCTGGCCGGAAACAGGCAGCACCTCTGAGAGCTTTGTATCTTTTGAGGAGAGACTTGTTTGATTGAGCATGAGCTGTTGCAGCGTGGGAGCGAGGTTGGCAAGCGTTTGGTTGCTGGTTTCCACCTCAGAAACTTTTGGCTCCTTGGTCATCGTAAATTCAGGATTGCTTTGTTTGGCACTGTTGACCAGGCGGTTAAAATAGGCAAGCACCTCCGCGTTGGCTTCCGGCTTTTTGGTTTTGCTGACAATGGGTGGCTCGGTGGTGTTTTCCTCCTCTGACTGCTGGCTGCTGCACGCGGCGAGGGAGCATACGAGCGCTAGGGCGGCGAGCAACGCAATCAGTTTACGAACGGCTTGATTCATTTTTTCCCCTTTCCTCTGTGAGCGCCTTGTTTGATGTGGAGGCATGTGTCACAGAAATAACGATGTGATTCGAAGTGATTATATCATATTTCACGATCTTTTCACAATATCAATTTATGAAAAAAGCGTTTCTGAATTTTTGTATTTAAAAAGCCATGGGGAGCAGAAACGGCCCGCGTCATTTCTGACGACGAGCCGTTTCCGTATATAAGGGGGTAAAAGAAGATGGCAAATAAACAAACGAATGGCGGTAACATCCGCAGTTCGGATAAAGACATCCCTCTGTCCGAACAGTGTACCCCGCTTTATGGCAGGATGCATCTCTCTGTTTTGTGCGGTTGCGGTAAGCTGTGTTTCGCAATCATAATTGAACTACTTATTTTTTTTCCGCCTGTTTGGAATACTTTGTTTTATAGATAAAGCGCATCAGGCGAGTTTCAATCGCATTGATAGGCTTTGCAGTATCGAATAAAGCGGCGCCCAGCATGGTTTTGCAGCCTTTATCCATGACCATTTCGGTGGCCTGCGCATCGCTTTTGGAGGGCCCGCAGCAAAGCGCGCCGTTATCCTTCAGCAGCACGGCGTCGCGCCCTTTGAGCGCTTTGACAACCTTTTTGGAGGTTTTCATCGTGCTGGAAGGGTCAAACACTGCGCTGCGCACCGTTGCGCCTGCGATCTGGGCGAAATCATCGAGCAGCGGCTTCATGGTGCGGCCCAAGCGGGAGGCGGCCATAATATCAGGCTGCTGGGAATGGATGATATAATTGATTCCGTCCCGCTTGGCATATACTGCGCGGTGCAGGTCAGCCTCCGGCACAAACGATTCGGCGTCGCCCGCGATCCGGCCGGTGGCAATCTCCACCCGCAGAATCTCCTCGCTGCCGGGCTTGGTCAAGTTGCACATCGCGCCGTCACGTTCGCTCTCATAAGCGGTAACAGGAGCGGCGTCCCTGCCCTTTTTGCCGATGGTTTCAATTACGTAATCATGAATTTCTTCAAAGGTATCGATCACTTTGCCCGTGGCTTCGCGGTAGCGTTCCACAATGTGGCGAGCGCACACCTTCTCCAGCTCGGAGGCGACAGCGAATGCTTCCTCATAATCCTTGCCCATGCATACGGCGCCGTGGTGCGCCATGATGACGGCTTTGCTGTCAGAGCGCTCGATGGCGGCAATGACCCCTTTGCGCAGCTTTCCGGTGCCTGGCAGGCCGTAAGCGGCCATTGGGACGTGGTCGCCGATGATCGCCGCGCTCTCCGGCGCAACATTGTTGATATCAAAGCCCAGAGGGCTGACAATGCTGGCGTTTACCTGATGCGTATGGATGACAAAGTTGACTTCCGGTCGGAGCTGATAGGCGGAGGCATGGATGCCCTTTTCCGATGAGGGCTTTACATCCCCGTCATAGCTCAGATCTGCAATATTGACCAGGACGATTTCCTCCGGCGTAAGAGTTTCATATGCCCTGCCGCTGGGGGTGATCACAAATTGCGTGTCGCTCACACGGCAGCTGACGTTGCCCCAGGTGCGCGCGATGAGGCCGCTTTCCACAAGCTGTTTGCCTGCACGGACCACAAGCTCCTTGGCCTGCATGATTTCCATATCCAACGAATAAGCCTCCTTTACTGAAAAATTCCGGCGGCGCAGCAACGCCGCCGGAAAAATCGGGTTATTTTTGAACTGTGATCGTATCGAACACTCTGTCGAAACGGGTCAGGGCATCGTCGATCATCTCCGGCGTATAGGCAGCGCTCGTATACAGGCGGCTGCCGGCTAAGGTTACGAGGCCCTCCGCCATGTAGGCAGCGCCCATGTGCTCCATAACCGCTTTGCGCTCGGAAGTTGCTTTGAGAACACCCGGCACCTTCCACAGCTTGCCCCAGTCAATGGAGAAGTGCATGGTGCCGACCGTTTCCAGATGGCAGATCGAGCCCTGGTTAAAGGCGACAAACGGCAAGCCGTGCTTCTTGATGAGCTGCTGCAGGCCGGTGGTGATGCGGTCGCCCATTTCTCCGGCCTTCTGGCAGGCGTTGGTGCGCTCGATTTCTTCAAGCGTGTAGTAACCAGCTACGCAGCTGATAGGCGTTGCCGCCATCGTGCCGCCAATGAGCGCTTTGTGAACCTTGTCGCCCGTCTGGATGCCGGCGGCGAGATATTTCATATATTCCTTTTTGCCGCCGAGTCCGCCCGCGCCCGGATAACCGCCCGCGATGACCTTGCCGAATACCGTGAGATCGGGGGAAACGTCGAAATAGCCCTGCGCACCTGCCATGCCGATACGGAAGCCTGTGACAACCTCGTCGAATACGAGCAACGCGCCGTATTTGCGGCAGAGACGCTCTACGCCCTTGTTGAAATCCTTATCCAGCGGGCGTGTACCGCTCTCTGGGCCGACCGGCTCAATGAAGACCGCCGCCGTGCCGCCGCGCATCTGATTGAAACGGAGCTTGCGCTCCAAATCGTTGAGATCGTTCGGGAAAAACTCCTGCGTGTGTTTAAAGATGTAAAGCGGAACGCCGTGCGCTTGTGTGAACTTGGAGCCGGGAACACGGATGCCGTAGGCGAGCTGATCGCTCCAGCCGTGATAGGCACCGCCCATCTTGATGATGTTTTTATTCTTCGTGGCAAGGCGCGCGACACGCACCGCAGCCATGCAGGCCTCGGAACCGGAGTTGAGCATGCGGAACATTTCAACATTGGGCACGCTATCGCATACCTTTTTGGCAAGCTTGTATTCAAATTCGTGGAACAGGCCGGTGGAAGGGCCGCAGGTGTTGAGCAGTTCAATGACCTGATCGCGCACAACCTTTGGGTTAGATCCGAGCACCGTAGGGCCGCCAGCCTGCAAAAAGTCATAGTATTTGTTGCCGTCGACATCATAGAGATACGCGCCCTCCGCCTTGGTGAACACCAGCGGAAACGGGTGGTTGAAGGCAAGATTATGTTGCACGCCGCCGGGGATTACCGTTTTGGCCTCCTCGATCATCTCTTTGGACTTCGCGCACTTTTTGTCGAAATAATCCTCTTCATAGCGCTTGAGGGCTTCTGGGCTGATGGTGTAGATCGGCAGCTTGATCAACTCGTCGAGCTGCTTGGTGACGGCCGCCGCATCCGGATAATTGCTGATAGCATAACGATTGTCCATACGTTTAGTTTCCTCCTTCATATTGACTCTCTCGAAATTCGGGCTTTTATGGAGATTTCCTCGTGAAAGGGTGAATCTCCGCTCACCTACAGTATAGCATACTTTTCAAGCTTGTCAAATGAAATTTTATGAATTTTTTATGAGGATTTAGAGGCATATCATATTATGCCCGTTTGATTGGCTGCCGTGGGATGTGGTAGCGATGCGGCTGTGGGGAGGCGAGGAAGTTGGATAGGGCATTTTTCAGAATAGACGACCTACGCAAAGGCGTCGACAAGGCCCTGGGAGGGAAAATGCAAAAAAACTCTGTATTTTCATTGATTTTTTCCGTCAGTATGTTAAAATAAGAAAAACGGTGAGCAGCCACTCATTTTTGAGCGTGTGTTTTGCGCCGGCGGGATGGCCCGGCCTTAGGCTGGCGCGCAGGAAAGGATGGCTAGGACGCTATGGATACAACCGGTGGAAACCAGCCAATTTATCATAAGAAAACGTTTGAAAATATCCCGGAGGAGAAGCGGCGTAGAATCTTGGCTGCGGCAATCGGGGAATTTGCCAACAAGGGCTTCGATAATGCCAATATTAATGTGATCGCCAGCAAAGCGGGCGTCAGCGTCGGCTCGCTCTATAAGTATTTTAATACAAAGCAGGATCTGTTCCTAACCGCCGTGCACCACGGCATCTCCATATTGGAGGAGACGCTCGGGCCGCTGTCTCAAGCGGATATGGATGTCCGCGATAAGCTGGAGCTGATTATCCGCACTGTGCAGACCACTTCCCGGCAGCTCGAGGATCTCATCAAGCTCTATAATGAAATGACGTCGGAAAATAATGCGGAGCTGGTACGGCTGATCTCGCAGGATATGGAGACGGTTTCCGCCGCCGTGTATACGCAGGTCATTGCGCAGGCGCAGCAGGAAGGGCTGATCCGTAGGGATGTTGACCCGCGCATGTTTGCCTTTTTGCTTGATAACCTCTTTACAAATCTTCAGTTTTCCTATGCCTGCGGCTATTATCAGGAGCGGTTTAAAATTTATGCAGGCGAGGATATCCTTTCCCGCGATGATTTTGTTGTGGAACAAATGCTCAAATTTATTGAAGGCGCGTTTACAACGGGCCTGGGGCAGGAAGCGCCTGCCCGGCGTGAATGAAAGCAGCGGGGAACCCCCGTAACAATAAGCTTTGTGTGTGAACTGGAATCATATTTTTGGAGGGCTTTGCATGAAAGAACCGACCTATGTTATCACTTACGACGTGGGCACCACTGGCGTAAAAACCTGCCTGTTCGAGATCGGCGAGGTTGTCCGTTTGACGGCGGCGGCCATGCGTGGGTATGAGCTCTATGTGTTGCCGGATGGCGGCGCGGAACAGGAACCCGCCGAATGGTGGGAAGCTATGTGCGCGAGCACGCGGGAGGTGCTGGACGCTTCCGGCATGGACCCGGCGCGGATCAGCGGCGTTTCCTTCTGCTCCCAGATGCAGGGAGTCGTCCTTGTGGATAAGGACGGGGAGCCGGTGCGCCGCGCGATGAGCTATATGGACCAGCGTGCACGGGAGGAGCTGAAAAAGGGCCTGGCCCATGGCCCGCAAATCGCGGGCGCAAATGTATTTAAGCTGCTCAAAAGCCTGCAAATTACCGGCGCGGTTGCGGCGAGCGTGAAAGACCCTGTGTGGAAATACAAGTGGGTGCAGGCGCACGAGCCGGAGAATTTTAAGCGCGTACATAAGTGGCTGGATGTGAAGGAATTCCTCATCTGCAAAATGACGGGTGAATTTGTTATGACGCAGGATTCCGCCTTTGCCGCCCTGATCTATGATATCCGCAAGGGCAAGGAGGGATGGAGCCGGGAGATGTGCGATATGCTCGGCGTAAACATGAATCACCTTGCGCCGATCAAGCAATCCACCGACAAGGTCGGGGAAATCACGGAAAAAGCGGCTTCTGAACTCGGCCTGAAAGCGGGCACCGCCGTGTTCGGCGGCGGCGGGGACGCTTCCCTCATCGGCGTGGGGGCCGGCTCCACCGCATTGGGCGATACGCATATCTATTGCGGCACAAGCGGCTGGGTCTCCACCGTGGTCGACAAAAGCATTGTGGATGCTTCCGCCATGGTTGCGGCGATCGTGGGCGCGCAGCCGGAGCGGTTCAACTATTTCGCAGAGTTGGAAACGGCGGGCAAGTGCCTTGAATGGGTGAAGGATCACCTGGCGCTCGATGAGATCGATATCTATTTGGAGAAAAAGCATGTGGCGGAATCGCAAGAGGCGGTTTATACTAGCCTTTACGACTATATGGCGAAGGTCATCAGCGAAGTGCCGGCAGGCTCAAACGGCGTGATCTTTACCCCTTGGCTGCATGGTAACCGCTGCCCGTTTGAGGATCCGAACGCGCGCGGCATGTTCTTTAACATCAGCCTGGAAACCGGTAAGACAGAGCTCATCCGCGCCGTGACGGAGGGCGTTTGCTTCCATCTGCGCTGGTTCTTGGAGACAGAGGAGAAGAAGATCAAAACTTCCGATACGATCCGGTTCGTCGGCGGCGGCGCATTGTCTGACGTGACGTGCCAGATCCTGGCGGACTGCATTGGCCGCAAGGTTGAAACGGTTGACAGCCCGCAAAACGTCGGTGCGGTCGGCGCCGCGGTCGTGGTGGCGGTCGGCCTCGGCCTGCTGCCGAGCCTCGATGAAGCGAAACGGATGGTGCCGGCGAAAAAAACCTTCACACCCAATCCGGCTGTTAAGCCGATCTATGACCGCAACTACGCCGTTTTCCAGGAGCTTTACAAGGCGAACAAAAAGAACTTTGCAGCCCTCAACGGCTAATTTTAAAACGAAAAGCGCGCCGGGGCCCGCTGTGCGGAAGCTCACCGGCGCTTAACTTTTAGGAGGCGATTTTTTGGCACATATCAAGCTTTTTACGCTCAATGTCTGGTCCGGCTTTCGCTATCATGGCCTGATCCGGTTGGAAGAGTATGAAACCAAGCAGGTGCGGGAAAAGCGGTTTCAAGGCCTGTGCGCTGTGCTGCGCAAGGAGCGGCCGGACATTGTATGCCTCAATGAGGCGAATCCGCTCTTTTCCTATGGCAAGCGGTTGGCAGAGGAGCTGGGGTATGTGCCGCTCGGCCATATGGGGGTAGCGGGCTTGCGGGCCGGGAAGCTTGGCTTCCCATTGAATCTGCGCGAGGGAGACCTGGTTCTTGCCAGCCCCTCCCTTTCCCCCCAATATATTGGGAGAACGCATTTAGGAGGAAAGGGCTATTGCGGCAATTTTTTCTCCTGCCATTTCGACAATCTGACACAGGCGGTGCTTGTGCGCTGCATGCTGCCAGAGGGGCGGCCGCTTTATGTTTGCGTCACGCATTGGGTCGCGGGACCAGCGGTCACGGATGAAAACCGGGCGAAGCTGCCCGCGCTCGCGCAGGAGTGGGGATTCCCCAAAGAACAAATTGCGCAGGCGGAGGTAAGGCTGCGGGAAATGGAGCGTTGCAAGCGCACGGAAGCCACGCGGCTCTGCAACTGGCTGGAACAAACCGTGCCGCCGGATGCGCCACTGATCGTCGCGGGTGATTTCAACGCCGAGGCCGGGTGGCCGGAGCTGGAGATTTTGCGAGGGCGCGGCTTTGAGCGGCTCATCCCGCGGGAGGATGGATATGCGACGTGGGATCCGCTCCACAATACGAATTTGCAAACCTATTATACCGAGGAAGCGCAGCAGAGGCAAAAATCGCTCTACCACCAGCTTGATGCGCTGGACGAGCTGTACCCGCGTAACATCGATCATTTTTATGTACGAAACCTGCCGCTGGAAGGTGCGGCGGATTGCCGCGTGTGCGCGACAGAGCCATATGAAGGGGTCAGTATCTCCGATCATTTTGCGCTGACGGTGAGCGTGGAGGCCCGAGCGCATTCCAGTTATCGTTCTAGCCCAAACCGACTGCAAGGATAAAGCTGCGCAGAGGGGGAACAAATTAATTACAGGCATAATACATAAAAAGCGTGGGAACAGGGTTAAAATCCTGTTCCCACGTCATTTATAAATAATTGATAATTTATTTTTGTAGCTTCTGCATATCGTTCGCGCGGATCGCCGTGCGCATGATCTTTCCGCTCGTCGTCTTGGGCAGCTCGTCTACAAACTCCACCACGCGCGGATATTTATACGGTGCAGTCGCGTGCTTCACATGATTCTGCAATTCCTTTACCAGCGAATCGCTCGGCTCATAGCCGCGCGCCAGCACAATCGTCGCCTTGACGACCTGCCCGCGTACCGGGTCCGGCACGGCGGTAATCGCGCATTCCAGCACGGAAGGGTGCTCCATCAGCGCGCTTTCTACCTCAAAGGGGCCGATACGGTAGCCGGAGCACTTGATCACGTCGTCATTGCGGCCGACGAACCAATAATAGCCGTCCGCATCGCGCCAAGCGGTATCGCCCGTGTTGTAAACGCCGTTTTTCCAGGAACGGGCCATCGCGTCCGGCGCTTTCCAGTATTCACGGAACAGGCCGGTTGGATGCTTCTTGTCCGTATTTTTGATGCAGATCGAGCCGACGATACCGTCCTCGCAGGAGTTTCCGTCCTCATCGAGCAGATCGATGTCGTAGATCGGGGCGGGTTTGCCCATGGAGCCGGGGCGGATTTCCACCCACGGAAAATTGGCCAGCAGCACCGAGGTTTCAGACTGGCCGAAGCCCTCGTGAATGCGAAGCCCCGTCTGGCGCTCGATCTGATTGAAAACCTCGGGGTTGAGCGGCTCGCCCGCAAGGGAGGCGTGCTCGATGAAGCTGAAGTCGTATTGTGTCAAATCTTCTTTAATCAGGAATCGGTAAATGGTTGCTGGCGCGCAGAAGGTGCACGGACGCAACCGCTGGATGGCCTCCAACATGCCGTGCGGCGTGAATTTCTCGGTATCGTATGCGCCGATGCAGGCACCGCAGATCCATTGACCATAAATTTTACCCCAGGCGAATTTTGCCCAGCCGGAATCCGTCTGCGTGAGGTGGACACGGTTTTCCTGCACACACTGCCAGAAGCGCGCGGTCGTGATCTGGCCGAGAGGATGGGAGTAATCGTGCCGCACCATTTTCGGCATGCCGGTTGTACCGGAGGAGAAATAGAGCAACATGGTGTCTGTTACTTTTGTGGAGTCCTCTCCAGTGGGGCGCTCGAATACGTCGCTCTGCTCTGCGAGCGCCTTTGCAAAATCGACCGCGCCCGCCGGGATTTGCTCGCCGAGCACGGCGTAGGTTTCCACGGTTGGGCAGTCGGCTAAGGAATCCTCGCAGTGCTGAATGATTTCCGCGTCGTCCACCGTGACGAGCATCTTCACACCCGCCGCGTTCAGGCGGTAAACCAGATCGTGTGGGGTGAGCTGAAAGGAGGCGGGGATGACCACCGCGCCGATTTTATGTAAGGCGGTGAAGCACATCCAGACCTCCGGGCGCTGCTTTAAAATCAGCATTACATAGTCGCCCTTACGAATGCCTTTGGATTTAAAAAAATTTGCCGCGCGGTTGCTACCGGCCTTCATGTCGGCAAAGGTGTAACGCCTCATGTCGCCCGCGTCGTTGGTCCAGAGCAGGGCCTGCTTGGTCGGCTCCAGCTCCGCCCAGGCGTCTACCACGTCGAAGCCAAAGTTGAAATCCTCCGGCACGTCAATCGTGAAGTGTTCCTTCATATCTTCATACGAATCGAATGCGATCCGCGGACAGTAGCGTTTGATAATATCGTCCATTGTTTTGGCCTCCGGTTTCGTTATTCATTGATGATCGTTAAAAAGCGCGTCGTTCCGCCAACAGCCGACTGGCCGTGAGGAAGCTTGGGGTCAAAATAAATCGAGTCTCCCTCATTGAGAATGAAGGAATTCTTACCGACGGTCACTTTCACTTGGCCCTCAAGGACGAAGTTAAATTCCTGACCGCCGTGAATAACGAGCGGAGGGTCTTTTTCCTGAACTTCTAGGGTGACCAGCATGGGCTCCATGCTGCGATGCATAAAGTTAAAAGCGAGGCTTTCAAACTGATAGCCCTCATAACGGTCAACGGATACGCCTTCTCCCTTGCGCACGACCGTGTGGACATTCATGCGCGGGGTATCCCCTGTGAGCAGGACGGTGCAGTCCGTGCCGAGGATATTAGCAATCTCATACAGGGTGCTGACGGGAATGTCCTGCTCGCCGCTCTCATAGCGCTGGTATTCATCGAGCGTGACGCCGAGCTTCTCCGCTACCTCAATGGTGGATAGGTCGAGAATTTCTCTCAACTCCCGTATTCTCTTTGGAATTTGCAATAGCTCCGGATTCATACGGACACTTCCTTTCAATCAGTCAATTTCAGCAGCGCATCAGGCTCAGGCAAGGCCCCGCAGCGTACCGGACTGTTTCTCATTATTATACTGCAAAAAGTGGAGCGTTTCAACGATTTGCCGTAAAAAAGCGAACCCCCGCCTTCCAAAATCAAAGGGCGGGGGTGGCGCATTTTTGGAAATTTTTTAAAAAATATGTGCAAAGGCAGCACAAAAGCCCGTGGGCTGGTTGTTACTCTAATTCATCCAGCGTTAGCGCATAGCCGGGCAGAAATTCTGCAAGGAAGCACTCTGCCTCCGGCAGCCGCATCGCGTGAATGGAGGCAAGCAACGCGCTTTTTGCGCGGATGAATTCCCGGTTGCCGGCCTTTTCCTCTTCCATGCATTTTGCAAGCGCGCTGATTTTATCCGCCGCCTTAACGAGCGGCCAGAGCGGTGCGTCCACTTGAGCTGGAAAGAAGAACGGTTCGTAATCCGGCCGGAGGTCCTCCGGCAGCATAGAGGTTAATTTCGAGCAGGCAGAATCCTCCACCGCCTGGTAGGCGGCCCGAATTTCAGGATTATGATATTTGACTGGGGTGGGAAGGTCGCCCGTGAGCGTTTCAGGCAGGTCATGGTAGAGGCCCAAAAGCGCTGCACGGGCCGCATCAACATGCCCGCCAAAGCGGCGGTTGCGTAGCACCGCAAGCGCGTGCGCGATGACGGCCACCTCATGGGAATGCTCCGTAAGGTTTTCCTGCCGCGTGTTTCGCATAAGTGCCCATCGGTCGATATATTTCATGCGGGAAACCATCGCAAAAAAATGATAGGCCATCCCAAAGCGCTCCCTTCCGTTGGAGATGAATCTCGTTTTTATCACACGCCCGGTGCCGCGCTGCTGCTGAGCACCACTCCGCGCTCAGCGTCCAGCGTTACAACAGCGCCGGTACGCAGCACGTTTGTCGCATTTTTGGCGCCAATAATCACAGGAATATCGAGGCTCAGGCCGACGATTGCGCCGTGGGAGTTCATCCCGTCCTGTTGGGTGATGATGCCGCCAGCCCGCTTCAGGAGGGGAAGCATATCGTTTGTAGTGTGGTCGATTACAAGAATATCACCGTCGCGGAATTCGGCCTGTGCCTGCCGGGCGGATTCACATACGCACAGCCGCGCGCAAGTTTTCTTTTTCGTCACGCCGCGCCCGGTGGCAAGGATGTGGCCGACAACGTGAACCTTCATCATATTTGTTGTGCCGGAGATGCCAAGCGGCACACCCGCCGTGATGGCAACCAACTCACCGCTTTTCACAAGGCCCGCGTATTCCGCAGAATCAACGGCGTGATTAAACAAATCGTCCGTAGAGGCTTTTTCTTCGATGAGAAGCGGGGTGACGCCCCAGGAGAGGTTGAGCTGGCGGCAGACGCGCGCCTCCGTGCTGAAGCCGATGATCGGGCAGTTCGGGCGGAATTTTGAAATCATACGCGCTGTTTTTCCGGATTTTGTTACCGTGATAATCGCCGCGGCGCCGAGGTCGTGCGCCGTGGTGCATGTGGCATGGGAGATGGCAGTGGTCACATCGGGGTTTGTTTCCACCTCACGGAGCTTAAAGCGCTTGATATAGTCAATATCCTGCTCTGTGCGCTCTGCGATGCGGGCCATGGTGCGCACCGCTTCCACAGGGTATTGGCCCGCGGCTGTTTCTCCGGAGAGCATAATAGCGCTCGTGCCGTCATAAATTGCGTTGGCAACGTCCGTCGCCTCCGCACGGGTTGGGCGCGGGTTTTTGATCATAGATTCCAGCATCTGCGTAGCGGTAATGACCTGCTTGCCCGCATTATATACCTTTTTGATAATCATCTTTTGCAGCACCGGCACATCCTCAAGCGGAATTTCCACGCCCATATCGCCGCGCGCGACCATAATGCCGTCGGATACGCGCAGGATTTGATCGATGTTTTCAACGCCTTCCTGATTTTCAATCTTCGCAATAATATTCACGCCATGACAATCGAATTCGTCGAAGATCTTCCGGATCTCCAGCACATCCGCCGCTGTGCGGACAAAGGATGCGGCGATGAAATCGAAGCCGTTTTGAATGCCAAAAATAATATCCTCCCGGTCGCGTTCGCTAATAAAGGGCATGGAGAGGTGGACGTTCGGCACATTGACGCCCTTATTGTTGGAGATAAAGCCATCGTTTTGAACGCGGCAGACAATATCGCCGCCGCGGATGCCGCGCACAGTGAGCTCAATGAGCCCATCGTCGAGCAAAATGGTAGAGCCCTCCTGCACGTCTCCCGCAAGATCCGGAAAGCTGATAGAGGCCTGTGTTTCGTCTCCTTCCATAGGCGAGGCGCGCAGGGTGAAAGCCGTGCCCTTTTTCAGGAGGACCTTCCCGTTTTTAAAGGAGCCAAGGCGGATCTCCGGCCCTTTTGTATCAAGCATGGTGGCAATGGGGAGATCCAGCTCCTCCCGCAGGCGCACAACGCGTTCCAGCGTTTTTTTATGCATTTCATGGTCCCCGTGTGAAAAGTTGAAACGGGCGACGGCCATGCCGGATCGCATCAGCTCCCGCAAAACCTTATCGTCCTCTGTAGCGGGCCCCATTGTACAGACAATTTTCGTCTTTCTCATTCAAGAACATCTCCTTTATGGAAGGAAGCGGCCTCCGAGGAGGCCTGCATCCCGGGGGAGAAGAAAGATTCAACTCTTCCCCCACGATAGTTTAGCACAGGACGGACTTTCTCCACAAGGAGTAGAATCCCCAAAAGCGGGGCTCCAATCCCTTCCTTTTTTGTGGGCGATTGCCCGGAAATGCAGGCCCTTTATTCGCTAAGCTGCTGTTCAGACGGGGTAACCTGCATCATGTTTTCTGAATAAAAAACGGCGCGAATCCGCCGAATGAGCGCTTCACACCGGGATAACCTTGCCTAAAAGGCAGAAAAAACGGCCGGTTAACACCAGCCGTTTTTTCCAAATTGAGGGGTTGCTTTGAGGAGGGGTAGAGCATGTGCTCAGTCGATACTCGGTGCGGCTCCTTTCTCTGTCGAGCACAGTTTTATTATAGCTGTGGTCTCTGATTTTTTTGTTACGCGGCTATGAATTTTCCTTGAACAATCCTGTGCTTTCTTATGAACAAACTTCTAAAAAGCCCATTTTATACAAATTGTGCATTGAGTAAAATAAATTGCAAACAAATGTTTGCTTTTTAAAAAAATATGTGCTATAATACAACCGTACTTTAAGAAAAGCAGGCAGATGGAATTGTTTTTGATAGCTTGGAGGAGACTGCGATGGACCGAATTAACGATACACAGCAGCGTATTTACGAATATTTAATGGAGCGTTCGCAGGATGGCGTCCCCCCCTCTGTGAGGGAAATTGGCGCCGCTGTGGGCCTCAAATCCACCTCTTCCGTGCAGGCAAACCTTGATGCGCTCGAGGCGGCGGGCTATATCACGCGTGACCCAATGCTTAAGCGCTCCATCCGCATCAACGGGCAGGCGGAGAATGTGACGCATGTGCCCTTGCTCGGCACGGTCACGGCCGGTCAGCCGATCTTGGCGGTGGAGCAAATCGAAGGTTATCTCCCCTACACGGGGCATGTATCCCGCGATAAACCGCTCTTTGCCTTGCATGTGCGCGGCGAAAGCATGCTGAATGCCGGCATTCACGACGGCGATATCGTGGTGGTAGAGCAAACGCCGGAGGCGCGCAATGGTGAGATTGTGGTTGCGATGATGGAAGACGAGGCGACGGTAAAGCGCTTTTATAAGGAAAACGGCCATTTTCGCCTTCAGCCGGAGAACGATGCGTTTGAGCCGATTATCGTCACAGAGGTTGCCATTCTGGGCAAGGTCGTCGCGCTTCTGCGTTATTATTAAGTTTTTATCGAGCCGTATGGATCGGGCAGCCCTGCGTTTGACTTTAACGCTGGGCTGCTTTTTTGTCACTAGGCAACCTGAAATTGCGAAAGTGCAATCTGCGGGTGGTGGAGGGCCCTCGGGGGCCGTGGTATGCTGTTGTTTGGGAGGGGTCAACATGGCGTATGGTCAAAAAAATTAGCCTTGCGCGCAGGGCGCGGGGTTATTCGCAGGAGGCGCTTGCAGAGCAATGCGGCGTGAGCAGGCAGGCGGTTTCCCGCTGGGAGCAGGAGGCAGCCTATCCGGAAACAGAGAAGCTAAGCCTTTTGAGCCAGGCGTTGGATTTATCCCTAGATGAACTGTCGCTCGGGGGATGTGTAGGCGGGGCGAAGCCCTCCTCGTGCGGGAAATTAAGGATGCCGGAGGCGGAGACGGGAGCGTTTCAGGGTGCGCTCATCAAGGAAAGCCTCAAAGACGACACAGTGCTCGATTTTGTGGGAATTTGCGGCGTGGAGCTATGGCAGACGCAAGATACCCCGCGTTACTGGACGGCAATCACCTTTGTCTCACAGCGCTGCGATTTGCCATCGCAGGTGCAAAAAAGCCTTTTAAAGGGCTGGTTTGCCGATATGAAGCGGGAAAATAGGAAAGTTATCGTTTTTACCGACGAAATTTTGCAATACGAAATCGGGAATCTGGCACAGAAACAGGCGGTGTGCGAGGCATGCCGGAAAAAGGGAATCCCACAGGAGCAAATGAACTGGCCGGAATAGAGAGGGGAAACGCAGGATGAAAAAGTGTTTGCTGACTTCGGCGGGCTTTGAAAATCTCGCCGTAAAGGAGGCTTTTTTAGAGCTTGTTGGGAAAGAACCTTCCCAGATCAAGGCGCTTTGGGTGCCGACGGCGGCGGTCGATGAGGAGGCGCATGCCGTTTTGGCGAAATGCATGGAGGATTTGTTTAACACAGGAATCCGGGCTGAAAATATTATGGTATATTAGAGGAGCCGATGCCGCTTGCAAAGCTGCGCTGTTATGATGCAATCTATTTCTGCGGCGGAAGCCCGGAATACCTGATGAAACGCATTCGGCGCGTGCGTTTGGCTGCTCCGCTCCGACAGTTTACAGAGGAAGGCGGCGTATATGTCGGCGTCAGCGCAGGGAGCATCATAGCAGCGTCAAACATGCGTTCCGGGCTACAGCTTGTAAATTGCGTACTGCATGTCCACTGCGGTGCGGGGGAGCAGCCCGGAGAGGTTCCTTTGGCCTTGTACCCACAGATTCGGCTGACAAACAGCCAGGCGCTCAGGGTAGCCGGGCGAGAAGCGAAGGTGATTGAATAAATTACCGGCCGGGGGGTGAGAGGCCCGCATTTGTGCGGAATTGGATCTTTAGGCCGTCATTCAGAATAAAAATCCTGAAGATTTGCATAAATTTTCAGGATTTTTGTTTTCTAAGATGAAATTTTATGCTAAAATAAGCCGTGAAAATGGATCGGGAGGTTTCCATATGAAATTGGCAAAACAAATTCTTGCCGTCGGCCTGACCGCGGTGCTTTTGGCCGCCGCGCTTCCATCCTGTGCTCCCACGGGCACGGCTGAGCTGACGATTGACCCGGCAGCGCGCCATCAAACGCTGGAGAGCTTCGGCATAAGCAGCGCATGGTGGAGCCAGGATGTGGGCGGCTGGACGGACAAGGACGCAAACGGCGTGCCAGTGCGCGAGGCGGTGATGGAGCTGCTGTATGGCAAATCCGGGCTCGGCCTGCAGGTTTACCGGTATAACCTGGGCGCGGGCACCGGCACAGGGGAAAAAGCCGGCGAATTCAATGACCCGTGGCGCTCCGGGCAGAGCTTTATCGGGGATAACGGCGAGATCGACTATACCCTCGATGAAAACGCGCTTTGGTGCATGAACCGGGCGCTGGAGCTGGGCGCAAAGGAGGTTGTTTTCTTTTGCAACAGCGCACCGGACTCCATGACCATCAACGGCAAGCCGCATAGCGATAAGCAGAAGAAAAAGGTGACGAACCTTGCGCCGGAGAACTACCAGGTCTTTGCAGACTATGTGCTGGACGCAGTGGAGCACTTTCGCAAGCAGGGCGTGCCGGTTACAACGGTTTCCCCTATTAATGAGCCGCAATGGACGTGGCAGGGCGGTCAGGAGGGCTGTCATTTTGAGCCGGACGAGATGGTTGCGCTCTATAAGGTGTTTTATGCGGAGATGGAGAAACGCGGCTTGACGGATGAGGTCGCACTCAGCTTCTTTGAATCCGGTCAGTGGGGCGGGAGCAAATTCAAAAAATGGTTTGAAGCAATCATGGAGGATGAAACGCTCAGCAAGGTGATTACCACGATCGACGCCCATTCCTACAACAGCTCTGCTAGCGAAAAGGCAAGCACGGCGCGTTGGCTTGCCAAAAACTATCCAAATCTCAAGCGTAGTTGCACCGAGTGGACAGAGATGGAGGATCTCGGCCGCGACGAGGGCATGGATTCCGCTGTGGTGATGGCGGATATGATCTGTACGGATCTGACCGTGCTCGACGCGGTGCACTGGAGCTATTGGCTGGCGGTATCCTGTTATAATTGGCGGGATGGGTTAATGTATGTGGATTTAGAGGAACATACCTATACCATCACCAAACGGCTGTATGAATACGGCAATTTTACAAAGTTCATCAAGCCGGGAGCGGTACGTGTGGAAACAGAGCTCAAGGGGAAGGAGCTCAACGCCGTTTCCTTCGATGTGGACGGGGGGTTGGTGACAGTGCTTGTCAACAGCTCCGGCGCGGAGCAAACGCTTACGCTGAATGCACAAGGTTACGAAACGGTGGAAATGCATCTAACAGACAGCGCGCATAATCTGGAGCAGGTTCCGGTTGCAACCTATGTTTCAGGCGGGCAAGTAAAGCTTCCGGCAAAAAGCGTTGTCACCCTGGTGATGAGCCAAGCCCGAAATGGCTAAAACGAATGCGAAAAGCCGCCGGTATCTCTCCGGCGGCTTTCTTTGAAACATAGCTGGGAGGGTGCGTTTTGAAAAAAGGGAAAATAATTGCTGCCTGCGCTGGTGTGCTGCTTGTTGCAGCGGCGGCCGGCTGCCTGCTAGTGCTGCATCGAAACGGTGTGTTTGAGGTTGCAACTCCCGCGGCCTCATCGAAGGGAGGCTATCTGTTTTGCTATTTTACGGGGAACGAGCCGGAGCAGGAACGGATTCATTTCGCCGTCAGCAAGGATGGCTATCATTTTACGCCGCTCAATGGCAATCATCCTGTCATTGCGCAAACGAAGGGCACCGGTTCTGTACGGGACCCTTATTTGTTTCAAGGGCAAGATGGCGCTTACTACATTCTTGCAACCGATATGAGGAGCGCAGATGGATGGAACAGCAATCATAGCATGATTTCGTGGCGGTCGGACGATCTTATCCACTGGACGGATGAAACCGTGATTGATCTTCGGATCTTTCCTCAGACGAAGAGCACGGATCGGGTGTGGGCTCCGCAGGCAACTTTCGACCCGGAAAAAGGGGAATACCTGATCTATTGGAGCCATCATAACGCACAGGGCGGCGACCCGAACACGGTTATCTGGTATGCATATTCCAGAGATTTGAAAACGCTCTCCACGCCGCCTGCCGAGTTGTTTCGCCCTGCTAACGGGCAGGATGGGATTGATGGCGATATCGTGGAGAAAGACGGAGTTTTTTATCTATATTATAAGGATGAAGCGAAAAAATGCATCCGGTATGCGGTGGCGGATTGTCTGACAGGGCCATATCGGGAGCCGGAGGAAAATGAAGTCTCTCTCTCCCGCAAGCATGTGGAGGGGAACTTTATCTATCGAATCGTTGGAACGGATACCTTTGTGATGATGATGGATGAATATACAAATGGCAGATTTTTTTTACAGCAGACAGAAGATCTGGTCCATTTTAAAAAGCTGCGCCGCCGAGATTACAGCCTGGATTTCCAGCCGCGCCATGGTTCAGTGCTCGCTGTTGGGGAGGGAACATATCAAACGCTTTTAGAGGCCTATGGGAATTCATAGGCCTCTGTTCTATAACATATAAAAAACTGAGTTACGCCAATCCTTTTTTGCCTCGATTGCCCGGCACCTTCCCAATGCGCATCCACTCGATTTTTGCGCGCACGGCATTTGATTGCGAGCCAATGCGTGCGGCCGGCAGGTGAAAGGAGGCGTTTTTGATTCCTTCACACCGGACGGTACCGTTGTGAATAAATTTACCGGTAGCCGGGCGGGCTGGTTGGCCATTGACGGAGAGCGCCGTCTCCTGTAGCCTTGTTTCAAGGCGCAGGGTGAGCGGCTGGCCCACCGGCACTTCGCATGGGAATTCGTATTCGTAGCCCTCCCGCGTAAAGCCGAGCTTTCCGGAAGCGGTGATCCGGATATCATGAGTGCCGTAAGGCGGATCGCATTCCAGCAGGATTTGGCCCGGCTTGATTTCCTCAAGGGTGATACGGCATTCCAGGAAGGCGCCCATTTCAAGCGATTGCAGCGGCGTTTCCACAAAACTTTCGCCGCCGCACAGCACAAGGCCGGAGGCGCATTTCGCGTGAACGGGAGCAGCAAGGCCGTGGCCGTTGCCAGAAGCATCCTCCAGAGGCCGTGCAGCGTCAAAGCGGTAGTCGGCAATGAGGCCATTTGTGGGGCTTACGCAGCGCAGAGGATTGGAGCCGGGCGCGAAAGCGGTTTTTTCCGCGAGCCGGTCAATTGCTTTTGAACTGCCCTTTTCACAGCCGTTGGCCCAGGTTTTTTCGGCAAATAGCGGCAATGCGTCAAAAAAGCGGAGGAAGAGATCTGTTTCTGTCAAACCGGAGGCTTTTTTATCAATGTTGTCGTTCCAGAGGGCATAAGCCGCGCCGAGCATCTGTGGATCCCCCGCGGGCAGCGTTTGATACTTTCTGTTTTTCTGGCGGACTTTTCGCGGATCAAATTTTTGATAAACCGTTCTCTTGTTGAGCAGATCGGCATAGCTGCCCTTGTTTCCCTTCCCGTTTGGCACCATGTAGAGCAAATGGTCAATTGTATTAATGAGCTGGTAACCCATCCGATACATCTCCATGCCGTCCGCCCAGTCGCAGGACCAGAGGTTCATCTGCACGTTTTCGATCGCTTCGGGTAGGATCTGGGTTTCTGGATCGTCCTTAATCCAGGTCAATCCGCCCCAGAGCCGAACAGGATTGGTCTTTTTGAGATACGGCACGAGTTCGTTGACAAACCGGCGGTAGGCGCCGTAATCCGAAAGGAATTCGTCCGCTCCGATATGTACCGTTGTCTCCGGCCCGAAAACCGGGTGTTCCCCTCTTGTATAATCATCAAAAATGCGCTTGACAAACTCGGTTGTTTCCGGGCGGCTGATGTCCAAATGATCAGTCAGTGGGCGGCCCTTTTGCAGGGGAGAGGTTTTTCCGGCTACCATATGCTCCGGAAACACCTTTGCAAAGGATAGGGCGTGCGCAGGCACGTCGATTTCCGGAACGATCTGCACGTGGTAGCGCTGTGCAGACTCCTCCATGAACGCTTTAAATTCCATTTTGGTGTAAGCATAATCTTTGGCGGTTGCCGTTTCCCCCTGCCCGTTTTGAAGGCTGGATTCGAGCCGCATGGCCTCATAGGCTTCGAAGCTGTCCGTCTCCTCGCCGCGGGAATTGTATTCCTCCAGCCAAATGTAATTATCGTTGAGGTGCAGCTGAAGGTCGTTCATTTTATACCAGGCCATGTTCTTCGCCACATTGCGCAGTGTTTCGAGGGAAAAGGGCCTGCGGCCGATATCGAGCATGAACCCACGCACTGGGTATTTGGGGTAGTCTCGGATTTCACCATGGGGCAGGCACGGCTTTTCTCCACCCTGCCGCAGAATTTGCAGCACGGTCCGCGTGGCCCAATAGACGCCGTCCGGGTGCGAAGAGGAGAGCCGGGCCGCCGCACCGAACGATGCGCAGTAGCCCTCCCGGCCAAGAAATGCGTCCGTGTCGTCCAACGTCAGATAAAAGTCGCTCTCCTGCGGCGTATCGTCATAACGCAGGGGCAGCTCTGCGCCAGCGATCTCCCGGTAATCCTGCTGAAATTCCGCCGCAACGGCACGGAGGGCCTCTCCCGCATCGGGGGGTAAGACGATGGACGAGTGCGCGGAAGGGATAAACCAGCCGTTATCTGCACTGTGCCACTGGGCAAGCTCCGGAATAACGGAGGGCTTTGGATGAGCGGGCTTTCCGCTGTGCAACCCGGGAATCCGAATAGGATAGTCGCCTGTGACGCGCTCCACCCCATCCGGGCCGGTTAGCCGGAAGGAGAGCAGAACGGTCTGCGCTGTCAGCGGCGGATGGACCGTTCCATCCTTCCCAACGATCTGTGGAAAATCCACTCCGTTGAGCACGGCGCGAAAACCGTTTTGAACGGTAACGTTGATTTTTTGATTGGCCGTATCGTAGGAAACAGAGAGCGCCGCCTTTTTCCCGGCCGCAAATCGTTTCTTTCGGAACATAGTCGAACCCCCATTTATATTATCCCGGTCACTATAGCATGATTGTAGATAAAACGCAACCGCTTTTTGGGGCAAAGCCATGGGCGCGGCGGATGTATGCAAGGATTATTCGCAATTCTGATCGGAGCAAAGAAAGGCGGCACAGGCTCCTATTTGGCTTTGGCCACAAACAAAATGCTGCGGGGGAAGATGCCGCCCGCAGCATTTTGTTTTGAATATCCAAAGGATTTGGGGGCATGGATCAATCCGCCCGGTGCAGCCGCTGTGTTACGCTCTCCTTGGCCGTCATGCGGAATACGATAGCCGGTACGGTGAGGCAGACGGCAAAGAGCACCGCAATCAGGCACACGACCAGCCCGAAGGGGTAGGAGAATACGGTGTAATCCGCAATTTGCACAACTGCCTTTGAGATCAGGTAGAGCACGCCGTTGCCCAGCGTTAACATACAGCCGGCGGTAAATAGGGCATAGTAAAAGCCTTCCCATGTAAGCATGCCGGAGATCTGACGCTTGGTCATGCCGATGCTTTCCAACACGGCGAGCTCCTGTCGGCGGGAATAAACCCCGGTAACCATCACATTGATAAAATTGAGCACGCCGATGAGCAGTAGTAAGAGTGAAATCCCACTGCCCAGTACATTCATGGAGGACATGTCGGACGCAAAGGTTTCCGCACGTTCCGACCGCCGGCTGAATTGATAGGAATCGTCCGTCAGGGTCTGGTTGAGGGCTGAAAGCCGGTTGGCAATCTGGGGCTCCATTTGCGGGTCAACATCCAGCTGGATGTTGGTGACAATGGGGCTGGGGCTAAACTGCTCCATGAAGGCCTTGCTGACAAATAGGCCGTCCGGAGCGCCGAGCGTTTTGGAGGTGGCGGCAAAAGAGCAATCCTGATAAGAGAATATGCCGCCGATAACAGCTTCCTTTTGCTGGTTTGAGCGGTCGCCCGTCAGCGTAATCTTTTTTCCGATCATTTCATGGAAGGCGGCCTCCTCCCCATAGCCAAGGATCACGATTTCCCCGCGCCGGAAAGCGTTTAGGTCGATTGCATGGTCATGCGTTTTGTTATAATCTTCTACATAGGAGTCGTCAATGGCGAATACCCAGGTGCCGTACTTTCCATCTCTTGCTTTCTTCTGTAGGCTTGCCAAAAAGGTATCATAGCTTTCACCCTTCCCAGCCAGCCAGTTGTCGTAATCCTTGCGGGCAAGGGCCCCCGAAATGTCGGTATCAAAGGGCATGGAGCAGGGCTCCGCCGTCACAACCTCCCTGTGGGTGACGCCGTCTAGCCCCGAGAGTGCGGCTAGGAAATCTTGGTCAAATTTTTGATTGGCCAGCGGAGGTGTGCTTTGGTAGGTGAAGTCATGGGGGAAGTAGCGGTTGACGAAATTTTCTGCTTTCATGCTGCCGATAAAGCTGTTTACGCCTAAGAGCGTGACGGTGCCCATGAATAAGGAGGCCAGCACGAGTGCGGCGCGTTTTTTATCGCGGAATACATTGTAAAATGCCATACGGCGCGCCTTGCCGCCGTGCGTGGTTTTACGAAGCTGTTGTTTTTTCGTCGGGGATAGATCGGCGCGGCGCAGCGCCTCGATGGGGGAAACGCTTGCGGCCAGCTTTGCAGGCTTGCGGCAGCTTACGAAAACGGTCAGGAGGGAGAAACAGGCGGTGCCGATAAAGATCAGGGGATGAAAGGAAATCACGCCGGAGGATGCTTCCATGCCGGTCATAGAGCTTGCAAACATATTCAGCGCAAAGGGGACAATGCCGAAGGATGCTCCGGCCCCTAGGAGAAGCCCGGCCGGAATCCCAATGAGGGAGAGCCTTAGTGCTTGCAGGCGCACGAGCCGTTTGATCTGCCGGGAAGATGCGCCGATTGTTTTCAGCATCCCATAGAAGCGGATATCGCGGGCTACGGAGATATACATTACGTTGGAGATCAGCAAATAGCCGCTCAGGACGATGAAAAGGGCGAGCATGACAATCACGGCAGTTGTGATTGTGGTGCCGGAGGCGCTTTCTTGCGCGGCACTAAAAGAGGCTTGAAAGGACTGACCTTCTCGCAATGGAATATTTTGCTCGAGTGTTTCGAAAACCGCTTCCTGCCGGGAGGCTTTGCAGGAAACGGCCAGTATGCCGTTTCCCTCTGCCGTAAGCGCATGTTGGTTGCAAAAGGAGCTGCTCACCAACGCCTCCCCGCCGGATTGGGTAATTTTATATTCTGTATACCATCCGCTCAGACGAAAGGTGTCAGAGCGGGTTTTGCCATGAAGCAGATAAGTGAGGGGAACAGCCATGCCCTCTCTGGGCAATTCGATCCCCAATTGCTCAAGCGCCCGGGTGGAGAGCATGATTTCATCCGATGCGTCCGGATAGTTGCCATGGATCTCTCCAACAGCAGGCGTGATATGCCGCTCCCATTCCGTTTGATCGTAGGATAAAAGAGCGATGTTCGTAGGCTTTCCATCCCTGGTTTTCTGTGTGGTGCTCCCCACGGAAATTTGGGTGCCAACAGCCTCGAGCTGGTCAGAGGCCGCGATTTGCTGCGTCTGACTGGCGCTGGGATTGTTTAAGAAAATGCTGGCTGTGGTGCCGTTGAGCCGCACCTGCGTGGCCTGGTAATTTTCCGCGAAGCTCAGGCCGATGCTGAATACGGTAGAAATCATGAAGGTGGTGAGCAGGATGGCGAGCGCGGCAAAGAGATTTCGGGTGCGGTTTGTATGCATTGAGCGCGCGGCGATACGGCGGACCGCCGCGTCTTTTCGCCTAATTTTCATTCGGCATCCCCCTCTGTAATCTGTCCGTCTTCCATGCGGATCACCCGATCCGCCATGCGGGCGATTTCTTCATTGTGCGTAATCATGACAATTGTTTGATGGAATGTGCGGCTGGTTTCTAGTAGGAGGGAAATCACTTCATGCCCTGTGCGGCTGTCAAGGTTGCCGGTGGGCTCGTCGGCCAGGATCAGCGCGGGTTTGGATGCAAGGGCACGGGCAACCGCCACGCGCTGCTGCTGGCCGCCGGAGAGGGTGTTCGGCATGTTGGAAAGCTTTTCTGTCAGACCGAGCGCATCGACGATTTGCGCGATATAAGTTTTATCCGGATCTTTCCCATCCAGCTCAGCCGGAAGCACAATGTTTTCCAGCACATTGAGCACGGGCACCAGATTGTAGTTTTGAAAAACAAAGCCGATTTCCCGGCGGCGAAATACGGTCAATTCCTCCTCTTTCATTGCATATAAATCCTTGCCGCGGATTTGGACTCTGCCGGAAGTCGGCCGGTCAAGACCGCCAAGCAGATGCAGCAAGGTGGATTTCCCGCTGCCGGATGCGCCTGCGATGGCGGCGAATTCCCCTTCTGCGATAGTGAGGGAAACGCCGTCGAGCGCCTTGGTCAGGTTCGTCCCGGCGCCATAGTGTTTTGTTAGGTTTTCGGCGGTTACGATTGCCATCAGAATTCCTCCATATAGTTCAAAGATTTGCGCGGTATAGCAGCGCATATGGGTGCATCAATGTGCACCCTTGCGCACTGATGCTCTGCTCTAAATTATAAAAGCCGTTTTTTACACATGGGCAGCTATTTTTCTTACAAATTTGCAACGGACTGCAAAAAGATTTGGAAAGATCGAGACCCTATGCTACAATAGTATCAAACGGATCGTTTGATACCTTTAGAAAAATGCCTGTCGGCGTGAAACGCCTCCTGCCGCGAGCGGCAGCGCCATTTTTCGCGGAGGGCTAGCCTAGTGCGTATGTTACAATAGTATCAAACGGATCGTTTGATACCTTTAGAAAAATGCCTGTCGGCGTGAAACGCCTCCTGCCGCGAG
>UQUZ01000002.1 GCA_900544375.1 uncultured Oscillospiraceae bacterium
GTTGCGCCATGATTTCTCCTTTTTATGGCGGCGCGGGAGTTTGTTTGCAGACCGCTACCGGGAGATTTTTGATTTTATGCAAAGCGTGGGAAACAACGCAGTTCCAACAAAAATGAGCGCTGGCTCAACAAGCTATCCGCAAAACCGGCCGGAAGCGTTGACAAACGCATGGGGCGGCGGTAAGGTGTAACCAGCTGCTGTATGCGGCGAAGGCCTTCACACCACCAACAAAAAGGAGAATCTCATATGAATGAGGAAAATGCACTGCGGGATAAGCGTGCCTTTGGCCATTTTATTGCGCAGAAGCGTAAGGAGGCAGGGCTAACACAGCACGAGCTGGCAGCCCGCCTTTATCTAACAGATACGGCGGTATCCAAATGGGAGCGCGGTGTGACTTATCCGGATATCACGCTGATCTCTTCCATCTGCGAGGCGCTGCATATTACAGAGCATGAATTGATCACAGCCAGCGAGGATCTGCATCAAAACGAACTGGAGAAGCAGGCGCAGAAATATCAGCGCATCAAACAGGGTTATCGCCATATTATGCTTGCGCTCTATGGCCTCTCCCTGCTAATCTGTTTCATCTGCAATCTGGCGATACAGCATACGCTCTCCTGGTTCTTTATTGTGTTGGCGTCGGAAGCGATCGCCTTTTCTTTGACGGTGATGCCCGCGCTGGTTTCAAAAAACCACGGACTGTGGACGTTGGGGTCTTTTTATCTTTCGCTCAACCTTTTATTGCTTATCTGCCGGATTTATGCAGGCGGTAATTGGCTGGCGGTCACCTTCTGTGCGATCACGCTCGGTTTTGCAGTGATTTTTCTGCCGCAGGTGCTTCGGCAGGTTCCTTTGCCGCAAACGCTATCCTCCCATAAGACGCTGCTTTGTTTCCTCGTGGATACGCTGCTGATTTTTGCGTTGGTCACGGTGTCGGAACTGATGATGGGCTCTCCCGCCCGGTTGCTGCCTGTAGATTATCCAGTCGTGCTTTATGGCATTACACTGCCCTGGCTGTGCATGGTTGTCATCCGCTATCTACGTGTCAATCCATTTTTCAAGGCCTCCATTTGTGCGGCTGGCACGGGCGTCTATTTCTTTTTTACGAACAGTATCCTGCACACGCTCATTGACGGCGCGCCGTTTACTCTTCCGCCCGTCGATTTAAGCGCTTGGGGCGACCCATCATTCTGGGCAAATCCGGCCTATGGAAGCGTGCAGAATGCGAATATCTGTTTTGTCGTGACGGTAGTCTGCATAGGCGTCGGTCTGCTATTTGCCGCTGGCGGCATCGCTTGGGCATTGACACGGAAGAATACAAAAAGCGCAGGAAGATCCACTGCCAAATAGAATGGCGGGGCAGGAGAGGCTGCGGCTGTAGCCGATCTTCTGCCACACAAAAAACAGGCCCGATGCGCAAATCATGCACATCGGGCTGATCTATTTATTTCTTTCGGCTGACCGGCATCCATAGCTCAACATATCCCTTTTGAGGCGTGCCGCCGTACATCTCCATCTCGGGGCCATCCGTTTTTTCAAATTCCGAAGCCGGGAGCCATTCCTGATAAAAACGCTTATATAGCCTATCCATCGGTTCCGCCATATTCCAATCTGGTATTTCTGCGGGGAATACGGCCCATGTAGCGGCCGGCACTTCAACAATTGTGTAGCCCTCCGTTCGGCTGTCCGGCGTGACAAAGCTGCACTGCATATAGGGATATGTGGTGTCGTCAACCTTCCGGTAGTTCATAATTCCATGGATCCGGCACATAGCTTGGGTAAACATGGTATCGTAAATGGGAAGCTGCACTGCACCTGCGTCCGCAAATAGTTTTTCGTAAAGCCCGCTTTGATGATTGGCATTCCACATTTCACCGGCGCTTGCATAATAGGTTTCATCGCCAACGGTTGAGATCAGGCCTTCGATGCCGAATAATTGGAACGGCTCCGTTTTCACAATGCGGTAATTCATTTCTCCAACTCCTTGTATGGTTATTTGAAAGGTGATGGGAGGAAACAGTCGCAGGGAAACGTTTGATTTTTTCGCTTCGCTTGGCGTAACGCCATGAAATGCCTGAAACGCACGCGCAAAAGAAACCGGCGAATCGTAGCCGTATTTCAGCGCTAGGTCGATCACCTTGACGCCGCTTTGCTGCAACTCAAGCGCGGCTAAAGTCAGCCGCCGCCTGCGCACATATTCGACAAGCGATAGATCAGCGATAAAGGAAAACATGCGCTGGAAATTGTATGCGGAACAGCCTGCGAGCTGGGCAAGCTTCTGATAATCCAGCTCCTCTGTGATATGCTGCTCAACGTATTCGATGGCAGCGTTCAGCCGTCTTGAAACATCCAAGTTTTCCTCCCCCTTCCTTTTAACAATAGCATACAGGGCCGGCAGAATGATTTCGCAACTTTTTCTGCACAGAATCCGTGTTGTTTCTATCATACCTGTTTTTCCATGGTTTGAAAAGTGTGTTTCGATCATGGCCAGCATAAAAAATGGAAGCCTCTATCGCATCCACTTCGAATGATTCCTGATCAATTTGCGCTTCCCTTGCCGCTTTGGTATAATAGCATCAAACAAATTTTGTTTGATGCATGGTATAACCGTGTCGAACAATTTGTTTGATGCATTGAAAAATAAATGTGATTCAGGAGAATGAATGGGTATGCTTTCCAAACAGGCTGAAAAATTGCTCCCTCTCGTTCAAAAGCCGGGGCGCTATACGGGAGGGGAACTCAATTCCGTGATGAAGGAGAAAGATGAAGTGGAGATCCGCTTTGCCTTCTGCTTCCCTGATACCTATGAGATCGGTATGTCCCACCTCGGCATCAAAATTCTATATAGCCTTATCAACGCGCGTGAGGACGCCTGGTGCGAGCGTGTTTTTGCGCCGTGGACGGATATGGAGGCCCTCATGCGGGAGCGCCATGTGCCGCTCTATGCGTTGGAGAGCGGCGACCCTCTGACAGAATTCGATTTCATTGGATTTACCATGCAATATGAGCTCAGCTACACCAACGTGCTCAATATGCTTGATCTGGCCGGGCTCCCCGTGCGCGCAGAGGAGCGAAAAGCGCTTACCCCCCTGGTGATCGCGGGCGGTCCGTGCGTATGCAATGCCGAGCCCTTCGCTGAGTTTGTAGATATCTGCCTGCCGGGGGAAGGGGAGGAGGTTATGAATGACCTACTGGACCTCTTCCGGGAATACAAGGCACGCGGTGCGGATAAGGAAACGTTTTTGAAGGCCGCAGCGCGGATCCCCGGCGTTTACGTCCCGTCGCTCTATACCGTCGATTATAATGGAGATGGCACAGTGAAATCCATCCTGCCGCATGGCGGCGCGCCGGAAAAGGTGACCAAACGGATTATTTCCGATTTGGACAGGGTGTTCTATCCGAAAAAATTTGTAGTGCCATTTATCGAGGTGGTGCATGACCGCGTCACCAGCGAAATTTTCCGCGGTTGCATCCGCGGCTGCCGCTTCTGCCAGGCCGGCTTCCTCTATCGCCCGATCCGGGAGAAAAAGCCGGATACCGTTAACCGGGATTGCAAAACGCTCTGTGAATCCAGCGGCTACGATGAAATTTCCCTCTGCTCGCTAAGCACGAGCGACTACACCGGCCTGCAAAACCTTCTCAACGGCCTGTTTGAATGGACGATTGGCGACCAAGTCAATGTGTCGCTGCCCTCCTTGCGGGTGGATAATTTTTCTCCGGAGCTAATGGAGCAGATTCAGAAGGTGCGCCGCAGCGGGCTCACCTTTGCGCCGGAGGCAGGCACGCAGCGGCTGCGCGACGCAATCAATAAGAACGTGACGGAGGATGAAGTGATGCGCACCGTGCGCAGCGCTTTCGCGGGCGGATGGACGGCGGTCAAGCTTTATTTTATGCTTGGCCTTCCCACTGAAACGCTCGACGATGTGGCAGGCATCGCCCGGCTTGCCCAGCGGGTGGTGGATGCTTACTATCAAAACCCCAATAAGCCAAAGGGCAAGGGCGTGCAGGTGAGCATCAGCGTCGCCTCCTTCGTGCCAAAGCCCTTTACGCCTTTCCAGTGGGAGCCGCAGGATACGATTGAGATGCTTCATCAGAAACAGCGCCACTTGAAGGAGAGCGTGACCTCCCGCAAGATCAAAGTCAGCTGCCACGATGTGCAGACGAGCTTCCTGGAGGGTGTGTTTGCGCGCGGCGACAGGCGCCTCGGAAAAGTGCTCGAATGCGCGTGGCGCAAGGGCTGCAAATTTGACAGCTGGGATGACCAGTTTCATTTTGACCTCTGGGAGGAGGCGTTTCAGGAGTGCGGGATTGACCCGCTGTTTTATACCAACCGCCGCCGCTCGTTTGACGAGGTGCTTCCCTGGGATCATATGGATTATGGCATCCGCAAGGAGTTCCTGATGCGTGAAAATGAAAAAGCGCACCAGAGCATGACCACGCCGAACTGCCGCGAACAGTGCGCAGGCTGCGGCACAAACCGTTTGAATGGGGGCAAATGCGATGCGCTGTGTTAGAATCTGGTTCGCCAAGGAGGGCAAAGTGAAATATATCTCCCACCTCGATGTGATGCGCTGTATGTCGCGCGCCGTGCGCCGGGCCCGGCTGCCGCTGTGGTATACGGAGGGCTTCAACCCCCACCCCTATATGATGTTCGCCCTGCCGCTCTCCCTGGGGTTTTCGAGCCAATGCGAATCCATGGATATCCGCATCGAAGGGGAGATGACGGATGCCGATATTGCGGGGCGTATGCGCGATGTGATGCCGGAGGGGCTGCGGCTTCTCTCCGTACGGGAGCCGGTGATGCAGCCGTCGGAGATCGCCTTTGCGGATTACCGGGCCCAGCTCTGCTTTGACGCCCCGGAACTGGCGGCGGGCTTTCTCCATGGTGCGGGCGCGGCCTTGGCAGGGGAGAGCCTAATCGTGCAGAAGCCCGGCAAATCCGGCCGTAAAAAGGTGATGAAGGAGATTGACCTGCTGCCGCTGATCGCAAGCTGTTCGATGGAACAGAAGGAGCGTGCCGTTCTCCTGAAGCTGATCCTCCCGGCGGGCAATCAAACGAATATTAGCCCGGCTCTTTTGCTGGATGCGCTGGAGGAAAAGGCGGGCGTGCAGGACGTGGGGAGAGAGATCAACCGCCTCGAGCTGTTAACGAAGGATTTGCAGATGTTTGAATAGGCGTTTCAGCCGCCCGTAAAAAACGATATAGAAAAAAACGGCGTTTCCGGCGGCCTTTCAGCCATTGGAAGCGCCAATCTGATTCGCGGGTCAAGGTTGATAAGGATTGTGAAGCAGCAAGCCGCTGCCGCTTGCGAAAATTTGGCCGGAGTGTCCTGATAGCTTTTTTATATTTTAAAAGGATAGGCATAGACTATTTTTGATCGATGTTTAGCGGAGGTGCACTTTGGAGGATTTTCTAGAATTTATAGAGCACATCAATAACGGGCAGCAACGCGCCCGCACACAAGAGGTTTTGGAATGGGTTAAAAGTCAATTTCCAAATTTAGAGGCCAGGATTGCATGGAATCAACCTATGTTTACAGAGCACGGCACATTTATCATTGGCTTCAGCGTATCCAGCAAGCATCTGGCAGTTTCGCCTGAGCGCGCAGGGATGGTCCGGTTTACGAATGAAATCACCAAGGCGGGCTATAGCCAAAGTAAAATGTTGTTTCGTATCAGATGGGAGGAACCTGTAAACTATATTTTGCTGGATCAAATAATCCGCTTTAATTGCATAGATAAGGCAGAATGCAAAACCTTTTGGAGAAAATAATTGCGCCGATTTGGCGAAACGCTTATGCTGATTGATAGGCGACAAGGCTCTTTAATACAAAAATAAAGTCTTGAAACCATTCAAGTTTCAAGACTTTATTGGTCGGAGTGACGGGACTTGAACCCATGGCCTCTTGGTCCCGAACCAAGCGCGATACCAAACTTCGCCACACCCCGGTGTCGCAAGCGACGTTTTAGATTATATACGAAGCCTCAGAAAAAATCAAGGCTTTTTTGAAAAAAAACCGGGGAAACGGCGCATGTCTTTATTCCATATCAAAAACCACGGCCTCGATTGCCTGGGCAATTTCCGCTGTTGTCAGCCTGGCAACACCAAGCGAATCCAGCATTTGATCCGTTTGCGTTTCGGTAGTGTCCAAATAGCGAAAGTTGAGGTTTTTCATCGCGTTTTCCAGCACGGCAGCCTCTTCCGGCGTGTTTTCCGGCTGTCGGCGCTCCAGTTCGAGCAGCTGCATCGTAATGGCCAAAGCTTGTGCCTTGGTGAAAAGCGCATTGGACGCCTCCTGCTGAAATTCAATCACCTTGTTGAGCGTTCTCATACTTTAAAAATCCTCCTGTTTTGATATCTTACCATGCCATCTGCTTTTTCGGAAGGAAAGGCGGATGAGCCGGGTTTCGCAAGAGTGGCAGGTATATTTCAGTTGCTTCCGGCGTAGAGATGAAAGTGGCGGTATGGAAGGTTTTACAAAGGCAAAATCGAAAAATAGACGCTGCTGTTTCTGCTATTCTTAAAGAACATAGTTTTGGATGCAAAAAACAGCTGCACAGGCTAATATGGCTTGGAGGGCTATTTCCGCAGGGAGCCCCCACATGAATTTCCGGTGCAGCGTTTTATGCCGGATGGCCCGCATGGTCAAATACATTGCGAGCGCTCCGCCAGCCAGGCCAATCAGCATCAGCGTCCGTTCGGAAATTCGCCGCTCATGCTGCTTGGCGCGTCGTTTATCATGAATGGTGAGAAAAATGGCCAGCAAAGAGATAGCAATCAGATAAGCGCCGAGCGCACAGAGAAACGCCGTCATAGCGATTCGCCATCCTGTGCGACGGCCTTTCCCTGTTTCAGCAGGTGGAAGCGGCTGTTTGTGAGAAATGCGGCGTTGCCATTTTCAAAGGCTTTGGCGGCGTTTTCTTCGAGTTCAAACACGCTGGCGCATTGTGGGCAAACAGCGAAATAACGGCTGTGAAAGGAACGCACCGGAATTTCCATCACTTTAAAAAGCTCAAAGCTGTTGAAAATGCGCATCTTCACGGCCTGCCTGCAAGCAGGACATGCAATTGCCGGGCTGGATCCGGTTGGTTTGATTTTGCTGTGAAAACGAGCTGGTGAAAACATGAGGCTTTCCTCCGTCCAAATCATTTTGGGAAGCTTTCTCTTATCGTATTCGTATTTTGAGATTCTGTCAAGGCGGAGGGTAAAATTATGATGGGGAAAAGGGGAAAAGATTGCATGAAACATTTGGCTGCCTCCCTGCTTACCTGTTTAATGCTGTGCTGCATACTTGCCTCCTGCGGAGCTCCGCCAGAGGGGGAAGAAAGCAGCGTGCCTTCTGGGGAGGCACTTTCCCTCAAGGCGCAGGAGCCGGGCAGTGATGAAGCGCCGCAGAAGGAGATGCGCGCGGTGTGGATTACCTACTACGAAATCTCCATGAAAGCGCAAAATGGCGGAGATGAATCGCTGTTTTATCAAAAGGTGGATGAGATGTTTAGCCGTGTACAAAACGCGGGGTTTAATACGGTCATCGTGCAGGTTCGTCCGTATTCAGACGCCTTTTATCCCTCAAGGATTTTTCCCTGGAGCGCTTATCTGACCGGCACCCAGGGAAAGGACCCCGGCTACGATCCGCTTGCCATCCTGGTTGAGCGAGCGCATGCGCACGGGCTTTTCATCCATGCATGGTTCAACCCATACCGCGTTTCTTACAATCCGGATTTTGCACTTCTCTCCAAAGACAATCCGGCACGCAAATGGAAAGAGGATGCGGATAAAACCAATGACGGCTGGCTGATCGTTTTGGAAAATGGGATTTATTATAACCCCGCCGTACCGGAGGTGCAGCGCATGATTATCGACGGCGTGCGGGAAATCGTCGAACAGTATGAGGTGGACGGCGTGCATATGGACGACTACTTTTACCCGTCTACCGAGGAAAAGATCGATCAGGCGCAGTACGATCGCTATGTGAAAGACGGCGGGCAGTATTCCCGCGCCGCGTGGCGGCGTGAGAATGTAAACACGTTTGTCAGCGGCCTGTATGCGGCAGTGAAGGCGATCCGCCCGACGGTATCGGTCGGGATCAGCCCCGCGGGCGATATTGAAAAGAACCGGGAGGAGTTGTATGCAGACGCCGCCCGTTGGGGCGGGGAGGAAGGCTATGTCGACTACCTCATGCCACAGCTTTATTATGGCTTTGAAAACAGCGCGAGCCCCTTTGAAAAAACTGCCCGGCAGTGGGCGAATCTAATCCGGTGCGATAGCGTCAAGCTATATGCAGGGCTGGCGATCTATAAAAGTGGTGAGGAGGATCAATATGCCGGCCCGGAATCCGATCAAAAGCAGGGGCCACGGTATGAATGGATCAACCATAGCGATATCATTTCCCGTCAGGTGGCTTGGGGCCGGAAAACGCAGCCGTATGCCGGATTTGCCCTGTATTCCTATCAATATTCGTTCGGGGATTCACGCTCTAAACAGTTGCAAAAAGAATGGAACGCATTGAGCGCTTTGCTGGAAAACAAAGAAAAATAAAAGAGTCTGCAAAAATGTTGTAAAAAAAGGAAAATGCAAGGTTTTGCCTTGACAAGCGAAGCAGGCTCGTCCTATGATAAAAAGGATCGAATGGAATGACAGCATGTGCATGACATAGAAAAATAACAGGATGGAAGATTGGGGGCAGGGGTGTGAAGAAACTGCGGAAGGAACAATGGATTTCATTCGGCCTATTTATCTGTGTGCTTGGCATCGTGGCAGGCTGTACGGCTTTCAGACATTTTGCTGGGGCAGAAACCCCGCAGGGGGGCGGAGACCTCAACGTGCTGGCGCAGAGCGAGGGGGAAACGCAGCAGGTATCCCCACAGGTGAAAAAAAGCCTGCCGCGTGGCGCGGGCGCTTGGCTAACGGCAGGAGTGGATTTTCCCGTAAAATCCTCTGCGGAAAAAGCGCGCAGCGGGATTGACAGCGTGCTTGACCGCGCGGCGGAATATGGGGCTGCGGTTGTATTTCTCGACGCGATACGCAGCGGAGAGGCGGTGCAGGCCGGTTCTCTCGATACACTGCGCTACGCGATTGGCAGCGCCTCGGCAAAGGGCTTTCAGCCGGTAGTATGCGTTCCGGCCGCAGATGTGATCCGGATCGGCAAGGATGGAATCACACTCGCGCCAGAGGTTTTATCCGCGCTGTGCCAGAACTATCAGGTGGAGGTTCTGCTGCTATCCGGCTGGAGGGAGCTTTCGTTTGAGCCTTGGGGAGCCGCCGTTGTTGAGAAGCAGGAAGCGCTGACCAATGCGGTGCAGCAACTGCGCAGCGCAGCGGAAAAAGCGGCGCCGGGCATTGTGTTCGGCGTAGAATCGTCGCTGGTTTGGTCGAATGAGGCGAGCGGGACCAAGGCCTCCTATGAGAGCCTAAAAAACGGCTTTGCCGATATCAAGGGCTGGATGGAGAAGAAACTGGCGGATTTCATTTATCTTTCCTCTGCGTCGCTCACAACGGATCACAACGTCCCCCTGGAAACAGCGGCCGCATGGTGGAATCAGGCAGCGGTTGATACGGAAACGGCGCTCTATATGGAGCACAAGGTTTCCAGTGGCCTTGCAAGCGAGGAAAATGGCGTTTTGCCGGACGAGCTTGCCGTCCAGATGGGGATTGTGGCGAAAAATAGGGCCTTTTTCGGCAGTGTGCTGGATTCTATTTCCGCGCTCGAACAAGCGGAGTATGGGGAAAACGCTTTTGTTAAGAATTATTTGACAGGCGGTGTCGAAAAGGTCAAAAAAGAGGCAAAACTCTCTATTTTAAATTATATCGATCTCAAATTCACAGCGAAAAAGGACAAGCTTACATTCCTCGGCACAAGCGTTCCCGGAACGGAAATCACCTGCAATGGACAAAAAGTGAAGCAATCCCCCTTTGGCTGCTTTACATATCCTGTCAATTTAAAAAAAGGGGAAAATACCATCCTGTTCCGCCAAGGGGATCAGGAGCTGAAGTATACGATTCTTTTCGACGAAACGCTGATCCGCTCCGTGGCGCCGTCAGCGGCCACCTATGCCAGCGGCGGTTCCAAGCTGGAAATCACGGCGATTGCAGTGCGAGGCGCCAGCGTATCCGCCAAAATCAACGGCGTTACTGTGCAGATGAAGCCGGGCGGCGGGGATGAAGAGGAGCCGAAGAAAGAGGATTCCAACTTTATTTCTTATATCGGCATCTATACGCTGCCCCAAAGCCGGGCGGATGCGCGCAATATCGGCAGCTTTACCGTATCTGTCACCTACGATGGGCGCACTGCCCAGATGAAGGGCGGCAGCGTGACAATCAATGCGAAACCGCCTGAAATTGATATTCCGATTGTAACGCCGGATACGCCTGCTGCTCCCGACTCCACCGGCCCCGATGATACGACCTCACAGGGCGGGGCCGACACGAAGCCAAATACCAAGCCTGATGACACAACGGGCGGCGGCTCGGCAGATGATTATTTTGCCAAGCAGCTTACCCCTTACCAATCGAATGGTGTGCCGGGTTTTGCCCGCATGTGTGAGGTGACTTCAGACGATGCGGAAACGTTGCCGGGTAACACCTCCAATGATGCCTGCGGCCCAACCTATGTGCCAATTTTGAAAGGGACTTTTGATTATATCATTGAGGAGACGAGCTATAACGGCAACCTTTATTACAAGCTGAAATCCGGCCGCCGCGTTTACCGGGAGGATGTTAAGGAGATAAAAAAAGGTTATTCGATGCCAAGCAATTCCGTGAAGGTGAAATCCTCTTCCACAAAAGGCGATACCAATATCACACTCTATACCAAGTGGAAGGTGCCGGTCGATGTGGCTTTTACGCCGCAGAAATACGTCAACAGCTCTGATAACCGGCCCTATGCGGTTAACAGTTTCACTGCACAGAGCGTGGATTTCATTTTCAACTATACCGCGTCGGCCAGCGGCAGCGTGAATCTGTCGGGTAGCAATGCGTTCAGCAAGGCGGAATGGATTGTTGATAAGAAGAATTTGAAAACGACCCTGCGCCTGCATCTCAAGCGCACTGGCTCCTTCTATGGCTATTCCATGAAATATAATGCGGATGGTTCCCTGACGATTTCGTTGAAAAACAGCGAAGGCACTTCCCTGAGCGGCTACACGATCATGTTGGATGCAGGCCACGGCGGCTCAGACCCAGGTGCGGGCAGTTCTGCCGGGTGGGAAGCGCCCGCAACACTTGCTATTGCCAAAAAGGTGCAGCAGAAGCTGCAATCAGCGGGCGCGGCTGTCATCATGACCCGCTCAGGCGATAGCTATGTGTCCCTGGAAACCCGGCGCGATGCGATCCGCTCCAAAAAGCCGGATCTGTTCATCAGCATCCACTGTGATGCAGCGGACACAAGCAGCGCAATGGGAACCACCGGCTTTTATTACACGCCCTATTCTTATGGCCTTGCGGATTCGATCCATGACCGCCTGGTCAGCACCTGGCGGGATCAGATCTATAAAGGGACGAGCGTAACGGTATCCAAAATTGACCGCGGCACCCGCTTTTATCCCTTCCGCGTGAACCGTGTGCAGGAGTGCCCATCGGTGCTCATTGAATATGGCTTTATCACCAACGCAAACGACCGCAAAGCACTGCAAGACGGCGCAAAGCAGGATTTGCTCGCGCAGGCTACGGTCGATGGAATTAAGGATTTTCTCAAGGCAAGGGGATAAGAAGATGAGAAAAAAACAGGGCCGGTGGTAAATGCTACCGGCCCTGTTTGGCATAGTTAGACGAACGGAATTTTCTTCTATCGCAAATCAACAAACCGTTCTATCTTCATTTTTAAATGATATTTCTGCCGAAGCGCCGCTATCTGTGCCATCATTTCCGACTTGTGGTGCAGATCAATTGCCTCCTGATCTTTCCATCTGTCAATGAGCAAAACCGATTCTGAATCATCCATTGGGAAATAATATTCATATTTTTCATTCCCCGCCTCGGCACGAACTGCATCAACAATTCCCTCTGCCGTCATCTCTTCTACAAATTTTCGAGCGTTTCCATTTTTTCCGGAATATAAAATGTTCACGGTGATACTCATTGCATCCTGCTCCCATCTTCCTTTTATTGTTTTAAATTGCAATTGCTTCGTCAAAGAGGAGCCGCCCAGCGTTAAGCTGTTTTTATTTTAATCGCCGCCTTTGAGAATGTCAAACGCCATGGAGTCCACGATTGATTTTGAAAAGAAAGAAGGCCATATCGATGACCATTCGAAAAGCGATTCGGCAGGATCTTCCATTCCTGCTTTCTCACGACAGGCACATTGCCGCAGACGAAATCCGATCTGTCGTGTCTCTCGGCAGGATGCTTGTTCTGGAAGAGAAGGAGCACATCATCGGCTGGCTGCGGTGGAATTTGTTCTGGGATAACACTCCGTTTATGAATATGCTGTACGTTCTGGAAGGGGAGCGGGGAAACGGCCGCGGCAGGCAGCTCGTTTCCCATTGGGAAGCGTTGATGAAAGCTAAAGGGTATCCGCTTGTAATGACTTCGACCCAGTCAGACGAAACCGCCCAGCATTTTTATCGGAAGCTTGGCTATGTAGACGCCGGAGCGTTGCTTTTGCAGGATGAGTCGCTTGAAATCATTTTGACGAAGGCTTTGCGGTGAAATGATAGCAAGCTCCTATTCTACTTGGCGAAAGGGCTTTTATAATAGCTTCAAACATTTTATTTGAAGCAAGAGCGTTTTTACACATATGGTAAATAGCCTCACGAATCTCGAGCTTCGGAAAACATCGAATCATCGAGTGGAAAAGACAAATTTTTCTGCTTTTTTTTGACGAAGGTGCGCAAAATAAAGCGGAGGAGAAAGAGGAATGGGGAGCAACGGATATTGACGTAATCCGCCATCCATGTAAGAGCGTTTGGAAACCTTTTGAGAGTGTTTGCATTTTACTGTACTTTTTTATAACAGCATGGTATAATATTTTACAAAGAATTTGCTATAACTAAGTTGAAAATAGCCAAAATTTATTATGCGTAATATTTGTATCGGTGTATCAAGAAAATCCGGGGGATCATGCAGCTGGAGGAGCGGCTAAGGTGCTGCAAGTCTCCGTTATCCTCTATGCCCCAATGCCTAAGACGCTCGGGCCAGAATACCGGGGCAGTGCTTTTTGCCTTTTCAGCTGGTGGCAGGATTGCATCAGTGTAGAGGGGTACACATCGGTTTTTAGCACTGTGGCCGCGCCCCTGGCTGCGTTATCCTCCTTGCTTTCCGGCAAGGAAAGCTGCGTCGTCTGCCTTGCCAGAAGCACGGCCACAGGCTGAAAACTCCAAAGGACCGTCAAGGCGTCCCAGACGCAGGATGACAAGGCCGCAGGGCGACGGCTGGCTGTCGCCAGTCGAGCCTGAGAACGCAGTCAGCATGCGTTTGGGCACGCCCTGACGGCGATGTTCCCACTGTACACTGATGCTTTCGTCCGATGATAACAAAATAGGATTAATTTCATAAATGATAGCGGAAGCTGCGTTCCTGCCATTTGTCTGGGCGGCGTATGGCGAATTCCGCAGAAAGGGATCGTCATAAATGAGTTGCCGGAAAGTTGTGATCATAGACGATGAGCCAATCATCTGTAATCTCATCAAGCGATTGGGCGAATGGGACAGATTAAATCTGGAAATTGTCGGCTCTGCCACAGATGGGCTGGAAGGGTATCGGCTGATTCGGGAGCTGCACCCGGATATTGTCCTTCTGGATATCCGTATGCCCGGATTGGATGGGCTTGAGCTAATTGAAAAATGCTCTGAAGAAAAGCTGACTCCCCGGTTTATTATCATCAGCGGCTATCAGGAGTTTGAATATGCGAAGAAGGCCATACATTTTAATATTTCGGATTATCTGGTGAAGCCGATTGACAGGGAGGAGCTCAACATGGCCCTGAAAAAGAGCTGCCTTGCCATTGAAGAGGCACAGCAGAAGCAGACAGCTCTCCAGAGCCTGCAAATGACGATAAAAGAAAAAAATATGCACCTGTGGCGTGCGTTTTTTGAGAAGATCATTAAAGGGGAACCTGTTCCCAATTTCCCGGATTCCTACACCGGTGAGCCGTGGCCGGCGGGCGCATTTCCCTCGGTATGTATCGGCGTTGTCAAGCTGGAAGCGCCGTGGGAGAATAAGGAGCTGTGCGAGCAAAAGCTGCTTCAGCATTTCACCTCCCTTTGGGAGGAGCGAATGGCCCCGTATTTGCGCCGGTGCGGCTATGCGCAGCTAGAGGGCGACATTATTTTCCTGACAGCGCTGGAAAGGGAAGAGCATGAGCCCTTTCGGAAATTGGCAGATACAGCGGCGAGGCTGATGGATCGATATATCCAGGCCTATGATGGCTGCCATGCCACGGCAGGTCTCAGCTTCTGCAAGGCAGAGGCCGGGCTGCTGACGGAGTGCTTGCGCCAGGCAAGGTTCAGCCTGAATTGCAGATTCCTCAATGAGCGCGGCTCGGCCTATTTATACAGTGAGATTTCCAGCAGCTTTGTGGCGGAGCTTCTGCCTGTTTTGACCGACGATTCATGGGGGGAGAAGCTGCGCCTGGCCTTTACGAATCTTGACAGCAGCGCTTTCAAGCGCTTGCTGGCCTCCATATATGTTGGGGATGTTGGCATTCAGGGCGTCAAAAGCAGGCTGGCGCTGCAACGCTTTTCCAACGAGCTGTTTTCTGTTGCCGGGAGCTTTGGCGAGTTCGATCAGGCTGCTGAGGAAAAGCGGAACTATACCAATTGGCTCTGTGAAACGGTCGAGAAGCCGAAGCAGCTGTATGAGGAGGCTGGGCGTATCTTAGAGCAGCAGTTTTCACGTTATCTCGAGAGCCAGATGATGTGGAACGACCGGCATGTGCGCGCCGCGCTGCGGTATATCTCCGCCCATTTCTCTGAAGATATCCAATTGGATGATCTTGCGGCGGCGGTCGGGTTGAATCCGGCATATCTGTCGGGGCTGCTGAAAAACAAAACGGGGATGACCTATTCCGAGCACCTGCTCAAGGCTAGGATGGAGCGGGCAAAGGAGCTGTTGGCGGGCTCCAACGCTATTGTAAAAAGCGTATGCTATGAGGTTGGGTACCGTGATGTAAAATATTTTTCCAGGCTTTTCCGCCAATATACGGGAGTGAATCCGTCCATCTATCAAAAAATGCATAGTATTCTCTAGCTGCTTGACGGGCTTAGCTGCGCTTGCAGCAGGGTTGCTACGGTTGTTTTTTATAGCGGCCGTGACGGCCGCCTTTGCAATTCGGATAGCTGTTTGGAATATAGACAAGCGCGGCCCTAACTTATAGAATTGGAAGAATATCGGCATGAAACGAAAGCATCGCACGGGAATCAAAATTGTTGCGGCGTTGGCCGTCCTATCTGGCTCCGGGCTGTTGGCAGCCATTTTATTTTTGTGCCGTGGAGAGTGGCTCCCCGGCCTGCTGCTTTTTTGCACAACCGCAATCCCCAGCGCAGGGCTGCTGATCTGGTTGATCTTTCCGCTGCTGCGCATTTCGAAACGCATTGCAGGGACCGGGATCCATCCAGATCTCACGCAGGCAGGAATCCCTGCGGATCCTTTTGAGATGCTGCTATATGATAACTGGGTGGATGCGGCCGCCCGATTTAAGCAAAACCTGGAAGAAGAATACGATAACAGGGAAATCGCAAGTCAGATCAAATTTTCTATGCTTCAGCATCAGATCAATCCGCACTTTCTATACAACACACTGGATTCCGTCCGTGGCCTTGCGTATGCGGAGGGGGCTGACAGCGCCGCTGAGATGGCGGAGGCTCTTGCGGCGTTTTTTCGGTACAGCATTAGCCACAGCGACGATATCGTCTCGCTGGGCAAGGAACTCAACAATATAAAACGATATTTTGTCATTCAGGGTTACCGGTTTTCCAAGCGCTTTTCTCTGGTGGTGGATATCTCTGAGGATGATATTGCTATCTGGGGATATCCTATCCCAAAACTGATGATACAGCCATTGGTAGAGAATGCGGTATTCCATGGGCTTGAGAAAAAATCTGGAAAGGGAAGCGTGACGATCTCAACCTCCCGCACACAAAGGCGTTTATATTTGTACGTGGTCGATGACGGTGTGGGAATGAGTCAGGAGAAAATGCGGGAAATCAATCGCGCTATCTATGCCGAGACAAATTCCTCCCCTGCCGGCAGCTCCGGCGGGGGAACGGGGATTGCCCTGCGGAATATCAACCGCCGGATACAATATTTATATGGGAAGGAGTTCGGCCTGAATTTAGAAAGCACAGAGGGGTTTGGGACTCAAATTGAGATCGCGCTGCCCTGGCCGCCTCCCAAAGAGATGGAGAAGCAATGATGGAAAAGGAAGCTCTGCGCATTGAAAACGCCTGCGGCCGTTTTTTAAAGCTCGCTGTGCTGGATCATTTCAATTTCAGCGCAAACAGCGGTGAGATATGCTGCCTGTTTGGGGCGCATAATGCGGGTAAAACCGTATTTATGCAGCTCCTGGCGGGAAAGCTGGCGGGCGAATGGAGTATGCGGCTGCTGCTTGACGGCGTCGATGTGCATTGGAGCCCCGGCAATAATCCTGTGGCTGCTTTGTTTGCGTTTATATGGGATGAAAGCCGCCTGCTGCCGAACTTTTCGGTGGCAGAGAATTTATGCATATTCGGGCAGGTTCCGCTTTGGAAGCTGTATATTCGGAAAAGCAACTATGAAAGCCAGACGCGCCACATGCTTAAGCAGTATGACCTGGGCGGTATTGATGCCCGCAGGAAAGTAGGGCAGCTTAGTAAGGCGCAGCGCATTCTTCTGGAGATTATCCGTTATGCCATGCATGGAGCCAGATTCTTTTTTTTGGATTGCCTGTCCCTGTTTCAGCATAGCGCGGATATCGCAGCGCTTGAGAGGCTTTTGAAAAAACTGGCCGCAGAAGGAAAAACGGTCGTCCTGCTTTCAAACCGTGCGGACAAGCGGCTGTTTTTTGCCGACCGCTTTGTCATCATGCGCAGCGGCGCCAGAGTAAAAACGGTAAGCAGGGAAGAAGTAACAATTGATTTGTTGAAGGCCTATGGGGAATTGGCGCAGTATTCTGCGGAAACAGAGGAGCCTGCTCTTTTTCAGGAGCAGGGCACGGCTGTTCTCACGGCGCGGCAATTGACGGTGCTCGACAGGGCGTGCTCCTTTGAAGCGTGCCGAGGGCGCTTGACGGGAATCGTCTGCCCGGATGAACGCTACGCAGAATGCCTGATGCGGGGCTTTGATTCGGGCAAATTTACAGCCGTTTCCCTTCGCTTTATGGGGGCGGAATATGCCGAGAAGACGATGCGCTGGAAATCGCTCAGGCGGATATGCGCGGTGAAGAGCCTATTGGCGGAGAAGACGATTATCCCCAATTTCAGCGCGCTGGATAACATCTATATTTCTTCCGCCTGGATGGGTAGCCGCTTCCCTAGGCTTCGTAAAAGCGTCAGGCAGCTTGTTGCGCAGGAGGAAAAAGATCTGCTCCGTCAGGCAGAACAGGCGATGGAAGAGCATCGGGAGGAGCCTCTGCTGAATTTACGGATCCTTGCAAAACGGGCCATATTGATGCAATGCCTGCTGATTGTACTGGATCGCCCTACACGTGGACTTGATGAAAATGGCTGCAAAGAGCTTCAGGAGATCCTACTGGACCTTGCAAATCACGGAATGGCGGTCGTTGTATTGGATACCAGGAAACGGAATCTGAGAGACCTTTGCAGTGAGGTAGCTGAATTTTAACCGGAGGAACTCCCAGGGTAAAAAACACGTTTGCGCTCATAATACGCGCTGTGGGTGGCTGCCCTGAGCCTTTTGAAAGCCGCGCCCACAAGGCGCGGCTTCCTATATTGTTAAGAGCTTGCCTGATGGTCAGGCAGGCTCTTTTTGCCTATTTATCTGAAGTTTCTCCCCCTATTTCTGAAAATTGCGTCACTATGCATGAGTAGTGCACTATGCTAAAATATAGACAAAGAGATGCACAATATTTATTCATTTTTAGGCCTATAACGTATGCATACGGAGAATGGGCGAAGATTGTGCATTGAGACAGTAAACAGCTTACGAATGGAGAAGGGTGGAAAAGGGAAAAATAGAACAATACGAAACAAGGCATCAGACATAGGGTGTGAAAGGCCTGTGATCGGCAAGGGACACTTTCACGGGCTCATGCGAAAAGAGGAATGTGTTGAAACAGTTGCTGGCGCCGCAGCCGAAACGGACGGTTGGAGCCTGGTTTGCGGCCTTACGGCGCAGCGGAAAGGAATGGTCATAACCATGAAAAGAATGAAAAAAATCGTTTGCCTTGTATTGGCGCTGACGCTTGTGGCAATGCTGGCCGCCTGTGGGAAGACGCCGGCGGATGACTCTAAGGGGGATGCCCCAGTCATGGGCGTTTGCATCTTCGCTATGGAGGTGGAGTATTTCACGAACCTTGCGCATTGGCTTGAGGAGGCTGGCGCTGCTCATGGCTGGGAGGTCATCGTACAGTCCGGCGATGCCTCGAACCCCGCAAGCCAAGTGGAGATCATCGAAAACTTTATTACGATGGATGTCGATGCAATCTTCATCAATCCCATTAATATTGCCGCAGTGGAGGATGCCCTGGCAAAGGCAAAGGAAAATGATATTTGGGTGTTCGGCCACAATTACCGTTATGAGGACAGCGAAATCCCCGACGTCTATATGGCTGGCGATCCGACAGAGACAGGCGCCCAAATTACCGACCTTGCAAAGAGCGAAGTGGAGAGGGTGCTGGGCGATACACCCGTTGTTGCAGCAGCTATGACGAGCCTTGACAACGAAAACAATAGTAAGCGCTCCGAGGGTATGGTGGCCAGAGCAAAGGAGCTTTGGGGCGACGACGCCCTTGTAGCGGAGAATTCTCCCGGCAATACCGCCGAGGCAATGTCCGCCGCTGAAAATATCATCCAGGCGAATCCGGATGTCAATGTGTGGCTTTGCTATAATGACGAATGTGCAATCGGCGTATATGAATTCTACAATGCATCCGGCAGAGATCAGAGCAAGGCTGTGATCGTCGGAGCGGACGGCAATAAGGATGTGCTTCAGGCGATCATTAAGGGCTCCGCAGTGCGCGGAACGCTGAGCCAGACGCTGAATGTGAAGTGCGATAAGATTTTCAGCGCTGCCGATATCCTGATGGAATCCGGCGACGTGAAGACAGCACAGGATACAGCGGGTTACGATTTGTTCACACCGATCAACATCGAGAATGCGCAGGCAGAGTTAGACGCCACATCATGGAGATAGGCACAGTATGAAAGGGGGAGGGGATCAAAGCCTGCCCGGATGGGCAGATGTTTTGATCCCCTCCCACAGAAAATGAACGCAGCACGGCACAGCGCGCTGAAAAAGCTGTAGAAAGGGGGGCAGAACATTGCCCAATCATGACGATATCCTGAGGCTGGAGGGCATTAGCAAAGCGTATCCGGGCGTAAAGGCGCTGGATAACGTGGGCTTTTCTCTGAAAAAAGGCGAGGTGCACGCGCTGGTGGGAGAAAACGGGGCGGGAAAGTCAACGCTAATTAAATGCATTTCCGGCGCCATTCGGCCTGACAGCGGCAAGATTTTTCTTGACAATAAGGAATTTCTTTCAATCGGCCCCAAGGATACGATCGAACATGGCATTGTAACCGTTTACCAGGAGCTGAACCTGATCCCATCGCTATCTGTTGCAGAGAACGTTTTTGTCGGGGAGCGGCGGGGAGGAAAAGTGCTATATAACCGCCAAAAGGTGGAGCAAGACTGCAAAAAAATATTGGAAGACTTCCACATTGATATTGACGCAACGGCAATTGTAAACGAACTCAGCGTTGCTCAGAGACAGCTTGTGGAGATTGTGCGCGCTATTTCAAGAAATGTCAGGATCCTGATCCTAGATGAACCGACTTCTTCGCTGACAGTGCATGAAACCCAGTTCCTGTTTGATACGATCAGGCGGTTGAAGCAGAATGGCGTGACGATTATTTATATCTCCCATATTTTTGAAGAGACCTTCGCGCTTGCCGATCGAATCACCGTTATGCGGGATGGCCGCTACATACACACGCTGGAAACTTCCAAGACGAGCAAGGCGGAGCTCATCAAGCTGATGGTGGGCAGGGATATCAGCGATTCCTTCCCGATGCGGAACACCGCTTTGGGAGATGTTGTTTTAAAGGTGGAGAATGTGACGGCCCCGGGTGTGGAGGATATCTCTTTCGACTTACGCCGGGGGGAGATCCTGGGCTTTGCCGGCCTGGTTGGAGCCGGGCGGACAGAATTAATGAATGCAATATACGGCGCCTCGGAAAAATCTAAGGGCACCATCACGATAAATGGCAAAATCGTAAATATGAAAAGCCCCCACGACGGTATTCGCTTTGGCTTGGGTATGATTCCGGAGGATAGAAAGCTACAGGGAATTTTTTTGCGCGCCAGTGTGTTGGACAACATCTCGTCCGCTAATTTAAAACGCCTGATGCGCTTCGGCTTAATAAAGGATAAGGCTGCGGTATGTATTGCGTCGGAGTTCCGCGACAAGCTGCGGATTAAGACCCCTTCGCTTTCCCAGCTGGCCCAAAATCTCAGCGGAGGAAATCAGCAAAAGGTGGCGGTTGCAAAGGCACTGGCGCCCAATCCGGAAATCCTGATCTTTGACGAGCCGACCAGGGGAATCGATGTTGGCGCGAAGCAGGAGATTTATAAGCTGATGGATGAGCTGGTAGCGCAGGGCCACTCTATTCTGATGGTGTCGTCTGAGATGGTAGAGCTTATGGGGATGGCCGACAGGATCATCGTGCTTGCCAATCACCGCAAGGCCGGGGAACTCACCAAGGAGCAATTTAGCCAGGAAGCGATATTGACGCTTGCGTCTGATGAAACGCCCAAGGCGGTTTAGGAGATAATCACATGAAATTACTGAAATTATATAAAAAAGCGGGGATCATTGTATTTCTGCTTCTGGAGTTAATTCTTTTTTCAGCCATTACACCCAACTTCCTGTCGGGGAGTAACTTTATCAACCTGCTCAGGCAGATCGCCATGCTGGGGATCGCCTCCATAGGCATTTCCTTTCTGATGATCGGCGGAGCTTCCGCTGACCTTTCAATTGCCGGGCAAATTCCGGTGCTGTCCATGCTCTGCGGTATCTTTATGATGTGGATGAACTTGCCCGTACCAGTCGCCATGCTGCTCACGATCGCGGCGGGTATTCTGCTGGGTTATTTTAACGGCATGGTCATACGGATTCTAAAGATTAACCCCTTTGTGGTAACGCTGAGCACAATGACGATCTTACAGGGCGTGGCCCTGTTGTTTACCGGAGGCGTCAGTATCTCCGGGCTGCCCAGAAGCTTTTCCTGGCTGGGGCAGGGCTATCTCTTTGGCATTCCAGCCCCGATCATTGTGCTGGTTGTGTGCGTCGCCGGCGCGCAGTTCGTCCTTTCAAAAACGTATTTCGGGCGCGCGATTTATGCAATGGGCGGCAATGCAGAGGCCGCCCGGCTTGCCGGCATCAATATTCGCCGGCTGCAACTGTGCACCTTTATGCTGTCCGGCTTTTTTGCGGCTGTAGCCGCGCTGATGATTTCCTCCCGGACGATGATCGCCTCCCCCACGGCGGGCAATACCTATGCGTTTGACACCATGACGGCCTGTGTGCTGGGCGGCATCTCGTTTGCCGGCGGTGAGGGCAAGCTGTGGGGCGGCTTCGTGGGCGTGCTCATCATCGGCGTGCTCACCAATGCGCTGACGCTGATGAACGTCGGCAGCTATTGGCAGGATATCGTCAAGGGCGTCATCCTTGTGCTTGCCCTTTATATTGACCGTAAGCAGCGGGAGCTGAATGTGTAACGGGCTTATTGAGACGTTTTCAGGCAGGCTGTTTTGCTGTAGGAAAAAGTGGCCGTGCTCAGCTGCCGGAATCAATCGGAAGAATGGAGCAGAATATGAAAAATATCATTTGTACAGAGCCTTGCCTCTGCATGGAAAACCCCTGCGGCGCCAGACTGGAATTCTGGCATCAGGATGGGAAGTTTGGCCTAGGAAGCTTTTATTACAAGGACGTCCGGGCGGGCGCTGAAATGGATCAGTTTTTATACGAGGATTCTCACTATGTATGGGATAAATATCAGGCGGACAGATATGAGATCGTGGAGAACACCCCTCAAAAGGGCGTAATTACCTTTTACGGCACCTTCGGCGCAATCAATATAGAATCCAACTGGCTTGTGACTGTGACGCTGACCGCCGGCTCTCCGGCTTACCTGCTGGAGTACCAGGTGGAGCCTTACCTGTGGCCCGGCCGGTATCATCCGCTGTATGTCAGCGCCCCCTTTGAAAATGAAAAGCTGGAATGTGTTAGCTACCCGATGGAGGCGCCGATCCTTCCGCCCTATCATAGCCATTGGTCCATCCGGCCCGATGTCGGTAAGGTTCCCTTCCTGCTGGGCCGCGAGCAGGCTGGGGATTCCAGCCTTTATGTGGGGATCGGCTATACCCTGGAGACAGCTGGGCAGGATTATACCAAGGGGATGCTTTGGTATGACAGCACAAAAGAGGGGCGCGCCCTTCGCGCAGATTTTCCATATATTCACTACTGGATTCCAGCGCAGAACAGCTGGGAGGTCAACAGCGAGCTGAAGGCCGCCACCTCTGTGGAGGGCAACCAGCTTCGAAGCGGGTATTTCCGCCATGGGGACCCCTACATCTGCTCCGTGATCGTTTCTGTTGCGGATACGCAAGCAGACTGTGTGTTTGGCTACCGGGATGTGTGTGGCTTTAACAGCGATACATGCAGCAAATATGACGTGATGAAAGCGGTAGACAGTATGCTGCATGGCTACGATACGGACGCCCGGTGGGTCTATGAAAAAGGGAAAGGCTACCGCATGCGCGGCTGGTCGGATTCCGATGAAAAGGCCAATTACTACGATTTTATCACCTTTACCTCCAATTCCATGCTGGCGTATCTTTTATACAGCCTGTGGCGCAAGGATCACTCCCAGGCATGGGCGAGAGAACGTGCGCTGGAGATGACGGAGTTTGCAATTGAAAAGCAGCTGCCGTCAGGCGCAATCCCACGCTGCTGGGATCTGGATCATGACCATGCGCACGGGATGGGGGATAATTATTATGCGCTTGGCGCCGTCTATGACCCGATGGCGACTGGCGCATGCGCGCAAAACATGGATATCCTCGTACAGGCGATGGAAGCGGAAGAGGGCTGCGCGCCCGCGCACTGGAAAGCAGCCATTCAAAAGGCGATCGATTGGGTGATTCACCTGATTGAAAAGGAGAACGGTGCGCTCAAGCATTCCTACACAGCGCAGGAGCAGGGCGTTTTTAATGCAATAGAGCCCTATGCGCTTCATGCATTGCGGTATTTTTATCAGAAAACGGGCGAGGAAAAATACCTGCGCGCAATGGAGAAAAACGAGGAGTATATTCAAGCGGCCTTTGGCGTAAATAACGACTGGTATAACGGCCTGACGGACAGCAACAATCTGGTAGCGCCGCTGGACGGGGAGCAGACGCGCAATTACTATACGCTGAATGTGTTTGATCTGGCGGGCTATTACCACGACAGATATCTGGATACGGGGGATGAAAAGTTCCTGAAGTGGGCGAAGGATCACTTTGCATTTGGCTGGATGGGGCGGATGCCCGTCAATATGCCCGGATTCCACTACCAGACCAAGGGGATTATCGAGGAGCAAAATATATGGGTATTTTATGATCTGCCCTGGCCCTTTAATTCCTCCTCCGGGCTGGCTCGTATGGCGAGAACCCTGAATGATAAATTTTATGCCGAATACTACAAGCTCGCCATTCATACGCAGCTCGAGTTTGCTCATCTGGGTGAAAAACACCCCTTCTGCTCCCAGGTGCTGGGCGCTGCTGCCGAAACGCGCGCGCCGATCGACCGCTTTGCGGAAATCGTGGATGGAAAACACGGGATTTGGATTACAGGATACAGCACGTTGTTTATCCGTGATATGCTGGGGCCGGATACCTACTTCTACATGGGTGGAAACAGCTGGGGCGTCGGCATTGATTACGAGCTGGATTTCAAACCGGATTTCAGCGGGGCGCCTTTCTGGCTGACTGCCTGCACCAGCCGTGTATATGGCCTTCAGTGGACGAAGGATTCTTTCAGTGCTGAACTGCGCGGCCTCCTCCGGGATGACTGTGAGATTGTGCTGCATGTGGAGGCGCCGGTCTCAACCGTCAGGATGCAGGTGGATGGAGTGGAGCGACAGGCTGCCTTCCGGTATGATCCGCGGCGCAGTGAGCTAATTGTTTCGTACCGGCAAACGGCGGATAAGATGCAGGTCGCCTTGCGCTTGTGCTAAACAGCTTTTGCCATCAACAGGCGGGCCGTCGCCGTTCTGCCTGTTGATGTTTTTTTATCCATCTTCAGCGGCAATACAATACAAGCCGGGTGCTGGCCCAGCTGCCGCGCTTTCCGGTTTTCAAAATTTTAGAATAGGGAGAAATGTAAGATGTTGGGCTATCGCCTTTCAGAAAATTTTTTATGGGGCGGCGCGGTATCGGCCCACCAGGTGGAGGGCGCGTTCGCCGATGATGGGAAGGGCCTTTCCTCAGCGGACGTGATGACTGCCGGCAGCATGGAAAGGCCGCGGCGGATTACCCGCGGGATCGAACCCGGCTGTTATTATCCGACGCATGAGGCAATTGATTTTTATCACAGATACCGTGAGGATATTGCGCTTTTGGCTGAGCTGGGGCTAAAGAGCTTCCGCACCTCCATCAACTGGACGAGAATTTTTCCCAATGGGGATGATGAACTGCCAAACGAAGCCGGCCTGCGGTTTTATGACGCTTTGTTTGACGAACTGCTGAAACATAAAATTGAGCCGGTTGTTACGCTGTCCCACTTTGAAATGCCATATCATCTGATCCGCAGGTATGGTGGATGGAAAGACCGCCGCTTGATTAATTTCTTCCTCAAATACAGCGAAACGGTGTTTCAGAGGTATCGGGGAAAAGTGAAATATTGGATGACCTTTAATGAGATCAACAACCAGTTGAATATTGCATGGCCCATGATGGCATATGCCAACTCCGGTATCGAGCCGGAGGAAGGGCGGTGCTTTGAAGAGGATGTGTATAACGCGGCGCATCATGAGCTGGTTGCCAGCGCGCTTGCTGTGGAAATGGGGCATCGAATCTGCCCGGAGAACCGGATCGGCTGCATGATCGCTTACAGCCCGGTCTATCCGGCCACCTGTAAGCCGGCGGATATCGTAGCGGCGCAGCTGCTGATGAAAAAGCAATACTATATGGCGGACGTCCACTGCCGGGGCGAATACCCGGCCTTTCTGTTAAAGGATTGGGAGAAAAACGGATATACAGTCTCGATCCGCGAAGAGGACAGGGCAATCCTCCGCAATGGAACGGTTGATTTTATCGGGTTTAGTTATTACATGTCCAAGGTATATAGCGCAGGCAAAGCATACGGCGCCTTTGCAGAAAATCCGTATATTGAAAAATCCGAATGGGGGTGGCCCGTGGACCCCGAGGGGCTGAGGTATGCGCTCAACGATCTGTACCGTACGTATCAGAAGCCTCTTTTCATTGTGGAAAACGGGCTCGGAGCTTATGATACAATTGAAGCCGGCGCCAACGTGCACGATGCATACCGCATTGCGTATCTGCGCGCGCATATTGAGCAGATGGAAAAAGCGATTGTTGAGGATGCGATTCCCGTTATGGGATATATGCCCTGGGGATGCATTGACTGCGTTTCTTTTGGAACCGGCGAGATGGAAAAGCGGTATGGATTCGTGTATGTCGACAGGGATAATCTGGGAAACGGCACGATGGAACGGCTTAAAAAAGATTCTTTTTATTGGTATCAAAGCCTGATCAGGAGCAGGGGGGAAGCGCTGTGAGCATTTTGGCAATTGATGTGGGAGGGACAAACATAAAATACGCCCTAGTTGACCGGGAGGATCGTTTTTTCTCCAGAGGGGTCATCCCTACGGCAATACGCTCCTTGGATGACTTCCGCGCCACGATTATGCGCATATACGAGCCCCTGAAGGAGCAGGTGGAAGGAATCGCGTTCAGCATGCCGGGCATTATCGACGCACAGACAGGCTTCATGTATTCCGGGGGAAGCCTGAGCTGGATTCATAATATCGCCATGGCCGGCGAGGTATCCGGCTTTTTGTCAGGCGTCCCGGTCAGCATTGAGAATGATGCAAAGGCGGCGGCGCTGGCAGAGTTGGAATCCGGCGCCCTGATGGGCTGCCGGGAGGCCGCGGTAGTGATATGTGGAACCGGTTTGGGCGGCGGCATTATTTCGGATGGAAAGCTGCTCAAAGGCAAACGGAATTTGGCGGGCGAAATCAGCTACCTCAGTGTGGAGGGAGGCTTTGGCAGGAGCAGCCGCAGTTTTATGGGGCGCCGGTGTGGCATTGCTTCCCTGTACCGGTGCGCTGCACGTTATATGAACAATCCGATTGAACAGATGGATGGGCCGTATCTGTTTGCACAGGCCGAAAATGGAAATCCTGGGGCGCTGCGTGCGCTTCATGAATTCTGCAACGAACTGGCCCAGATGCTGCTGAATATCCAATGCCTGTTCGACCCTGAAAAGATCGCAATCGGCGGAGGAATCAGTGTGCAGAGCCTGTTTCTAGAGATTCTCAGGGAAGAGGTGGAATACGTAAAGACGGATTGCCTTCAGGAGATTGCGCATATCCTGCACCCGGAGCTGGTGCCATGCCAATATCACAACGATGCCAACCTGCTCGGCGCCGTTTACAGGCTGAGGCAGAATATGCCCCGTGCCGGCCTGAGCGCCTGATGCTCGTGTTGCATGCGGTGGCTATTTTTTATTACGAAGCGCAGCGAGTAACAAATTGGTTTATACAGATATTATTCGGGGCGCGCTGTGGATGCATTGATTCCGCAGCGCGCCTTTTTTGATTCATTTTGACCTCTTTACCGATTTATTGCACAAAACTGCCCGCTTTTCTCCACTCCTTTTCTCTATATTTGGAAGCGGACACGATATTGTATCAACAGGGAAAAGGTGTTATAATTTTTAATAATTATTCATTAGGGGGTGGTCAGGATCGAACACCGCATTCATATCATTTGCGGGCACTACGGCTGTGGCAAAACCAACCTTGCGCTGAATCTGGCGCTTACCCTGCGAAGGAAAGGGGAGAAGGTCACGGTAGCGGATCTCGACATTGTCAACCCCTACTTTCGCACGGCAGATTATAAAGAAGTGCTCGAAAAGCAGGGCGTCCGAGTTATCTGCCCGCACAGTGCGGGCACAACCATCGATGCTCCGCAGATCAACGCGGAGATTTTTTCTATCTTCGACCGACCGGAGGGCCATGTAGTGATCGACGTCGGCGGGGATGACGCGGGCGCGGCGGCACTTGGCCGCTTCAAACGGCAGATCGAGGCGGCCGGCGGGTGCGAGATGCTGTATGTTGTCAACCGCTACCGCAAGCTGGTCGAAACGCCTGAAGAGGCGGTTTCCCTCCTGCATGAGGTGGAGGCCGCATCCCGTTTAAAGGCCACAGGGGTTGTGAATAATTCTCATCTGTCATCGCTTACCACGGCGGAGGATATTCTTGGCTCGCTGCCCTATGCGCAGGAGGCGGCGCGGGAAGCAGGCTTGCCGCTTGTGATGACTACAGTGCCGCTGGCATTGTATGAAGCGCTGAAGGGGAAGGTGGAGAATCTTTTCCCGGTGGAGCTTCTGGTGCAGCCTCCTTGGGCTGAAACCCTGATGTAAAACATACTTTTATGAGATAGAATGTGATTGGAGGAAAAGATCATGGCGAAAGTAACCATCGACGCAAATGTTTGCAAGGGCTGTGAGCTGTGCGTCGCCGCTTGCCCGAAGCATATTATTGCGCTTTCGGCCGACAAGCTCAATGCAAAGGGATATCATCCTGCATGCGTGATCGATATTGAGCAGTGTATCGGATGTGCGGCATGCTATACAATGTGCCCGGATTGTGCAATTACAGTGGAAAGGTGAGTGAATTTCATTGGCGCAGAAAGTATTGATGAAGGGCAATGAAGCCCTCGCGGAGGCTGCCATCCAGGCAGGCTGTCGGCATTTCTTCGGTTACCCGATTACCCCGCAGACAGAGGTTGCGGCCTATATGGCAAAGCGGATGCCTAAAATCGGCGGCACTTATCTCCAGGCGGAGAGCGAGCTTGCGGCCATCAACATGGTGCAGGGCGCGGCTGCGGCCGGGGTGCGCGCTATGACCTCCTCGTCCTCTCCCGGAATCAGCTTAAAATCTGAAGCGATTTCCTATATGTGCGGCTCCGACCTGCCCGGGCTGATCATCAACGTTCAGCGCGGCGGCCCAGGCCTCGGTGGTATCCAGCCCTCCCAGTCGGATTACTGGCAGGCGACCAAGGCGCCAGGCCATGGTGATTTGCATGTGCTCGTGTTTGCGCCCAACTCCGTGCAGGAGATGGTGGATCTCGTTTCCCGCGCCTTTGATAAGGCGGATGAATACCGCATGCCTGCAATGATTTTGGCGGATGGTATGCTCGGCCAAATGATGGAGCCGGTGGAAATGGAGATTTCCGATGAACAGAAGCCCCTGCCTAAGAAGCCGTGGGCCGTTTCAGGCCACAACAATGAGCGCAAGCATAATATCATCAACTCCCTTTACCTTCAGGCCAAGGATTTGGAAGAGCTGGTCGTCGCCCGTTTTGAGCGCTATAAGCTGATTGAGGAGAAGGAGCCGATGGCGGAGGAATATCTCGTTGACGACGCGGAATATGTCGTCGTCGCCTACGGCGCCTCCGCCCGTATTGCCAAGGCGGCAGTCCGCCAGGCGCGCGAGGAGGGCGTCAAGGTTGGCTTGATCCGCCCCATCACGCTCTGGCCCTTCCCGAAAAAGACCCTTCAGAAGGCAGCGGATCACACAAAGGCTTTTCTCTGTGTGGAGATGAGCATGGGCCAGATGGTGGATGATGTCCGCCTTGCGGTCAACTGCGCAGTTCCCGTTTCCTTCTTCGGCCGAACCGGCGGTATTATCCCGACGCCCGCTGAGGTTCTGGCAGAGATTCATAAGCTCACAGGAGGTAATCAGTAATGGCTGCTACATATAAAAGGCCCCATGCATTGCTGGATGTCCCGACGCATTACTGCCCGGGTTGCACGCACGGCATTATCCACCGCCTTGTGGCGGAATGTCTGGATGAGCTGGGCGTAGAGGGGAAAACTGTCGGCGTTGCGCCGGTGGGTTGCGCCGTGATGGCGTATGATTATTTCGGCTGCGATGTGATCGAAGCGCCGCACGGCCGTGCTCCAGCCGTAGCAACCGGCATTAAGCGTGCCCTGCCGGAAAACGTTGTGTTCACCTATCAGGGCGATGGCGACCTAGCCGCCATTGGCACGGCGGAAACGGTGCACTCCGCCACCCGCGGTGAGAATATTACCGTGATTTTCGTCAATAACGCGATCTATGGCATGACGGGCGGCCAGATGGCGCCGACCTCCCTGCCCGGTCAGGTCACACAGACCACACCCTATGGCCGTGACGTGAAAACGGCGGGTTACCCGGTGCATGTGTGTGAAATGCTTTCCACGTTGGATGGCGTTGCCTATGCGGAGCGCGTAAGCGTCGATTGTGTGAAGAATGTCAACCGCGCGAAGAAGGCCATTAAGAAAGCCTTTGAAACACAGATTGCAGGTAAGGGCTTTACAATCGTCGAGGTAATTTCTGCTTGCCCGACCAACTGGGGCTTGGCTCCCAACGAGGCGCTTGAGTGGCTGCGTGAAAACATGCTTCCGTATTATCCATTAGGCGTTTATAAGGATAAAACCGCTGACGAGGAGGTGGCCGACAATGCGTGATATGAATGCAATCCTCGCCGGTTTTGGCGGGCAGGGCATCCTCTTCATGGGCAAGGTGATCGCCTACGCGGGCCTTTACGATGACAAGCAGGTTTCCTGGCTGCCATCCTATGGCCCGGAGATGCGCGGCGGCACCGCGAACTGTAGCGTCTGCATTTCTGATGAGCAGATCTGCTCCCCGCTGGTCAACACGCCCAACGCACTGATCGTGATGAACCTGCCTTCCTTTGATAAATTTATCGATAAGGTTGTGCCCGGCGGCACTGTGATTGTGGACAGCGCCTTGATCGAGAAGAAAACAGACCGCACGGATATCGACGTCCATTATGTGCCTGCCACTGCAATGGCGGAGGAGAACGGCCTCAAAGGCCTTGCCAATATCATTCTGATGGGCAAGCTGATGGCAACCACCAGCTTCTGCACAATTGAAACGATGGAGAAAACGCTTCAGAAGATTGTCCCCGCGAAGAAGCAGCACCTGGTAGCTAAGAATATGGAAGCGGTCCGCCTTGGTGCGGAATACGCGGAATAAAACTTTTGATCGGCATAAAACGAAAGAAGCATGCAGGCTGAAAAACAGCCTGCATGCTTTTTCTGTTTTCCGTTTTCAGAGAATTGAATGATCTTCCAGGGGGAAGATCACAGTCAGCAGCATTTTAAAAGCTTCCGGCGCATAGACGGAATGCGGCTTTTTGGCAGGCATGATCAGCACATCGCCAGCCTTGCATACATGGATTTTACCATCCACCGCAAATTGGGCGGTGCCCTCCAAAATCTGCACCATGGCGTCTCCGCTGGAATCGTGTGTGGCAATCTCTTCCCCTTGATCAAAGGCGAAGAGGGTAAGGCTCACCGCCCTGTTCTGCACCAGCGTTTTGCTGACAATCTGGCTCGGCTGAGCTGCGATTTGTTCTGCCAGAGGCAATACTGCTTCCTGCTCTATTTTTGTAATATAAGGCATCGGAACGCATCCTTTCCTGTTGGCTAATTGTGTGGATCGAGCCGGCGGCCATCTGTAGAGATTGTCACCACCTGCCACGGGATAAATTTTCCGCTATTTTTCAGCGCTGTCACTGCTGCGTGCTCAATCCCGCCGCAGCAGGGCACTTCCATCCGGATTACAGTGAGGCTTTGAATCTCGTTCTGCCGGATGATATCTGTCAGTTTTTCACTATAGTCGCAGTGGTCCAGCTTCGGGCAGCCGATCAGCGTTATTTTGCCCCGCATAAAATCCTGATGGAAGCTGTCGTAAGCGTAGGCGGCACAATCCGCTGCGATCAGCAGGTGCGCGCCGTTAAAATAGGAGGCGTTGACCGGAGCAAGCTTGATCTGAACGGGCCACTGGCGCAGCTGTGAAGTGCCGCCCGCCGCTGTGTTCTCAGATGGAGGCTCCATCCGCTTCAGCGAACGCGCCTGCTGCCCAGGGCAGCCACAGGGGATTTGCCTCTCTGTTGCCTGCATTTTTCTCTTTTTCTGTTTCATCACAGCCATTTCGTCATAGGCGGCCGCTTCCCGTTCCACAAACGTGATGGCCCCGGCAGGGCAGACGGGTAGGCAGTCGCCCAGGCCGTCGCAGAAATCGTCTCGTAGCAGCTTTGCCTTGCCGTTGATTATCCCGATTGCGCCCTCATGGCAGGCTTCGGCGCAAAGGCCGCAGCCGTTGCATTTTGCTTCATCAATTTCAATCATTTTGCGAATCATATTGCATTCCTCCCGAATTGTTGCGTGGCTTGACTTTATGGGCTCAATATACTACAATCGTCTCAATTCGTATGTTGTTATAACAACATGGAGAGAAGGGATTCCTGCAAAATATTTCATTTTGCAACGGTCCCCCTATTCTGCGTATGTTCATGCATGATGCAACGCGCTCTGCGCTTTGTGCTTTTCAAGGATAAATACCGCTCATAATTTTGGCTGCGCCAAAACTGCACAACTCTGCGGCCTGGCGCAAGAAAGGCATGGTCATAACCATGGACGAACAATTTTTAACCAAAGCGAGCTTGTTTCATAACATAGCGTTAGAGGATCTTCGGTCAATGCTGAAGTGTTTGGGGGCGGTGCAAAAGCGATTTGAGAAATCCGCCGTGATCTATCACGCCGGAGATATCGCGCACGCATTCGGGCTGGTGCTCTCCGGACGGGTTCAAGTGGAAAACGATGATTTTTGGGGCAATAAAAGTGTGCTGGCCAGTATTGAAGCAGGGGATACCTTTGCGGAAACCTATGCCTTTCTGCCCCAGGAGCCGATGATGGTTAACGTTGTGGCGGCAGAGGCCTCCGACGTGCTGTTTTTGAACGCAGAGCAAGTGATTCAAATCTGCCCGGATTCCTGCCCACACCACGGCATGCTAGTGCGCAATCTGCTGATGGTATCTGCTCAGAAAAATTTAATGCTCTCCCGTCGCATCTTCCATACGGCGCCCAAAACGATACGCGGGCGGGTGCTGTCTTATTTATCGTTTCAAGCGGCGCATTGCGGGAGTAGGGCTTTTGAAATCCCGTTTAACCGCCAGCAGCTCGCGGACTATTTGAGCGTTGACCGCAGCGCTCTTTCCAACGAGCTTAGCAAAATGCAGCGGGAAGGCCTGCTGACAGTAACCCATAATCGCTTTTGTCTAAAGGCGGCGCAGGACGGGAATGCTTTGTAAAACGTAACGGGTGGTATTCGACTGCTCTCGTGGGCAGCATAAATTTTTTTGTATGGTTATGGCAGGCTCCGTTTTATAATAAATAAAGAAAAGACACACAAACGGCTGTTTGTGTGTCTTGTTGGTTGCGGAGGAAGGATTTGAACCAACGACCTTCGGGTTATGAGCCCGACGAGCTACCAGACTGCTCCACTCCGCGATATTAAATTGGCTCTCGTTTGAGTGCTTATTTATTATAAGCGACTTTGAGTAAAAAAGCAAGCATTTTCTCTTTTAAACAGTTACAACAATAAAAAGATTCCTAATAAAAAAACTATTTATTATGACCATTATCGATTCGTCCAGCGTCCAAAAGCCGCAAAGCCAGCGTTTTCCTTGTGGAGCGGCACTTCCTTTTCAAAAGCTTTGCCGTTTTTCCAATGGGACCCGCATGTGGAACACCTATTCAATCGGGTAAAGCGAACGCGGTGGACAATCCAGAGACGGCTGCCGGGCATTGCCTATCCTATGTTCACCGTGGCGCCGCGAGAGAGTTGCCATCTTGCCCCGCGGCGCTCCCGCTGTTGGTTTAAAAATTGCCAAGGCTCTGCACATAGGCATGCATTTCATTGCGGGATTGAATTGTATGCGTGTGTGCCAAAATTTCCGCCTGCTTTTCCTTGGTCTGTTTTGAAAAATATTCCATTGCGCGGGGGTTTTGCGCGAGTGCCATTCCAAATCCCAACGGTAGTTCCTCCATAGGGGCTCCTCCTTATCACTTTTTTTGCGCCAACCGATTGATACAATTGTGAAAATCCTCCGGCGTCCGAATGCTTTCCAGCAGTAGTTTTTGCTGCGTTTCCTCCGGGAGGGAGTCAAACAGCTCACGCTCCTGGATATTTTCATGAAAAATAGTCGCCAAGGCAAGCGGCAGCCCGGAATAATTAGCATATTCCATACGCAACCTCCTTTTTAGTTCCATGATCGTGATCTGATACAATCCATAGTATACAATTTTCTTTGTGTATTTATCCATGCCAGCGTGTTTTAACAGGTGGAAAATTTCGTCGGAGTCAGAAGATAACCGTGGAAAACCGTTCAGAAAGATAAAAGAAAATATTTCAAAAAAATGTATTGACTTTCTCAGTGAAATCGGATATTATAGTTAAGCGCTTAACGCGCTGAAATCGGCCAAGCGTAATAGAAATGATCCATTAGCTCAGCTGGCAGAGCACTTGACTTTTAATCAAGGTGTCCGGAGTTCGAATCTCCGATGGATCACCACGAAAATAGCCCTGAAATGACGTAGATACGTCGTTTCAGGGCTTTTTCTTTTACAATTTTATTATTGCTAATTCGCATAATATCACGTGAAAAACACTTAAATTTTTTGCGGCTGCCAACACATTGTCAACCCATCGCTGAAGGGTAAGGCGCCTTGTTTCACACGTTTTAGAAACCCTTCGGCATCCGCTTCATATGCCTGCAAAATTATCGCGCCGTTTTGGGGAGTGACTCGATCATCTGCATCATATCGAGATAGAATTGCAGCGTTTTACCGCTATCTGCATTGAGGCCGATTACTGTCCCGTGGTCTCCAGGCAGAGTAGGCATCACATTCCAACTCCCCTGTACAATATGAGATGCATCATAATCCACACCTGGATCATCTGAAGGCTTTTGTGCGGATACCACACTAACGAGGCCGTCGTTTGGCAGCCAGCTTTCATCAATCGGGTAATCGGTATCCGTGTTGTCCGCATACCTGCCGATTAGATTTGCAAATGGGATCAATACCAGCAGTGTGTTGGCATTTGCAACCTGGTGGCCAGTGAGTGCGGATTTGTGTGTTGTGAGATAAGAGTAGGAGAAATAGTAGATATTCTCCTCCATCCCAATTTGATTATTGAGCAGGGCCGCGCCGTCAGGCGACAGGTCCATGACCACGCTATCGTCTGTTTGCTCAAATACGAGCTTGAGCGCCCGGATGAGATGCTCCTGCGCCGATTCCCCGGGGATCGCCGTCAGGCCAAATTGTTCCAGATGGAAATCGACGAATCCATTGAGCAGGGAGCGACCTATCACGCCTGCATAAGCGTAGCTCACTGCTTTGACCAGATCGGTCAGCTTAAATTCATCGGCAATGTAGCGCAGCGTCGAGCCATTGTGGGGCGTGCAGAGGGTGGTGACGGAATGCACCCAGTTGGCCTTGCCCCCCGTGAAAAGCGGGGATAGCTCCTCAGCAGGCGTAGTTTGCCGTTCTGTTTCATCGCCGTTTGCAAGCAGCTCTGTTAGTAGGCGGATTGTGTTTCCGCCGAAGCTGTGCCCGACGAGATTCACCTTTTTGATTACGCCGTTTTTTTCAGACTTGCCCCAGCCATCGAAGAGGGGGGTTGTATAAGTGCGGCCATAGCGGGCATGATTGTGCGCTTTGGCGTGCGCTTCGCCGTAATCTACGGTATCGCCTACCATTTGGGCATATAACTCACAGGCGCGATCCCAACAGCTGGAAATCGGGCCTACGGAAGCATCGTAGCATTCATAGCCATTTTCACGCAGCTTAGGCATTAGAGCGCCGGTCGTTGCGCCCCAATAGGGGATCAGGTCGTTGATCCCCTCATCAGCTCCCCATCCGCCCATACCATGAACGAAAACGTACGGATAATGGACGTCCGCCATTTTGTCAATCGCCGCGCTGGATGCGGGCAGCACCGCTGTCAATGCCAAAAGGGCGGCAAGCAAGATGCTGAAAATTCGTTTTCCAACCGTTCGTTTTATCATCACGCAACACCTCCATAAGATCTGCTGAAAAGCAGTTAAAAAATGACAAAACGTTCCGAACTTCGATGATTAAATTGTATCAAGAAAAGACGATACTTACAACGGTATAGAATAATATTTCTGGAGAAAACGGTGCATTCTAAAAGGGAATCCAACGGGCGACGCATTCTCATGGCCCGCGACCTGTAAAATTTGCAAAAGGAGATTTTTAGAATGAACGCTTTTGAACAAGGAAAAAAGAAACCTGAAAAAACAGCGGGAGATAACCAATGGGTCACAGCCCATCAGAAAAGCAGGACGGATAAACGCCCACGGCGCGACGGCCCGGGCGGAGAGCCGGAGCAGGTGGGAAAAAAAGAATAGCCGGATTTGCCTGAGCTCCCAAAGCAGAAAAAACATTTTGATTGGTTAACAGCCACTGGTCCATCCCGTTTTGCTAGCCTCCATAAACATCCCAACAAATCTTGTGATGTTTATGGAGCTTTTTGGTTTGTGAAACATAGAATAGAGTGTTTTTGCAAATTCATTTATTATTATGGGATAATTTTCTATAAACGTGTTTTAATCGCCTGTTTGGTTGTGACGATTCGCCTCGAATCGCCTGCAAACTTGACAAAACGGCCGAAATTGCTATAATAATTTGGTTACCAGAAGGAGGGCGTCAATATGGCACAATCCTATACCGGCCCAATTTTTAGCGGACAGCCCGATTGGGCGCGGGTTCCGATTGCCCGTTTGGAAAGCTTCCATTGGGAAAAAGAATCTCCTTATCGCCCCGCCTCATTTGCGCAGCTCTGCGCCGTGCGGGGGGAGGGAGTTTTTGTGCGTATGTGGTCGTTTGAGTCGCCAATCCGGGCTGTTGCTGCAAAGCGGGATGATCCGGTCTATCAAGATAGCTGCCTGGAGTGTTTTTTGAATCCATTTCCGGCCCAGCAGAATTCTTATATAAATTTTGAGATGAATCCCAATGGCGTTTTTTTAACGGAGTTTGGCTCGGAACGGGAAGGGCGTGAGCGTCTGTCCCGGTTGACGGAGCAGTCGCCCAGCGTTACGCCGTTTACGTTGCCGTCCCCGCAGGGGGACGCTTGGGGCGTGCTGCTGTTCGTGCCCTGCGAGTTGGTGGAATCGCTTTATCATCAGCCCTTTTCCATTGCGCCAGCTGCGATGGCAGGCAATTTTTATAAATGCGGCGATGAAACGGCGCATCCTCATTTTGGCGCATATTTCCCAGTGGGGAGTGCGGAGCTCGGCTTTCATAACCCACAGTGTTTCGGGCGGATAGAGCTGGCAGACAAAATCGATTGAACCTTTGATAAAAGAGAGAATATTATTTGTAGAGAAAGGCTGTGTGTGACACATGAGCGAGCTTCCCTTCCAGGTTGAGGAGATCAAGCGTCAGTTTGATCTGAGCGGCGACTATACCGGTTATGACAGGATCAACAACGGTCATATCAACAATACGTATGTCCTCCATTTTCAGGAAAACAGCTGCTGCAAGGATTTCTTGCTCCAGCAGATCAACACCCATGTTTTTCGCAATCCGGATGAACTCATGGAGAATATTGTGGGCGTCACCTCCTATCTGCGCCGGCAGATAGAGCAGGCCGGCGGCGACCCGGCACGGGAAACGCTCATCGTTTACCATACGGCGGACGGCAAGCCTTATTATAAGGATGGGCAGGGCCATTGTTGGCGCGTTTATAATTTCATTTCCAGCGCTTACACCTGCCAAAGCATCACGGATCCGGTTGTTTTCTACAACGCGGCAAAGGCCTTCGGCACCTTCCAGCGGATGCTGGCGGATTATCCGAGCGAGAGCCTTCATGAAACGATCCCGAATTTTCACAATACGATTTCCCGCTTTCAAGATTTACTTGCGGCGATTGAGGCCGATGAGGCAGGCCGTGCAAAGCTCGTGCAGGAGGAGATTGCGTTTGCCAAGGCCCGTGAGGCGGATTGCCGCGTGCTTCTGGATTTGGTCGCTGCCGGCGAATTGCCGCTGCGTGTGACGCACAATGATACGAAGCTAAACAACGTTATGTTCGATAATGATACGAAGCAGGGCATCTGCGTGATTGACCTCGATACGGTGATGCCGGGCCTTTCCCTCTACGATTTTGGGGATAGCATCCGCTTCGGCGCCAATACAGCGGCGGAGGATGAGAAGGATTTATCCCTCGTTTCGCTGGATTTGAACCTTTTTGAGCAATATGTCAAGGGGTATCTTTCAGCGGCGGGCGAAAGTTTGACCCAGGCGGAGCGGGATTATCTTGCGTTTTCTGCCAAGCTGATGACCTTTGAGTGCGGTATCCGCTTCCTAACGGATTACTTAAACGGTGATACATATTTTAAAACCGCCTATTCGGAGCATAATCTCGACCGCTGCCACACACAATTTGCCCTGGTGGCGGATATGGAGCGCAAAATGGAGCAGATGCAGGAGATCGTTTCCAAAGCATAACCTTCAGAATCCGAAAGGGATGATATCGGATGAAATACAGAGTGATTACGGCGGCTGCGGTGTTGACTGCGGCCGCCGTTTGTATCGGCGCGCTGACCTTGGTGTTTTATGGGCATGCGCAGGTGGAAAAATGGATGGAAAAGCCGCTTTCCCTGCCGGATAGTTTTTTGATTACCGCCCACACCGGATGCTTGGGGACGAAAGCGAATTCGCTCGACTCTCTGCGCGCGGCGCTAGAAAGCGGCGCAAACGCTGTGGAATTTGATGTCCGCTTTCAAACGGACGGCACGCCGGTGCTCTCGCATGACGCTGTGCAGGATTATGGAAAAAGCCCCCGGCTGGCCGACGCTTTTGCGCTCATTGCGCAGAAGGATGGGGTTCAAGTGAATCTGGATCTCAAGCAAACGGATCATCTTCCGGAAATCGCGCGGCTGGGCAAGGAGGCAGGCCTTCTGGGTCGCTTGTTCTTTACCGGCGTTGGGGTGGACGACGCCCAAACGGTAGCGCGGGAATGCCCGGAGATTCCCTATTATCTCAATTTATCACCGGATGTAAAGCAGAAAGACAGCGAGGCTTATTGGCGGCGCGCGGCAGATCAGATCCGGCTCTGTGGTGCAATCGGCATTAATTGCCATTATGATGCCGCGAGCGAAACGCTGGTGCGTGTGATGCGTGAGCAGGGGATGCTCGTATCCTTTTGGACGGTAGACCGGAAGGCTGACATGGCGCGCATTGCCGCGCTTGGGCCGGATAATATCACCACGAAAGAGCCGATCAAGCTGCGCGAGCTGATTGATCATTGGGGAAACGGGTGATAAGAGGCTAGAAGTGCATTGTGCTTATGGTAAATGAATGATCCTACTGCAACACAAGTTGCAGTAGGATTTTTTAATAAAAATATGGAAATCAGTGTACCCCTGTACACTGATGCAAGAGATGTCCAAAATAATTTTTGCTTTTCAGATGCATATTTCATGCTCCTCCATGCAAAATAAAATTGAAATTATCATTAGGAGGATTGCGATTCATGACGACGAAAGAATTATTGTACTTGGAAGATGCACTGGGGCATGAAAAGTATTTTCAAACCAAATGCAGTGAAACGGCAAACCAGATCCAGGATGCAGATTTAAAATCCTGCGTGCAGCAGATGGCGCAGAAGCATCAGCAGATTTTTCAGAGCTTTTACGGCTTGCTTTGATAAGGCTTTTGTACCTTATCAAAGGAAAACGCAATGCGAAAGCGCATTTTACCCATTGAATTTTTGGATGTGCCAAAGCCGCACAAATTTGCGGTTTGCGCAAGAAAGGAATGCTTATAATTATGGATGATAAAAACTTGATGGAAGATATCCTCCTTTTGGAAAAAGGCGTTTGCGACCTGTATATGCATGGGACGCTTGAATCCCCCACGTCCAATGTGCACCAGGCATTCAGCACCGCTTTAAACGATTCCTTGTGCATGCAGGATACCCTTTATGACAAGATGGCGGCGAAGGGTTGGTATCCCACCGAGCAGGCGGATCAGAATAAAGTGAATTCTGTGAAGCAAAAGTTCAGTGCCCAGTAAAATAGCCCCTAAAAAACACAGCCCCATGCAGCGGGGCTGTGTTTTTTCTTTAAACTACTCGTTTTCCTTTCCGTTTCTTTTCCGCTCTTTTCATGAAAGCCACAACCACCATGCCGGCTAGAGGGAACAGTGCGGCTGCCAGCATTCCGGTTTTGAAGCCGATCTGCTCAGGCGATAAGGCGGAATTCACGGCAGCAAAGCTTTGGCTTTTTGCAACGGCGTCTGTAATGCTTCCCACAAGCTGCGGCGCAATGGAGCCTCCAAGGTCTCCGCCCGCCGCCAACAAGGCGTAAACTGCCACGCTGGTGTGAGGGATCACCTCGGCTGTATAAATCAGAGTACCCGGCCAGAGCATGGATACGCAAAATCCCGTAAACGCGCAGGCTATCAGGCCCACAATGGCGTTTTGCGAAAGCGCGGCAATGAGATAGCAAAGAAAGGAGCCCATAAATCCCAGCAGCATAAAGCGGGAGATATGCTTGCCAAATTTTGCGTAAAGGGTTCTTCCAAGCCCCAGCATCACCGCAAACACGGCAACGCCGAAAACATCACCCCATATTTTTGAAATCCCCAGTGCGGCCTCCAGATAGCCGGAGCACCACTGCGTCATGGTGTTTTCAGAGGCGCCGCCCAAAAAGATGCAGGTCACGCACAAAAACAGGAGCGGGTTTTTGAATTGGCTCTTGTTTGACGCGCCGCTTTTTGTCGTTTCAAGAGGCGGTATTTCAGAACATAGAAACAGCACAAAGGCGGTAAGCGGCAAGCTGACCCACAGTAGCGTCAGAATATACCAGTTTTCCCGCCCGAATATCTGAAGATAGAGCGTGCTTAACAGCACCACAACAGCCACGCCCCAGGCATAGACAGAGTGCGCTCGGCTCATATCACGCTCCGGGTTTTTTGACGGCAGTGCGGCGATCACGGGGCTGATCAGCACTTCTCCGAGCCCTGCGGAGGCCGAAAAAATAATTGTGCCAGTCACCAGGAACAGATAGGCGCGCTCAGGCGCCAAAACTGGAAAAATAGCGTAAACCATCAGGCCAATTACGGTGAGCAGCGGCATCGCGCGCACTGTTTTTTGAATATTGAATTTATGAGCATAAAATGAAAAGAGTAAATCCACGCACAGCTGTGTGCAAAAATTCACCAATACCAACAGGCCGAGCCGGGTATAGGAGATCCCGTAAAGCTGATGAAATGTGATAAACAGCAGCGGCGACAAAGTCGCTACCGCCGACATGGAGGCGTTGGACATATAGCAGGCATATTTGGCGGTCAAATGCTTCTGTGTCATACGATTTGGTAGTTCCTTTTCAAAGAATTTTTAATGCGGCCAGTTCGCACGCTCTGTTGATCAGGGTTAGAAAAAAGCAGGCAAAGGCTGTTCTCCTCTACTTGTTTCCGCTGGCTTTATAGGGCTGTCCCTTTTTGTGGGATAAAAAATTTTGAGGTATCTACACCCTCTGCTTGCAGCAGTTTGATCTTTGTTTGAATGCCGGCGGAGAATCCGGTCAAGCTGCCGTGAGCGCCTACAACCCGATGGCAGGGAATGATGATAGAAATGGGATTATGGCCGACCGCTCCACCTACCGCTTGGCTGGACATCCGTTCCCTTCCCAGCTGTGCGGCCAGCCGTTTTGCGATATCACCATAGGTGAGCACCTCGCCGTAAGGGATTTTGCGTAAAATACTCCACACGCTCTGGCGAAATTCACTGCCGATGGGCGCCAACGGCAATTCCGAAATGGATGGCTTTTTCCCGGAGAAATATTGATCCAGCCACTTTTTTGCAGCGGCGAATACCGAGATATCATCTTTTGGCACCATTGCTTTGGAGATCGTTCCCCCGTAATATTTTTGCCCCTCGATCCACAGGCCAACCAGATTCTCTCCGTCGCAGGCGAGCGTCAGATCGCCTATAGGGGATGGGCAGATCGTTTGATAATACGTGCCGGACGCCTCCTTTCCTTTCGCTTTTTCCAATTTGCAGCCGTAACGCACGGCGGCAATTCAGATTCTTCTATCCTCATGAGGCATTTGTCTATTTAGACGAATTATATCATTTTCCTGCGTTTTCTTCCAGATTTTTTTGATACGAAAGAGTCGTTTTGGCTGCTTTCAAGAATCAAGAAGGGGCTGCATCAATTGATACAGCCCCTTTTCATTAATAGGCGGCGCCATAGCAGCCTTTGCAATTACTCCCGATGACAAAACGATGAGTTTGCCGCTCCATTACTTCCGTTTTTGCTGCTCCTTAGCGAATTTACGCGCGTTTTTCATACCGCCTACCTCTTTAAACATTCGATTCAGCTTTTTTGCTTCGATCTCTTTGCTACTCAGGCCTTCATATCCCGCTTCCTGCCGCAGCTTGAGGTAGCTTGCCAAACGCCGGTTGTCAGTGCGGCCATCCGCAACAGCAGCCAAAATTGCACAGCCCGGCTCGCTGGTGTGCGTACAATCCCGAAATTTGCATTGGGTTGCCAATTCCTCAATTTCCTGAAAGGCTTTGGATAAATCCGCGCTGTCCGCACCCATTTCCCGCATACCGGGCGTGTCAATCACAACACCGCCCAGTGGGCAGGGAAACAGTTCGCGCCCAGTGGTGGTGTGCCGCCCTCTATCCGCTTTTCCAATTTCTCGCGTTGCAAGCGCTTCCTCTCCAAGCAGACGGTTGATAATGGTGGATTTCCCAACCCCAGAGGAACCAATAAAAGCACAGGTTTGATTTTTAAAAAAATAGGGCGCTAATTTTTCGGTGATATTTGTGTCAAACATTGATAGTGTGACCACATCAGAAAAGGAGGAAATTTGCTCCACCTCTCTGACCGCGTCTGGCAAATCCCTGCACAAATCCGATTTTGTCAGCACAATAACAGGGACTGCGCCGCTGTCCCATGCGATGGAGAGATAACGCTCCATCCGATTTAAGTTATAATTTTGATTGAGCGACATGCAGAGAAATACCGTATCGATATTCGCCGCAACCGGCTGTGCCTGCCCGGAAACACCAACGGCCTTTCTCACAAACAAGCTTTTTCTTGTGAGAATATGGTGAATGATAGCTTCAGGATAGCCATCCTGCGAACTTATCATGACAAAGTCTCCAACGGCAGGATACGCAGACAATTCTTCGGTATCAAACCGCATTTTACCCGATATTTGTGCCAACGCTTCCCCGTGTGCGGTAGCCACTTTATACTTCCCGCGGTATTGTGCAACAACTCTTGCCAACTGGTATTCCGGATATTTGGCGGCCTCTGTAAGAAAGCGCTCATTTATGCCATAATCATTGAAAGAATGCAATGCTTTTACCTCCATTCATATGTCTCATCTGTCAGACAGGAAGGAGGATGCAGAAGGTTACTTCCTCATACCTCCTTCCATTTTTACAATCTCCTTTTTTAATGTGTTCCTCATAAAAACAGGTTCCTTTCATTGGATGATTTATAATTATATCATATCTGATTTAAGGAGGAAAGAAGAATCGGCCGGAAATTATTTCAAACGAGCAGAGCAAATAGCGATGTATCATGCATAATCAAAAAGTCGATTGCCCTAAAGCAATCGACTTTTTTAACAATGCAAAGGTAAAACAAAAAAATCGCCTTGGCGTGGACCGCTTGTTTGGATAAAAGAAAACCTGCGGTGAGCATTTTGTTCACCACAGGTTTGGTGCCGCTGACCGGACTTGAACCGGTACGGTGTTGCCACCGAGGGATTTTAAGTCCCTTGCGTCTGCCGATTTCGCCACAGCGGCATGCTGTAACAGATGCTATTATAATGCTATTCCGGGGTTTTTGTCAACTGGGGAAATCGATTACCGCCCATCTTTTTTCTGCGTGTCAACGGCATGTTGCCCGATCTATTGACAAAAAGCGCCCGGGAACGCTTTTCAATCATAGGCGTCGGCTTTACCGGCTGTCGGCGCCCGTTTGTTGTGACACAGTAGGGCGGAAACAAAATAGAAACTGTCATAACCACAATGAAACAAGGCGATATGCAACGCTTAAAAGAACAAACAGCCGAAATGCGTTGCTTTTTAGCAAACCGTAGGTGTGCGCGTGCCCACGGGTCTATTACGGCTATTTTTATCCTTCAGGAGCAGATCTTTCGATTGACTTTTTAAGTGATTGCGGTAAAATAAGAACCAGTGATTTTAGCGGTATAAATTGGATATTTTCATTTTCCGCCCGTTTGGTGTGAACGGATTTTTTTTTGGAAATCATAGCTTTATCAACGAATGCTTTCCGCTGTGTAGGCGTTGCGGCCGAGAGTGGTGCAGCCGGCTAAAATTTTTTTCGATTTTCCGCAACTATTTTACTCTGCCGTTCATCTTTAGAATGAGTGAAAAGCAGAAAGAGAGGATTTGGATCATGAGTAGACCTTATGTGAACGGCAGCTTCGCGCAGCAGGGAAGGCAACGCAGAAAAAACAGGATCATTTTATTGGTGGCTTTGCTCGCCGTGCTGTGCTTGGTAGGCGTGATTGCCGCTGCGATTGCCTCTCAGGGAGAGCGTGATCCAGTGGAGAGTGAAGCGCTGTCATCCAGCTCCACACAGCCGCCTACTGGTTTGGCTGTTGCTCCGCCCGAAGGGGAGTTGACGGTGCCACTGCCGGAGGATCACACGATCACGCCGCCCGCCACGAAGGCGTCGGAACCAGCAAAGGGCACGGTTGAGGGCAGCACTGCGGCCAAAACCGACAACAGCTTCTTTCAGGATGCGGTTTTTATTGGGGATTCCCGCACAGAGGGGCTTGGTAATTCCGGATTGATGGGGTCTGCCACTTTCTATGCCTATAAAGGCTTGATGGTGGATACCGTTTTTACCAAGCAGGTGGTAAACGATGGCGGGCAGAAGTTGACTGTGATCGACGCGCTGAAAAAGCATAAATTTGGCAAGATCTATATTATGCTTGGGGTCAACGAGCTTGGCTGGGCGAGTGAGGATGTGTTTATCAAGCGATATGGGAAGCTGGTCGATGAGATCAAAAAGATTGAACCGAGCTCCAAAATCTATGTGCAGTCAATCTTGCCGGTATCAAAGGCAAAATCAGATAAGGGCGTTTATACCAACGATCGCATCAGGCTCTATAACCGCTTGATTAAAGAGATGTGCGCAGAGAAAGGTGTGAAATATCTCGATGTGTATCAGGCCGTGGTAAACAGCTCCGGCGCTCTACCTGACGATGCGGCAGTGGACGGCGTGCATTTGAAAATGGCTTACTGCAAAAAATGGGCCAATTATTTGCGGGCACATACCGCATAAGGATTTTATATTTGGAGAGGACGATATCAGATGAAACAGTTGAAAGTAGTTTTTTCCCTTCTGCTGGTCGCATTGCTGCTGGCCGGCTGCGGCACGAAGGATACGAAGAATGTGGACGCCGCGAAAGCGGCCGACGATCTCAAAAGCGCGCTTACCTTTCAGGATGAGCTTTCTGAGGCAACCCAGGAGCTGCGCGACAGGACGTATGGCATCTCGGCGGATGATGTGGTATCGGGCAAGCTGTATTTGAGCAGCGGCGCAACAGCGGAGGAAATCGCCGTGTTTGAAGCAAAGGATGATGCGGCGGCCGAGCGGCTTCTTGCCGCTGCAAAGGAGCGCGTAGAGGCGCAGAAAACAGCGTTTGAAGATTATGCGCCCGCTGAGATGACGAAGCTCAATAACGCAGTGGTGGAACGCAGCGGTAAAATCGTTGCGCTTTGCATTGCGGATGATTCTTCTGCCGCGCAGAAGAAGGTAAAAGAACTCATCGGCTGACAGAAGAGTGGGGGACGGCCGCCTTGGGCAAGCAGCAAACGCTGATCACGGATTTTATTTATGAAAACCAGGCGGCCTTGTACCGCCTGGCGTTTTCCTATACCCATAATCGGGACGCCGCGTTGGATATCGTGCAGGATACGGTGGTGCAGGCGATCAGCCATGCGGATGCCCTGCGCGATCGTCAGGCCGTAAAGCCCTGGATTTATCGGATTTTGGTCAATGAAAGCCTCGCTTATCTGCGGCAGAATAAAAAGCTGGTTTTTCTCGATGAGTTTCCAGACCGCCCAAGCCAACAGGAGGATCTCGGCGAAAAGATGGATGTCTATCGTGCTGTGGATCATTTGGAGCCTAAGCTAAAAACCATCGTGATCCTGCGCTATTTCGAGGATTTGAAGTTGGAGGAGATCGCGCAGGCAACCGGCGCCAACCTTAACACCGTAAAAGCTCGCCTGTACCGCGCGCTGAAAAAAATGAGGGAGGAGCTTGGCTATGAAATGTCGGCTACATAACGGCGGTAAAATGCCTTTTGCACGTTTCGGGCAGAAAGGCTGCCCAAAATTTTGGCTGCGCCACAACCGCACACATCCGCGGCCCGGCGCAAGAAAGGAATGGCCGTGCGTATGAAATCCATTCGGGATGCAAAAGCTGTTTACGATGCCATTGAGTTGCCGCCGGAATTGGGCGAAACCATTCGAGTAGCGGCGCGTTCCGCTGGCCGGAAACCGCGGCATGCCCAGGCCTTTGCGCGTTATGCCGCCTGTGCTGCGGCCGTCTGCCTAGTTCTTTTGGTGACCGCGCTCAACACCCTCCCTGCGGTGGCTTCCGGGCTTTCAGAAATCCCGGTGATCGGTCGGCTTGCGCAGGTGCTGACGTTTGCGCAATACGAGCGGCAGGGGGAGAACGAGCTTCTGATCGTCCGCCAGCCGGAGCTTGCCAACACGGGTAATACAGAGCTGGAACGGCGCATTAATCATGAAATTCAGGCAAGAATCAGCGCGCTGATTCAAACGTTTCAAAATGAGGCCAAAGAGGCCCGAAAGCTCTATCTGGAAACGGGTGGCATAGAAGAAGAGTATATCACGCAGGAGATTAATATTGACTATCGCCTTCATTGCAATAATGGATCGGTTGTTTCATTTGTGCTGATCAAATCCGAAACACATGCCAGCTATTATGAGGAGCAATTTTACTACAACATTGATCTCGAAACGGGGAAGGAGCTCACTCTGCTTGATCTGCTCGGGCCCGATTTTAAAGCTATCGTCAACCAGAGCGTAAAAGATCAGATGAAGCAGCGTATGCAGGCGGATCCGGACGCTTACTATTTTGAAGATGACCTGGCATTTACAACGATTTCGGACGATCAGGGCTTTTATGTCAATGAAGCCGGGCATGTGGTGGTCGTATTCCCGAAATATGAGGTTGCGCCCGGCTATATGGGCATTCAAGAGTTTGAAATTACGCAATAAAGGGGAACCACTATGGTATTCAGCAGCCTTCTGTTTCTGTTTTATTTTTTGCCGGCAGTGCTGGCGGTCTATTTCATCGTTCCCCGCAGGGCGAAAAATGTTGTATTGCTTCTTTTTAGCCTGTTTTTCTATGCATGGGGTGAGCCGGTTTATATTTTCCTGATGCTTTTTTCCATCTGCATGGATTATCTGTTAGGCCTGTGGATGGAGCGGGCAAAGCAGGCGCCGGGCCGGGCGAAAAAGGTGCTCGCGCTGGCGGTCGTGCTCAACGTGGCTCTGCTTGGCTTTTTTAAATATGCCGATTTTTTTGTGGAGAATCTCAATGCGCTGACGGGCCTTGCAATCCCCGCGCTTCAAATTCCGTTGCCGATTGGTATTTCTTTTTATACGTTCCAGGCCATGTCCTACCTGATCGATTTATACCGGGGCGATGTGCCGGTGCAGCGCAATATCATCTCCTTCGGCACCTATGTTTCTCTGTTCCCGCAGCTCATCGCCGGGCCGATTGTCCGGATGCGCACGGTTGTGGGCGAGCTTGCAGACCGGCGGGAGAATTTTGATGATTTTTCCAGCGGTGTAAAGCGTTTCGTAACGGGCCTTGGCAAAAAGGTGCTCATCGCCAATACGGTCGGCGCGGTTTGGAGCCAGATTTCCGCGATGGATATTCGGGAACTTCCGGTTTTAACCGCATGGATTGGCTTATTCGCCTTTACGTTCCAGATTTATTTCGATTTTTCCGGCTATTCGGATATGGCGATCGGCCTGGGGCGGATGTTTGGCTTTCACTTCCTTGAGAACTTTGATTATCCCTATATCTCGAAAAGCATTACGGAGTTTTGGCGGCGTTGGCATATTTCCCTGAGCAGCTGGTTCAAGGAGTATGTCTATATTCCCTTGGGCGGTAACCGCAAGGGCTTTCCAAAGCAGATCCGCAACATCCTGATCGTATGGCTGCTCACAGGCTTTTGGCATGGGGCAAGCTGGAATTTTGTGGCTTGGGGCCTGTATTTCGGCGTTCTGCTGATTGTGGAGAAGCTTTTTCTGCTCCGCTTCCTTAAAAAATTGCCTGCGTTTTTCCAGCATGTTTATACAATGCTGCTTGTCATGCTCGGCTGGGCGATCTTCTCCTTTGATTCGCTGGGGAATGGGATTGCCTACATCCGCGCCCTGTTTGGCGGCTATGGCCAGCCGATATGGGATGGGGGAGGCGTCTATCTGCTCTATACGAATATCGCGCTGCTGCTGATTGCGGCGGTGGGGAGCACGCCGCTGCCGAAGGAGCTTTGGCGCCGTTTGGAGGGCAGACTTTCCGCTCACCCGATCCCGTTGGGCGCTATGGAAACCTGCTTAGTGGCAGCGGGAATGGTGCTATCCATCGCCTTCCTGGTGGACGCCTCCTATAATCCGTTTCTGTATTTCCGTTTTTAATGAGAAAGGATGGTCACAACCATGAAGATCAGCCGGGCGAAATGGCTGTCCCTCTTTTTTGTCATCGGGATGGGCGCATTGGTTGCGTGGAATCTTTTCACGCCCTCCCGTTCCTACTCTGAGAGCGAAAACCGCTATCTGCAATCCTTCCCGTCGCTTTCTGTTGACCGGCTTGTTTCCGGCGAATTTGCCAAATCGTTTGACCTGTATTCAAGCGATCAGTTTCCTTTGCGGGAGAAATGGGTCGCTTTAAAAACAGGCGTCCAGATGGCGCTGCTGCGGCCGGATAACAGCCGGGTCTATTTTGGAAAAAACGATCGCCTATTCGAAGTGCCCTCCGCTGCAAACACGGTGCGCGAGGAGAAAAACTGCCGGGCAGTTGCCGCGTTTTTGAAGGCCGCACAGGCCAAGTGGCCCGAGCTGAAGCCCTCCGTGCTGCTTTCCCCAACGGCTTCCACTGTGCTCCCAGAGGATTTGCCAAGCTATGCGCCGGTAGCGGATCAGGCTGCGCTTTTGCGGCGTATGCAAAAGGCGCTCGGCGCGGATATCCCGTTCTGCGATCCGACGCAGGCCTATTTTGAGCAGGCGGATCGAGAGCCGCTTTTCTTCCGTACTGACCATCATTGGACGGTATACGGCGCGTTTGCCGCCTATCAGGCGTGGGCGCGGAGCGTAGGCCTCACGCCGCTGCAAATGGAGGATTACACGGCCAAAACCGTATCCGCCGATTTCCTGGGCACGCTCTACTCCAAGGCGAACCTGCCTTGGATCCAGCCGGAAAAGCTCGAGATCTTTGAGCCGAAGCAAAAAAATCCCTGTCAAGTCACGGCGGAAAATGGGAAGATTAAGCTCAATTCACTCTACGACTCTTCCTTTTTGGAGGGCAGGGATAAGTATTCCTATTTTCTTGGTGGAAATCATCCGGTCACAGAGGTGACGACCAGCGTGAAAAACGGCAGGAACCTCCTGATCTTGAAGGACTCCTATGCCCATTCCTTTGTGCCTTTCCTCACCGCGCACTTTGAAACGATCACATTGGTGGACCCGCGCTATTTCAAAGAGGATCTGTTCGCATGGATGGAGGGGAAAGGGTTCACGGATATCTTGGTGCTCTATAACGCCGCCACCTTTGCTGAGGATGCGATCCTTGCCAACGTGCTGGCGGTAGGCTGAATGAAACGATGCTATTTTTTTAAAAACTGGGAAGCTTAGGGCTTGATTTTTAATCCGCAGTACGCTATAATATAAAAGCTTTCCATGCCGGTGTGATGGAATTGGCAGACGTGCTGGACTCAAAATCCAGTGGTAGCGATACCGTACCGGTTCGACCCCGGTCACCGGCACCATAACAAAAGACCGTCGGCTTTTGTCGGCGGTCTTTTGTTATGCCTCCCTTGCCGTTATTGCTTCCCCTTTATTGTGAAAACAGATGACAAAATCCCTCTTTTTTGTTATACTTATACCAAATAATATGGACTCCGTTGTTTGGATGCGATTGAAAAGGAGGTTTGTCATGGATATTGAAAAAGGCACGAAAGTAAAGCTCACTGTTGATTTAACCCAGTATGCAAAAGGATTGGTTGCCGGAACCGAGGGGATCACTGCCGGTCAGCAAGGAATGTGGAGCAGAGGAAGCGACCGGTTTGTCACGGTCCGTTTCCCCGGAATTACCACACTGGATGTACTGTGGGATTCGTTGGAAATTATTGATGAAGAAGTACTAAAAGAAATGGACCGCCAGAAGAAATTATTTGTTGAGAATCTGAAGAGCGCGAAAGACGTAACCCTGTATGTGGGCCCAAGGGGTGGTTTTAAATATCTCTCCTATCGCTATACTGACAAGGAGTCCGGGGTCAACGTTCATACATCGGAGGGAAGTAGGAATCAGGCATACAAAATTCTGGATATATTGAAGCAATACAATATACCGATTGCAAAAGAGACAATAAAATAGGGCTTACCCAATTGGCATAACCCACGCCTCCTTCTCATATGATATATCAGAATGAAGATGGGAGGAGAAAAAATGGACAAGAGCAATCAAACGGCTGTTTGTTATCTGCCAATCAGTAAAATAGCACCTTCTATAAGCGAATATGTGAAGAGCCAAAAACTGAACCAGATGCGGACGCTTTTAGACTCTATTGGAATTATTGTAACGGATATATATGTAGACGAGGGCTTCGAACAGGCGCCGGTGGACAAGCCCGGATTAAAAAAGATTATTGCCCGGCTTTCCCAAAAAGAATTCGACGTATTCGTGGCAAACAATATTTATGATTTGGGTGATAATTTTTTAGAGTGTATCGAGACACTTCGGTATTTGGTCGAACATCATATCAGAGTTATATGTTTGGATAACCATATGGATTCCGCCATAGACGATTCATTCCTTTAGCAAGTCACTGAAATTTGAGGATATCTCTTTATTTGGTTGATCCCCTGTATTTATGCTGGATGCTCACAAAAAGAATCGCGGCCTGATCATCAGATCAAGCCGCGATTCTATACGATTATGGTTTTTCTGACATAGGCCGATTCCAAATGCACAGCATCGGTTCACGAATGGATCGTATCGTTTTCCGCAGCATTGGATACGGATTGAAAATTTAATACATAATCGCCGATGTTGATGATGAAAGTAGGGGTTTGGTGATTGTCCAGATAGGTTGTTATACCTGTTACCGCATAGCCCGTAGCTTCGCCCAGCTTGATTTCGTAAATTGTGCCTTCCGGGCTCCTCTCCTCCAAACGGTATTGGCCTTTGTAGCTTTGATTGCTCCTAGCATCCGTAATGGTGAAACTCCCATTTTGGGCTTCACAGGTCAAATCAATCTCTGCTGCGCCTTTGTAGGACGAGATGAATTCAGGAGCGCAGGCAATCACGTCGCCTTTTTGATTCTCTTGAATCTTCGTTTTTTCTTGAATCACTGTTATTTTCCAAACGTATGCGTCAATCGGAACGTTTTTGAGATTGCTGCACCCTGCAACACAGATCAAAAGCAAAGAAAAGGCGAGCACAAGTCCTTTTTTCATCCGGAAGCACCTCCGTCAATTTCTAATTTGAATTGCCGCTCTATCAACGCATTACACCATAGCACGGCGCCCTTTTAAAAGGATTTTGCAAGCCCCTTGCGCAGCGCACGAAATGCATCCTCACGCCCAATTTCGTAGCTTTCCTGCATGCGGCTTGGGTCTTTGCTCATCCAGCTTGTGGGCAGGGGGCGACTCGGTGCGATGACAAAGGCGCGCAGATTATGCTCCAGCTGTTCCAACTGTGCGAGGCAGGCGTTATAAACGGTATGGCGGCGGTCCAGCGTCTGCACCAGCCGGGGATAGCGCCGCAGTAGCCGATGATAGGCGGGACGCATACGCATCGGGCTCTGTCGATAGCCGCGCGGCTGCGTCAGCACGGCAACGATCTGTTCGCATCCATCGTCCAGCGCCTTCTGCACAGGAATCGGGTCCGCCACGCCGCCGTCCACGCAGGGGATACCGTCGATTTCCACTGGGCGAGAAATGATGGGAATCGAAGCGGATGCACAGAGCAAGTCACAGTTGTTGGCCAAATACTCCTTGCCAAAATACAGAGCCTGTCCATCCTCGCAGGAGGTAACGCCGGTATAGAATTCAATTGGGGAGCGCTGGATGGCCTCATAATCGAGCGTGTCCAATGCATTTGGGATTTCATCAAAAATCAGGTCCATGCCGAATAGAGAATGCTTACGGATCAGGTTAGAAAGGCTCATGTACCGTTTATCTCCCAAATACTGCGTATTCACACGATAGCCGCGCCCTTTCTGGCCTGATAGGTAGGAAACAGCATTCGCCGCTCCGGCGGATACTCCCACCGCATAATCTGGAAACAGCTCCTCCTCCATCAATACGTCAAGAACGCCGACTGTGTAAATTCCACGCAGGCCGCCGCCCTCTAATACCAAACCTGTTTTCATTCTGATACCCATTCCTTTCGTACGATTGGTTGCATCATTGCGCGGCTTTGGCGCAGCTAAAAATTCAATGTATGAAACTTGTTTTCGCACCGCGTTTCATGCTCGAAAAGCAAACGCAGTGCGAAAAAGGAAGCTTTTAAAGTTTGATAACCTCACAGAAGAATATCGTTCAACGCGCGCTTGGGCACGTGGTGCCGGTCGTTTTCATCCCGGTAGTAATCAGTGGAGCCATCTGGCCCCACGGCGGTGAGCGCCACTGTTTCATCCGGCTTGCCGATGGCAAGCGCGAGCATCGGCTCGATTTGTGCAGGCAGTTGGAGCAATTCTTTTAACGCGCCCTTTTCAAAGCTGCCGATCATGCAGCCGCCGAGGCCCTTTTCCGTAGCGGCGAGCAGGATTGTCTGCGCCGCGATGCCAATATCGCGCTGAAACATCGTGGGGGAATCACTGATAGAACGATCCTGGCAGATAATAATAAATGCCGTGGGCCGGTGCCCTTGCCGCGGCAAATGAAGCTCCTTGAGCTTGCCTGCCCAATGGGTGAGCGGCTGGATACGCGATACCGTTTCCGGCTCGTTGGCGGCAAAATATTTCAGCGGCTGCATATTGACACTCGATGCTGTGTAACGCGTGCAATCAATCAATTCCTCCAGCGTTGCGCGGCTAACGTGGTGGGCTTCGTCATAGCTACGATAGCTGCGGTTTTTTTGCAGTAAATTGATGAGCATACTACGCCTTCCTTTCCGATTTTTCCGAATTATAATAATAACGCAATTTTTTTAATGCTTTTAAGGTTGAAACTTTACGACCCGTTTGAAGCGTTTCCGCCATTTGCGTAAATCTAACCTCTGCAAAAAATGGCGTTGCCGCTTCTGCGGCAGGAGGCGTTTTGCGCCGACAGACATTTTTTCAATGCTTCAAACGACCCGTTTGAAGCGTTTCCGCCATTTGCGTAAATCTAACCTCTGCAAAAAATGGCGTTGCCGCTTCTGCGGCAGGAGGCGTTTTGCGCCGACAGACATTTTTTCAATGCTTCAAACGACCCGTTTGAAGCTATTATAGCACAATTTTCCTCCACCGTCTATTGCGGCGCAGAAGCGAACCATAAAGGCAAGCTTCTGCTGGCAGTTAACGTTTCCGTTTCCGCGGTTAGCCCCTTTTCACCCCTTTAGAGTATTGGGATTTTTTGCTTGACGCAGGTGACAAAAAGGACTACAATACTTCCAATTGAGACATGTGGGGCAAGCGGCCTTCCCCACATCGGGAGGTAGGCGCTTGTAAGCCTGTGAGGTTCCGTCGGCATGAGAAAGGAAAGAACCCATTAGGTGGGTTCTTTTATTATATGTTCCACGGAATGTTTTAGAGGGATTGCTTGGTCGTAGGAAGGAAGAGAAAATATGCATATTTTTCTGGTCATTCTGTTGTTTGCGGTTGGAATTATTTTAATCGTCAAGGGCGGGGATTATTTTGTGGATGCGGCATCCTGGATGGCGGAGGTTTCCGGCATCCCGAAGCTGATCGTCGGCGCAACGGTAGTGAGCTTTGCAACAACGCTGCCGGAGCTGCTGGTTTCCGCTTTTGCGGCCGCACAGGGCAAGGTTGATATGTCGATCGGCAATGCCGTGGGCAGCGTAACGGCAAACCTTGGCCTGATTATGGCAATTGCGCTGATTTGTATGCCTACCGTGATCAAGCGCAGGGATTATATGCTCAAATCCTGCCTGATGCTGGGCGCGGCCCTGTTCCTGGTGGTTTTTGGTGCTGGCGGCGAGCTTGCGCTCATTCCCAGTATTCTGCTTCTGGCGATCTTTATCATTGCCATGGCGGAGAATATCCACGAAGCACGGCTCGGCATGCGGGAAGAGGAGCGCGAGGAGGAAGCGGGGCTTAAGCAAAAGCCTGCCGCGAAAGAGATTGCCCTCAATATTGTCAAATTTATCGCCGGTACGGTTGGCATCGTTTTAGGTGCACAGCTCCTTATTGATAACGGCAGCGAGCTTGCCCGTTTTATCGGTGTGCCCGAGCGGATTATCGGCGTTACGATCATTGCAATCGGCACATCGCTCCCGGAGCTGGTAACGACCATTACCGCAATTGCAAAAAAACAGGCCTCCCTCTCCGTGGGCAATATCATCGGCGCCAATATTATCGATCTGACGCTGATCCTTCCGATTTCCGCCATGATTTATGGCGGCGGGCTTCCGGTTTCCCGCCAGGTTGCCATGATGGATCTTCCAGCCTGCCTGCTGGTGGGCTGCATTGCTGTGATCCCGGCTTTGATCTCCAAAAAATTCCGCCGCTCGCAGGGCATTGTGCTTTTGTTTACATATGCCGCTTATGTTGTGCTCACCTGTTCTGGTTTGCTTTGAGGCCGCGGCAGGTTTGCTCCGCTGTGCGGCGTGTAAAAAAGCAAACCCTATCGAATGAAAAACTGAGCCGGCCATTCTATTTGGAATGGCCGGCTGTATTTTTCCCTTTAGTCTTTTATACCTACGATTTCCTCACGCGATTTGAAAATGTAACCGTTGTCCGCCAAAACATTCATATCCTTCAATGCGGCGCCAGTGCCCTTCACCACACAGTGGAGCGGGTCATCTGCCACGCGGGCGCGGATCCCCGTGCGCTTTTGCACCATTGTATCCATTCCGTAGAGCAGTGCTCCACCGCCGGTTAGGATAATGCCCTGCGTTGCAATATCGCTCACAAGCTCTGGCGGCGTAACCTCCAAAATGCTGCGCACAGCCTCAAATAAATCATCCAGCAGATCGCAGATTGCTTCATATACCTCTGTGGAGGAGATTTCAAAGCTCTCCGGCATGCCGGTGATATAGTTCTTGCCCTTGGCAATCATCGCCACTTCTTCCTCCCGGATATAGGCACAGCCGATTTGCTTTTTGATTTCCTCGGCCGTCCGCTCGCCAATGGTCACATTTTTATAGGTTTTTATATAGCGCATGATTGCTTCATCAAACTCATTGCCCGCAATCCGGACAGAGCCGGATATCGCAATGCTTCCCATTGTGATCACCGCAATATCGGTGGTACCGCCGCCCATATCGACGATCATCGTGCCATAAGGGTGGTGGATATCAATACCGGCGCCAATGGCTGCTGCGAGCGGCTCTTCGATCAGGCAGGCCATGCCTGCGCCGGAGGCCGTAGCCACATCAAGGATCGTCCTTTTTTCCAGATTGGTCACGGAGCTTGGCATGCAAACGATCACATGCGGCTTGAAAATCCGGTTTCCACAAATTTTTTGAATGTAGTGCTGCAACATTTTTTCTGTCATGGGGAAATCGGAAACAACACCGTCCTTCAAAGGCCGAATGACGGAAATGGATTCTGGATTGCGGCCAATCATCCGGTAGGCGGGCTCGCCTACCGCAATCATTTCGCCGCCCCGGGTGTTGCAGGCAATGACGGAGGGCTCCGTCAGGACGATGCCGCGGCCCTCTACATAGATCATAACAGAGCTGGTTCCCAAATCGATCCCCACGCCTAATCCGAACATGTCCTCACCTCCGCAAACTCCTGTTTTACAAGGGTATCTTTATTAGATTATACGAATGCTCGGTATTTGTCAAATGAGATCTGTCGAACGGGTTAAAATCCAAACAATCAAAAGCCCTTCAATCATCCTGTGACTGAAGGGCATGCCAGCTATAGAATCCCCGCCATGCCGGGAACGGCGATTAATAACCTGCCTCAAAAAGCAGGTGAGTGCCTGCCCTCCGGTTTCTCGCTCCCTTCTTCCAGCCAGAGGCCGGGAGGTCTGCAATCTGCCGGCGGAGCAAAGCTCTCTATTAGAATGTGTTGGGTTATAATAGCCGTAGTGATCGAACAGGGCAGGGAAGAATGCTCTTTTTCAAAAGCGATGTGATGCGGAGCGGGTCGCTACTCTTCATCCTCTAAATCGATTTCAAAAAGATCTTGCAGGCGGTCTTCAAAAACGCGTGCAATCTCCGCAAATTCGGCGTCGTCCTCAATCGGGTAGAGAAAGGTTTCTCCGCCTTCCTCACGGACCTTAACAATAATCAGCTCACCGTCGTTTTCCAACAGCTCCTCAGAATCTTCATAGGAGGGCATCAGAGCAATATAACGGTCTGTATCGGTTTCAATCCGGTCGAGCTCTTCAAAAACATGCTCTGTGCCGTCGTCATCGGTCACGGTCAAAATGTTAGGGCTGTATGAATCATCCATTCGAATGGCCCACGCCTTTCTTTTATTTTGTATTACCATTGTAGCGTTTTGTATGCAGTTCGTCAACAGGTTTTTCGCATACCGCACGCAGGAAATCTTTTGCGGCGGTATGGAGGATGCGAAAAAAGGGCGATAGAGGGCGAAAAAAATAGATGTGATAAAACGATAAAAAAAACACAAGATTATTAAAAAAAGTGTTGACAATCCCAAATGATGTGCTATAATGAAGATGCAGAAAGGAAATTGAAAGATATAGTAAAGATCGATGAGGTTTCGATCTGCGGGCGCCGGGCCAGTATTGCAGGCGCTAATTCAAGAGGGGAGGCGGTTCCAATGTACAGTGAAGATCAACCGGGCTCGTTCGTTGCCCGCCGCCAGGTTCTCGCAGCATCCATCTAAATTAACGAGGGAAAGAAGAGCAGGCCTTTTTCGCGTATATTCTTTCAGGTAAAAGGGAAATTTCTTCCACAAAAAATTGGAGTTGATCCGGCAAGGCGATCATTCCGGCCGGGATCAGGAAGGTGGAAGAAAAGAAGCCAGAAAACAAATTCCTGATTGAAAGAAAATAAGGAATTGATATTTAGCAATTGGCCTGAGTCATTCCAAAACAGATCGTTTTACGGTAATATAATTAGTAGAAAAGCGATGGCGGCGGGTAATGTTTCACTCGGTGAAAAGCAGCAGAGGTTGCGCAATGTTTCGCTTTGATGTTTTTCAATCAAACAAAAAGTAAATAAGGAAGAAATCGTGCGGTGCAAAAGGGTGCGTTCTTTTTGCACCGCATTTTTATTGCACGCCGAAATAGAGGCGGGTGGGATGGCTGCTGGTATTTGTATCGAAATAGCACCGTGCGCTGCCGGTAAAAAATCCTTCTTTTTTGTAGTTTTTAATCCGCTTGGTAAAAAGAACTTGCTTTTTTCGATATCGTGTGCTAAACTAATTCGGTAAATTAGTAATGAACGGAGGATTTTTTCCATGTCCGCACTTCAGATTATTTTAGGCGTTTTGTTGATCATCTCTTCTATTTTGATTATCGTGGTAGTTCTGTTGCAGGAAAGCCGTTCTTCCGGCCTCTCTGGTGCAATTGCAGGTGGTGCGGAAACGTTCTTTGGCAAGAATAAGGGCCGCACGATTGAAGCAAAGCTCGCAAAGTGGACAAAGTATATTTCCATTGCTTTTTTCATCATTGCCCTTGCAGGCACGCTGCTGCTGTTTTTTATTAAGTAAAAAAGAACACTACAGTAAAAATCAAAACCGCCTCGCTGTTTTTACGGCAAGGCGGTTTTTTATTGCAGTAGATTGTTGATCCGCACGTGATTTGATGGGGTAATCGATCGTAGCACCTTGTGCTTGGTTTTATAGAAATGCGGTACCAATTCTTCCTTTTTCCTGTTCGAAGGTGATAGAAACCCAGCAGAACAGCGCGGCGCAGAACACATCCGGCATCAGTGTCGCGATCAGCCAGATACGCAGCCGCTGTTGCTCGCTGATTCGGCCCTCCAGCAAAATCTGCATGGCATAAACGGTCAAAAGCCGTTTATCCCATCCTGTGATAGCCGTTTTGAGCAGCTCCAAGCTGAGGCCGCGGTCAAGCACCCGGCCAAAATTGCGGATTTCGTCCGCATGCTCCTCCATCAGGCTGGCGTGGACGAGATCAATCACCTGTTTTGTCATCCCGGCAAAGGTGTAAATTTCACGCGGATCAAGCCCAAAAATCTCTGCCGCGCATTCCGCACAGGAGAGCACGTCGGCTCGGTATAGGAAGGGGCCTTCCTCTGTTTTTTCCAGATGTGAGATCACGTTTTGCCGCCCTGAGCGCTCAAAACGGGCGGCAGAGGGCAGGGCGGAAAATAGCTGGGAGAATTTGCGATGGCAAAGGATCTCCTGCGCTCTGGTCTGATATTTTTCATTTTTTTGAAAGGAGTAGTAGGAGCCATCTAGCAGGCCAAAGCATTTGCAGGTATCCAGATAGCCCTGCCGCATATTCTGCCGGGAGATCTCCTGATCAAACAGAAGCATCGCGCCGGGCTGACCATTGTTGAAGGGGCGTTTGTTATGGATATAATGGATCAGTGCGCGGTCATCCCGCAGCGTTGGCTGGTGGGATAGCCCGCCGCTGATATCTACCACGGCAACCTCCGTAGCCCCTGCGTTGACCGCCATCTGGACGGGCATATTATCGGAATAACCACCGTCTACAAATTTGACGTTGCCAATTTGATAGGATTTCATAAATGGGAAGCAGGCCGCGCTCGCCAGCACATAATCCGCCGCTTCCCCCTCCGGGATTTCCTCAATGAAAAGTTCAACCGCTTTGATCGGAGAAAAGCGTGTGGTTACAAGGCCAAAGCGGATGGGGGAGTGCCGCAGTGCATCCTCATCCATAAGAGATTTCACAAGCTCTTGCAATGGCGAAATATCGGCTCCGCCGTTGCGCAGTACCTCTCTGGCCAGGCGTTTGAAGAGCGTTTCTGGCGGTAAATTCTGTGCCTGTGTATCCTCCACAAACTGTGAGAAGACCCGGTTCATGCTCATGTTCTCCCAAATGGAACGTGCGTCCTCATATTTGCCGAGCGCCATGAGCGCGCCGTTGAGCGCACCTACGGAGGTGCCGGTTACAAGATCAGGCTCAAAGCCGATTTCACGCAGTGCCTTCCACGCACCGATTTGGTATCCGCCTTTTGCGCCGCCGCCGCTGAAAACAACCGCCCGTTTTACTGATGTCAAGCTGAACACCTCCATTTGTTGTCTATAGAAAGCAGGCTGGTGATATATCTTTAGCCCGCAAACTGTACGCACAAAGCCAGCCTCTGCAAAAAATGGCGTTGCCGATTTGCGGCAGGAGGCGATTTGCGCCGACAGGCATTTCTAATGCATCCAAGTTTCAAAGCTTGAAACTTTGCGACCCGTTTGATGCTATTGTATCACATTTTTACAGCTGCAAGAAGTTTTTTTCGGGCAGGGAGGAGGACAATCCGCTATTTTCGGCGGATGGAGCGCATATTCTTGCAAGGGATATGGTACTTTTCGGCTTTGGAGAAGAGTTTAAGAACGGATTGGGCGCCTAAAAAAGCGGATGCAAGCAGGTTGACCTTAGCGGTAATATGCTATAAAATAGACTTCACAGAACGGATCGGCCCTGCCACGAGCCTGCCCACGGTCGTTTTTGTCTATCCGAATACCATTCCTTGCAAATGAATTGCGGCTAAGGAGGAGCGATTGCTTGAAAACCAAAGAGTTTACCCGGCGTAAACTGCTGAATCTGAGCGCATATCTGCTCCTGATCGCGGCGGCTGTGCTGGTGATCCTTACGCTGCTGATGCAAATTCCCTCAATCCAGAAATGGTATGAACAGTTTCAATTCACTCTGGTGGAGTTCGAGCGGGCGGTCGCCTCAATCCCTTACCGGTGGCTAATCCCTTTTGTCATTGAGCTGCTCTTTCTGGTTAAGGCATGGATTCCGGTAATCCCTGTGTCGGCGATCGGCGTGATCTCCGGCATGGTGTTTTCCGTTCCCGTCGCATTCGTGCTCAATCTGGGTGGAGTTGTCATTTTGATGTCCGCAAGGTATCTGGCAGGGATGCACATCGGCCCTTCCAATATTCAAAAGGTGCTCCGGCGTTACCCTTCCGTGCGTGAGATTTTGGAGGCCAAAGGAGCGCTCAGCCCGGTGCTCCTGTTTGTTTTTCGGCTTGTGCCGAGCTTTCCAATCAATACGATTAGCCAGCTTTATGGCTCTATGGAATATACGTACTGGAAATATATTTTGATTTCCCTCGCGGGATTTGCACCGAAGCTGCTTTCCTATTCTTTCATCGGGCGCAATGTGTATGATCCGCTTTCGTGGAGCTTTATCCTGCCGATCGTGGTCCTGTTGGTGTTGTCCGGTCTTTCCATTCTGCTGCTGAATTGGTCGCTGGAGCTGATTGAGCAAAGGCGCAAGCGCGGTGGGAAGGGTGGCACAAAGATATAGCCTTTTCATCATCATTTTTACAAAAGGGAGTAGATTCGCAGATGGCCGATATGAAAACGTTAAAAGAAACCCTGTTCAGCGGCGGGTACGATAGCGTTCTGAAGGAGGTATATTTATACGATGACTGCCTCGCTCAGCAGCGTAAGCGCTATGCAGATGTAATCGACAGCTTCATCAATCTCTTTGGGGCGGATCGGATCGGCGGTTTATACAGCGCCCCCGGCCGCACGGAGATTGGCGGCAATCACACCGATCATAACCATGGCCGTGTGTTGGCGGCAGGCATTGACCTGGATGCAATTGCGGTTGCCTCTAAAAATACGGATCATACCGTGCGGGTGAAGTCGGCAGGCTACCGCATGGATGTAGTAGATTTATCTGATCTGAGCGTCCAGGAGAAAGAAACAGGGCATTCCGCCGCCTTGGTGCGCGGCGTGTGCGCGCGCTTCCAACAGCTCGGTTACCGCATCGGCGGCTTTGATGCAACAACGGCCTCTCGCGTGCTCAGCGGCTCCGGCCTATCTTCTTCGGCGGCGTTTGAGGTGCTGCTGGGTACGATCCTCAATTACTTATTCAACGATGGGAAGATTGACCCTGTGGAAATTGCGCAGATTGCACAGTATGCGGAAAACGTCTATTTTGGCAAGCCCTGCGGGCTGCTCGATCAGATGGCAAGCTCTGTCAGCGGCTTTGTGATGATTGATTTTAAGGACCCATCCGCGCCGGTGATCGAGAAGGTCGATTTTGACTTTGCCTCCTGCGGGCACTCGCTGTGCATTGTCGATACCGGCGGAAACCATTCTGATTTAACCGAGGAATACGCGGCTGTTCGCGGGGAGATGGAGGCTGTAGCGGCAGAGTTTCAAAAGCCGGTTTTGCGCGAGGTCGAGGAAGAAACCTTTCGGCAGGGGATCCCCACGCTTCGTAACCGCGTGGGCGACCGCGCCATTCTGCGCGCGCTGCACTTCTATTGTGAGAATAAGCGGGTGATTGAGGAAGTAGAGGCTCTGCGCTCCGGCGATTTTGAAACGTTTAAGGAAAAGGTGATTGAGAGCGGGCAGTCCTCCTTCATGTATAACCAGAATGTGTATACGCCCAGGCTTCCGAAGGAGCAGCCGATTGCGCTCGCTTTGCAGCTCACAGAGCAGATGCTGCGTGGGAAAGGGGCATGGCGCGTGCATGGCGGCGGTTTCGCTGGGACGATTCAAGCCTTTGTTCCCAATGATTGCCTAGCGGAATACCAGGCGGAAATGGAGCGTATTTTCGGCGTGAACACCTGCTATGTGCTGTCCGTTCGCCCTGTCGGCGGCGTGCAGATTGCAGAGGAATAAAGCGTTTCATTTCAAACAAAAAAGCGTGGTCATTTTGTGTGGCCGCGCTTTTTCATATTTGCAGCAATTTTCGAATTACGCCTTGCGCTTTTTGTGAAATCTGTTAAAATAAATTAATATGGGGTGATTTCTGTGGTGGCATTGCTTTATGGTATTGTGGTGTGTATCGCCACCTTGTTGGGAGCATTTGTCGGCCTTGGCGGCGGTGTGGTGATTAAGCCGGTTCTGGATGTCATCGGCGCCCATCCATTGGAGCAGATCAGTTTTATTTCCTCCTGTGCGGTGTTTGCTATGTCTATCACGTCGATGGCAAAGCATATTCGGAATAAAACGCCGATCAAGCCATTCATCGTCCTGTTAGTGGCGGCGGGCTCCGTGGCTGGGGGAATTTGCGGCAATACGCTGTTTGCTCAGGCGATGCAGGTCTCTGGAAGGCCGGAGTTGGTCAAGGGAGTCCAGTCTGCCATTTTGGCGTTTTTTTTGGCTTGTGTGATCCTCTCTGTGGTGATAAAGCACCGCACCTTCCATGTGACGAATCCACTTGCAATTTTGTTTGCGGGTTTCCTATTGGGCACGGCCGCCTCTTTTTTGGGCATTGGCGGCGGGCCGATCAATGTAGCGTTTTTAACGCTCTTTTTTTCCTTCTCCATGAAGGACGCGGCGGTCTATTCTGTTGCGGTGATCTTTTTTTCACAGTGTTCCAATTTGATAACCACCGGAGTGACAACAGGCTTCCAGGGCTACGATTTGAAAATTTTGCTGATTGTAATTCCGTGCGCTGTTGCGGGCGGATTCATCGGCTCGGTGCTCAATCGGAGATGTAAGGAGTCCTCTATTCAGAGCGTTTTTGTGGTCGCCGTTTCGGCAGTCGCCTGCTTGGCGCTTTATAATGCGATCACCGCTTTGGTCACATTGGTTTGATTTTGCGACCCGTTTGAATCGATTGAAAGATACGTGAGCTATTCTAAAGTAAGTGCGAAAGGATGAATCATTCACATGAGGCCGAACATTATCTTTTATTTCAGCGACCAACAGCGTTGGGATACCGTCAATGAGGAGGCCACTCCTAATTTGATGCAGCTTGCGCGGGAGGGAATTCAGTTTGAAAACTCCTATACCTGCCAGCCTGTCTGCGGCCCGGCGCGCGCTTGTCTGCAAACGGGCATGTATGCGACGCAGTGCGGCTGCTATTGGAATGGCGTGCCCCTGCCCCAAACAATCCGTCCGATGGCGGAATATTTCAATGAAGCAGGGTATGAAACGGCGTATGTTGGCAAATGGCATCTTGCCTCCGACCGGCTGCCAAACGTCGGTTTCCACTGCGAAAAAACAGCGATCCCGAAAGAGCGCCAGGGCGGCTATAAAAACTGGTGGCGCGCGGCGGACGTGCTGGAATTTACGTCCCACGGTTATGATGGATATGTGTTTGATGCAGAGGGCAATCAGATTGATTTTAAGGGTTACCGTGCGGACTGCATCAATGACTTCGCGCTGGAGTATCTCGATCAAAAAACCTCGGACGATCCGTTTTTCCTCTTCATCTCCCAGTTGGAGCCGCATCATCAGAACGACCGCCACTGCTATGAGGGGCCGAAGGAAACGGTAGAGAAATTTCGGGATTACCCGATCCCGCCGGATCTGTCCTTTTTAGAGGGCGATTATGAGAAAATGTACCCGGATTATATGGCGGCAATCAACCGGTTGGATGAAAACGTGGGCAGGCTGGTGGCAAAGCTCAAGGAGAAAGGCCTGTATGAAAACACCATCCTCATCTACACCAGCGACCATGGCTCCCACTTTAAAACGAGAAATTTGGAGTATAAACGTAGCTGCCATGATTCTGCCACCCACACGCCGCTGATTATCCGCGGCGGTCCATTCCAAGGAGGCAAGAAGGAGGAGCGGCTCGTCAGCCTGATCGATTTGCCTCCTACCATGTTGGATCTTGCCGGGATTCCAATTCCGAAGAGCTATATGGGCCATTCCCTAGTCCGTGAGCTGGCAGGGGAGGAGCCGGAGCGCGACTGCGTGTTTATCCAAATCAGCGAAAGCCAGTGCGGCCGGGCAATTCGCACAAAGCAATATAAATATTCTGTTCGTGCACTCGCCCCCACAGGCTATACGATCCATCGTTCCCCGGTGTATTTTGAGGATTACCTCTATGATTTGACCAAGGATCCGATCGAAAAAAATAATCTTATCAAGGATCGCTCCTATGCTTTTGTACGGCAAAAGATGAAGAAGCTGCTTTTGCGTGAAATGGAGCGTGCGGGGGAGAAAAAACCCGTGATTCTCCCCGCTTACCGGAGCAGGAATAAGTAGAATATACCATTGGAGAGAAGAAAGGGTTGGTTGAAAGTGGAAACAAAATATCTCTCGCGGAAGGAAAAGCTGTCCTTTACTGTGGCGGCGTTCGGCCGCAGCGGAATTTACACCATTATGACGATGTTTTATATGGTTTTTCTTGTGGACGTTGTTTTCCAGGGCATGAAAAATGCAGGTGTGACCGCGAGCACCATCATTTTGGCAGGCCGTATTTTTGACGCTGCAAACGATCCGATTATGGGTATGATCGTTGACCGGACGCGCACCAAATGGGGCAAGATGCGCCCCTACCTGCTTTTTTCGCCAATTCCGATTGCGATCACAACAATCTTGCTGTTTTGGGCGCCGGGATTTGCCTCCAGCGGGGCAAAGATCGCTTATGCGGCGGTTACATACATCCTTTGGGGCGTTATGTTCACCATTCAGGATGTTCCCTTCTGGGGCCTGAGCGCTGTGATCACCCCAAATGAGCAGGAGCGCACCTCGTTTCTCTCCACGGCGCGCCTGGGCAGCACGTTTGGCGGTATTCTGCCCTCGCTGCTGATCCCGGTGCTGCGCAACAGCACGCTGGGCCTGAAAAACGGCTATCTAGTAGGCGCTGTGATCTTCGCTCTTCTGGGCGCGGCGCTTTCCAGCCTTGCGTTTTTTAACACCAAGGAGCGTGTGGAGCAGAGCGAAAAAACGCCGTCTCTGAAAGAATCCATTCAGATGGTGGCAAAAAATAAACTGTTGCTAATCGTCATCATGGCCGCTGTTCTTGGCTCCACGATGGTCATCGCCAACATCTCCGCCGATTATATCAGCAACTATCTGATCCTGCAAAACGGCAACAATGGCTTTATTCCAAAGGGGACGGTGCTGACCACGCTAACCGTCGCAATCGGCGTGGGTATGGTGCCGGCCATGGCGGTGTTTCCATTGCTGCGTAAAAAGTTTTCCCTCAAGCAGATTTATATCGGCTCCTCGCTTTTCGGCGTGGTAGCGCATATGGCCTGCTACTTGATCTTCGTAGGCAACGTGGAGCATGTGAATCTTTATCTTTTGTGGGTATGTCTGTTCTTCATGGGTTTCCCGCTCGGCATTTATAATGTGATTACCTATGCGCTGATTGCAGATAGCGTGGATTATATCGAATGGAAAACCGGCAAACGCTCTGAAGGCGTCTGCTTCGCGTTTCAAACCTTCCTGAGCAAGGTGACGGCGGGTATCGCGGGTGTAGCGACTGGCATCGTATTGGATCGGGGCGGATATATTGAGCCGGATCCAACTCAGCTCGATGCAATGGGCAAACAGATTTTGGCAACGCAGTCGCCCGATACGCTCAAATGGCTCCTCTTTATGGTAACGGTTTTACCAGCCATCGGCTTTGCGCTCACGATGATTCCGATGTTTTTTAACGACTATACGGGCAAGCGGAAGGAAAAAATCCAGCAGGAGCTCAATGAGCGGCACGAGCAGCATGAAACGGAAAAAGCGGAAGCCGGTCAATGAGTAAATGATCCCTGTGCGGAGGCTACTGCGAAACAGCGTTTGTTGTAGATACTATCAGATCGTACCACTTTAACGTTCATGTTGTTTATCCTTTCTATGTGATAATCCCAATTTTACGCTGTTACGGAACGTCAGAGTGAAGTCTCTTTTATAATGAATGTTTCATGGGGGAGTGCGCTTTCCGCCATAAGGCCCCGCCGCACCAAAAGAAACAACCGGTCAAATGATTTTGACCGGTTGTTTTTCTAAAAAAAATTCGCATCAATAGATACATTGCCCGCCGTCAACAAGGATATCGCTGCCGGTCATGAAATCGGCCACGTCGCTTGCAAGTACGGCCACCCATCCTGCGATCTCATCAAGGGTGCCAAACCGTTTCATAGGGATCAGTCCCAGCATATGTTCCATACCTTCATTGTTAAAATACGCATAGGAATTACCTCTTTAGGATTCTTTTTCTTGTTTCTCACGGCGATCCTGCAGTGCCTGACGGATTTTCTCATGTCTGGGTTCATCCAGCTTATAGAGGGAGAAAATCAGGGCGGCGGAGACCAGAGCTGTGATCCCGGGGATCAGGGAGATATTGGCCTTCATCATCGTGATGACTGCGGGGGTTTGCACCGCGTTGGGCACATAGTGGCAGGCATTGATCAGGTACAGTCCCAGGGCCGGGCCGATGGCGCTGCCGGTCTTGAGAGCCAGGGAGGTGAAAGAGGAGAGGAAGCCGTCACAGCGCAGGCCCACCTTCCACTCGCCGTAGTCCACCGCGTCTCCGAGCATACTGTACTGTGCGGAACTGAACGTGCCCATAAAGGCGGCCGCGCAGAACATCAGAACCCAGAATGCCAGACCGCCGGGGGTAACCACGTATACCAGAAGGCAGGAAATCCCGCAGAGCAGATGGCCCGCAGCGGCGGTGTGGCCCTTGCTGTGAAGGGCGCGGTACAGAGCCGGCATGATCAAGATGTTTCCCGCTAGGGAGCCCGCCATGGAGACCAGGCCGAACAGCGACATTACCTTGGGATTGCCCAGCACGTAGGTGAAGTAATACATCATCATACTGCTGCGGCCGAATCCAATGAAACCGAAGGTCATCATCACCACACTGATGATGATGATAGGCGGGTTCTTCAGCAGTGTCAGCAACTGGCCTCGGACAGGGATCTTTTTCTGGTCGGGAGGCGGCTGAACCCGTTCGCGGCTTTTAAAAGCGGGCCAGATGGCCAGCGGCAGCGTGGCCAGGCAGATCAGTGCTACAGCTGTCAGATAGCCGCCCTCTGTGCGGGCGCCGCCGGCATGGCTGAAGTACAAAATCAACTGGATGCCCAGAATGCCGGTAATCTGCGTGCCGATCTGGCTGCAGGTCAGACGGACAGAGGATATCCGGACACGCTCACGGGAACTGGGGGAGAGGGCGCCATGCAAGGCGCTGTACGGCATATCGTAGCAGGTGGACATCACGGTTGCCACAACATACCAGATGCACATCCATAAGACTTTGGCGGTCGGATTCCAGGAGGACCGCGCACTGAACAACGCGATCATACTCAGCGGCAGCCCGATCCCGCCGAACAACAGCCAGGGGCGGTAACGCCCCCAGCGGGTTCTGGTCCGATCGGCCATGGAGCCGATGATGGGGTCGTTGACGGCGTCGAACAGCCGTACCCCCAGCACCAGGGCGGAGAGAGCGCCCGCGCTGACGCCGATGGTATCCGTGTAATAGATCTGAAGGAAGGTGCTGACCCAGTGGAAACTGGCGTTATAGCCGATCGTGCCGATCCCGTAGTGGAGTTTCTCTACAAAACTCAGGGAGCCGTCTTCCTTCTTTCGTCTCACATTCCGCTCCATATCCCACGCTTACCCCCTCAAGCAGTTTTCTTCTCGCTGGGGAAGTACAGGGCACCAGCTATGGCGAACACACCGCCCAGGCAGAGAGCGATAGCGGCGTTCTGCATTCCAATGCGCACCTGAAGCGTCTGGAACAGGATGGGCATCAGCATGGCCAGCGCGTTTCCAAACAGGGTCCAGATGGCGTTGGATGCCGCGAAGATGCCGGGTGTAACACCCTTCGTGGTGATGACAGCGGTGTTTATGGTGGGGACATAGCAACCCCAGGCAATGCCCAGCACGATCACGCACAGCCGTAGCAGCAGGCCCGGCTTGAGGAGCATAGAACAGACGCCGCTCAGAGGCAGCAGGATCATAAACAGGAGGATGATGGGCTTATAATTCTTGATTCTGCCGACGATGGGGGCATAGAGCAGGCAGGAGAACAGGCCGGCCAGGCTGATGAGCCCGGTGATGGAGCTGGCCTCCTGGGCCGACAGGCCGTGGACGCTCTTGAGGATCGTAGGCAGGTAGGTATTGAAGATCATAAACAGCCAGGTGGCGCCGGTGAAGGAGATAACGGCACTCTGGACTGGACGGATCTTGATTGCTTGCACCAGGCTGGATCCCTTCGCCTTGGGGGCGGCCTTCGCCTGTTGGGCAGGGGCCTGGCCGGCGTTCTCCTGGGCCAGCTGGGCATTGTTGTACTCCTTGAAGAAAGCGTTGGGCTTGCGGTCGAACACCAGGAACAGGATGCCCAGGGCCAGGCAGCTAGTACCCCACATCATGAACTGGTAGTGCCAGTTCTGACCCAGGGCCATGAAAATGGGCACCGTCAGGGAGAAAGTCAGAGTCTGCGTCAGCGAGTTTGTCGCTTGGATGACGCTGTTGGCCATGCCAAGGTGTTTTTTGTCGCGGAACCGCTCAGCGACGATGGCTACTACGGCGGGGAAGCTGAAGGCATTGCCCAGGCCGGCGAACACACGGGCAAACAGCATGGCGGTGAAGGTCGTCGCCGTCAGGCCCAGTAGGCCACTGATGAACATGAACACGGTGGAGAGCGCAAGGGTCTTGCTTCCACCGATTTTATCAATTACGATACTGGCAAAGATCATGCCAACGCCCATGCACAGGGTGGAGGTGGTCTGCAGCAGGCCACCCTGCCCCAGGTTCGCCCCCAGGTCATCCACGATGAAGGTCAACAGGGGCGGTACCATGAAGTTCAACTCCCCACGCAGGAAGGACAGGATCAGATGGAACACCAAGAAGAGGATCGCCAGGATTAGTGCTTTTTTGGTAAGATTAAATTTCTTTTCTTGCATCGTAGTTCTCCTTTTCTTTTTGCATCTCCCAAAACAGATGACCGGAACAAGGGAAAGGGCTTACCCCAGAATCTCCCGGATGGCTTTTTTAATCCCCTCGGGGTCATAGCCTAAGTGGGCATACAGCTCATAACTGTCGCCCAGAGGCGGAAACGCGTCGTTCGGGATACCCAGGCGCTTAAACTTAGGCGTTAAGCCCTCATCTGCCATCAAGTCGGCCACCGCACTGCCCAGACCATTGACCACAAAGTGATCCTCTGCGGTGATAATACGGCCGGTCTCCCGAATGGCCGTGCGGATTGCCTCCTTATCCAGCGGACGGATGGTGTGCATATCCAGCACCCGGACGCCAATCCCCTCTTTCTCCAGCGCATTGGCGGCGGAGACTGCGAACGCGACGGTGCAGCCTGCGGCGACAACAGTCACATCGTTGCCCTCATGGGCGACGATGGCCTTACCGATCTCATACTCGTAATCCTCCGTGTAGACCAGAGGCTCGGCGCCCCGAGCAATCCGGATACACATGGGGCCGGGGTGATCCACGCTCTTCTGGATCAATTTGACGCATTGATTGGCGTCGCTGGGAATGACGAAGGTCATATTGGGGAGGGTACGCATGATCGCGATATCCATAATGTTATAGTGGGTCGGACCACTGGCCGAGGTCAGGCCCGAGTGGGTATTGACGATACGCACTGGCAGATTCGGATAGCAGACATTGGTATGCACCTGATCCAGAGTGCGCAGGGCTAGAAACGGGCCAAAGCCTGAGATATACGGAATTTTACCGCACAGTGCCAGACCGGCGGCCACGCCAACCTGATCCTGCTCAGCGATGCCGACCGGGAGCATCCGGTCGGGATATTTCTCACGGAACTTATTCTCCGCACCACTGTACCCTGAGTCGGCGCCGACGAAAACAATGCGCTCGTCCTTCTCTGCCAGGCGATGCAATTCTTCCACATACAATTCACGGGCGGATGCGGCTGCCAACATGCTCAGATGACCTAGCTGCAGTTCGCCTTCAAAGGTAATTCTCTTTGCCACGTTGCTCAACTCCTTTCAATTTCTTGATCAATCTCATCCAAACGGGCCATGGCCTTCTCCAGCAAATCATCGGGCATGGGCCGCAGGTGGCAGGCGGTAGTGTTCTCCAGACCGGGCAGCGTCTCGCCCTTGTTGGTATTGGCAATGATGGCGATGGGCTTGCGGCGGGTCTGGGAGTCCGATGCAGGCAGGCTGTGCAGTGTTTCCAGGATCTGCTTCATGTCGTGGCCGTCAATAGTGATGGTCTCCCAGCCGAATGCCTGGAGTTTGGCGTCCAGCGGATCGATATCCATGATATCCTTGGTCCAGCCCACGGCCTGAACGCGGTTTTTGTCAACAATGGTCACCAGATTGCCCAGTCCATAGTGCCCGGCGCACATGAATGCCTCCCAGTTGGAACCTTCCTGCAGTTCGCCATCGCCGGTGAGGCAGACAACGCGGTAGTTCTTCTTGTCCAATCTGCCGGCCAGCGCCATACCAATTGCCAGTGCCATACCCTGACCCAGAGAACCGGTGGATGCGTCGATCCCTGGGATATAGAGGTAGTTCGGATGCATACCGAAACGGCCGCCGATCTGGTTGTACTCGTTCCACAGTTCCTCTTTGGTGTACATCCCCTTGTCAACGAAGATGTTGTACAGAACATGGGCACAGTGGCCCTTGGAAAGTACAAATCGGTCACGGTCCGGGTCGCGTGGATTCTTCGGGTCAAAGTTCAGAAAATCATAATAAAGCGCCGTGACAAGGTCGGTCATGGACATACCGCCGCCAAGGTGGCTGTAACCGATTTTGCTGGTTGTGACACAGATGTCTCTCCGGATTTGATTTGCCTTGTGTCTCAATTCTTTTACGCGCTCTGGACTAACATTCATATAAAAAACCTCCTTTTTGATGTAAGTTTGATGAGTGCGTCCGATTGGAAAATGCCGATTGCCAATTTATATAAAATTATGAGATAGCAAGGGGGATCTTCCGTCTATATTATACAGCGCCCAACAGACGATCAAAAGGGGAAAAATCCGTGTTTCGCCCTGCAAAAGGTGGATTATTTCATATCCTAGCGGAAATTATCTGAGACGTGGAGAATCTTGACGAAAAAACTCCCCACCATCCTGGGAGGAATAAACAGGATGGCGGGGAGTTTCAGCCGAACGGCTTACAGATGAATTAAAATGCGCTGATAGCGGTGGGTCGCATATGCCGTAAAGGCCTCATTTACCTCATCCAGCGGGAATTCGGCGCCGATCAGATGCTCCAGATCCAACTGGGTCATAAAGTCCGCATTGGCCGTGTAGGGCGCATAGGTCGGATTATAGCAGCTGGTAACAGTATACTCCTTCCAATAGATATCCGCCAGGTCGAGGGAGACGGTGTTGCCGGGCCGGTAGTTGGAGTACAGCATCAGCCGCCCGCCCCGACACAGCAGATTGGCGGTATTCGACATGACCTCCACCGCACCGGAGGCGTCGACAATGTGGTCGAATCCAAATCCATTCGTCAACTGGAGGGTTTGCTCCTTCAGTTGGTCCTGATAGGGGTCGAGGACCACATCCGCCCCCATCTGCCGAGCAAGTTCCCGCTTGTCCGGCAGCGGATCGCTGACCACCACCAGCCGCGGCAGCCGCTTGCGGATCAACTGCAGCAGCATCAGCCCGTTGCTGCCGGCACCATGGATCAGTACTGTCTGCCCAGTCTGCACTTGCATCCGCTCCACGCAGCGCATACAGCAGGCCGCAAGCCAAAACAGCGCCCCCTGGCGCAGAGGAAGTTGTTGTGGCAGCCGCACGACTTTGCGGTTGTTGATCACGATAAACTCATTTAAGCAGGCATCGCCATTCAATTCGACACAGAGGTCCTGCCGGTTGCTGCGGCACATAGGGCACATGCCGCAGGGGGAAAACATGGTCCCGCTGACCGGGTCCCCCACAGAAAAGCCTGCGGATTCGCTGGCGCTTCCCACCTGCGTGATTACACCGCTGAATTCGTTGAGCAAGCCGTAACTGGCGTAGCGGGATTTTAGTTTTCCCATATACATGGAGTAATCATCCGAGTTGATCGCGCAGTAGTGTACCCGGATTTTCACCTCATCCTCGCTGGTAATCCGAGGCTCCAAAAAATTGCCCACTGTTGCGTGTCCCGGCTTATACATCCTGACTCCTCTCATATGAGCGCTTCTCCCTCCCGTTTTTCTCCAGACAGCTTGCGATACTGCGCGGGCGATTCCCCCATGATTTTGCGGAATACACGGCTGAAGTACTTGACATCCCAGAACCCCATCTTCTCTGCCACCTGGCTCACCGGCCGTGTGCTCTGCAACAGCATCAGCGCCGCCATATAGACGCGCAGATGGTTGCGGTACGTAACGATTCCGCAACCCACCTGCTGCTTGAACTGCTTGCTCAGGCTGGATTCTGATAGGTCAAGTTCATCGGCCAGTTTCTTCAGGCCAATGTTAGAGGCATAGTTGGCGTGCAGATACTCCAACGTTTTCTCTACTGGTGGTAACAGCGGCACCGGTTTTCTTTTTTTTAAAAATGCCTCCCAGGAAGCGATGGCGAACTGCATCTCATTCTCAATGGAATGAAACTGCTCAGTGGGCTGCTCTGCTGGTTGTGCATTTGGCCTGCTCAGTGTCTGATAGATCCAATGCAGCATATGCCGCCCCAATTGCAGAATGGCAAAACTCATTGAGGGCTTGATTTGCCTCAGGTACAGTTCCCGGATCTGCTGGGCTGCCGTCTTTTCCTCATCACGCAGGGAGGCCAGCAGCAATCGGACAAGTATGGAGAATAGATCAGGATAGACCATCTTGGGGCGGGCAATATCCGAGTTCTCATGAAGGAAACGCACATCTGCTGTAAAATAACGCAGGCCGTCCAGACGCTGCAAACGCACAACCGCGTCCTCCATCTCCTCAGCGCGGAGAGGCCCTGCAAGCAAAAGCTGAGAATTACCGAAATCGCCGTTCATCAGCCACCTCGTCATAACCTGGTCTTCTCCCTCTTCCGAATAGACCAGGATCAGGAAGATATCCTGCCGCCATCTGAGCCAACGCAGCCAGCCCTCTTGGGCGTGATCGTTTAAAACGCTCTCGATCTGCCTGCGCATCAAAATCGAAACGGCATCCAAATGCAGCCATAGAAGATCGCACGCCACATCCGGAAAAGACTGCCGAAGCTGCGCAAGCGATGATTTCTCGTCCTCCAGCAGGCTGCCGGATATCACGCTGCTGGGGGCGGCGCTGAGCTGCGTCGTGCGGATATCCTCCAGCACCTTCAGCAGCGTGCCGTCAGTTAATTTCGGCACGAAATAGAGGTGGGCCGTACCGCTGTTGGCGGTCTCTGTCACTGGCTCGTCCACCTGATGCTGCTTATTGGGTAGGATGATAATATAAAGTCGGAGATTTTCCTTTTGCGAGTACTCCAAAAACAGGTCTAAGTCCGCTGCGCCCAGCGATCCGAACAGCATCAGCACCTGGGGGTGGAGGTCGGTCACCTTCTGTAGCCCGGAAATCGAGTTGAGTTCAATCAGCAGTTGAAACCCCAACTGTTCCCACGGCAACAGGTTTTTCATATAAATCGCATCGGCATAACTGCGGGTTACCAACAAGACACGTATTTGCATTCCACATTTCCCTTCCATCGTATGTGCTTTTGGGTGCCGCTCCAATTGGAGAAGGCCGGATGTTTTCTGCCCACATATACGGTTACTCTTTAGTCAGTATATTGCAAATAAAAGGAATTGTCTATAAGTAGATTGTGTGTTTTTCATGATAGATATTCAATGTTAGCAACTGAAGCAAGAAGGGTCTCTTGTTCGGAAACAAACGGCAAAAATGATACAAACAGGGAATTGATAAAGGGGAAAGGCCCGTCTGTGGAAATTGCGGCTGTTAGGATTGTCTGGCAATTTGGAATATTTATGGAGGAAAACAAATCGTCTGGTGTACATAACCGCTTGGGATTTGGAAAACAGTTCTATCTAAATAGGGGATTCGCATTCGATCCATGGACGGGTATGAAGCCTCACAATCCATCAAATAAAGAAAGCGATGTTTTTTCACTTATATTAGCATCTCCTATATTGTAACAGTGAAACAAAACGGAATTATGAAATAAACAATTTCACTTTTTTAGATAGAATGTCTTTAGGAGGTGCTGAGCTTATACAAATTCATGTTGTACAATCAGGTCAGACGCTATATGGCATTGCCCTCGCACGTGCTTTTTCGATTATGGAATATGGAAAACCAGCAAACGCTCTGAAGGCGTCTGCTTCGCGTTTCAAACCTTCCTGAGCAAGGTGACGGCGGGTATCGCGGGTGTAGCGACTGGCATCGTATTGGATCGGGGCGGATATATTGAGCCGGATCCAACTCAGCTCGATGCAATGGGCAAACAGATTTTGGCAACGCAGTCGCCCGATACGCTCAAATGGCTCCTCTTTATGGTAACGGTTTTACCAGCCATCGGCTTTGCGCTCACGATGATTCCGATGTTTTTTAACGACTATACGGGCAAGCGGAAGGAAAAAATCCAGCAGGAGCTCAATGAGCGACACGAGCAGCATGAAACGGAAAAAGCGGAAGCCGGTCAATGAGTAAATGATTCTGTATGGAGATTTTTGCAGAATCGTGTTGAAACGGAAAAAACGTGATAAAGTTTATCCTGAGATGTAAAAAGAATTTTTAAAAAACAGCCGCAAAATGCAAATCATTTTGCGGCTGTTTTTTTGAACAGAAATAAGATGTGCCGCATAGGATACCGCGAGGGGCTGTCTGTGATCTCTCCAATTGAAATTTGGCCCCAAACGGAGGAATGGTATGGGGAAAAAATGTTACAGAGCGTTCTGTGCTCTGATGAGCGCTGTTTTGCTGTTTTCCTTTTTGAGCATGATGGCTTTTGCGCTTCCGCCATCCGGCTCGGAGCTTTATCGGGGAATTGATGTGAGCGAATGGCAGGGGGCAATTGATTTTTCCCGCGTGAGGCAAAGCGGCATACAGGTGGTCTATATTCGCTCTAGTCTTGGCAGCGATTATACAGACCCTTATTTCCGCAGGAATTATGAGGGCGCAAAGGCGCAAGGCCTGAAAGTTGGCTTTTATCATTATGTAACGGCCCGCACCGTAGCGCAAGCAAAGCAGGAGGCGCATTTTTTTGCCTCCACAATTGCGGGCACACAACCGGATTGCAGGCTGGCAATGGATTTTGAATATTTGGATGGCCTTTCAATTGCACAGATCAATGAGATCTCCTTGGCTTTCCTGCAAGAGCTTAGCCGCATAACTGGAAAGGAGCTTGTGCTTTATAGCGACGCTTATAACGCGCGTGCTGTTTTTGACCGGCGTCTGGCGGAAGCATATCCGCTCTGGGTGGCGCAATACGGTGTTGAAACACCTGAGGACAACGGAAAGTGGAGCAGTTGGGTTGGCTTTCAATATTCTTCGACCGGCCGAGTCGCTGGGATTCGAGGAAATGTGGATTTAAATCGGTTTACCACAGATATTTTTTTGCGGGAGGCTTCTGCCGCACCCAAGCCGCCGCAGCCTGCGCCGGAAAAGCATACCAAAATTGCTCTCGTTACCGTTCGCCCCGGAGACACCCTCTGGGGGATCGCACGGCGCTACCACACGACTGTTGCCGACCTTTTGAGGCTTAACCGGCTGCAAAACCCGAACCTGATCTATGCCGGTGAAATAATCCGTGTACGTGTGCCGCTCCGGGAGGAGCCGGGGGTAACTATAACCACCTACACGGTGCGGCGCGGCGACACGCTGACTTCCATTGCCCGGCAATTCGGCATGACGGTCACGAGCATTGTCGCAATCAATGATCTAAAAAATCCAAACCTGATTTATGTGGGGGAGAAACTGCGTGTACGCGTGATAAAGCCTGTTGCGGATAAAACCTATACCGTCCGCCGGGGCGATACGCTCTGGGAGATTGCCCAGCGATTTGGCACAACGGTGCCTGCGCTTGTGAGGCTTAACCGACTGAAAAATCCCGATCTGATTTATGTGGGCGATGTGCTTCGCATCCCCTGATCTCAGAAAACGCTCATTGAGGAAACTCGCCATGAGACAAATCATGGCTTCGGGCGCGTAAAGCCCGAAATTTGCCTGCGTGGAGGCAAAAACGTTTTTAAAAGGGGCTGTTGCAAAATGCAAGGCATTTTGCAACAGCCCCTTTTCCATTGGCTTGTTCGATCAACTCAACTATTTTTTCAGTTCTTCCAGAAATGCGCCGATTCTGCGCAGCGCTTCTTCCAGGTGCTCGGTCGAGTAGCAGTAGGATACGCGGATGAAGCCTTCGCCGCAATCACCGAATGCATTGCCTGGCACAACGGCAACCTTTTGACTGTCGAGCAGCTTCTGGGCGAAATCGTCGGAGGTCAGGCCGCTTGTACGGATGCAGGGGAAGCAGTAGAATGCCCCCTCCGGCTCAAAGCAGGTAAGCCCCAGCTTGTTGAAGCCGTCTACAACGAGGCGGCGGCGCATATCGTAAACCGCGCGCATTTCCGCCACATCCCTGTCGCCGTTTTCCATCGCCTCAATTGCCGCATACTGCGCGGTAGTTGGCGCGCTCATAATGCCGTATTGATGCATTTTTGTAATTGCCGCGATGATATCAGCCGGGCCGAGCGCATAGCCGAGCCGCCAGCCGGTCATGGAGAAGGCCTTGGAAAAACCGCTGACGATGATGGTGCGCTCCTGCATGCCGTCGATTTCCGCAATGGAAACGTGTTGCTCGCCGCCGTATGTAAGTTCGCCATAGATTTCATCGGAGATGACGATGATATCCGTCCCGCGCAGCACTGCCGCAATCCCCTCCAAATCCTCACGCCGCATGATCGCGCCGGTAGGGTTATTGGGATAGGGCAAAACGAGCAGCTTCGTCTTTGGGGTGATGGCGGCCTTCAGCGCCTCCGGCGTCAGGCGAAATTGATCCTCTGCCTTGGTGACAATCGGCACTGGCACGCCGTCGCTGATCGTCGTCAGCGGCGCGTAGCAAACAAAGGATGGCTCCGGCACCAGCACCTCGTCGCCGGGCTCGATCAACACGCGGAAGCATAAATCAAGCGCCTCAGATCCGCCTACGGTGATGATCGCCTGTTTTGATCCGTCATAAGCTACATGGAAACGGCGCTCATAATAGGCAGCCACCGCCTTGCGCAGCTCCATCAAGCCTGCATTGGAGGTGTATTTCGTGTGCCCATCCATCAGGGATTGGATGCCTACGTCGCGGATATGGGCCGGCGTGGGGAAATCCGGCTCGCCAACGCCGAGGGAGATCACATCATCCATCTCTGCCACAATATCGAAAAAGCGGCGGATGCCAGAGGGCTTAATCTCCTTAATTTTGGAATTGAGCAGGTTTTGATAGTTCATATTCGTTTTCCTCCCTTATTTATATCAATGCTAAGACTCAACAGGGGACAGAGGGCGATCCTCAAGGATGCAAAGGCGCGCACGCGGCTTATTCAATAGGAATCGGCAGCGGCGTGCGGCCCTGGAAGAGGGTAACGTGTGAAAACCCTGCCTCCTGTGCGACCTTCATGCCTTCGTTTACCCCTTTGCCGAGATCTTCCGCATAGTGTGCGTCTGACCCTACGGTTACATATTCGCCCCCAAATTCACGGAAGCGGCGGACGTATGGCAGCGTGGGCAGCGTTTCCCCCAATGGCTGGCGCAGGCCGGAGGTGTTAATTTCAAGCGCCTTGCCGGACCGGGCCGCCTGGCGCAGGATCTCGTCGATCAGGTCGCTGTGGCGGTTGAGGTCAATATTGCGGTGGTTTTCACCGACCATGTAGCGCAGGGGGTAGGTCAGGTGCGCCAAAATATCAAAACCACCCCATTGCACCATAGTGAGTAGTTCCTTTAGGTATTCTTCCACCATCGCGTCCAGGTCGCTGTCTGTGAAGCCGTCATATTCCATGAAGTAAAAATCCTTGCGGCCCCGCAGGTTGTGCACGGAGCCGATAACAACATCGTAATCGAATTTTGAGAGGATCTGCTCCGCCAGGGCCGGATCATAAGCCGGCTGGCCGAGCTCAATTCCGGCAGCGACGATCAGTCGGCCTCGGAAAACGGAGCGCGCTTTCACCACCTCAAAGTATGCCTGAAAGGCGGCGCGGTCGTAGTGGTCTTTATAATAGGCGTCCACTTCGCAGTGGTCTGTAAAGGCGATGGCCCGCAGGCCGGTTTGCTCCGCGCATTCGCAAAGGTACATCGTGGAGTGGTTGCCGTCCGGCGAGTTATCCGTGTGCGTATGCATATCCATGCGTTTTTTATATTCTGGCAAGATAAAAGCCCCCTTTGCCCAGAGTTTGGGCTTTTCCGCATCTTCTTATGCCGTAGCTAGCAGCCGGAGATGGAACGACTTACAAAGTTTGCAGAAATCAATGCAGTATTTTCATTCAATATACCACATTTCGACGCCATGTAACAGTAGTTGGCTAAAAATTTTTTCCAGGGGAGGGCTCTGCCCCTGTTCAATGATCCGCATCTATGGTAGAATAACAATCAATATGCGGGAGTCGCCTGCTTCATGCGGGCCGTATCCTCATGCAAATTCTGAAGCTTTACGGAGGTTTATTCATGCGAGCAGTGATTACCGTTGTCGGCAAAGATATGGTCGGCATCCTTTCGAGCGTATCCGATCAATGCGCTAAAAATCAGGTCAACATCATAGAGGTTTCCCAATCGATCCTGCAAGAGATGTTCTGCATGATGATGCTGGTGGATGTGAGCCATTGCGCCGTGCCCTTTACCGCGTTTGCAGAAAAACTGGAGACGATGGGCAACGAGATGAATCTTTCAATCCACGTTATGCATGAGGATATTTTTAACTCCATGCACCGCATTTGAATGCAGGAAGGAATGGCTTTTACATATGATTAACACAAGGGATATCCTGGAGACCATCACGATGATCCAGGAGGAGAATCTCGATATCCGCACCATCACCATGGGCATCTCGCTGCTCGATTGCTGCGATTCTGATATTCAAAAGGCCTGCGGCCGCATTTATGAGAAAATCACGCGCCGGGCGGAGCGCCTTGTGCGCACGGGTGAGGAGATCGAGCGGGAGTTCGGCATCCCGATCATCAACAAGCGTATTTCCGTCACCCCGATTGCGATGATCTGCGGAGCGAGCGGGGGAGATCCGGTTGAATACGCTCTCACGCTTGAACGCGCTGCGCAGACGGTTGGCGTCAATTTTATCGGCGGCTATTCGGCGCTGGTGCAAAAGGGCTTTGCGGCGGGAGATGAAGCGCTCATCCGCAGCATCCCGGAGGCGCTCTCCCGCACGGAGCATGTTTGCTCCTCTGTTAACATCGGCTCTACCAAGGCAGGCATTAATATGGATGCGGTAGGTTTGATGGGAGATATCGTGCGCAAGGCTGCCGAAATCACGGCGGATCGCGATTGCATCGGCTGCGCAAAGCTCGTCGTTTTCTGCAACGCGCCGGATGATAATCCTTTCATGGCGGGTGCATTCCACGGCGCAGGCGAGCCGGATTGCGTCATCAACGTGGGCGTTTCCGGCCCCGGCGTGGTGCGCGCGGCCCTCGCCAAAGCGCCGGAATGCGATTTAACCGGCGTGGCGGATCTGATTAAGCGTACGGCATTTAAAATCACCCGTATGGGCCAGCTGGTTGCCCACGAGGCCTCTAAGCGGCTCCATGTGCCCTTTGGCATTGTGGATCTCTCTCTGGCGCCGACCCCGGCGGTGGGTGATTCTGTTGCCCATATCCTTGAGGAGATGGGGCTGGAAAAATGCGGAGGCCACGGCACGACTGCCGCTCTTGCGCTTTTAAACGACGCGGTGAAAAAGGGTGGAACGATGGCCTCTTCCCATGTGGGCGGTCTATCCGGCGCGTTTATCCCGGTCACAGAGGACGCGGGCATGATCGACGCGGCCCGCTGCGGCGCGCTGAGCATCGAAAAGCTTGAGGCGATGACGGCCGTCTGTTCCGTTGGCCTCGATATGATTGCGATTCCCGGCGATACGCCGGCGGAGGTTATTTCCGCCATCATTGCGGATGAGGCCGCTATCGGCATGGTCAATTCCAAAACAACGGCGGTGCGCGTGATTCCTGCGATCGGCAAACAGGTGGGGGAGGAGCTTTCCTTCGGCGGCCTGTTGGGCGGCGGCCCGGTTATGGCGCTGAAAACCACCTCGCCTGCAAAATTTATTGCGCGCGGCGGGCGGATTCCTGCGCCGTTGCAGAGCCTGAAAAATTAACACAGAGCGAAAAGCGCGATACACCGGCGCTTTTCGCTTGACTTTTTACAGAGGAGTGGGATTGTTCATGGCAACCTGGCAAATTGTTTTATACACGATTCTAGGGCTATTGGCCGCCTTTCTTGCGATTACCTTGATTCGGGCCGCTTTTTTTACCCCGAAAAAACAGGCCTATGATCCGCTGCCGGAAGAGCCGGTCGATCAAAGCCGCCTGACGCAGCATTTATCAGAGGCCATCCGGATTCCTACGGTATCCTATCCGGATCAGAAGGATGTGGATTGGGCGCAGTTTGAGCGGTTCCATCTGTTTTTGCGGGAAGCTTACCCGTTGATCCATCAAAAGCTCACCTGCGAAGTGGTGCCGCCCGCCAACCTGCTCTACTGCTGGAAGGGGAAGGACGCATCGCTTGACCCGATTGCTATGCTGGCCCATCAGGATGTTGTCCCCGTGGAGGATGGGACGGAAAACGACTGGACGCATCCGCCCTATGAGGGTTATAACGATGGGGAGTTCATCTGGGGCCGTGGCGCGCTGGATATGAAAAACCACCTGATCTCCGTGATGGAGGCGGTGGAAACGCTGCTGGAGGAGGGCTTTGAGCCTGAGCGGGATGTTTACTTGCTCTTTGGGGATGATGAGGAGGTCGTCGCGTCCCAAACTTCCGGTGCAAGGGCGCTGATGCAGCTTCTCAAGGAGCGCGGCGTCCATCTCGACTGTGTGCTCGATGAGGGCGGCGCCATTCTGCCCGCTAAGGTGAATGGCATCTTAGATCAATATCTAGCCGGAATCGGCGTGGCGGAAAAAGGCTACGCGGATTTTGAAATTTCCGTTTTCTCCAAGGGCGGGCATTCCTCCCAGCCGCCGCAGCACACGGCGCTGGGCGAGCTGGCGGATGTGATCCAAGACCTTGAAAACCACCAGTGCAAATCCAAAATGACGGGCATGGTCTATAGCCTGTTTCAGAAAATCGGGCGCAACGTTTCTTATCCCGCGCGGATTGTCACATGCAACCTCTGGCTATTGAAGCCCCTTGTGCTCGCCGTGATGAAAAAAATCCCGCCCGCCGCTTCGCTGATCCGCACCACAACCGGCGCGACGATGGCGCAGGGCAGCCCTGCTGCGAACGTGCTTCCGCAGCGGGCGAGCGTAACGGTCAATTTTCGTATGATGCCTGGCGATTCCATCGCCGGCGTCGAACGCCATATCCGCAAGGTGGTGCGCAACAAAAATATTGAGGTAAAGCTGCTCAAGGGCAAAGAGCCCTCCAAAATTTCGCCCACGGATTCCCGCTGTTTTGCCATTTTGGAAGAGCTCTGCATGCGAACCAACCCGGATTATATCGTAGCGCCCTATCTGGTGATGGGCGGTACGGATTCCTATCATTACGAGCCGATTTGCGAAAATATTTATCGCTTTGCCCCCTTTGTGGTGGATACTTCCCTTCTGCTGTGCACGCATTCCACCAATGAACGCGTTCCAGTGAAAGCTTTAAAAGAGGGCGTTGCATTTTTTAAGCAATATCTCCGGCGTGCCTCCGGCAAATAAAAAATATTCAGCCATACGCCCCGCAGGCAGAATGCGGCATAGCGTATGGCTGATTGATTTTCCCTTAGGCGGTGGAAGAGGAGGCGCCGGTTTCCGCGGGCGCTTCAGAAGCGGGCGTTTCCGCCTTTTCGGGATCGGCGTCCCCGGCCTCCTCCTGTGCGGCGGTGTCCGCTGCGCGGGATTGATCCTTCTTGATCGTTTCAATGGTCATACGGTAGCCCAGGGAGATTTTTTCCTTGCTGATCCGGAAGCCGTTCCATTCCAGCGATTCCCCCGCTGCGTTTGCTTCATCTCGCGCGGCGCCGAGAACGCCCGCCTTTTTCAAGGCACCGTCACAGGCCTGTGCGCTTTGCCCGGTAAAAGCCTGCGCCGTGCGGGAGGCGAGCGCGGCGAAGAATGTGTCGCTCTCTTCATCGCCTATGCGGGCATAGAGCAGGGAGCAGGCTTTCAGCTCAGCGCTTTCTTTATCGATCTGCAAACAGAGCATGTAGGTTTCATCCCCTTTGGGCGATAGAAAATAGGAGTGTCCGATAAAGGTATCCTCCTCTTTTGCCAGCGCGTCCCTGGCGTTGAGCTGCTGTGTTTCGTCGAGCGCGTTGAAACGGTTTAAAAACGTTTCCTCCGTCAAAAATTCCGCGTCCGTGCAGGCACAGAGCAGGAGGCTCATCAGGATCAAAAGGCAGGGCGTCATTTTAAAAAATCGTTTCATAAAAACAAGGTGCTCCTTTCTGTCGATTTAGGTTGTCATTATATACAAAATCAGCAAATGCGCTATCTGGTTTCCTCAATATATATGTAGAAAAACTTTTTTACAGTCGGATTGCCTTGCATTTTTTTTGCGGTTGCCATAGAATAAATATACAAATCACTCGAAATGGAGAGGTCGGTATGAACGGGACAGGCCTGCCGCTGATTGGATGTGTTTCAGTCATCTGCACCGGGGCAAGGTGCGCCCGCATGCCGTCCGGCAAGAGTAAATAATCAAGATCGAAAGCTGTGGCGCTTTGCGCGGCAGCTATTTTATTTTTTGGGATTGAAGAAGGAGTGCTGAAAAAGTGATGAAAAAGGTAGCGGTTATTATGGGGAGCGACAGTGATCTGCCCATTGTCAGCGGGGCAATCAAAAAGCTGCGTTATTTCGGCGTAGAGGTGGAAACGCATGTGATGAGCGCGCACCGCACTCCCGCCGCGGCGGCTGATTTTGCCTCTAGGGCGAAGGAGAACGGTTTTGGCGTGATTATCGCGGCGGCTGGGAAGGCGGCCCATCTCGGCGGCGTGCTGGCAGCGCATACGACGCTGCCTGTCATCGGCATCCCGGTGAAATCCTCCACGCTTGACGGTCTGGATGCCTTGCTTGCCACCGTGCAGATGCCCTCCGGCATTCCGGTGGCCACCGTTGCAATCGACGGGGCGGAGAATGCAGCGATCCTCGCCGTGCAGATGCTGGCGCTCTCCGATGAAGGGCTGGCCCAGAAGCTTTCCCAGATGAAGGAGGATATGGCCCAAAAGGTGCTGGAAAAAGATGCTGCGTTGCAGTTGAAGGCTGCTGCGCTTTAAACGGAAAGAAGAATTTTTAACCCATTCAGGAGGAATTGCGATGTTTGACAAGCCCCATGAGGAATGCGGCGTATTCGGAATTTATAATAAAAATCAGTTCAATGCTGTTCATTTGACCTATCTTGCACTGTATGCCCTGCAACACAGGGGGCAGATCAGCTGCGGAATCGCGATCAATCGGGGCGGTGTGGTCGATTATCACCGCGATCTTGGCATTGTACCCGATGTGTTCGATGCGGATGCGCTCCAGAAGCTCTCCCAGGACGGAGGCGGAGATATCTGCATCGGCCATGTGCGCTATTCGCCCGGCGGCATGTCAGAGCGCGAAAATTCTCAGCCCCTTGTGATGCGCTATGCCAAGGGCACGATCGCCATTGCTAACAACGGCAGCCTTGTCAACACGCATGCCCTGCGCGAACCGCTGGAGAAGCAGGGCGCAATTTTCCAGACGGATAGCGACGCTGAACTGATCGCTTTGCTGATCGCGCGCGCACGCCTGGAGGCAGGCAGCGTCGAGCAGGCAATTAACCGGGCGATGAATCAAATTGAAGGGGCCTATTCGTTTGTGCTGATGTCCCCCCGCAAAATGATCGCTGTGCGCGATCCGCAGGGTTTTCGCCCCCTTTGCATCGGCAAAATGGAGGATAGCTATATTTTTGCTTCTGAAACCTGCGCGCTTGATAGCCTCGGCGCGGAGTTCGTCCGTGATATTGAGCCGGGCGAGATTGTTGTGGCGGATGAAAACGGCATTCGCAGTATCCGCGATCACTGTGGTCATAAGAGCTCGCTCTGCATTTTTGAGCACGTTTATTTCGCCCGCCCGGATTCTGTAATCGACAATGCAAGCGTGCATCTTGCGCGCCAGCGTGCGGGCAAGTATCTCGCTCGTGAGTATCCGGTGGAAGCGGATCTCGTGGCGGGCGTGCCGGATTCCGGATTGGATGCCGCGATCGGCTATGCCAATGAATCCGGCATCCCTTATGGCATGTGTTTTATCAAAAACCGCTATGTCGGGCGCACTTTCATTCAAGATTCCCAGGAACAGCGCGAGCGCAGCGTTCGCATCAAGCTAAACCCTTTGCGTTCGGCAGTGGAGGGCAAGCGTGTGGTGCTCGTGGATGATTCGATCGTCCGCGGCACAACCAGCGCGCATATCATCGAGCTGCTGCGTAAGGCTGGTGCAAAGGAGGTTCACATGCGGATTTCTTCTCCTCCCTTTATGCACCCCTGCTATTTCGGCACGGATATCAGCTCGCGCGAATACCTGATCGCCTGCCGGATGAGCATTGATGAAATCTGCAAACAGATCGGCGCGGATTCCCTGGGCTATTTGAGCCTTGAGAGCCTGCATAAGATCGCCAGCAGCTCCACATCCAGCTTTTGCGACGCCTGTTTTACCGGTAATTATCCGATCGATGTGCCGCAGGAACAGCCGGAGGATAGATTCAGCAAAAAGCTCGATACTCTTGTAAAACAGCCGAAGTAAACGGGCGCTTTCGGCGCAGCGGGGTTTGTTCAGAAAGAAAGGATGGGTTTATTCAATGGATAATAGTTATTCCGACAGCTACCGCGAGGCGGGTGTAGATGTAACCGCTGGTTACAAAGCGGTGGAATTGATGAAAAAACATGTGGCTCGCACGCAGACACCGGGCGTCGTTTCCGGTATCGGCGGTTTTGGCGGCCTGTTTCAGCCTGACCTGACCGGCATGAAAGAGCCGGTGCTCGTTTCCGGGACGGATGGCGTTGGCACCAAGCTAAAGCTCGCCTTTATGATGGACAAGCACGACACCGTGGGCATCGACTGTGTGGCCATGTGCGCAAACGATGTGGCCTGCGCGGGTGCGAAGCCGCTGTTTTTCCTGGATTATGTGGCCGTGGGCAAAAATGTGCCTGAGCGCGTGGCGCAGATCGTTGCGGGCGTGGCCGAGGGCTGTGTGCAGGCGGGTTGCGCATTGATCGGGGGCGAAACAGCGGAGATGCCGGGCTTTTATCCCAAGGAGGAATATGATCTGGCCGGCTTCTGCGTCGGTATGGCGAATAAAGCAAAGCTCATTGACGGCGCACAGATGAAGGCCGGCGATGCGCTCATTGGCGTTTCTTCTTCCGGCGTGCATTCCAACGGCTTTTCGCTTGTGCGCAAGGTGTTCAATATCACACCGGAGCGGCTGAATCTCTATATGTATGAATTCGGCAAAACGCTGGGCGAGGAGCTGCTGACTCCCACGCGCATCTATGTAAAGAGTCTGCTTGCCCTGATGGAGCAGGTGGAGGTCCATGGCGTTTCCCACATTACGGGAGGCGGCTTCTACGAAAATATTCCGCGGATGTTGCCGGATTATCTGCGCGCGGCGATTGAAAAAGCCAAGGTGCCGGTGCGCCCCATCTTCAAAGTGATTCAGAGCGAGGGGATCTCGGAACACGATATGTATAACACCTTTAACATGGGGGTCGGCTTATGTGTCGCAGTCGCGGCGGATCAGGCCGATGAAGCCGTCCGCATCCTCAAGGAGAACGGCGAGGAAGCCTGCATCTTAGGTGAAGTACGCGAGGGCGAGAAGGGGATTGACCTATGCTGAAGATCGCGGTGCTCGTCTCCGGCGGCGGCACAAATTTACAGGCGCTGCTCGATGCAAAAGCGCGCGGGGAGATCCCGCACGGCGAATTTGTGCGCGTGATCGCCAGCCGGCCGGATGCCTACGCGCTCACCCGTGCGGCGAACGCGGGTATCGGCGGCGAGGTGATCTCCCGCAAAAGCTTTGCTACGCTGGAGGAATACGACGCGGCCATTTTAAACGCGCTGCGGGCTTGTGGGGCGCAGATCGTTGTGCTGGCGGGCTTTTTATCGATTCTTGGCCCTACGGTGATCGAAGCGTACCGCGACCGCATCATCAATATCCACCCCGCGTTGATCCCGTCCTTTTGCGGCAAGGGCTATTATGGCCTGCGTGTGCACGAGGCAGCGCTGGCACGCGGTGTAAAGGTGACGGGCGCGACTGTGCATCTCGTCAATGAAATTCCGGACGGCGGGCCGATCCTAAGCCAGAAAGCGGTTCTGGTCGAGGCGGGAGACACGCCTGAAACTCTGCAACGCCGTGTGATGGAGCAGGCGGAATGGCTCCTTTTGCCGCGCGCTGTGGAGGAGCAGTGCGCCCTGTGGGAAGATAGATTTCAGAATCCAGATTTCAGACTTTAGACGATCTAGAATAGAGAGAAAGAGGGAAAAGTTTTGTGCTTTCTGGTCAAAAAGGCAAACCGGACTTTGGCCCGGCCCTTTTGAAGAAAGGCCATGACGAACGCGCATAAAACTTCCGCCTCGCAAAGAAAGGATAGTCATAACAATGCAGATTCAAGATTTGAGAGCGGTTTTGCGCGATAATACCTACCCGGGCCGCGGTATTGTGCTCGGGAAAAGCGCAGATGGGCAAAAAGCGGTGATCGCCTATTTTATCATGGGCCGCAGTGAAAATAGCCGTAACCGGATTTTTGTGGAAGAGGATGGCGGGCTGCGCACCCAGGCGTTTGACCCGGCAAAGCTCAAAGATCCGAGCCTTGTGATCTATTGGCCTGTGCGCAAGTTTGGTGCGGCCACAATCGTTACCAACGGCGATCAGACCGATACGATTTATAAATTCCTTGCAGCGGAGAAGACCTTTGAGGAGGCGCTGCGGATGCGCACCTTCGAGCCGGATCCGCCCATTCTGACCCCGCGTATTTCCGGCCTGGTGCACAAGGATGGCAGCTACCGTCTTTCCATTCTCAAAAGCGCAAATGGCAATGCGGAATCCACCCAGCGCTTTTTCTATGAATACCCCCAGCCGGTGGCGGGCGAGGGCCACTTCATCCACACCTATCTTGGCGATGGAAACCCGGTGCCCTCCTTTGAAGGCGAGCCGGAGCTGGTGCGGATCGAAGGCGATATCGATTCCTTTACCAGCCTCATGTGGGAAAATCTCAATGAAGCGAACAAGGTTTCTCTCTTCGTGCGTTTTATCGACCTTGCCGACGGCTCGGAGGAAACCCGCGTTGTCAATAAGAACAACTGACGGTGGGCGCCGATTGCAATTGAAAATCTTCGAAGTGTGAAAGGGTGGTTATCATCATGGCAAATGAGCTGATGCTCAAATACGGCTGCAACCCCAATCAGAAGCCGTCCCGCATTTTTATGAAGGAGGGCGGCGAATTGCCGATTACCGTTTTGAATGGCAAGCCCGGCTTCATCAATTTCCTTGATGCGTTCAATAGCTGGCAGCTGGTTTGTGAGCTGAAAGCGGCGACAGGCCTGCCCAGTGCGGCCTCCTTCAAGCATGTCAGCCCGGCGGGCGCGGCGGTCGGCCTGCCGCTGAGCGATACGCTGAAAAAAATCTACTTTGTAGATGATCTGGAGCTTTCACCGCTCGCTAATGCCTATGCGCGTGCGCGCGGCGCGGATCGTATGTCCTCCTACGGCGACTGGATTGCTCTCTCCGAGCCCTGCGATGTGCCCACGGCAAAGCTCATTGCCCGCGAGGTATCCGATGGCGTGATTGCCCCCGGCTATGAGCCGGAAGCGCTCCAGGTGCTCAAGGGGAAGCGCAAGGGGAACTACAACATCGTGCAGATCGACCCGGCCTATCGCCCTGCGCCTGTGGAACACAAGGATGTGTTTGGCGTCACCTTCGAGCAAGGGCGCAACGAGCTGAAAATTGACGAGTCGCTTCTGGAAAATGTCGTCACGGAGAATCAAACGCTTCCCGCGGAAGCGAAGCGCGATTTGCTGATCTCCCTGATTACGCTGAAATATACGCAGTCGAATTCCGTCTGCTACGCAAAGGATGGCCAGGCCATCGGCGTGGGAGCGGGCCAGCAGTCCCGCGTGCATTGCACGAGGCTTGCCGGCAATAAGGCAGATAACTGGTATCTACGCCAGCACCCGAAGGTGCTCGCGCTTCCCTTTGTGGAAAACATCCGCCGCCCGGACCGCGATAACACGATTGACGTTTATATTTCCGACGATTATATGGACGTTTTAGCGGATGGCGTATGGGAGCAGTTCTTCACTGTGAAGCCGGAGCCTCTCACCCGCGAGGAGCGGCAGGCGTGGCTGAAAACGCTCGATGGCGTTTCTCTTGGCTCAGATGCGTTCTTCCCGTTTGGCGACAATATTGAGCGCGCGCACCGCAGCGGTGTGCAGTATATCGCCCAGCCGGGCGGCTCTATTCGAGATGATCACGTGATCGACACCTGCAACCGCTTTCAAATGGCGATGGCATTCACGGGCATCCGCCTGTTCCACCATTAAAAGCGTGCTCCAGCTGTCGGGCGGTATGCCTGGCAGCTGGAGCTTTGTGGGCTGATAAGAGGAGGAGCAGCATGCTGCTTATGACTTCCAATGGCTTAACTTCACGGCGGCTGCGCAAAGCGGCAAAGAAGGCGCTTCCCGCCGGTGCGAAGCGGGCGGCGTTGGTCACCACCGCGTCAGTCGGCTTTAAAGAGAAGGATTATCACGTGCCATGGCTTCGCAGTGAACTGGAAAGGCTGGGCCTTTCCGTTGATTTTTTTGATTTTGACCAGCAGCCGGCCAGCCGGCTTTTTGCCTATCAGGTGGTTGAATGCATCGGCGGAAATCCTTTTTATCTGGTGCGCCGGCTGCGGGAAGCGCACTGCGAACCATATTTGCAGGGGTTAAAATCAAGCGGGTTGCTCATCGGTGTGAGCGCGGGCAGCCTTGCCATGCAGGAATCTCTGGAATTGGTGGATCACTTTAGCCCGGAGCTCCGGCCGCAGGCTGGCGGAGGGGATTTCACAGGCATGGGGATCACCCGAGTGGAGATATTGCCACACTATCATAAATATCTGCCGCGTTTTGAGCGCTTTGAGGAGCGGACGGCGGCCTATGAGCAGGCATCCGGTCGCTGTGTGATCCGGCTTGACGATGGTCATGGAGTTTTGGCGGACGAAACAGAGCAGATTGAAATCCTATAGGGATGGAGGAAACAGGATGAAAATTCTTATGATCGGCAGTGGTGGGCGCGAGCATGCGCTGATCCGCAAGCTGATGGAAAGCCCGCGTGTGGAGCAGATTTACTGCGCGCCCGGCAACGGCGGTATTTCGCGCGATGCGCAGTGCGTCACAATTTCCGCAATGGATATCGAAGGCGTCGTTGCCTTCAGCAAAGAGCATCAAATAGATCTCGTCTTTGTCGCGCCGGACGACCCGTTGGCGGCAGGCATGGTGGATGCGTTGGAGGCGGCAGGCGTCCGCGCATTCGGCCCCTCCAGGCTGGCGGCAGAGATTGAAAGCAGCAAGGTTTTCTCTAAAAACCTGATGAAAAAATATGGCATCCCTACCGCGCGTTATGAGGTGTTTGATGCGCCGGAAAAGGCGCTTGCCTATCTTTTGGAGCGGAATACCTGGCCCGCTGTCATCAAGGCGGATGGCCTTGCACTGGGCAAGGGCGTTGTGATCGCACAGGATGAGGCAGAGGCAAAGGATGCGCTGCATGCAATGATGGAGGATAAAATTTTTGGCGATTCCGGCAGCCGCGTTGTCGTTGAGGAATTTCTGACCGGCCCGGAGGTGTCTGTGCTGGCCTTTACAGATGGTGAAACGGTGAAGCCTATGGTATCCTCCATGGATCACAAACGCGCTTACGATGGCGATAAAGGCCCCAATACAGGCGGGATGGGCACCATTAGCCCGAACCCCTATTACACGCCGGAAATCGCCGCGCGCTGCATGGAGGAGATTTTTCTGCCGACCATTCGGGCAATGCGGCAGGAGGGGAGGCCTTTCAAGGGCTGCTTGTATTTCGGCCTGATGCTTACGCCAGCTGGGCCGAAGGTCATCGAATACAACGCCCGCTTTGGGGACCCGGAAACGCAGGTCGTCCTGCCACGGCTGAAAACGCCGCTGATTGATATCGTGGAAGCGGTGGTGGACGGCAGGCTCGCACAGCAGGAGATCACATGGGAAGAAAACGCCTGTGCCTGCGTTGTTATGGCCTCTGGCGGATATCCAAAAGCCTACCCGAAGGGGATCGCGATCAAGGGCCTGGATGAGAGCGGCCAGATCCCCGGCGCGACCGTCTATCATGCAGGGACAGCCCTGAAGGACGGCCAATTCGTCACGGCGGGCGGCCGTGTGCTCGGAGTGACAGCCTGTGGCGCTACGCTTCAGGAAGCGCTCCAAAAGGCCTATGATGGTGTGCATCGCATCTGTTTTGAGGGCGCGCATTTCCGCTCGGATATCGGACACAAATAATTCATAAATTGTTTACAGAATGCAACAGCATTTTTATTGTTTTTTCGGTAAGCTGAGAAGTAGTATTCTGCGGAGATATACGACATCGTGTATGAAAACGAAACGAAAGCTTCCGCGGCTGCCTCCAGTATTTGAAAGCGGTGAGAGAGTTGGAAAAATTTAAGGCACTTTCTAAGGGGAAGAAGACGGCCGTGATCGTCGGCGCAATTGCGATTGTGCTGGTGGTTGCGTTGATCGTCTATTTCCTAGTTCGGCCCGAGCCGGGCACGCCCGTAACGCTTGTCAGCGTTCAGAAGGGCGATATCCAGCAGGAGCTGATCGCCACAGGGACGATCGAATCCGACAACCAAACGGATTTTTCCCTGCTGGAGGGGACAAAGGTTCTCACAGTAAATGTAAAAGTCGGAGATCATGTGAAGAAGGGCGACGTGCTCGCCACCTTCGATGCGTCTTCTCTATCCGGCAAGCTTAGCGAGCGGCGCACGGCTTATAATGAAGCGCTCAAAACCTACAATCATTCCCTAACGGCGGCGAGCGAAGCGAAGGCGAAGCTTCCACAGGTCAACAAGGAGATTAAGGAGCTTGAGGCGAAGGTCGAGAAGCTCACAAAGGAGGCCGAATCGCAGAAGGCGCAGTCGCCCACCTCTACGCAAAAGGAAACGACCGAGGCCACAACCACACCGAACACGCTGCAAGGCCAGATTCAGGCCATTGTTGACAAGCTGCTCGGGGCCAACGGAACGACCTCCCAGATTCAGAAGCTGATGGAACAGCTGAATCAGATGGCGAGCGGCGGGTTTGACCTTTCCGCCATGGCCGGCTCCTCCTCGGCGGAGCTCATTCAGGCGCAGATGGATCTTGCCCAGCTTAAAATTCAGAAAACCACGCTGGAAGCTCAGCAGAACAACACCCTTTCCAGCACCTATAAGCTAGTGGTCGATGCAAGCAAAAAATCGCTCGATGAAATGGAGGATATGGTCGCTTCGCTGAGGAGCGGTTGGATCGCACAGGATGACGGTGTGGTCACAGCGGTCAACATCAAAGCGGGTGAAACCTATCAGGGCGGGGGTGCGTCCTCCTCCTCCAATTCCTTTGACATCTCTTCCATCCTACAGGCGGTATCCGGCGGCACGGATCTCAATAGCCTGATGAACACGCTCACCTCTCTTGGTTCCGGCGGTAATGTCGGTATGACAGTGGAGAATTATGGGCAGTTTTATGTATCCTTCTCGCTTGATAAATATGATGTGCTCAAGGTGAAAACCGGTATGCCTGCCGTGATTACCACAGCAAGCGGCGAGCTTGAGGGCGTGGTTTCTTTCATTAGCCCGGTTGCATCCTCCGGCGGAGGGTTGGATCTCAGTTCTCTTGCAGGTTCTTTAACCGGTGCAGGCACCTCCAGCAGCATCCCGGCAAAAGTGAAGATCAATAACCCGGATGCCAGCGTCATCATCGGCGTGGATGTGGATGTTTCCATCCAGACGGATGAAGCAAAGGGGGCAACGCTGATTCCGCTGGAATCTCTGCTGGTGGAGGAAGGCAAAAAATATGTGTTCGTCTATCATGAAGCGGAGGAAACGGTAACGAAAAAAGAGGTCGAAACCGGCCTTGTCTCCGATACGATGTATCAGATTACGTCCGGTGTTTCCGCTGGGGAGCAAATTGTCAAGAACCCCTCCAAAACCTTGGCAGATGGTGCACGCGTGACGATTCAAGAAGAGGGTGAGAACGTCTCCTCCTCCCAGAAAAATTGATGCGGAGGCGGTAGGTTTTGAATATTCGGGAAAATATCCGTATAGCTATTTTCAGCATCCGCACCAACCTGCTGCGCTCCTTGCTCACGATGCTCGGCATTATCATTGGTGTTGCGTCCGTGATCGCAATCATCACGGTCGGCAATGGTGGGCGAGATTATATTGTGGGCATGATTCAGGATATGGGCCAGAGCGCAATCACGATTCAAGTCAATCAAAAAAACACGTCGTCCAGCGATTATATCACGGATGATGACCTTAAAGCTATGAAGGGGCAGGATAGTATCGACTATGTTTCCCCTTTCCTGCTTGGGATGGGCACGTTTAAGGCGAACAGCGAGAGCGGCATGTGCTTCCCGGTAGGGTGCGCGCCAGATATGGAGCAGATTTCAAAGCTTTCCGCAAGCTATGGGCGCATGTTCACTGAAGAGGAGTACGAGGCGGCGCGCAACGTATGTATCATCGATGGTATGAATGCAAAGGGCCTGTTCGGCTATGAGAATGTCGTTGGCGAATATATTGAAGTTACCGTCGGCGATAAAACCGCAAGGCTTCGCATCATCGGTGTGATGGACGTTTCCGCCATGATGGGCGGCATGGATAACGAGGCAATGATGGAGCAGATGTCTCAGATGACCAACACCATGGGCAATATGTGCTATGTGATTGCGCCCGCTCCGGTGGTTGCAAACCTCATGGGCTCCAGCGGCCGCTACAATATGGTTTATCTTTCCGCGAAGGATGAAAATCAGCTTGACGCCGCGGGGAATGCGGCCAAAAATATCCTTCAGGCGCGGCATAACAACTTTGACCGGGAGGCCTATACGGTCACGAATATGGCTACCTATATTGAACTGCTGGATAAGGTGATTAATGTATTTACGACATTTATCGCAGCGGTGAGTGCGATTTCGCTGGTCGTCGGCGGCATCGGCGTGATGAATATCATGTATGTTTCCGTTAGCGAACGAACGCGGGAGATCGGCATCCGCAAGGCGCTTGGTGCACGAACACGGACGATCCTATTCCAGTTTCTGACTGAATCAGTGATTCTTTGCCTGATAGGCGGAATCATTGGAATGATTCTTGGCATATCAGGGGCTGGGGTTGTTTCCTATATCATGGACATCCCGATGAGCGTAAAATTTAGCACAATTTTGATTTCAGTTGGGTTTTCCAGCGCAATCGGTATTTTCTTCGGCATTTATCCCGCGCGGAAAGCGGCGAAGATGCCGCCGATTGAAGCCTTGCGCAGGGATTGAGTCGAAAGGCGTTTCCCATTTATTGAGCGGAATAAAAAAGAAGGGGATGGCGCAAAGCATTTTGCGCCATCCCTTTAAACACGCGGCAAACAACATCGCCGTTCTCCATAGGCTGGAGAGCGGCGATATTTGTATTTTTACATTTTTATAAAAATTACTTTTTTGCTTTTTTGTCGGCCGCTGTTTTAGGCAACGCTTTGGTTGTTGTTTTGGCTGCGGCCGCGGGCTTGGCAGTATTCAGCTTCGCGGGGGACGCCGCTTTTTCTGTTGCCACAGTTGCCGCTTTTTCCGTTACTGTCTTTGTTTTGGCTGTCGCTTCTTTTTTGGGCGCGCGTGGTTTTCTCGCAGGTTTCGGCGCGGCGAGAGCGTTCAGCATCCATTTTTGGTTCTCTCCGTCGAGATCCTCCCAAATTTGAAGGCGGGCGTCATCCTGCATGGAGATATCAACAATATCCATGCATTTGCCGGATACAGCGGATTTGATTTTGTAGCTGCCATCCTGTGTCTGCTCCAGCACCCAGCTCTGCGTAGGGGCGGAGATATCCTCTTTCCATTGATGCAGTTGAGCGCCGTCGTTTTCGCCTGCCAGCATGATATCCAGCGCTTTGCCGGTCGTTTTAGAGATCAAGCGGTATGCGCCGGTATCTGCCGCAACCAGTTTCCACTGTTGGCGATCCTCCTCTGTTGGCGCAAACATACGCACCTCTGACTCTCCGCATGCCGTAACAGCTTTGCCGCTGAGCTTGGAGGTGATTGTATAAAAGGCGGCACAGTCGAACGGACTCTTTTTTGTCGTTTTACCTGCCATGTAAAACACTCCTTTTCATCAATTTAAGGCGGCTATCTTTTCCTTTCCAATATGGAAAAAGCCATTCAACACAAGGCTGAACAGCTTTTATTATAGCAGATTTCATTCAAATGTCAAATAATCCCACTATCATACAATTATTTGTGGTGAGAAATAAAAAATACATGGAAACCGCACAAAAATGCCCGTTCTAAACCGCACAAAGCGATTCCTCAAGGGTTCACCACATGAATCGGCGCACCAGCGCAAAAGGCCCTGAGATTATCCTCACAGATGCGCAGCAGGCGGCCGCGCGTTTCGTACCCGGCCCAGGCAATGTGCGGAGTAATCAGGCAGTTTTTTGCAGTGAGCAGTGGATTATCCGCCGTAGGGGGTTCCGTAGAAAGTACGTCCACGCCAGCGCCCGCCAGCGCGCCTTTCTCGAGCGCCTGCGCCAGAGCTGCTTCGTCGATCACAGGGCCGCGCGAGGTGTTGATCAGATAGGCGGAAGGTTTCATTTTTTGCAGGAATTCCTGGTTCACGATGTGGTCTGTCTGCGGGGTCAACGGGCAGTGGAGCGTGACAAAGTCCGATTCTGCGAGCAACTGATCCATCGTGGCCCAAGCAAAACACCCCTTTATCTGTGTATTTTTGGGATGCGGTGTGCAGGCGAGCACGCGCATGCCAAAGGCCGCGGCAAGTTCCGCCACCCTTTGGCCGATTCTGCCGAAGCCGACGATGCCGAGCGTTTTCCCCGCAAGCTCTGTCAAATTGGTCCTCCAAAAGCAAAAGTCCGGGCAATTTGTCCATTCCCCTGCATGGACGGCCCGATTATGGGCGGCTACGCGGTTGCTGAACGCCAGGATAAACGCGAATACGAGCTGCGCTACCGCATCAGTGCTGTAGGCCGGAATATTGGATACCGGGATGCCGCGCTCCTTGGCATAGCCGCAGTCGATCACATTGTAGCCGGTGGAGAGCAACTCAATAAACCGGCAATTTGGAAGCTGCTCTAAAATCTCCCGGTCAAGCACAACCTTATTGGTCACGACAATCTCCGCATCTTTTGCCCGCTCTACTGTCAAGGTGCGAGGCGTACGGTCATAAACGGTATATTCTCCAAATTGATTTAAAAAGCTCCAATCCAAATCCCCGGGATTGGTCGTATAGCCATCTAATACAACAATATTCAAAAAAACGCCTCCTGATTTGTTTGTAAGGCGGATTGCCCGCGCTATTTGTTGCTTTTTTGCTTCTTCTCAGCCGAAGGGCTGAATATACTCCCTATGGGGAGGTGATGCGCCGTATGAATTGTAGAATTACGGATTTACGGGCAAAAGAGGTGATCTGTGTTAAGGACGGCAGCCGCTTGGGCAACGTCTGCGATGTGGAGATTGATACTTGCACAGGGCAGTTGTGTGCAATTATTGTATTTGGCCGCGCGCGCTGGTGCGGCATTGGCGGGCGGGATAATGATATCTGTATCCCATGGAAGGATATTCAGGTGATCGGAGAGGAGACGATCCTTGTCTGCTTCGAGCGCCCTGCGCCGGAACCCCGCAGGAGAAAAAAAGGCTATTTTGACGGCCTTTTTGACTAGATGACCGTTCTGTTTCCGAAAAAGCTGGTTGTATGCGCCGGATCAGGCGTTTTCAACCGGCCTTTTTTTCTCTCCTTCCAGTTGATAGCGCGCGCACACTTCCTGCATATTTCCGCAGCTCAAGCGTCCTTCCGGGCACTTCCCGGTCACAAAGCAGCTTGGGCCGAAAAAGCGAAAGAGCTCCGGCTCCTTTTCCCGCAGCAGGCGGAGCATCTCGTCCGCATAAATGTGAATTTCCCACTGGGCGCGGCTACAGGTGCGAAGGCGTAAAAAGAGGAGCAACTCGCGTGCGTTCATGGTGGTCACCACGTCGAGTGTGTTGCCGCTAAGCAGGAAATAAACGAGCGTTTCTTCCGCAACGCCTTCTCCGCGCAGCCTTTGATACAGGGCTGCGTTCCGATGGAAGGCGGCCTCATAGCGCGCAAGACATTCTGTTTGCTTGCGGATGGAGGGAGGAATGATCTTATGGGTGCGATCCGCCTGCGCTAGTGGCGGTATCATCACGGACTGCATACGATGGCGCACGATATGCGTAATACAGGGCAGGGATACGCCGTTGAGCCGAAACGTGAAGCTGATGTTTTCAAGCGCGCGCGGGCGTGAGCCGGCGATTACCCTGCGGAGGATCTCCGCACGGATTTTTGCATCGGAAAGCACCTTGTTCACCTCATCGCTGGGGAGCTGTGTGCTCTCAATCAGCGCTGTGCGGGCAACACATTCTGCAGCGTCCGGCGTGGAGGCAAGCAGCTCGGCAAATTGGTAGCCATGCGGCAAAACCCGGGCTCCTTCCGGCAGGCCGGGAAGATCCGAGAGATCCAGCGTATCGGCCGCCGGCGCTTGCTCTGCCTCGAATGCCGCAAATATCCCGGGCGCCATGGCACGGGCCTGCTCCAGCAGCTGGCGTCCGAGCAGCACAAGCTCCGGGAAGCGGCTCCCGCGCCCAAAAAGCATGGCGTGCAATACGTGCAACAGTTCGCGGCCATTGAGTGTGCAATAAAAATTGCTGCAAAAGCAATAGGGGAGCACAAACCGTGCATCTTCTTTTGGAACGTCATGCTCAATCAGATATTGATAATCGGCAAACAGAGCTTCCATGTGCGTTGCATATGTTTGGGTAAGCGCTTCATCCAGTCCCTCCGGCATATAATATCCGGCCGAGCTGAAATCGACATAACGCCGTGATTTCACCGTGAAGGAGGCGAGCCTGAATTCAATCATGAATTGCTCTACCATAACGGATACGTTTTGGAATGCCAGGTGGAAACAGGCGTGCTCTACCACAGAATTGTGGCCGGAACGGGTCACTTTTTGAATCAGGCGGCTGTTCTTTTCCGCATCCTGTGAGTGGTTCCATATTTCGATTGCATCACCGGGCTGGGTCGAGATGCGCCCGCCGGCTGCGCATAGCTTTTCTCCATCCCTCGTCATGCTGAGGATTACGGCTTGCGGCTGCTTGTTCTCCATAAAAAGACATCCTCCTGTGAAGTGTGAATCTCATTTATTTTATCATACAGGCAAAGCCTCTCCCTGCGAAAAATGGCGTTGCCGCTCTGCGGCATGCATTTTTCCAATGCTTCCAAGTTTCAAAGCTGGAAACTTTGCGACCCGTTTGAAGCTATTTTATCATACTTTGATGATACGCGCAATTGAAGAAATGCTTCGCGGATATTGTCAAACCGGATACAAATGGTATAATAGCATCGAACGGATTGGAAAGCTTTAAAGCTCGAAGATCGGCTGCATGGCATAATAACCTCACGGATCTCCAAAGTATCAAAGCTGTCAAGAGCTTCCGAGAGCATTGAAGCATTGGAACAATGCCTTCCGCAGAGCGGCAATGCCATTTTTCGCAGAGGTTAGCCGGTATAATAGATTGAAAATAAAAGCATACTGAGAGAGGAGAATCCCATCATGATTAAACGTGCTTCTGAAATGCCCCGCACCGTTAAGCCGCAGATGCGTGGAGGAGACGGGCAGGCAGTTGTGACCAACCTTCTGGATGCGGGCGAATATCAGGGCAAATCCCGTATGATTGCAACGATTACATTGGAGCCGGGCTGCTCGATTGGTGAGCATGTGCATGAAAAGGAAGAAGAGGTTTTCTATATCATCCAAGGCACTGCGACCTATGATGACAACGGCACAGAAACAGTGTTACATCCGGGCGACGCTTGCATTTGCCTGGGCGGTCAAAAGCACTCGATTGCCAACCGGACAGCGGATGAAACGCTTGTTTTGCATGCGGTGATTTTAACCTATTAACAGCATTATGAGACTGGGAATTGAATTCTGAGGCGAAATTTGGTATAATTATTTTCATGCTTGTTCACTCTTCTTCTGGTGCAGGAGGATTCAGGCTATCTCATTTTTGGTTTCCTTTAAGGATGTATGATGTGAAAAATTTTGAAGGATGATGGCATGTCAGGTAAACTATTGGTGGTAGAGGGGCTGGATGGCTGCGGCAAAACAACGCAGGTAGCGCTGCTGCGAGCCGCGCTGGAACGGGCAGGGGTTCCCCTGCGGCAGATTAAGCTGCCCGATTATGGCGACCCTTCGAGCACTTTGGTGAAAATGTATCTCAACAAGTCGTTTGGGAGCGATCCGGGGGATGTGAATGCCTATGCGGCGTCCGCATTCTATGCGGTGGATCGCTTTGCAAGCTTCCAGCGCCATTGGAAAGCGGAGTATGAGGCAGGCAAGCTGATTCTTGCGGATCGCTATACTACCTCTAATGCGCTTTATCAAATGGTCAAGCTGCCACGGGAGCAGTGGGATGATTATCTCGCCTGGCTGCGGGATTTTGAATATGGAAAGCTCGAAATCCCTGCCCCTGATTTGGTCATTTATCTGGACATGCCTGTGGAAGTGTCGCAGCGGCTTTTATCGAATCGTTATGCGGGCGATGAGCAGAAGAAAGATATGCATGAGGGAAATATTCGCTATTTACAGGCCTGCCGGGAAGCGGCGCTGTATGCGTGCGAAAAGCTGCATTTTTGCAGGGTTGACTGTGCTAGCGCGGGCGAGCCTTTGGCGGAGGCGGAAGTGGCAGAGCAAATTTTTTCTTGGGTAGAAAAGGAGATGCTATCATGCTGACATTCCAGTCGCCCCGTTTGGAGGATAAAAATTGGGTGAGAGAGCTGTTTTCTTACGCCCAATTCCAAGGCTGTGAATATACCTTTGGCAATCTTTATATCTGGAATCCGGTTTACAGCAGTAAAATCCTGCGCTTTGAGGATTTTTTTGTTTCAAAAAGCATTGGGCCTAAGCCCTCCTATGTGTTCCCGGCTGGCCGCGGGGATCTTTTGAAGGTGATACGGGCCATGCTGGAGGATGCGCATGAAAACGGGCATCCCTTTCGTCTGCACGGCGTAACAAAGGCAAATCAGGCGGCACTGGAGGAGATCATGCCGGGTGCGTTTACCTATCAGCCGTACCGCGATGGGTTTGATTATATTTACAATACGCAGGATTTAATAGCCCTTTCCGGGCGGAAATATCATGGCAAGCGCAACCATATTGCTTCTTTCCAAAAAACGTATCATTGGCACTATGAGCCGATTACCACGGCAAATATTGAGGATTGTATGCGCATGAACGCCGAGTGGGAGCGGGAGAACCTGAGCCGGAACCCAGAGGGAATCAGCGAAGAGCTTGCTGCGGTTGACCGGGCGTTTGACCACTATTTTGAGTTGGGTTTTACCGGCGGATTAATCCGCGTAGATGGCCGGGTTGTCGCCTATACGTTGGGCGAGCAGTTAACTGAAAACACCTTTTGTACCCATATTGAAAAGGCGTTTGCCGATGTGCGCGGCGCGTATCCGATCATCAACAGGGAGTTTGCATCACATGCGCTGAGCGGCTATGCCTTTGTCAACCGGGAGGAAGATATGGGCGAGGAGGGCCTGCGCAAAGCAAAGCTCTCCTATTATCCCGCAATTCTGCTGGAGAAGCAGGAGGCGGTTTATCGGGAGGACCTATGATCCGCCGTGCGCGGCGGGAAGATATCCCGCTGTTGATGGAACTATGGCAGGCGTCTTTTGGCGATTGCATGGAGTATATCTCCTTTTTCTTTAAAAATCGGTTTTCTCCCGAGAAAACGTTTCTTTATGAGGAATCGGGCCGCCCAGTGGCTATGCTTTTTTTGCTGGATGCGGCGGTTCAATGCAGGGGCGAGCCATATACCGCCCGATATCTTTATGCCGCCTGCACGGCGCAGGCGCAGCGTGGGCGTGGGCTGATGCGCAGCCTGATTGATTTTGCAGCTTTGACCGCGGCAGAGGAAGGGGCGGACTGCATCGCCCTTGTACCGGCGTCGCCAGGCTTATTTCACTATTATGCGGCGTGCGGGTTTTATGATGCTTTCTATTGCAAAACGGTGCATTTTTCCCGGAAGGAAGCGGAGAAAACCGCCTTTGGAGCCATCGGGCCTGCCCATGCGCTCACAGCGGCCGAAATGGCCGAAATCCGCAGCAGCGTGCTGCATGGCTGGGATCATCTCGTATGGGATGAGGCTGCCGTGCATTATGCGCTGAATGAGCATTTTGCCACCGGCGGATGTGCGCTGTGTATCCAAACGGCGGAGGGGGAGAAGGGCTACTGCCTGTATCAGCAGCAGGAGGAAAGCTGTTTTGCGCAGGAATTTATAGCGTCCGAGCGGGCGGCGCTGCCTTTGTTGTCCGCGTTGGTTCGAGCGTCTGGTGCACGGCGCTATTCCCTGCGCCTTCCCATAGGGATGTGTTCGGCTCTCAGCCAGGCGGACACTGCCGCTTTTGGGATGCTGCGTCCCCTTTCCCCAAGGGCGGAGCAGTTGCCGTTGATGCTGAGAGGCGCCTATTTGGGGCTTTCACTTGGATAATAGATGGAGGAATTTTGATATGATTTATGTGTTCTTTGCAAACGGCTTTGAAGAGGTTGAGGCGGTTGCCACGGTGGATATGCTCCGCCGCGCCGAGCTGGAGGTCTGTACGGTTGGAGTCGGTGGGGTCAAAGTAGCGGGTGCGCATGGGATTGTTATGGATTGTGATCTGGCGGATACGCAGGCTCATGCAGATGAAGCACTTGAGGCGGTCGTTCTCCCTGGCGGGATGCCCGGCACGCTGAATCTTGAAAAATCGCAGGTCGTGCAGCAGTTTATCGACTATGCTGTTGCGCATGGCAAGCTGGTTGCCGCAATCTGCGCCGCCCCTTCGATCCTCGGCCATAAGGGGCTGCTGGAGGGGAAAGAGGCCACCTGCTTCCCTGGCATGGAGCAGGAGCTTTATGGCGCGAAACTCAGCGACCGTTTTGTTTGCAGGGATGGGAAGTTTATCACCGGGCGCGGCGCGGGCGTAGCCATTGATTTCGGCCTGGCAATTGCAGCGGAGTTTGCTGGCCAGGCAAAGGCGGATGCGATCCGTGCATCCCTCCAATGCCGATGAGGCAGGATATCAGGCCGATTAAGGCGGAACTGCGCAACCGTTTTAAAGCGCTACGGGCAGGCCTTTCTCCGGCGGAAAAGGATGAAATGGATCTGAAGATTCTGAACCGTGTGATGAATCTTTGGCAATACCGCGATTCTCAAACGATCCTGACTTATGTGTCAACGGCGATTGAGGTGGATACCCGCCGCCTGATTGAAAAATCTCTTCAAACAGGGAAGCAGGTTGCAGTGCCGCGCTGCGTGCCCGGCACGCGGGAGATGGAATTTTATAGGATTTGCTCTTTGGACGAGCTTTCTCCAGGCACGTTCGGCGTTTTAGAGCCGGATCCTGAAAAAAGCACGTTATTGACAGATTTTTCAAAGGGCTTGTGCATTGTGCCGGCGCTTTCCTTTGATTTTCAGGGCTATCGGCTGGGCTATGGCAAAGGGTATTACGATCGCTTTTTGGCCCGCTTCGGCGGCAGCACCGTTGGCTTGTGCTATGATAGCTGTATGGTCAGAAATTTGCCTGCCGGCCGCTACGATCAGCCCGTCCATTTGATTGTTACGCAGCGGAAAACTCTCCCGGGGGCGGGCGTTGCATGGCGCGGAAGGGGTTAAAAAGCACCTCGGCTGCTTTTGGTAAGCTCCGGGTTTTTAGATAGATTCTTCAATCGCGATGCGAAAGGATTGATCACCGATATGGATCAAAAGAAACAGATGCCTCCTCATAATGAAAATATCTCCTCCGGCTCGAATGCGTTCGAGGACCTTACCAGCCATGAAACGACCGCTGCACCGTCGGCGGGCGAAGAGGCGGATCATTTTTATGAGAGCCAGATTGACCGCACAGAGTTTGTTCAAAATTTTAAGGTTTCCATCGACGAGCGGGAGCCGGTCAACAGCCGGTCAAACCCTTTGTCCAATTTACATAAATCGGTAAAAGCTAGGCAGCAGGCTGCCAAAGCCGGGGAGGAGGAGACGGCTGTGAAAAAAAAGAAGAAAAAAATAATCATCTCCAACCCCAAAGCGCTGGCGTTGTGCGTGGTTTTGGTCATCTCGATTGCGAGCTCGCTTTATCTGCTCTCTTGTATCAACGACGTGCTCGCTTTAATGGGGAGCGACACCAAAACAAGCGTCACGATCCCGGAAAACGCTTCCCAAAAAGAGATCCTGCAAATCTTGCAGGAGAATGATTTGATCAATCATCCGCATTTCTGCAATTTTTTTGTCAATACCATTTTTGCGCTGCGCAACCGTGATACGGGCAAGAAAGCGGCGGATGTCAAATACCTCAACGGCATCTATCAGCTGAATAAAAAGATGGGTGTTGAGGGAATGCTCAACGCGATCAAGGACGCCCCCAAAGCAGTGGAAACCAAGAAATTGACCTTCCCCGAGGGGTGGACGGCCGATCAGATCATAGAGCGCCTTGAAAAACATGGAATTTGCGACCGCAAAGCCTTCTTTGAAACGATGCAAACGGTTGATTTCAATGAATATAGCTTTGTGAAAACCATGCCGGATACCAATTTGCGTTTCCGCAAGCTGGAAGGGTATCTGTATCCGGATACGTATGAATTCTATCTGGAAGAGAACGAGGCGCACGCGATCCGGCGTTTCTTAGATAATTTCCAGGAGAAATTTACAAGCAAATATGAGGCGCGCGCCAAAGAATTGGGCATGACGGTGGATGAGATTGTCACCATTGCGTCGATTATCCAGAAAGAGGCCGCGAACAAAGACCAGATGAAGGATATCTCTTCTGTTTTGCACAACAGGCTTGCCGATAAAATGCAGCTTCAGTGCGACAGCACCGGCAATTATGTGGAAAAATATATCAAGCCGAACGTTTCAGAGGGGGAATATCTGGCGTATCGCAGCAACTACCATACGCGCGTGTGCCCCGCTCTGCCGGTCGGGCCGATCTGCAACCCCGGCGCGGATGCAATCGAGGCCGCGTTGAATCCCTCCAACACCAGCTATCTTTATTTTTGCCATGATAAAAATGGCAAGATTTATCTGGCCAAAACGTATGAAAAGCACAACAAGAATGTCGTTGCGGCGATGGGCGTTTCCTGATGGGAATTGAAAGGAACGAAAGGAAACGGAGCCCGGAATTGCTCGCCCCGGCAGGGGATCGTGAACGCCTGGAAGCCGCCGTGCGCTTCGGCGCGGACGCCGTGTATCTCGGGGGCAGCGCTTTTGGGATGCGCGCGGCGCCCGCAAACTTTACCTTTGACGAGCTGCGGTGTGCGGTGGAATACGCGCATGAAAGGGGCGTGCGGGTCTATCTCGCCTGCAATACGCTGCCGCGCAATGCGGAGATCGATGCGCTTCCGGCTTTTTTGACCGCTTGGGCAGAATGCGGCGTGGATGCCTTTATCATCACGGATCTGGGGGTACTGGAGCTTGCCCGGCGCTATGCGCCCCAGGTGGAACTCCATGTTTCCACGCAGGCCGGGATCGTCAACTACGCCGCTGCAAACGCTTTTTATGCACTTGGCGCAAAGCGGATTGTCACCGCGCGGGAAATGTCGCTTGCGGAGATCGGCGAGCTGCGGGCGCGCACGCCGGGGGAGCTTGCAATTGAATGCTTTGTGCATGGCGCAATGTGCGTTTCGTTTTCCGGCAGGTGCCTGCTCTCCAATTACATGACGGGCCGGGATTCCAACCGGGGCGACTGCGCGCAGCCCTGCCGCTGGAAATACCATTTGGTGGAGGAAAAGCGGCCTGGGCAATATTTCCCTGTGGAAGAGGATAAGGATGGCACCTATCTTCTAAACGCGCGCGATCTGTGCATGATTGAGCATATCCCGGAGCTGATCAGCGCCGGTGTTACCAGCTTCAAGATTGAGGGCCGGGCGAAATCCGCCTACTATACGGCGGTTGTCACGAACGCATACCGCTGCGCGATCGATGGCTATCTTCGCGCGCAGGATCAAACAGGATACCGCCCGGAGCCTTGGATTTTAGAGGAGCTCACCCGCGTCAGCCATCGGGAATATTGCACCGGCTTCTATTTTGACAAACCGCAGGCGAATGCCCAAATTTTTTATGACGGCGGCTACCGCCGCGATTGGGAAGTGGCCGCAGTGGCCGGCAACACGGCGGGCGGGCTGCTTCATGCGGTGCAGCGCAACCGCTTTTTCCGGGGGGAAACGCTGAGCGTTCTGGAGGCTGGGAAAGCGCCGTATGCAATTACCGTGCAGGAGCTTTACGATGCGGAGGGCCTCCCCTTGGAGAGCGCTCCGCACCCCATGATGCAGGTGCGGCTCCGCTGTGAGCATCCGATTGCGCCCGGCGCTCTTTTACGCCGGGAAAGAAAAACAGAAGGGCAGGCCGATTGAATGAACAAGGCTTTTTTAGAAGATTTATGTGCCAAAATCCAACTGCCGGAGGAAGACCGTGAGCTCGCTTTTCAGGAAATGGAGCGTCAGCCCAAGCGCATTGAGCGGTTTGCAAGGCGGATGTATCAGCGCAATGATGTGCGCCATTTGCAGGGGCTGCTGAAAATTGACCGCAAAAAAAATGCCCCCATGGTGCTTGCCGTGCTCCTCTGTGCAGCAGAATACACCTTTGCAGCCTACCAAAAGAAGAGAATTCCGGAGCGCTATTATTACGATATGATGGCGGATATCACTCGATGGACGGAAAATGGCAGGGCGGAATTCGGTGTGCCGGGTTTTTCCGAAATCGGCTGGGCACGCAATTATATCACAATGCATCTTTTTCAGCTCGGCCGGCTGCAGTTCCAGTTCTCCAAGGTGAATTTGCGTGGTAAGCTGAGCCGGCAGGAGTTGGAGGAGCTTCCGTTCCCCAATGGCTCCCCAAGCCTTTATATCCATATCCCCAAAGGCGCGCCGCTGGATCGTGAGGCGTGCCTGGATTCGATCCGGCAGGCGAAGGAGTTTTTCCCAAACTATTACCCTGAGTTTTCATTCAAAGGCTTTACAACGCATTCCTGGCTGCTGGATCCAAACTTAAAAACGTTGTTGCCCGCCTCCTCCCGCATCCTGCAATTTCAGGAGCTTTTTGAGATCATACATACGGATAACGACCATTCCCATGCCGCAATCCGTTTTATCTGGTATCGGTCCGGCGGTGATGTGGCGTCGTATCCGGAAGATACAAGCTTGCAGCGTGCCGTGAAGCAATATTTGCTCAATGGCGGGGAGCTGGGAGAGACCTATGGCATGATTCCTTTGGAGAAAGAGTTCTAATTGTATATCGCCGCTTGCAGTGGAATTTATCCGTTTGCAGGCGGCGATTTTTTAAAATCAAGGGAATATTTTTTGTGTTGATATTGCTGCTCATCTTCGTAGTAAAAAAACAAACTGCCCGCGTTCCTTCACTTGAGCAGTTCGTTTAATCAAGGGGACACTCTAGCCGTCTATTATGGCGATGCCCCCTGTTTCTCTATGATGAGAAATGAGTTTTGCAATACCTATCAGAAAACATTGCGGTAGAGCGTTGTGCTTTACCGTTTTTTGTTTAGTAGGTCAATTTTACCCTAACGTTTCTCAGAGTAAGCCTTATACTGAATATATCAAAGGTTCAACTGCCATTTTGTCCGTTATAAATGCAATGAACAGATCGATCAATGTCTCTCAACCCTGTAGGGGCGAACTGCGTTCGCCCGCGTTTTCATCCGTCATCAAGCTTTCATTTGAACGGATTCTCATCGATGTATTGCCATACCTCCTGATAATCCCTTTCATTGCGAATAATTTTGTCGTAGAACGATTTTTGCCAAATGGAATTTCCGATTTGTTTGGTTACGGAACCTTTGAATTGTTTGATGATCCTAGATACGGTGGGTGCGGGGTGTGCCTGCCCCTTCTCATCCGGAAGAATCAAAAGAATGAGGTGGATGTGGTCTGGCATAATGCAATATTGATCAACCATCACATTGCCGTAAATCGTACTTAATTTTTGAATTTCGTTCTTAACGATGGTTCCGGCGCCCGATAATAGAGGCGGTTCATGCGAGTAGGCTTCAGCTCGCTTGCGATCGTAGTCCGCTTCTGCGTTTTGCCATAATAACCGGTTCCGGTCTGCCACACAAATCGTAATAAAATATGCACCGCAGGAGGAATAGTCATAGCCCTCTAAGCGTATTTTTTTTCTTTTTACAAATGCCATTTATATTATCCTCACGGTAATCATGCGGGCGAACGCAGTTCGCCCCTACGGGGTTGAGAGATCTTTTTCTATTTTTGTCAGTGATTTTATTTTGGATCAAATGCTCTTATTTTGTCTGCATTCTATCATATGATGCAATACAATCGTCAGAAGATAGCAAAGTCCATTTCATGAATCACTTTTCCCTTGCCGTGTTATATGAAAAAATAATTCACCATTTCTACACCAATATACCACCATTTTTGTTTTTATTCGATTCTTTCTATTAAAATAATTTTGTAGATCAACAGATATGTAAAAATGAGGTGGGGCTATGGAGAGCAAATTATTACGTTATACATTGCGTGTGGATCGATTATATTTTCAGAAATTCCGATATGTTGCGGAGTCAGAGGGCCGGTCGGCAAACAAAGAAATGGAGCAGTTTATTAAAAAACGTGTGAATGAATTTGAGAAGATAAATGGTACGATTGAAATAAAAAAACTTGGCTCATTTCGTTTGGATTAGCCATATATAAATGGATTTTACAACAATTGTATATTTATTTCCATACCCGACGCTCAAAAGCCTGCACAATTATTTTGAGGTGATCCCATGAACTTATATCAGGAAATCCTAGCCGATATCCTATCCCGCGAAGAGATTTGTATCGAATTCCCCAATCTGACGAACCATGCAAGTGAACTTGTCGAAATGAAAAGCTATCAAACTTTGAAGCAGATTAAGGAGATCATAGAGGATGACGAGCTAAAAGATCCGGATTGTTTTCAAAAAATTGAGGAAATCGTGTGTGCCTTGGAACAGATCGGAAGCGGGGGAGGAAACCGCCATGATTTTGGATAATGATGTGGGATGTAATTCCAAATAAAAAGGGGCCGATAAAAATGCTCACACAAAAAATGCAGGAAACCATCACCCGGTTCAAAAAGAACCGCAAAGCCGCCACGCTCACGCAGGAAGAAGCGCTGCAAAAATCCAGAAGCAATCTGTTAAAGCCGCTTGTGGAAACCCTCATCCTCTCCCGCCTTTGCCGGGGCGACAGCTACGGCTATGAGATCGCCCGATCCGTAGAACAGGGGAGCGGCGGCCAATTGAGAATTCCGGAAGGAGCGATGTACCCCACGCTTTACCGGATGATGGAGCGGGGGTACATTACGGAGGATCAGAGGGCTGTCGGGGGGAGGCGGCTGCGCGTTTATTATCAGATTACGCCCGCCGGGCGTGTGCGCCTCAAAGGGCTCATGGATGCTTATGCGGAAATCAATGCGGGCTATGAAAGCTGCCTTGCCGCCATGAGAGAACCGCTCCCCACACAGGCGGAGCATTCTTAACTTCATGAAGTTAGAGCGCAAAGAGGGCGTGGTTTCGGGCGGGCCAAGCCTGCTATGGGGCAAGCGTCAATGAACAAAGGGAGAACAGCGCCGCCATGGCGTTGAAACCCGCTGTTGCTCCGATCCATGCATGCCAAAACAATCCCCCTGAAAAAGCGTTTGCGAGCCATAAATTGTGGCTCGCAAACGCTTTTTTTGTGTATCTTCATAATGAATCGCGCCCTTTTTCTCTTCCCAAAGAGCGGCGTTGTAAGCGGGGCGTTTTTGAGGTATAATAGCTTCAAACACTTTGTTTGAAGCATTGGAAAAATGTCTGTCGGCGCGAAACGCCTCCTGCCGCAGAGCGGCAACGCCATTTTTCGCAGAGATTATCCTATGTGCGTAAGCTTCAAACATTTTGTTTGAAGCATTGGAAAAATGGTTGTCGGCGCGAAACGCCTCCTGCCGCAGAGCGGCAGCGCCATTTTTCGCAGAGATTAGCCTATGTGCGTAAGCTTCCAACATTTTGTTTGAAGCTAGAGCGTTTTTGCACATATGGTAGATAGCCTCACGAACCTCGAGCTTCGGAGAACATGGAAGCATACCCGTTCGCACTTGCGCGCTTGTGGATATGTTGCATTAATCTAAAACCGTTTTGAAACATCATCTTTGTTTTCCCGCATATATCTAGAGAAGAGCAACTTTGCAAGCGGGGTGTCAGAGATGAAGAAAAACAGGCTGATTTGGGCGGCTGTCGCCGCGGTTTTGATCTTATTTTGTATTTTTGCAATTATTGTGGAGCGAAAAAACCAGGATGCGCTGCAATCCGTTTCCGCTTCAGGCGTTTCCGGGCATCCCACAATCCTGATCGACGCAGGGCACGGCGGCGTTGACGGCGGCACAGTCGCAAAAGACGGCACAGTGGAAAAGGGGATCAATCTGGAAATTGCGCTGAAGCTGGAAACTATTTTCCGCATGATGGGGTTTGACACGGTCATGACGCGGCGGGAGGATATCTCCATCCATGACGATTCCGCCAAAACGATCCGGCAAAAGAAAATTTCTGATTTGCACAACCGCCTGAAGCTCATTAATGAAACGCCGGACTGCCTGTTTATCAGCATTCATCAAAATTCTTATCCTTACCCGAATAACACAGGCACACAGGTATTCTATTCGCCCAATCACCCGGAGAGCCAGGCGCTTGCGGCGGCTATTCAGCAGTCCGTCATCCATTTGATCCAGCCGCAGAATACCCGCAAGGTAAAAAAATCCGGCACAGAGATCTATTTGCTCTATCAGGCGAAAACGCCTGCCGTTATGGTGGAGTGCGGCTTCATGTCCAACGCGCAGGAAACGGAAAAGCTGCGCACAGAAGCCTATCAGAATGAATTGGCGTTATCAATTTTTTACGGCGTTTTATCCTACCTCAATGGAATCGGCACTGCCGACGCGACGCCGGCCGCCCAATAATCAAATGGTCTGGAAAGGACAGAAGCATCTATGGCACAGAAGTCAAAAAGCGTGTTCGTATGCAGCCAATGCGGCTATGAAAGCCCCAAATGGTATGGCAAATGCCCCGGCTGCGGGGAGTGGAACAGCATGTCCGAGGAAATGCGCGCCCCGGTTTCTGCTTCCGGCCCCAAATCCGCATCGGGCGGGCGGGGCGCGCCTCGCGTGGTGCAGATCAATGAGATTTCCGCCGACGCGGAGCACCGCTACGCAACCGGCTTAAAGGAGCTGGATCGGGTGCTGGGCGGCGGTGTCGTCAAAGGGTCGCTTGTGCTGCTCAGCGGCGATCCCGGCATCGGCAAATCAACGATCCTGCTGCAAATCTGCGGCTTTTTAGGGGAAACGCTGCGCGTGCTCTATGTTTCCGGCGAGGAGTCGGCGCACCAAATCAAGCTGCGGGCCCAGCGCTTGGGCGTGGCAACGCCGAATCTCTATATCATGTGTGAAACGGATGTGCAGCTTATTTCAGAATTGATCCAAACGGAAAAGCCGGATCTTGTGATCATCGATTCCATCCAGACCATGAACCACTCCGACGTTGCCTCCTCTTCCGGCAGCGTAACACAGGTCAGGGAATGCACCGGTTTGCTGATGCGCACGGCAAAAAGCGTGGATATCCCGATTATCGTTGTCGGCCATGTGAATAAGGATGGCAATATTGCCGGGCCAAAGGTGTTGGAGCATATTGTAGACGCCGTGCTTTATTTCGAAGGCGATAGGCACCTTTCCTACCGGATTCTGCGCGCAGTCAAAAACCGCTATGGCTCCACCAATGAAATCGGTGTGTTCGAAATGCTGGATAACGGCCTGCGCGAGGTGGAAAACCCCTCTCTGATGCTCCTTTCCGGGCGGCCGCAGAATGCTTCCGGCACCTGTGTCGCCTGCGTGATGGAGGGCTCCCGGCCGATCCTCGCGGAGGTGCAGGGCCTGGTGGCGCCCACCGGCTTTGGAACGCCGCGCCGCATGGCAACAGGCTTCGATTATAACCGGATGTCGATGCTGCTGGCAGTGTTGGAAAAGCGGGCCGGGTATTTCTTCGGCAATATGGACGCCTATGTTAATGTGGTTGGGGGCTTCAAGCTGGACGAGCCTGCGGCGGATTTATCGGTCGCGCTCGCATTGGTATCCAGCTTGAAGGATTGCGTTGTGCAGGAGGATGTATTGGCCTTTGGAGAAATCGGCCTGGCCGGAGAAATCCGCGCTGTGGGCAATACGGAGCAGCGCATCAGCGAAGCGGCTCGTTTGGGCTTTCGCCGTTGTGTAGTGCCGCGGCACAACCTGAAGGGGCTGGCATCAGGCGTTCGGGATAAGATCGAGATTATCGGTGTGCGCACTGTCCGCGAGGCGTTTGAAGCAATGATTGGTTAGCGCAGCCCATCTTTTTGCGCTTTTTCACGCGGTACAAAATAGACGCATCCCTTTTGTACGCTGTTGACTGCTTCCGCCTTGTGCAGCGTGCAGCAGCCCTCTACCTGATAGCGGCATTGCGCATTGCATGGGATCAAATTCATAGCTTTGTTCCTTCTTCCGGCGTGATAGAATGGCCTGTGTAGGATAGTGTAAAAAATTTTTTAGCAAATATACGCTGAGCAGAGAAAAACATTGGTTTCAAAAGGGCTGTTTCACGGCCCGGAAAAGGAAGCGCGGAGAAATGATTCCGGTTTACAGCCCAAATCTTCCAACCGAAAAGGTATCCGCCGCAGTAGTGGGAAGCGTTGATCCGCGTGTGATTCGTTCGCTGGAAGCGCTGGGCGTCTGGACGATTGCCGCAGGCCCTAACCGCAGCCTGCCGGCCGCTTTGTGCCGCCATGCCGATATGCTTGTGCATCCGTTGGGCAATGGGGAGGTGCTCGCGGCACAGGGGGAAGGCCGGCTTTGCAATGCGCTCAGCGGTTTTGGTTTTGCCGTTACTTTTTTGAAAAAGGAGCTTGCCCCGCACTATCCAGGAGATGTGGCGCTGAATGCAGCGCGTATTGGCAGCCGCTTGGTCTGCAATGAGCAGGCCGCTGCGCCGGAATTGCTGGAGGCTGCCCGGCGGATGGGGTTGGAGCTGATTCCCGTTAAGCAGGGGTATGCCAAGTGCAGCTTGTGCATCGTATCGGAAAACGCCGTGATCACAGCGGATGAAGGGCTAGCATACACGCTGTGTCGGGCGGGGCTGGATGTGCTGAAAATTATTCCGGGCTGCATCCGTCTGCCGGGCTATGGTTATGGCTTTATCGGCGGGTGCTGCGGCAAGCTGGATGCTGCCACAATGGCATTCGCGGGCGATCCCTTGACACATCCGGATGGCAAAAAGATCCTCTCCTTTATGGAGCGCCATGGCGTAAAACCTCGCAATTTGCTGGGCCAGGGGGAAAAGCTGATTGACATTGGCTCTATCCTCCCCGTAATGCAAGAGTGAAATGATAGGGCGCGTAGATGGGTGGCGGGGCGCTGCCCAGGCCAATCTGCCGCCGGCAATCCGATCTGTGCTTTCCGTATAGGATCGTCTGCAATTGAACCAGTGGCTTTTTGAGGAGAGCGGGGCTTGAATAGCGGAATTTATTTGACAAACCCTATTCGTTTTTGTTAAAATACAAGATAAATATCTGCCTCACAAGGCCGGGCCGGCCGGTGAATTTTAGATCGGATCAGAGGAGAATACTATGGTGAAAAGCATGACGGGCTACGGGCGCGCCGAAGATGTGATCGACGGGATGCAGATCGCCGTTGAGATGAAAAGCGTCAATCACCGTTATCTCGAATTCAGCGCGAAGGTGCCGAGAAGCTACGGCTTTTTGGAAGATAGGCTGAAGCGGTTTGTGCAGCCGCTTATCTCCCGCGGCAAGGTGGATTGCTTTGTCCAGATCGATACGCTGGAGGATGCGGACGTTACCGTGCAGGTCAACCATTCCCTTGCAGATGGATATGTTGCCGCGCTGCGCGAGCTGATGGAGCGGTATGGGCTGCGGGATGATATTTCCGCTTCCGCTTTAGGGCGCTACAGCGATGTGTTTTCGATCCATAAAGCTGAGGCGGATGAAGAAAAAATCTGGGGCGCTGTGCGCACGGTGGCCCAGCGCGCTGTGGACTCCTGTGTATCCATGCGTGAGCAGGAGGGCGCTCGGTTGCGGGCTGATATCTTTTCTCGGATGGATACCATTCTCCATTGCGTTGCATTCATTGAGCAGCGTTCGCCGGAAACCGTGCGTGCCTACCGCGAAAAGCTCTATGCCAAAATGCAGGAGGTGCTGGCGGATGCGCAGGTGGACGAGCAGCGGATTTTGATGGAAGCTGCAATCTATGCCGATAAAGTTGCCGTGGATGAAGAAACGGTCAGGCTCCGCAGCCATATCGATCAGCTGCACGCTTTTTTTGAAGCGGGCGAGGCAATTGGCAGGAAGATGGATTTCCTGGTGCAGGAGATGAACCGGGAGGCCAACACCATCGGCTCCAAAGCGCAGGATGTGGAGATTGCCCGCAAGGTTTTGGATATCAAGGCGGAGATTGAAAAAATTCGTGAACAGGTGCAGAATATTGAATAATCGCGTTTTTCCAACAGAGCGGCTTATGGCAGGAACAGTAAAAATGCGGGAGGAGAAAGTGAATGAAGCTCATCAATATCGGCTTTGGCAATATGGTCAACGCCAACCGTTTGGTTGCGATCGTCAGCCCGGAATCTGCGCCCATCAAGCGGATTATTCAGGATTGCAAGGAGCGCGGCACACTCATTGACGCAACGCATGGGCGGCGGACGCGCGCTGTGATCATCACGGATAGCGATCATGTGATCCTTACCTATCTGCAATCTGAAACGGTTGCAAACCGCCTCAACGACGATGAGGATGAAATTGATACGGAGGAGGGTGCGCCGGACGATGAGTGACAAAAAGAGGGGGATGCTTTTTATCCTGTCCGGTCCGTCCGGTTCTGGGAAGGATACGATTTTGGAGCAGCTTGCAAAGCGCGATCCCAATGTGCAGCTTTCCATTTCCCTAACGACCCGTGCGGCACGGGATTGGGAGATCGATGGGTTTCACTATTATTTTGTAACGAAGGATTATTTTCTCAATAAGCTGGAGCGCCAGGAAATTTTAGAATACGCGCAATACGGCGAGCAGTATTACGGCACGCCCCGCGATCCGGTCGATCAGTGGCTGGAAGAGGGGAAAACCGTCATCCTGAAAATTGAGGTGCAGGGAGCGGAAAAAATCCGCCGGCTATATCCGGATGTGGTGAGCATTTTCCTAATGCCCCCCTCCATGCAAACGTTGGAGGAGCGGCTGCGCAACCGCGAAAGTGAATGCGAGAAGGATATCAAAACACGTATGCGGATAGCGCAGGATGAAATTGGCCGTGCACATGAATATGACTATGTTGTGGTGAATGATATTGTAGACTATGCGGTCAGTGATATCTGTGCCATTATCCAGGCGGAAAATTTGAAGGCCGCCCGTATGAATTCATTTGTAAAAGAGGTATTGGAGCATGTTTAATCCGGATTTGAGCGTATTGTTGAAAAACCATGTCAGCCGTTATTCTCTGGTAACGGCCACTGCGAAGCGCGCGCGTGCCATTGCGGACGAAGCGCACTTCAATGGGGATCATCTGACGGAAAAGCCCGTGAGCATCGCCCTAGGCGAAATGCTTGCTGGGAAATATGAGATTATTGAGCCTGAGGAAATCCGCGACCTGTAAGCCGCCTCAGGCAGCAGGTAAAGGAGAGATCCCATGGCCCCGGTTCTCATCGCAAAGGTGGCGTTGGAAAACGTTTCCTATCATTTTGATAAAGCATACGATTACTGCGTTCCGGAGAGCCTGCGGGAGCGTGCGCGGCCTGGCTGCCGCGTCAGCGTTCCCTTTGGCAGGGGAAACCAGAAGCGGTTTGGTATGCTTTTTTCCCTTTCTGAGGAAGAACCGTCCGGTAGGCTCAAGCAGCTTTCCTGCGTGCTGGATGAAGAGCCTCTTTTAAATGCGAACATGCTGCGCCTGGCAGTTTGGCTCAAGGCGCATACTTTTTGCACGCTTTATGAGGCGGTCCGCACGATTTTACCGTCCGGAATTAATCTCCGGCACAAAATGCAATATCGGATCGCTCCGGAAATAGGGGATCTGGTTCTGGACACATTTCCGTCGGATGAGCGCGAGGTGTTGCAATTGCTGCACAAGCGGCAAGCCTATGTCGGCGAGGAGCGGATTATGCAGCTGACAGGTCTTGAGAAAGGCAGCGATGTTTTCAAACGCCTTTTGAAAAAACAGCTGGTCGTTCGCAATGACGAGGCCGCGCAGCGCATTGGGGATGCAACGGTGCGCATGGTGCGCCTGTGCGTTGCGGGGGAGGAGCTAGAGCAGCTCTTGCCTTCCCTTACCCAAAAGCAGCGCGCTGTGATGGACGTCCTCCTGGATGTGGGCTGCGCTTCGGTGAAGGAGCTGTGTTATTTCACAGGCGTAACCCCGGCCGTTGTTGCGGCACTTGAAAAAAAGAACCTGATAGATTACTATGAAAATGAGATTTACCGCGATCCGGCTAGGCAGCCGGAAGCAGAGCAGGTCCCCCAGGCGCCTATTTGCTTGACGCGAAAGCAGCAGGCGGCCTTTGAAGAGCTCAATGCCCAATACCGTTTGGGCCGCGGCGGCGTTTCGCTCCTCTTTGGCGTGACGGGCAGCGGTAAAACACAGGTATTCCTACGGATGATTGACGAAGTATCTGCACAAGGCCGGGGCGTGATTGTCATGGTGCCTGAAATTGCTCTCACCCCACAGACACTGGCCATTTTTAAAGGTCGCTATGGGAAGCAGGTTGCCGTATTCCATAGCGCATTATCCATGGGGGAACGTATGGATGAGTGGAAACGTGTCAAAAATGGAGAGGCGGGCATTGTGGTCGGCACACGCTGCGCTGTGTTTGCGCCGTTTGAGAATCTTGGTTTGATTATCATGGATGAGGAGCAGGAGCATACCTACAAATCTGAGTCCGCACCCCGTTACCATGCGCGTGATGTGGCGAAGTTCCGCTGTGCCCAGCAAAATGCGCTGCTGATTTTGGCCTCGGCCACTCCTTCTGTGGAAAGCTATGCCGCCGCGAAAAGCGGCCGGTATTCGCTCAATCGATTGGATGAACGCTATGGAAACGCCGTGCTGCCCGAAGTGATCACGGTTGATTTGTGTGAGGAGAACGCGGCGGGCAACCGCACGGCGATCAGCCGCAGGCTGGCCGCTGAATTGCAAAAAAATCTGGAGGCTGGCGAGCAGTCAATCCTCCTCATGAACCGCCGTGGTTACCACACTTTTGTGGCCTGCCGTTCCTGCGGCCACGTGGTTACCTGCCCAAATTGCAGCATATCGCTCACCTATCACCGGGCAAATGGTCGGCTGATGTGCCACTACTGCGGCTATTCTGAGCCGTTTCGGGATACCTGCCCGGAATGCGGGGAGCAGGACGTGCGCTATGCAGGCTTTGGAACGCAGCGGGTGGAAGAGGAGCTGGCGTTGCTTTTCCCTAAAGCGCGGATTTTGCGCATGGATGCGGATACGACGATGGCCCGCTATGCGCATGAAGATAAGCTTGCGGCTTTTTCTCATGGAGAGTATGAGATTATGCTCGGCACGCAAATGGTGGCAAAAGGGCTTGACTTTCCGCGGGTAACGCTCGTCGGCGTGATCTCCGCCGATCAGCAGCTTTATAACGACGATTACCGCAGCCTAGAGCGTGCTTTTGCGCTGCTCACCCAGGTAGTGGGGCGGTCCGGCCGCGGTGCGATCAAAGGGCGCGCCGTCATCCAAACGCTCACGCCGGAAAACCCAGTGATCCGCCTGGCGGCGAAACAGGATTATGATGCATTTTATCAAACGGAAATCCTATTGCGTAAAGCGATGGTTTATCCGCCGTATTGCGATTTGCTCTGTATCGGGTTTGTCGGGGAAAAGGAGGCGCAGGTAGCGGCGGCCTCCAAATGCTTTTTGGAACTGATGAAATCCCTGAGCCAGCTGGAATATCCGGAGCAGAAATTTATTGTGCTCGGCCCCATGCCGCCGCGAATTGCAAAGCTGAGCAATAAATTTCGCTATCGGCTGATTGTCAAGTGCCGCAATACGAAGGGGTTTCGATCCATGATTGAAACCCTCCTCACACAGTTCCCAAAGGATGCGCGGTTTAGGGAAGTAACGGTATATGCCGACCTGAATCCGGAGAATATTTATTAAAAATTTTATGTTTCAATGATAGATTCTTCATATGTCAGCCATATTTATTTTGTAAAACAGAGGAGAACATAGGAAAGGATGGGTGCCATATGGCATTGAGAAAAATCGTGGTGGAGGGCGATCCGGTTTTAAAAAAGAAAAGCCGGCCGGTTGAAAAATTTGACGCAAGGCTTGCCGAGCTTTTAGACGATATGAGACAAACGCTTTATAGCGCGGAGGGCGTCGGCCTTGCTGCCGTACAGGTCGGCGTTTTGCGCCGCGTCGTCGTAGTCGATGTGGGCGACGGCCTTCTGGAGCTTGTTAACCCGGAGATTATAGAAGCAGAGGGTGAGCAGCGCGAGAGCGAGGGATGTTTATCCTTGCCTGGAGAATATGGGGAAACCATTCGCCCGGCAGTCGTCAAGGTCAAGGCGCAGAATCGGGAGGGCAAATGGTGTATCTATAAGGGCGATGGATTGAAAGCGCGTTGCTTCTGCCATGAGATCGATCATTTGGACGGCATCCTTTTCACGGAGCGTTTGGCGCCGGAAGCGTCTATTCAGTCAACGATCAAACGATAGAAAGGCAAAAGGAGCGATAGAATCATGCGCATTATTTTTATGGGAACGCCGGAATTTGCAGTGCCCTGCCTGGAGCGGCTCATTCAAGATGGGCATGAGGTATCAGGCGTGTTCACACAGCCCGATAAGCCCAAGGGGAGAGGCTATTCTGTGATGCCGCCGCCGGTCAAACAGGCGGCGCTGAAAGCCGGTATTCCCGTTTACCAGCCTGCCTCTGTTAAAACGGAGGCAGCCTTTGCTCAGCTCAAGGCGCTGGATCCTGAGCTCATTGTGGTGGTGGCATATGGTAAAATTTTGCCTCAGGCGGTGCTGGATCTCCCCCCATATGGGTGCATCAATGTGCATGCATCGTTGTTGCCGCGGCTGCGCGGCGCGGCGCCGATCCAGTGGTCGATCCTGCGGGGCGATCAGAAAACCGGCGTGACAACCATGTTTATGGACGCTGGTCTGGATACGGGCGACATGCTCCTGAAGGCGGAAACGGAAATTGGTGAGGATGAAACGGCGGGCGAGCTGCATGACAAGCTCTCCGGGCTGGGGGCGCAGCTTCTATCCGATACGCTTTACTCCCTTCAGGCTGGCACGCTCCAGCGGGTTCCACAGGAGGACGGCGAATCGACCTATGCGCCGATGCTCGATAAATCCCTCTGCCCGATTGACTGGTCAAAGCCCGCGCGGGAAATTCACAATCAAATTCGCGGCCTGTCCCCCTGGCCGGTGGCTGTTACAAGCCTGTCCGGCAAGCGGATGAAAGTGCATGGCTCCCGGATGACAGGGCGCGAAAGCACGCTCCCCTACGGCACGGTAACCGGTGTGGACGGTGAGATTTGCGTTGCCTGCGGGGATGGGGCGGTATTATCGCTTCTGTGCATTCAGGCGGAGGGAGGTAAGCGCATGGATGCCTCTGACTATCTGCGCGGCCACCCGATCCCGAAGGGGACGAGACTGGGAGAGTAACCCTATTTTTATTTGATTGACCGGAGGATTGTGGATGAACTTTTTTTTGTTCCATCTGGATTATTATTATTTGATTTTAGTCGTGCCAGCCATGATTTTGGCCCTGATTGCCCAGATCGGGGTGAAACGCGCTTATGCAAAATATGCACAGGTGCGCGTGACGAGCGGCATGACCGGGGCGGACGCGGCGATGAACGTGCTGCGCCACTACGGCCTAATGGATGTGCGCATTGAGCGCATTGCCGGCAACCTGACGGATCACTATGACCCACGCGCCAATGTGATTCGCCTTTCCGATGGGGTATATGGAAGCGCTTCTGTGGCGGCGATCGGCGTCGCCTGCCATGAAGCGGGCCATGCCGTTCAGCATGCCAAAGGCTACCTGCCGATCAAAATTCGTAATGCGATTCTTCCCGTTTGCAACCTTGGCTCAAAGCTTGGTATCCCGCTCGCGGTAGCCGGCTTGATCTTTGGCGCGGATTTGTTGGTGAATGTGGGCCTACTGCTATATTCTCTGGTTGTAATTTTTCAGCTTGCGACGCTGCCGGTGGAGTTTAACGCAAGCCGCCGTGCAATCCGTGTGATCGATGATACGGGGATGCTCTCCGGGGAGGAACTGCCGGGAGCACGCAGCGTATTGCGCGCCGCAGCGATGACCTATGTTGCAGCGCTTGTTGTTTCCCTTGCCAATCTGCTGCGTCTGCTTGCGATTTTCGCGGGCCGGCGGGATGATTAGTTTTCAATCAAGGAGGGATTCTCATGGGGAAAAATGCTCGCCAAATTGCGATGGAGATTCTCGTCCGAATGCAGCGCGATGCGGCGTATTCCAATTTGACACTGGATGCCGCCTTGCGCCGCAATGAGCTCCCGGCGCGGGATGCGGCGCTTGTTTCCGCGCTGGTATATGGCGTTGAGGAGCGGCTTTATACCATTGACTATCAGCTCTCCCTCTACTTAAAGCAGCCGCTGAAAAAGCTCAAGCCTGAGGTGCTGGCCGCCCTGCGGCTCGGCGTGTGTCAGCTCCTTTTTATGGAACGGATTCCTTCCTCCGCGGCGGTTTGCGAGAGTGTTTCCCTTGTCAAGCAAAACGGCTGCGCCTTTGCTGCCGGGCTGGTCAATGCTGTGCTTCGAAAGGTGAGCGATGCGGGGATTTGCCTGCCGGAGCAGGAGGCAGATGCGCTTCAGATGCTTTCCATCCGTTATTCTTTTCCAGAATGGTTGATTGAGAAATGGCTCAATGCCTATGGGCGGGAGAATACGCTTTCTATTTTGGAGGCCTGCATGGCGCCTGCTCCTCTAACGGTGCGTGTTAACACATTGCAGACAACAGCGGAAAAGCTGACCGTTCTGCTCCAGCAGGATCATGTGGCGGCCCATGCCGCCGCGGATGTGGAAGATGCTTTGGTTTTAGATCGCGCGGGTGCGATCGAGCGCACAAAAGCCTATCAGGATGGGCTTTTCCATGTGCAGGATATTTCCTCCCAGCTTTGCTGCAAGGCCTTGGATGCCCAGCCGGGGGAAACGGTTTTCGATCTTTGTGCTGCGCCGGGCGGCAAAAGCTTTACCGTTGCTGAGCGCATGCGTGGGGAAGGATCGGTGTGTTCCTTTGACCTGTATCCCTCCCGCACGGCATTGATTGAGCAAGGCGCTGCACGGCTTGGAATTACGTCGGTCTACCCTGCTGTGGCGGATGCTTCCTGCTACAATGAAGCTTATGGAAAAGCGGACAGGGTGCTTTGCGATGTGCCTTGCTCTGGCTTTGGAATTGTGCGCAGAAAACCGGAAATTCGCTATAAACCGCAGGGAGAGGTTGACAAATTGCCTGATTTGCAGTACCTTATACTCCGTAACGCCGCTCGTTATGTAAAAAAGGGCGGCAGGCTGGTGTATTCTACCTGCACCTTGAATCCCGAGGAAAACGAAGCGGTCTGCTTGCGATTTTTACAGGAAAACGCTTCTTTCCGCCCCGTTGCGCCTGATTTGCCCGAGCAGTTGAATGCCCGAAAGGATGACAACGGCTTTTTCACCCTATTCCCCGAAGCGGGTGGGCGCGATGGATTTTATATTGCAGTGTTTCAAGAGGTGAGCGTTTGAATTCGAAGGATATCCGGTCGATGACGGCAGAGCAACTCAAACAGGCGCTGGCTCCAGCTGCCCAGCCATCCTACCGTGTTTCTCAGGTGTATGCCTGGCTGCATAAACGAGGCGTTTCTGATTTTGAGGAAATGACCGATCAGCCAAAAGCTTTCCGCGAATTCCTGCGCGATCATTTTTCGATCTTAGGCTGCAATATTGAAAAAAGGTTGGTTTCCTCCTATGATGAAACCGTGAAATATCTTTATAGGCTGCATGACGGTGCTTTGATTGAATCCGTTTTGATGCGCTATAAATACGGCTATACGCTTTGCGTATCCTCTCAGGTCGGCTGTAAAATGGGCTGTTCCTTTTGCGCATCCACAATCGGGGGCTTTGTTCGAAATTTGGCGCCGTCCGAAATGCTGGGGCAAATTTATGCTGCGCAGCGTGATTGGAATGTCCGCGTCTCCCACGTCGTATTAATGGGAATGGGGGAGCCGTTGGATAATTTTGAAAACGTGCTTCGGTTTTTGCAGTTGGCCACGGATGTCAACGGGCTGAATCTCAGCATGCGGAATATTTCGCTCTCAACCTGCGGAATTGTGCCCGGGATTGAGAAGCTGCTGGAATATCATTTGCAATTAACGCTCTCCGTCTCCCTGCATGCCCCAAACGACGCGGTGCGTTCCCGGATTATGCCGGTCAATCACCGTTGGGGTGTAGATGAATTATTGCATGCGTGCAGGAGATATGCGGCGAAAACCTCCCGCAGAATCTCCTTTGAATATGCCATGATCCAAGATGTGAACGATTCCGACGCTTGTGCGCTGGAGCTTGCCCGCCGCCTGCGTGGGATGCTGTGCCACGTTAATCTGATCCCGGCCAACGAGGTGCGGGAGAATGCTTATCGCCGCAGCCCACGGGAGCGGTTGGAGCGGTTTGCAAAGCTTTTGGAGCAAAATGGTATTCAGGTGACGATCCGCCGCACGCTTGGCGCGGATATCAATGCCTCTTGCGGGCAGTTGAGACGCGGATATTTATCCCGGCAAAGGGAGGAGAACGTGTGAGAATTGTGGCAAAAACGGATATCGGCAGAGTGCGCGAGTCCAATCAGGATTCCTACGCTGCAGGCGAATTGCCTGGCGGTGTGGCTTGGGCCGTGGTATGTGATGGGATGGGGGGCGCGGCCGGCGGCAGCGTTGCAAGCTCAACCGCGGTGAAAATGATTTCCCAGCAGATCAATGCGCAGTATCGCGATGGGATGAGCGGCAACTCCATTAAAAATATGCTGGTTTCCGCCGTGACTGCGGCAAACGTTAGCATTTTTGATTTAGCCAGCGCAAACCCCGAACTGCATGGCATGGGCACAACGGTGGTCGCCGCGGTATTGTCAGACCAAATGATCCGCATTGTCCATGCGGGAGACAGCCGCGCTTATAAGGTATCCCCAAAGGGAATTATGCAGATGACGCGGGATCATTCCATTGTTCAGGAACTGGTGGAAACCGGAAAGCTGACCCCCAATGAGGCGAAAGCGCATCCGAGGAAAAACATCATTACGCGTGCCTTAGGTGTCGATGAGGCAGTTGATATAGATTTCTGTGAGGACAGGATGGAGCCGGAAGACGTGCTGCTCCTGTGCACAGATGGGCTGACCAACTATCTGGAAACAGATGAAATTTTTCAGATAACCCAAACGAGCGGATATTATGAATCCGCACAGCAAATGGTTGACCTTGCCAATCAGCACGGTGGCGGCGACAATATCACAGTGGTTGCTATTACGTATTGATGCGCAGTCATTTCCGGCTTCTACGAAAGGATGGTTACACATGGAGAATTATGTTGGGAAGCGGCTGGACGGCCGTTATGAAATTCAGGAGATCATCGGTGTCGGCGGGATGGCCGTCGTTTATAAGGCCTATGATAATATTGACGACCGGATCGTAGCCGTTAAAATTCTGAAAGAGGAGTTCCTACAGAATGAGGAGTTCCGCCGCCGCTTCAAAAATGAGTCGAAGGCAATTGCTGTGCTCTCTCACCCGAATATCGTAAAAGTGTACGATGTAAGTTTTGGAGACAGGCTCCAGTATATTGTGATGGAGTATGTCGAGGGTATCACGCTTAAGGAGTATATTGAGCAGCAAAAGGTCATTAACTGGAAAGAAGCGGTTCATTTTGTCACACAGATCCTGCGCGCGCTTCAGCATGCACATGATAAAGGAATCGTGCACCGTGATATTAAGCCGCAGAATATCATGCTCCTGCAAAATGGCAACATCAAGGTAACAGATTTTGGTATTGCCCGCTTCAGCCGCAGCGAAACCCGCACAATGACGGAGAGCGCGATTGGCTCCGTTCATTATATCAGCCCGGAGCAGGCGCGCGGCGAAATTACGGATGATAAAGCGGATCTCTATTCCGTAGGCGTCGTGCTCTATGAGATGCTGACGGGGCAGCTTCCCTTCCAATCGGATAGCGCCGTTTCCGTTGCAATTATGCAGCTGCAATCCGATCCAAAGAGCCCGCGCGAGCTTAACGATCAAATTCCAGTCGGCCTGGAGCAGATCACGATGAAAGCGATGCAGAAAGATGTGCGCGACCGCTATCAGTCTGCCGCCGAAATGCTGCTGGATTTAGATGAATTTAAGCGCAATCCGAATATTAAATTTAACTATGCTTGTTTCGTGGATAATGAGCCCACCAAATATATTGAGGATACCGGCAAGGTGCGCCCTGTTGTTCCACCAGAGCCGGAGGATACCTATGACGACGAGGCCTCCTCTCGTAAGAAAACGCTGCCTATCCTGATCGGGATTGTGGCTGGCCTTGCGGTTGTCGGCATTATCATCGGCGTTCTGTTTGGTACAGGGGTATTAGGCGGAGGCCGGGTTGAAATTCCCCAGTTGGTAGGCTTAAATTATTATAACGATATTCAGCCTCATTTAGAGGATAAATACGCGAATTATAATATTGTGGTATCTGATGAAAAAGTCACCGATTCAACCAAAGCGCCGAATACGATTGTCGAGCAGTCGCCCGCCTATTCCGAAGGGAAAAAGATGCGCAAAGGCGGAAAGATCGTTGTTAAGCTGGTCGGCAACAGTGGAGATCTTGAAATTCCCGATATCCGCGGCTCCTATTTTGACGACGCAAGACAGCAATTGATTGAAAAAGGCTTTTTGAATGTTTCCAGCAGTCCGATCAGTGTTTATGACGCGGAGTTGAAGGAGGGCCAGGTTGTCCAAACGGTTCCCGCGGCGGGGAATAAGGTGTCCGCTGATACAACGATCTATATCCAGGTCAATAGCGGTAAGGATACCAACTCCTCTGAGGTGCCAAACCTTTCTACCATGACGGTTGAAAATGCCAAAATGATGCTGGAGAGCGTAGGGCTTCAGCTGGATACCAATTTTCAGTATGAAAGCAGCGACGCACCAAAAGATACAGTGATCGAGCAGAGCGTTCCCCATGGCACGATGGTTGCTAAGAATACAAAAATCAGCGTAACGCTCAGCGATGGCAGCGGTGAGCCGAAGCAGTATACCATTACGCTGGCGAGCATGCCCAATGTGAAAAATACGGAGGCCACCATCCGTGCCTATTTGGATGGCACGGAAACGGTATATGATCAAACGGTTTTGCTCAACGGCAGCCCTGTGAGTATCGATGTAAAAGGCAGCGGAACAGGCCGTAAATTTACCGTTACTTTAAATGGTGAAACGGTGTATGAATCCATCTTTGATTTCACGACGGGTACACAGACCAATGAAAAGTATTCCTATTCCAACTTCAAAGTATCTGTGCCGAATGTGCGCGGCATGACGCAGGCCGCCGCTGAGGAGGAACTAAAGGCATACGGCTTCAAAGTGGAGGTAAAAACCGCCACGAGCCTGAATACGCCTTCCGGCAACGTGTTCATGCAGGATCCTTCCGACGGAAGAACTGCTGCATATGGCTCTACGATAACAATCACAGTGAGTTCCGGCGGCATCATTGGTGGGGAGACAACGCTGCCGGATACGACCCCAGCGGGCTGAGTGCTGCAAGAAATTTAGTATACGAAAAGTGGGATCTGTTTTGCAGATAAACGGATTGATTGTAAAGGGGATCGGCGGCTTCTATTATGTAGAAGCCGCCGATGCGGTATATGAGTGCAAGGCGAGGGGGATTTTTCGCAAACGGAAACAGGCGCCCCTTGTGGGCGATTCTGTGCGTATTACAGCAGGCGTAGCAGAGCAGGAGAATACCATTGACGAAATATTACCCCGTAAAAATCAACTGTGCCGGCCTCCAATTGCCAATTTGGATCAGTTGGTGATTGTGGCGTCTACCTGTGAACCAGCCCCCAACCTGCTCTTGCTGGATAAGCTAACGGCAATCGCCGTCTCTAAGCAGATTAAGCCGGTGATAGTCTTTACAAAATCGGATTTATGTAAAGCGGATGAGCTTGTCAAAATTTATCATCACGCCGGATTTCCTGCCTTTGCCGTTTCTTGCCGGGATGGAAAGGGTGTGCTTGGGGTGAAGGAAACATTAAGCGGCAAGCTAAGCGCCTTTACAGGAAATTCGGGCGTAGGAAAATCTTCGTTGCTGAATTGCCTGGATGCTTCTCTTCGCCTGCCCACTGGTGAAATCAGCGGAAAATTGGGGCGTGGGAGGCATACCACTCGGCAATCTGAAATTTTTCACTTGGCGAATGGCCTTGTGGCGGATACGCCGGGTTTCTCTGCGCTGGATTTGGAGAAGAGCGAGGTCATCCGGAAAGAGGAGCTCCCTTTTTGTTTCCCGGAATTTCTGCCCTATCTTGGGCATTGTCAATTTACAAGCTGTACTCATACCAAGGATAAGGGCTGCGCCATTCTACAGGCCCTTGCGGATGGAGAAATTGAGCCGAAGCGCCATGAGAGTTACGTAGCATTCTATGAATCGGTTAAGGATTTAAAGGATTGGGAAACCGGATAATATGCACCGGAAGGGAAGTGGATGACAGGATGGTCAGATGCGTGATTTTAGGGGCGGGACCAATTCAGAATACTCAAATAACCCGTGGCTTTGTACGGCAGGATGATTTCATCCTTTGTGCGGATGGAGGTTATGCGCATGCCCGCAGGATGGGGCTGCGCCCGGATCTTTTGATTGGGGATTTTGATTCCGTAAAGCCACCGGAACATGCCGGTTGTGAAGTTTATTCCTATCCTCCTGAAAAGGATGACACCGATATGCTCCTTGCGCTTAAATGCGGGTTGGAGCGGGGCTTCCGCGATTATTTAATATTGGGCGGGCTGGGAGGCCGGTTGGACCATACCATTGCCAATTTTACGGTGTTGGCCTATGCCATCGATCATGGGGCAAAAGCAGTCTTGCAGGATGAGAAGAATGCGGCGATCTTGCTGCGTGATTCTGCAATTTCAGTGCCCGTGTGCCCGGGCTTTAAATTGTCAGTTTTCCCGTATGGTGGGGGAGCAAAGGGCGTTTGTTTGCGCGGTGTGAAATATCCTTTGGAGGATTATGAAATGGACCCATATTGTACGCTGGGGGTCAGCAATGAAATTCTTCCTTCCGGTGGTGAAATATCTGTCAAAAGCGGTACATTGCTGCTTGTTTTTTCGAAAGATTAAGTTTTTAGGAGCTTTTGTTTTTCTCACGAACGCTTTTCCCATCGCGGCATATACTAAAAGTGAGCATCTTGGAAAACAGATGCTTGGCGAGGGGGCGCTCCTCTCTCCATCTTGCGCAGGGACGGTGCTGCCTGTGAGATATCGGGGAAGCAGCAGAGGGATGATTTTGATTGCGTTTGGTGTGGGGCTTTTGGTTGCCCGATTTTTCCCGGCGCAATTTTTGCTGGCCGTTTTGGCTGCTCTGCTGGTGATGTTTGGCGTGGCTCTGTGCAGAAACTTTTGTTAGGGGGACTTAGTATGAAAGTGGTATCTTTCCGCAGTCCTAAACTCTTGAGCGGAATCCTGCGCCTCATTTTCGGAATCAAAAAATCGGATGGTGTGTAACTCTGATCGAGAGATACATACAAAATGCAACGAGCCGGAAGCTTTTATCGCTTCCGGCTCGTTGGCTATTCTATTTTTACGGCTTTGCATTCGCCTCATGCACTTCGTAGCCGCGCTTTTTCAGGAAACTGTAAATTCGGTCGGATGGGTTAAGTAGTTTGCTGATAGATAGATCATGATTGAGCGTATCGATAATATAGGCGATGTACTTGGACATCTCCACTTCCGTATACCACTCCCTCTTGCGCAATTCGGGGGTGCGATAGATTAAGTTGGTGGTAAATACCCGGTAGAACAGCCCTTCTTCATATGCTTTATCAAACACTTCTAAGCCATTGCAAAAAAGGCCGAACGCCGCACAGATGAAAATCCGATTGGCTTTGAGATCCTTTAGCTTCTTTGCCACCTCAATCATGGATTCGCCGGAGGAAATCATATCGTCAACAATGATAACGTCCTTGCCCTCTACATTATCGCCCAGGAATTCGTGCGCCAAAATCGGGTTGCGGCCATCTACAATGCGGGAAAAATCGCGCCGCTTGTAAAACATGCCGAGATCCAGGCCGAGCACAGTGGCATAATAGATGCAGCGGGACATGCCGCCTTCATCCGGGGAAATAATCATCAAATGTTCACGGTCGATTTTCAGGTTGTCCACATGGTTGACAAGCGCTTTGATCATTTGATACGCTGGCTGGACGTTTTCAAACCCTTTAAGCGGGATGGCGTTCTGTACGCGCGGGTCGTGTGCATCAAAGGTGATAATATTATCAACATCCATCATATTGCACAGCTCCTGTAAAGCAAGCGCACAATCGAGGGATTCACGAGCGGAGCGTTTATGCTGGCGGCCCTCATAAAGCATCGGCATAATAATCGTGATACGGTGTGCTTTACCGCCAATTGCCGCGATGACACGTTTCAGATTGGCATAGTGCTCATCCGGGCTCATCGGGACAGTCTGGCCATACATTTTGTAGGTGATGCCGTAGTTAAACATGTCGGCTACAATGAAGATATCATAGCCCCGCACGGATTGGGAAATGGATGCTTTGGCCTCTCCCGTCCCAAATCGGGGAAAATTGACCTTCATCAAATAGGTTGGCTTTTGGTAACCGGCAAAGGCAATGGTAGTTTTGTGCTCGCTTTCCCGCTTTTCGCGCCACTCTACGATATAGTGGTCTATCTTTCGGCCGATTTCTTCACAACCCGGCAGCGCAATGATTCCCAGCTTGCCAAAAGGGATTGAACTGAATTCGTCCATATTATCCGGCATGCTTTACAACCTCCTAAATCTTGTACACACAGCTATTCTTATATTTATATTCTACATGATTTTAAGGCCTTTGCAAAGAGATGTATCAAATATGGCGCGAAAAATTATCTTTCGTATCACACAGATGTTTTGTCCAATTCTGACAAAATATCTTTTTGAGGAAGAAAACGTATCCAATTGCTCCGGGAAATTGACGAGCCATTGAATATGCAGTGAGGATTTGTGATTCGCCGTCTACATTTTTCTCCTGCTGAAAAGCAAAGTCGGAATTTTCAAATGGAAAAGGAAAGCAATTTATGATAAAATAGCTTCAAACAAAGTTTGAAGCATTAGAAAAATGTCTGTCGGCGTGAAGCGCCTCCTGCCGCGAGGCGGCAACGCCATTTTTTGCAGAGAGGCGTTTTGTGCACGATTTCCAACCTATTGATCCCATCATCGGAGGAAGTGGTCTCTTGTCTGGCTTTGTACACCTGCATTTGCATACAGAATACAGTCTGCTCGACGGCGCATGCCGGATTGGGCCTTTGCTCGACCGTGCCAAAGAGCTTGGGCAAACGTCAATGGCCATTACAGACCATGGCGCGATGTATGGAGTTATCGATTTTTATCGTGCCGCGCAGGAGCGGGGTATTAAGCCCGTGATTGGATGTGAGGTCTATGTTGCGGCACGCACGCGCCATGATAAAGTATATGCGCTCGATAGCGAGCGCAGCCATCTCGTGCTCCTGTGCGAAAATAACACCGGCTATCAAAACCTGATCGCCATGGTGAGCGAAGCATGGACGGAAGGCTTTTATACCAAACCGCGCATCGATCATGAACTGCTTGAGCAGCATCATGAGGGGATCATTGCGCTCTCCGCATGCCTTGCAGGCGAAATCCCGCGCGCACTGTCCCGCGGTGATTACGATGGTGCGAAGGAAACTGCCCTCTGGTACGACCAGCTTTTTGGGCGAGGTAATTATTTTTTAGAGTTGCAGGATCATGGCCTGCGTGAGCAAAAGCAGATCAATCCACTCATCATTCGCCTTTCCCGGGAAACGGGGATTCCGCTTGTTGTTACTAATGATACGCATTATATTGATAAAGAGGATGCCCGCGTCCAGCAGGTGCTCATCTGCATCCAAACGAATCACACAGTCGGGGAGGAGACGGGCCTCGAATTTGAAACCCAGGAGTTTTATCTCAAGAGCGAAGAAGAGATGCGTTTGCTTTTCCCCGAGCTGCCTGAGGCGTTTGACAACACCGTGAAAATTGCGCAGCGCTGCAACGTCACCTTTACCTTTGGTGAAACGAAGTTGCCGCATTTTGACGTGCCGGGCGGGGAGGATCATTTTGAATACCTCACGCGGATGTGCGAAGAGGGGCTCCACGCACGCTATGGGGAGCACCCACCGCAGGATTATAGCGACCGCTTGCATTATGAGCTGAATGTGATTCATACAATGGGCTATGTGGATTATTATTTGATTGTCCATGATTTTATCCATTATGCCAAATCACAGGGCATTCCCGTCGGCCCCGGGCGGGGGTCCGGAGCGGGCAGCATCGCGGCTTACTGTATCGGCATCACGGGAATTGACCCGATGAAATATAACCTTCTCTTTGAGCGCTTTCTCAACCCGGAGCGCGTCAGCATGCCGGATTTTGATATCGATTTCTGCTATGAGCGCCGCCCTGAGGTGATCGACTATGTAGTGCGCAAATATGGCGCGGACCACGTTGCGCAAATTGTCACCTTTGGCACGATGGCGGCAAAGGCGGCGATCCGCGATGTCGGCCGGGCGCTGGGCGTGCCGTATGCCACAGCGGATAGCATTGCAAAGCTTGTGCCTTATGAGCTGAATATCACGCTGGACGCGGCGCTTAAAAAGAGCGCGGAGCTGCGCGAGCAATATGACAGCAGCGGGCAGGTGCGTGACTTGATCGATATGGCGCGCAAGGTTGAAGGAATGCCGCGCCATGCCTCCACCCATGCAGCGGGTGTTGTGATCACGCGCGACCCGGTTTCCACCTATGTGCCGCTGGCGCGCAATGATGAATCGATTGTCACGCAGTTTACGATGACAACGCTGGAGGAGCTCGGCCTGCTGAAGATCGATTTTCTGGGGCTGCGTACCTTAACGGTAATCAGCGACGCGGAGAAAATGATCCGCCATCGTGAGCCCGGTTTTGCAGTCAATCAAATTCCCACAAAGGATGAAGCGGTATACGAAATGTTTGCCAGCGGGCAGACGGAGGGCGTTTTCCAGTTTGAATCCGCCGGCATGCGCAACGTCCTTATGGGCCTGAAGCCGGAGAGCTTGGAGGACCTGATCGCCGTAATTTCCCTCTATCGGCCCGGGCCTATGGAATCGATCCCAACCTATATTGAAAATCGCCATCACCCGGATCGGGTGCGCTATAAAACGCCTTTGCTGAAGGATATTTTGGATGTCACCTACGGCTGTATGATCTATCAGGAGCAGGTGATGCAGATCTTCCGCCAGCTGGCGGGCTACTCCTATGGCCGCGCGGATATTGTGCGCCGCGCCATGTCCAAAAAGAAGCATAAGGTCATGGAGCAGGAGCGCAAAAATTTCATATATGGATTGGTCCATGAGGATGGCTCTGTGGAGTGTGAGGGAGCAGTCAAGCGGGGCGTGAATGAAAAAATTGCCAACGAGCTCTTTGATGAGATGTCCTCCTTTGCATCTTACGCCTTCAATAAATCGCATGCCGCCGCCTATGCTTATGTTGCTTATCAAACGGCATGGCTGAAATGCCATTACCCATGCGAGTTTATGGCTGCGCTTCTCACGAGCGTGCTCGACAGTGCGGGTAAGGTTTCCGGCTATATTGCAGAGTGCAGCCGGATTCATATTGCCGTCCTGCCGCCGCACGTCAATGAGAGCCTGGAGGGCTTCACCGTGGTGGACGGCCGCATCCGTTTCGGCCTGCTCGCCGTCAAAAATCTCGGCAGGGGCTTTATCAAAGGAATTTTGGAGGAGCGGAAAACCGGTGGGCCCTTTACTTCCTTTTATTCCTTTTGTAAACGCATATATGGGGGGAAGGATGTCAACCGCCGCGCGCTGGAGAGCCTCGTCAAATGCGGTGCTTTGGATGGGCTTGATGCCAACCGGCGGCAAATGCTGCAATCGCTCCCCGTTGTGATGGAAACGCTGGAGGCAGATAAGCGGCGCAATATCGATGGCCAGCTTGGTTTTTTTGATATGTCCGCTGCGTTTGGGGAGGATACCGGCCCTGCCCTTCCAGCGGTTGATGAATTCCCCGCCGTGGAAAAGCTTCGCATGGAGAAGGAGAGCACGGGGCTCTATCTCTCCGGCCATCCAATGATGGAATATGCGGATGCGGCGAAAAAGGTGCAGGCAGCCCGGATTTCCGATTTGCTGGAAGCGGCGCAAGAATACTCCACGCGCTATATTGATAATGCGCAGGTGACGCTGCTGGGCATTGTTTCATCGATGAAAAAGAAAATTACGAAGAGCGATGCAACGATGGCCTTTCTCTCGGTGGAGGATATGTATGGGGCGATTGAGGTGATTGTTTTCCCGCGGATTTTCACGGAGAATGCGGTCAAGCTGCAAGAAGGGAACGTTATTCTCCTGAGTGGGCGGCTGAGTTTGCGTGAGGATGAAGATCCGAAGGTGATCTGCGATTTGGTGGAAGCGGTTCCAGACCCGCGGCATGTGCCAGCAGGATTTCAACAAAAGCAGCGAAAAAAAGCGTTTTCCGCGGCAGTTCCAGCCGCACAGCCTGTGCGGATTACGCCCAGCGAAACCAAGGCAAAGCGGCGGGGGCTTTTCCTGCGCTTTGCCTCTAAGGATGCGCCTGAGCGGGTGCGAGCGGAGCGGGTGCTGCGCATTTTTGATGGTACGGCGCCGCTGTATTACTATTATTGTGATACGCAAACGTATGAAACGCGGCCGCCGGCGGAGTTTATCGATCCTAACGAGCCGATGTTCCGAGAGCTGCGGCGGATTTTAGGGCAGGATAATGTTGTGTTTCGGCCATAGGAAGCAGCGTTCGTTCGGCTTTGACAAAAAAATGATATAAATTTATCATGGCATACTTGACATCGCGCTAAAGTAGTGTATGATTAATATAATGCGTTCGTAGGGCCTGGAAGGAGCCAAGCCTTGCCGGCGCATTCTTTCTGACAAAATGAAAACCTACATTTTTAGGGGGAAACGGTTATGAAGACGATTGGTGTATTGACCAGCGGCGGTGACGCGCCCGGCATGAACGCCGCAATCCGTGCGGTCGTGCGTACCGGCTGCGAAAGCGGAATGCGTGTGCTCGGCATCCGCCGGGGTTACAGTGGGCTAATCAACGGCGATATGGTGGAGATGGATTTGAGAAGCGTCTCCGATATTATCCATCGCGGCGGCACTATGTTGTATACTGCCCGTTGCCCTGAATTTAAAACAGAAGAAGGTATCCAGAAGGCGGTTGACGTTTGCCATGAAACCGGCATGGAGGGCATTGTGGTGATTGGCGGAGACGGTTCGTTCCGCGGTGCGCGCGACCTGTCTTTGCACGGGATTCCTTGTGTCGCCATGCCCGGCACAATCGATAACGACGTTGCCTGCTGCGACTACACGGTCGGCTATGATACTGCGATGAATACGATTATGGACATGGTTGACCGCATCCGTGATACGACGGAATCCCACGATCGTTGCAGCGTGGTGGAGGTCATGGGCCGCCGCGCGGGTTATCTGGCACTGAATGCCGGCATTGCCGTGGGCGCGACCTCAATCCTGATCCCCGAAGTCCCCTATGATTTTGAGCGCGATGTCATCGAGCGGATGCGCCGTACACAAAAAACCGGCAAGAAGCATTTTATCATTATCGTGGCCGAGGGCATCGGCGGCGTGGAAGAGATGGCAAAACGGATTGAAGAGGCAACTGGCGTGGAAAGCCGCGCATCAGTGCTCGGCCATGTGCAGCGTGGCGGTTCCCCCACGGTGCGTGATCGTGTGGTTGCAAGCCATATGGGCAATTATTGCGTTCGCCTCCTGGAAAAGGGGATTGGTAACCGCGTGGTTGCAATGCAGAAGGAGGAGGTCATGGATTTTGATATCTATGAAGCCCTGAATATGAAAAAATCAATTGACCTCAATCTGTATCGGATTGCGCACGAGATTTCGATCTAATTGGCGTTTTAAAATGGAAATTTAAAGCCCTTGCGTGGGCAAAGATAAAACGATGGCGGGCGTTTTGTTGCCCGCCATCGTTTTTATGCGTCTATGTGGAACTTTAGCGCCGCAGCAACTGCCGGTGATTTTGGATAAAACGAAAATCCGCCAACCCTGTGCAAAGCGGGATTGGCGGTTAGCTATCTTGAAGAAACTACAGGTTCGCCAGATCATATGGCGTGCGTTGATACACAAAGTAATTTAGCCAGTTGGAAAAAATCATGCTGCCAGCCGTCCGCCAGGTCATGGGAGGGGTGCGCTGCGGGTCATTATCCGGAAAATAGTTGAAGGGCATCTCAATCGCAAGGCCACGGTTTACATCGCGAAAGTATTCGGTCGCGAGCGTTTCGCGGTCATATTCAGAGTGGCCGGTGGAATAAAAATTTCTGCATTCCATATCGGATACGAGATGAACGCCCGCCTGTTCTGAAAAGGAGAGGATCTGCAAATCTTTCACGAATGCGATATCAGAGCGGCGAATCTCCGTATGCCGGGAGTGGGGCACATAGAAAATGTCATCCAAGCCCCGCATGAGCGGATGGTAAGGATCAAGCGCATGGTGGGGGAAGATGCCAAACATCTTTTTTTTCAACGGATATTTTGGGATTCCATAGTGATAGTAAAGCCCCGCTTGAGCGCCCCAGCAAATGTGGAAGGTGGAATACACATTCGTTTTGCTCCACTCCATAATTGTGCAGAGCTCCTCCCAATAATCAACCTCTTCAAAAGCGAGATGTTCCACTGGCGCGCCGGTGATAATCATGCCGTCGAATTTTTCCTCCCGCACGTCTCCAAAGGTCTTATAAAATTTGAGCATATGTTCTGCTGAGGTGTTTTTTGATTGGTGGGTGGCTGTTTGTAGCAGCTCCACTTCAATTTGCAGCGGAGAATTGCTCAATAAACGCAGGAGCTGCGTTTCCGTTTCAATTTTGGTCGGCATCAGGTTTAGAATCAGGATTTTCAGCGGGCGGATATCCTGGGTCAGCGCGCGGGATTCCGTCATGATAAAAATGTTTTCCAGCTCTAAGCTATGCCGGGCCGGCAGCTGGTTGTCGATTTTAATTGGCATTGCACAGCCCTCTCTTTCCTGCGCGTTATCATCTAATTATGCAGAATTTTAGTATAGCAGAATTTGTTTTTTTCTGCAATACCGGGCAAAGCGCATGGCCATTTTGATAACGAACAGAGAAGGGGAGAAACAAATGAAATCGGATAATTGGCCGATAAAAGGAATGATGCCAGACATCGTGTGTTTGCATACGGGTTTTCATTGGAATTTTTTGTATGTAAATCCAATATAAATATGATACAAGAAGCAAACGCACAATTGGAATAAAATTATGCGGGTTTTATATGGACATACCTTGCTTTAGATATTGATTTTTTGTTACAAGTACGTTAAAATCTATAGCAGTGCGTTGAAATGCGTGAAATAATTTTGTGTGATTTGGAGGACAGGAAATGCAGCTTAAGCAAACGGCCCAAACTTTGCTGACAGATGTGAAGCATTACTGGAAAAAGCCGCCGGCGGGAAGGTACATGCCTTTTAAAGAAATTGCCGCATACAGCGTTGGCGGAATTGGCGCTTATTTCATTATAACGGTGGTCCAGGCGTTATCTCTTTCCGTTGGTAATTTTATTATCGGCAACGCGATTGGTATTGAACCAACCAAAATTTATTTACTTTATGTAATTGCGATTTTGTCGAGCTTCCCGATGACAGCTTTGCGTGCAAATATCATTGATAGTGCGCGCAGCAAAAAGGGAAAATATCGCCCCTATCTTCTCTATATGGGTTTGCCAACGGTCATTTTAGCAATTGGCTTTGTTTGGATGCCGTATGAACATATGAGCATGACGTTCAAAATGATTACAGTCCTGCTCTTTAACATTGGATTCCAGTTTTTCTATATGTTCTTTTATGAAGCGTATGAAAACCTGATTCTTGTTCTCTCCCCTAATACACAGGAGCGCACGGATGCGGCAACAGTAAAAGCTGTAATCTATTCTCTTGCGCCATCCATCGTGAATATCGTTATGCCGATGGCAGCGAAATTCCTCACCAATGGCGATATGACTGATCTGAAGCTGTATCGTTACGCATATCCGCCGATGGTAATTCTCGGATTTTTGCTTTCCATTATGGTTTATGCCAATACGCAGGAGAAGATCATCCAGGCAAAAACGCATGTGGTGCAGGTAAAATTTATTGACGCCATCCGTGCGGTAGCAAAAAATAAATATTTCTGGATCATTTCTTTGGCAGGCTGGATTGGCTTTTTGGAGGCATCCTATGGCACCATCCTGCAATGGCTGTATCAGTATCAGCACGCCTGCACCGAGGGGCAGTTCGCCTTGATTCAAACCATCAATGGCAATGCGGCCCTTTGGGGAATGCTGATGGCCCCTTGGGCGATCCGCCGTTTTGGCAAAAAACGGGTGCTTTTGGTTACAAATTTCCTCAATGTTATATTTATTGCTTCGATTTATCCGATCGTTGTGAATGTAGACCCACGCATGTGCATTTGGCTGGTACTCATTTGCTTATTCAGCAATGGTGTTGTCGGCGCGTTTGCGCACGTTCTCAATCCCAGCATCCAAGGCGATATCCGCGACTACCAGCAATATGTAACAGGAGAGCGGATCGATGGCATGTTTTCTACCGTCGGCTTGATTGGGCAGGTTATCACGCTGGCTACAAGCGGTGTTTTGCCGGCGGTTTATGAGGCGCTGGGCATTACAACGGAAAATGCGGCTTCGATGGGTTATACAAATGCTTATGACGTCCTTTATAACCGCAATATTTTTGAGGATACCTTTGCGCTTTTGGTCGGGTTATCCGTATTTGGCGCAATCATGAATGTAATTCCCTATTTCTTTTATGATTTGACGGAAACGAAGCAGCGCGGCATGATTAACGTATTGAAGGTGCGCGCACTGTTTGAAGATTACGGCAATAACGCGCTGTCCGACAAGGGACTTGTGGAAACAATTGATTTAGTCAATGAAGCGCGGTCATATGTTGCGTCAGAGCCGGTGTCTGAGTCCAAGGACGGAATCCGCGAGGCCAAGAAATCGGGGGATAAGCAGGCGGTAAAAGCGGCAAAGAAAGCGCATAAAGATGCGATTGAGCACAACC
>UQUZ01000003.1 GCA_900544375.1 uncultured Oscillospiraceae bacterium
CAAAATGCTTAGCATTTTGCCGCAGCCCCCTTTTTGTATATTGGAGGTCACTATGCTAATCCTGCGATACGTGCAATAAACGTCACCAGCATGCAGGCCGCCATCCCTGTCAGCGTGGGGATCAGGAAGGCGGCCGCCGTCCATTTCCAGCTGCCGGTCTCCTTATGAATGGTGAGGCAGGTAGTGGAGCAAGGCCAGTGCAGCAGCGAAAAGAGCATTGTGCATACTGCGGTCAGCCACGTCCATCCGTTGGCTACGAGCAGCTCATGGAGGGCGGCATAACTTTCAAAATCAATGATATGTCCCGTCGCCATATAGGCCATCAGTATAATGGGGATCACAATCTCATTCGCGGGAAAACCGAGGATAAAAGCGAAGAGGATGACACCGTCCAACCCCATCAGATGGGCGAGGGGGTCGAGGAAATGGGCGCAGTGCATCAAGAGGCTCATTCCCCCGATCTGGACGTTGGCGGCGAGCCAGATGATAAGCCCTGCCGGGGCCGCGACGACGACGGCGCGCCCCAACACAAAAAGTGTGCGATCAAAAATCGAGCGGATAATTACCTTGCCAATCTGTGGGCGGCGGTAGGGCGGCAGCTCTAGGGTGAACGAGGAGGGGATTCCCTTCAGAATGGTGCCGGAGAGCAGCCGTGAAATCAGGAAGGTGACGGCAACCCCCAATACAATTACACCGACAAGCATGAGCGCGGATACGGCCGATTGCAGCGGTGCGACCACACTGCCCACAAAAAACATGGTAATCAGAGCGATAATAGTAGGAAGCCTGCCGTTACATGGCGCAAAATTATTGGTTAAGATTGCGATCAAGCGTTCCCGTGGGGAATCGATGATCCGGCAGCCGATTACGCCGGCAGCATTGCAGCCGAACCCCATGCAAATTGTCAGTGCTTGTTTGCCACAGGCATGCGCTTTTTGAAAATGATGATCCAGATTGAACGCCACGCGCGGTAGGTAACCAAAATCTTCTAGTAAAGTAAACAAAGGGAAGAAAATTGCCATTGGCGGCAGCATAACCGATACCACCCATGCAAGCACTCTGTAAATGCCCTGCACCAAAAGGCCTTCCACCCAAGGCGGCGTACCCAGCCACAGGAAAAAATCAGTCATTCGATCGCCGATCCAAAATAGCCCGGCTGAAAGCCACTGGGAGGGGTAATTGGCCCCGGTGATCGTCAGCCAAAAGATTAGCCCCAGCAGCAGAATCATAACGGGAAGCCCCGTAAAGCGGTTTGTCAGGAGCTTATCGAGACGCCGGTCTCGAGCGTCGTAATTTTTGCGCTGATAGGCGATCACGCCACGGCAGATGCGTTCTGCTGCTCGGACGAGTCCGGAAACGATTTTATCCTGGATGCGGGCCTGTGACAGACCATATCGTTCAAACAAGCCATTCAGGCTGGCAAGCTTTTCTTGTATTTCCGCATCCTGTGTCAGGTCAAAACCAAGATATTCCGATAACGGCTCCCGAAGGCTTTCATCCGCATCCAATAGCCGCAGGGCGATCCAGCGGCTGCTAATCGGCTTTTCGCTCTTTGCGATTTTTTGATCAATAAGCGGAATGAGCGTGGAGAGGGCTTCTTCGACCGGTGTGATATAGGAAACCTGAATTGGTTGACCAGAGCCTTGCCCGGCCGCTGCCCGGCTCATTTGTTCACTTAATTTTTCCAGCCCTTTTCCGCTGCGGGCGCTTGCCCCGAGCACAGGCACGCCAAGCTTTTTCTCCAGCCCAGCTAGATCGATTTGTATGCCCTTGCGCCGCGCTTCATCCATCAGGTTCACACAGACGGCAACATGCGGGGTAATCTCGAGTGTTTGCAAAACCAAATTCAGATTTCGTTCCAGGCAGGTGGCGTCGCATACGACAATCACTGCGTCCGCACCGCCGAAACAGATAAAATTGCGCGCAACCTCTTCCTCGGCGGAATGAGCCATCAGGGAATATGTACCGGGCAGGTCTACAAGGATATACCCCATATCTTTGTAGACATGCCGGCCCTGCGCGCTAGCAACCGTCTTTCCAGGCCAGTTCCCCGTGTGTTGATTCATGCCGGTCAGGGCATTGAACACTGTGCTCTTACCGACGTTCGGGTTGCCGGCAAGCGCAATGACACGGTCGCTCTCCGCCTCTTTTTCAATCATCAGCGGGCCGTCCACCGGCTCGCCCTTGTGTGAATTTCGAGTCAATCCCATAAAAAACGCTCCTTCATGATATGCTTCGTTGGGCCGCCTAGGGCGGCGCGCAGGGAAAAGTCAGCTGAAATGCACCATGACGCGGCCGGAATCCTCCCGGCGTAGAGCGATGACGGCGCCGCGGATCAAATAGGCCACAGGATCGCCGGAAGGGCTTTTTTGCAGGCATTCCACAGGAGTGCCTTCGATCAGGCCGATGTCCTGCATTCGCCTTCGGATGCTGCCGTTGAGGCGAAGCTCTTCCACGCGGGCCGTCTGCCCGACGGGGAGCTTATCGAGGGAATCTATGTTATGCATGAGAATAATCTCCTTTGCTCATTTGTGATGGAAAAAGAGAGCAGACCGGAGCGGACGGAATCGGGCCGCTTGAAAATGGTCTGCTCTCGATATTTAGTATATGGGGGAGGGGAGAAAGGGTGAAAGAGGGAAAGCGGTTTTAAAAACCTAATTATTTCTAAGTATAGGAAATTAATTGCGAATAGTTTCCTATCTGCTCGTAGATGCGTATGTTTTGATATTTTTAGTTGAAAAAGAGATATAAATAGACTATAATACAATACATATTGGTTATTGGGAGTAGGGAAAGAAAGAGTTTAGACGGGCATTTCATCAAGGATTGGGGTAATATGTTTCTGTGAAAATTTTAATTGTGGGGCAGTATTACTACCCGGATAATTTTAGAATCAATGATATCTCCAAGGAATTTGCCCAAAGGGGCCATCGAGTTACTGTTCTTACAGGACTACCAGATTATACAACCGGAAAGGTCCCGTGGAAGTATAAATTTTTTCGTCGCAGACGGGAAGTTGTTGATGGCGTTGACGTTATTCGGGTTCCGATTATTGCTAGACGCACCGGTTTCTTATTTAGAGCCGTCAATTATTTGAGTTTTCTGATTAACTCAACGCTCTATGCGCAATTTGCTAAAAAAGATTATGATATCATTTTTTCTTATCAGTCCTCACCTGTTACTATGGCAAACGCGGCGCTTACTATGAAGAAGAGAAGCGGTAAAAAGTTATTTTTATATTGCCTTGACATTTGGCCGGAATGTTTAAAGGTTTGGAATATTCCGGAGCGCTCCATCTTATTTCGTCTGGTTCATCGATATAGCGAATGGGTTTATCGCAAATGCGACGTGATCGGCGTTACTTCTTATCCATTTATTGATTATTTAACGCAGACAAACCATGTTGATCCTGCTCGCCTTGTTTATATTCCGCAGCATTCAGATGATGTGCTGACCGCGGAATTAACGGAATGTACTGCGGAATCTTCTGTCATTCGATTTGCGTTTGGAGGAAACATTGGAAGTGCTCAAGATGTGGAATGCATTATACGAGCAGTTCACCGCCTATCTGATTTAAAGTGTTTTGAAGTTCATATTTATGGAGACGGGTCTAATCTTGAAAATTGTATTCAGCTGGTAAACCAGCTTCGTGAGGATCAAAAAATTATTTTTCATGGCCGTGTAACTGGTGATGAATTGATTCATGCGTATGAAAAAATAGATGCCTTTTTATTAACGTTAAGAGGTGATAATGCAGTCGGTATGACGATGCCTGCTAAATTGCAGGAATATATGGCGCTTGGAAAGCCTGTTTTTGCAGCCATTGACGGTGCGGCCGCCCATGTGATTACTCAAGCAGAATGCGGGATGGTGGCAAGGGCGTCGGATGATCGTGGGCTGGCTGACAATATGCGCAAGTATATTGAAGATCCGTCACGCTATTGCAGATTGGGGTTGAATGCTCGTCGTTATTATGAAGAGCATTTTACAAAAGATGTGTTTATCGATAAATTAGAAAAAATATTTATTGAAATGAAGGATGGAAGAGAATTATGTTTGCAGGAAAAACTTTATTGATTACGGGTGGAACCGGTTCTTTTGGTAACGCTGTGTTAAAACGCTTTTTAGATACTGACATTAAGGAAATTCGGATTTTCTCCCGTGATGAAAAAAAGCAGGATGATATGCGCCATCTATATCATAATGATAAGATTAAGTATCATATCGGCGATGTGCGCGATTTAGCCAGCATTAAGAATGCAATGTATGGGGTGGACTATGTTTTTCAGGCCGCGGCACTAAAGCAAGTGCCTTCCTGTGAGTTCTTTCCGATGGAAGCGGTTAAGACAAATGTTTTTGGCACGGATAATGTCCTGACTGCCTGCATTGAGGCTGGCGTAAAAAAAGTGATTTGTCTGTCTACTGATAAAGCGGCTTATCCCATCAATGCCATGGGCACCTCTAAGGCGATGATGGAAAAGGTTTTTGTCGCCAAATCGCGTACGGTTGCCCCAGATCGGACGATGATCTGCGGCACACGGTATGGCAATGTCATGTGTTCCAGAGGGTCTGTCATTCCACTGTTTATTGAACAGATCAAAGCAGGAAAGCCGCTGACTGTTACGGAGCCGAAAATGACCCGCTTTATTATGAGCTTGGAGGAAGCGGTTGATTTGGTTTTGTTTGCATTTGAGAATGCACAGAGCGGCGATATCCTGGTGCAAAAAGCGCCTGCCTGCACCATCGAAGTGCTGGCCCAAGCGGTGAAAGAACTATTCCATGCGGATAACCCTGTTAAGGTGATTGGTATCCGGCATGGGGAGAAGATGTATGAAACGCTTTTGACCAAGGAGGAGTGCGCCCGTGCGACCGACTTGGGTAACTTTTACCGGGTACCATGCGATAAACGGGATCTGAACTATGATAAATATTTTGTACAAGGAGATACGGAGCAAGTTAAATTGACGGAGTTCAACTCAGATAATACGACAAGGTTGGATGTTGAGCAGGTAAAGGAAAAGCTGTTGAGTTTGGAATATATTCGAAGTGAAATTGCAGCTTGGGAGAATCAGTGAATGAAAATATTGGTGACTGGCGCAAAGGGGTTCGTGGGTCGGAACCTTTGCGCTGAATTAAAAAACCGCGGTTTTACAGATTTATATGAATATGATTTGGATACGAATCCGACCCTTTTAGAAGAATATGCTCACGATTGCGAGTTCGTTTTCCATTTGGCGGGGGTCAACCGCCCTGAGAATCCTGAGGATTTTATGAGGGGAAATTTTGGCTTTACCTCTAATCTTCTGGAAGCGCTAAAACAACATCATAACCAGTGCCCGATTGTATTATCCTCTTCCATTCAGGCTGAGCGAAACAACGAGTATGGCAACAGCAAACGGGCGGGAGAACGGCTTCTTGCAGAGTATGGGGAGCAGACAGGTGCAAAGGTGCTGATTTACCGATTCCCCAATTTGTTCGGCAAATGGAGTCGGCCGAATTATAATGGCGTCATCGCGACATTTTGCCATAACATTTCGCGCGGTTTGCCAATTCAGATAAATGACCCGGATGCGGAAATCTGTTTTGCATATATCGATGACGTAATGGAAGAAATGCTGGCCGCTCTGGAGGGTGGAGAACATCGCGAGGGCGCCTATTGCACCGTCCCAGTTACAGAAACGGTAAAGCTCGGCAGGGTGGCGGCATTGCTTCAATCTTTTTATCACAGCAGGGAGAATTTGGAGGTTCCCGATCTGAGGGATGCCTTTACTCGTAAGCTGTATGCAACGTATTTGAGCTATTTACCAGAGGACCAATTTAGCTACTCTTTAAAGAAAAATCAGGATGAGAGGGGTTCCTTTACGGAGTTCCTGCGGTCGCCAGACCGTGGCCAGGTTTCTGTGAATGTTGCCAAACCGGGTATTACAAAGGGTCAGCATTGGCATCACACAAAGAATGAAAAGTTTCTTGTTGTGAGCGGCGAGGCGCTGATTCAGTTTCGTAAAATTGGAGCGCAGCAGGTAATTGAATATCACGTCAGCGGGGATGAGATGAAAGTGATCGATATCCCAACTGGCTATACACATAATATCATTAACGTGGGAGATACGGATTTGATTACGGTGATGTGGGCAAGTGAGCCTTTTAATCCAGATCGTCCGGATACCTATTACGAAAAGGTATAATCTTCTTGTGGAGGGCACTGTAATGGATAAGCTGAAGGTAATGACGATTATCGGAACAAGGCCGGAGATCATCCGGTTGTCGGCCTGCATTAAGGCGTGTGACCGATATTTCCATCACATTTTAGTTCATACGGGGCAAAATTGGGATTACACACTCAATCAGGTTTTTTTTGATGATCTGGGTTTGAGGGCGCCGGATTACTATTTGGATAGCGTGGGGAAAGATCTAGGCGAAACCATGGGGAATATTATCGCCAAATCCTATGAAATATTGGAGAAGGAAAAGCCGGATGCCGTATTGCTGCTGGGTGATACGAATTCGGCTTTGTCTGCGATCTCCGCAAAACGGCTGAAAATCCCGATTTTCCATATGGAGGCTGGAAACCGCTGCTGGGATTGGAACGTCAGTGAAATGATCAATCGAAAGATTGTGGATCATATTTCGGATATTAACCTCCCATATACAGAGCATTCCCGGCGCTATCTTTTGTCGGAAGGGATTGACGGAAAGACGGTTTTCGTAACTGGTTCTCCGATGCGGGAAGTGTTGAGAGATCATATGGATCGCATTGAACGAAGCAATATTTTGGAGACCTTGGGGTTGGAGAAGGGGAAATATATCCTCCTTTCCGCACATCGTGAGGAGAATATTGATAACGAAGAGAATTTTATGTCTTTGATGACCGCCGTCAATAATATCGCGGAGCATTATGGGATGCCGATTATTTATTCGACCCATCCACGCAGCAAAAAGTACATTGAAAAGCGTGGGTTTCAGTTCCATCCCCTGGTGCGGAGCCTGAAGCCGTTTGGCTTTTTAGACTATAATAAGCTCCAAATGAACAGCTACTGTGTGCTTTCTGACAGCGGCACTTTGTCTGAGGAGAGCGCGATGCTCGGCTTTGCGGGCGTTTTGATCCGCACCTCGACGGAGCGGCCGGAGGTGCTCGATAAAGGCTCTGTTGTGATCGGCGGGATTACCGGCCGGGATGTGGAGCAGGCGCTGGATCTGGCCGTTGCCATGCGGGATAACCGGGAAGAGGTTGTTATGGCGGAGGATTATGCGGATACGAATGTGTCAGTGAAAGTAGTGAAGCTGATCCAGAGCTATACGGAGATTGTGAATAAAACGGTGTGGGGAAAATAAATGAAGGTTTTGCAAATCAATTCCGTTTGTGGATATGGCAGTACCGGACGTATCGCGGCAGACCTATCGAGATATTTAACCCAAAGTGGTGACGATTGCCTGATTGCCTATGGCCGCGGCCACGCGCCAGGCGACGTAAAAAGCATTCGGATTGGCAACGATTTGGCTGTGAATCTGCATGGCGTCTGTAGCCGCATTACGGATAAGCATGGTTTCTATTCGAAAAGGGCAACGCAGCGTTTTATTCGGTCAGCTAGGGAATATGATCCGGACATAATTCATTTGCATAATTTACATGGTTATTATCTCCATCTTCCGACCCTGTTTGAGTGGCTCAGAGAATGTGGGAAACCGGTTGTTTGGACGTTACATGACTGCTGGGCCTTTACGGGGCATTGTTCTCATTTCGATTTTGTTGGATGTGACCGTTGGAAAACCAGTTGCCACGATTGTCCGCAGAAAAGAGAATATCCGGCGAGTTTCCTGATGGATCATTCACAAAGTAATTTTAAAGAAAAGAAAGAATGGTTCACTTCCATCCCGAAACTGCGGATTATAACACCTTCCGATTGGTTAAAAGATTTAGTGAAACAGTCTTTTTTTAAAAATTATCCCATTGATACTATTCACAATGGAATAGATTTAAATCAGTTTAAGCCAACCGACAGTAATTTTAGAGAAAAAAATCATTTGACCAACAAAACGATGCTGCTGTCTGTTGCGAATGTTTGGTCCCCCCGTAAGGGACTTGATTATTTATTGGAGTTATCTCAACGGCTGGACGATACTTTTTGCATAGTTGTGGTAGGGCTGACAGAACAGCAATGCCATTCGCTCTCCAATCATATGTTGGGAATTACACGTACAGATGATTTGAATGAATTAATTGAGATCTATAGTGCTGCGGATATTTTTTTGAATCCAACCTTAGAGGATAATTATCCTACGACGAATTTAGAGGCGATCGCTTGTGGAACGCCGGTAATAACATTTGATACGGGCGGCTGTAAGGAATGTATTCATGATGAAAATGGAATGTTAGTTACTGATAAAACGGTTGACGGATTGTATCGTGCAATTAAAGCCATGCGCCAAAAGATACATGAAGGAATGATACACATTAATCCAGAGCCTTTAAGCGATAAAATGTTTATTGAGCACTATAGATGCTTGTATGGCGAGGTATGAATTATGAAGATTCTATTTTTGACTAATATCCCTTCTCCCTATAGGGTAGATTTTTTTAATGAGTTAGGAAAATTGTGTGATCTCACCGTTCTGTTTGAAAAGCAGATCGCTCAGGATCGAGAGAAACAATGGTTTGAAGAAAAAGCGACTTCTTACCGCGCGGTTTTTCTCCATGGTATACCAGTAGGTTCAGATTCTTCGTTGTGTTTTCCGGTGTTAAAGTATTTGAGAGAAGAATGGGATATCATAATTGTAGGCGGATACAGTACTCCTACAGGTTTATTGGCAGTACAATATCTAAATACAAAAAAGATTCCTTTTATACTTAATTGTGATGGAGGAACTACCAAGCAAGAATCTAAACTACAATATAAAATAAAAAAGCATTTTATTTCAAGCGCAGTTGGATGGCTCAGTCCTGGTGAGACCACAGATACCTATCTCTTGCATTATGGGGCTGATTCTCGATATATTTTTCGCTATCATTTTACCTCGGTTAGGCAAGATAAAATTTTGGACAAGCCTTTATCCGTTGAAGAGAAAAGCTTATGGAAAAAGCAATTGTCCATTACAGAAAATAGGGCGATAATTTCTGTTGGGAGATTTATAGAATCCAAAGGGTTTGATATTTTATTGGATGCATGCCGAAAGTTTGACCGTGAGATAGGGATTTATATTATTGGAGGAAAAGCTACGCCTGAATATAAACAGTATGTTGATCAACATCATTTAACACATGTCCATTTCATCGAGTTTAAAACCAAAAGTGAGTTGGCTCCTTATTATATGGCAGCCGACTTATTCGTTTTACCTACCCGAAAAGATGTCTGGGGGCTTGTCATTAATGAGGCGATGTCTTTTGGTGTTCCTGTAATTACGACAGATCAGTGTGTTGCAGGGTTGGAATTAATAAAAAACGGTCAAAATGGTTATATTGTTCCATCGAATGACCCAATGGCGCTGAGCGAGAAAATTATAGAGGTACTGAATGATTACGCATTAACTAGAAAAATGATGTACAATAATCTTTATAAGATTAGTGAGTATACAATTGAAAAAATGGCGCAACAACATATGGAAATATTTAAACAGATTGTCGGTGGAGAAAGATGAAGATTCTTTATGTGTCTTGTTTATGCAGTAGTTCCAAATATAAATCCTTGTTTGAACATGTCTCTTCTAAACCAGGTCAACAAGCGCAGAAGTATCACCGCGTGTTAGTGGAAGGTATGAACCGACTGGAGAATGTCGAGGTTGAAACTTTATCTGCCTTACCGATTACGCGGCAAAACAGTAAAAAATTTTTCTTTAGAAAAGAAACAGAGCAAATAAATCATATAACATATAATTATATTCCAACTTTAAATATTCCGTTATTAAAAAACATTTTATATTTTTTATTTGGTTTTTTAGGCGTATGCCGGAGATCTCAAGAAAGACCGATCATAATTTGTGATGTCTTAAATTTTTCAGTTATTGCCGGTGCCGTTTTAGCATCTCGTTTACTGGGATTAAAAAGTGTCGGGATTGTTACAGACTTACCTACTATGCTTTCACCGAAAAAGGGACTGTACTCTCTTTTAAATAATAAAATCATACAATATTTTAAAAGCTATGTATTTATGACTGAACAAATGAATCAGGTTATCAACTTAAAGCAAAAACCCTATCTTGTCATTGAAGGTCAAGTAGATCTAGCAATGGAAATGCAAAAAAATGATTTAGCCGAAAAGCGGTTTCCAAGAATATGTATGTATGCGGGAGGAATTCAAAGAATATATGGGGTTCCAGAGCTTGTAGAGGCATTTATCAAGGTGGATATTCCGGATGCCGAACTGCACATTTATGGCGATGGTGATTACGCAAATGAGTTGACAAACATTTGCCTTACGCATAATAAGGTAAAATATTTTGGTACCCGCCTCAATAGTGAAATTGTAAAAGCAGAGATAGAGGCATCATTATTGATCAATCCAAGGCCGACTCATGAACTGTATACAAAATACTCCTTTCCTTCTAAAAATATGGAGTATATGGCATCTGGTACCCCAGTCCTGACGACACGGCTTCCTGGAATGCCGAAAGAGTATGAAGAGTTCGTCTATTTAATAAATGATGAAACAATAGATGGGATTGGTGAGGCTTTAGTGTCTGTATTATCTGATTCAAGAGAAGTGTTACATCAAAAGGGGAGGGGTGCAAAGGCTTTTGTGATGCGGACAAAGAATAACATGATACAAGCTAAAAAAATAATAGATATGGTGAATGGCTTATGAATATAAAATTAAACTATTCTAAAATGGAATTAACTCAAAATAAAAACATAAATAGAATTTTGTCCTATATTTTTATTTTTGTTATGATTTTTTTCAGCCGTGATACTTTAATAACTAGTATTACGCTTAATTTTCATACTACTTTTATCATTCAAATTGTCACTGTACTTTTTGTTACAGTTTTGACCGTATACACTAATAGAAAAAATTTATGCCTCAATAAAATGTCTTTTTTAATGGGTTTTTCATTATGCACATTAATGGCGATTCCTACAATGATGAAATTGGATTTTCAGTTGTATATTGTTTCTATTTTATTCTATATTGGAACAGCAATATTATTTACGTGTATTTTTACGATAGACCATTTATTGAAAAGTTATAGTAATATAATAAGCTGTTTGGCACTTTATTCATTGATTACGTGCTATGCGTTAAGATTTGTATGGTTTCCAGAGGGAGCGGTGGATCAGAGCTTATCTATAATATTAAATTCGTCCGGGACCCCTTTTATTAATTGTGGATTAAGCTATGTGGTCGCTATACCAACCTATATACGTAATTTTGGCATCTTTCGAGAACCTGGTGTATATCAGTTTTTTCTATTAATTGCTTTAGTTTATGAGGTGTTGATGAGGAAGTCGTTTCGTATCGTGCAGATTTTTATTCTGTCTTTGACCGTCATCACCACATTTTCGGCTCCTGGGATATTGGGAATGTTGATTATATATTTTATATTTGCTATTAATATGGTGGTAGAACACAAAATTACCAAAAAAATAATTGTATATTTTGGCGGTATTATAATTATTTTGTCGTCCGTATCTTTACTAGCATATTTACTGAATGATAACCTTGCTATTTTAGTGCGAGAAACATTGCGTAAAATTACAAGTATTAATGAATCAAGTGGTGCGAGGCTGAAGTCTCTGTTTTTGGACATTCATTTCTTTTTTGATCACCCTTTCTTGGGCGTAAGCTTTGCAACTGTGGTTGCAGATAATGGTTCTTGTATTAATTCTACTTTTAGTTTTTTCGCTATTTTTGGATTATTCGCTGGTGCATTATTGTTATGGATTCAATATCAGTTGTCAAAATTATGCACTGACAATAAAATAATGCGGATTCTCGTTTTCCTCTTGATTTGCTTATTAGTGAATACGCAATTTCTTTTGGGGAATACAATGTTCTGGATTTTTATTTTTACAGGTTTAATAGGCTTAAAAGAGGATCAAACAATATTTTATAAAGGCTGTATAATTCTTCAAAGGCGGTTGAAACAAAAAAATGAAAATTTTATGGGTCTGTAACGTTGCGTTACCTTCTATTGCCAGCAAAATTGGAATTCCAGTAAGTCATTCGGGCGGTTGGATGGTGAGTATGGCTGCCGATCTCTGCAAAAGAACAGATATTGATTTAGGAATCGCTTTTCCGATCGCAAAAGCCAGGAATAACACAATTTTAACGGGACAAATTGACAACATTCATTATTATGGATTCCCTTGCACTACCGTCCATTCCACGTATTATGATGATCAAACGGAAATGTACTTTCAACGAATTATGGATCTTGCTACGCCGGACATTGTTCACATTTTTGGAACAGAGTTTCCGCATACGCTCGCGATGATTCGAACCGGCCAAAATCGGCTACGTACAATCATTAGCATTCAGGGTCTTTGTTCTGTATATTCTTACCATTATAATATGGGAGTTCCTATAAGATATCAACGTTTTTATACATTACGAGATTTTTTAAGGCAGGATAATATTAATCAGCAGCGTAAAAAGTTTATGAAACGCGGCCAATATGAAATTCAGGCCATATCTCAGGTGCATCATGTGATTGGCCGCACAGACTGGGATAAAGCGTGTGTTTTGCAAATCAATCCCACTGTTCAATATCATTTTTGCAATGAATCCTTAAGAGACATTTTCTATCATGCTCGCTGGAGCTTGGATAAATGCAGAAGGCACAGCATATTTATCTCACAATCGTATTATCCGATCAAAGGATTTCATCTATTTCTTGAGGCACTTCCTCATATTATACAGAAATTTCCTGATACTCATATATTTACGACTGGTAAAGATTTTATCCATACCAATTCCCTGAAGGATATTCTTCAGCTGAGTTCATATCAATTTATGATTCGTAATATTGTAAAGCGAAATCATCTAGAGCCGTATATAACCTTTTTAGGAGAATTAAATGAGTCTCAAATTTGTCAAGCCTATTTAAATGCACATGTATTTGTATTGCCTTCTACTATTGAAAATAGCCCAAACTCGTTGGGTGAAGCGATGCTTTTGGGCCTACCATGTATTAGTTCTCATGTAGGTGGAGTTGCGAATATGCTTGTTCATGGCGTTGAAGGATTTTTATACCCTTCTGATGAACCTTATATGATATCTTATTATGTATGTAAGCTTTTCGAGAACGATAACTTGGCTCGGCGCTTTTCCGAAGCAGCCCACCTACATGCGCTTGAGACACATGACCGTAAAAACAATTTACAACAATTATTGAACATCTATGAGGAAGTTGTTAATGAATAGAACAAAATATTTGTTACAGAATACTGTACTATTTGGATTAGGTAGTATTGGGACTAAATTAATCAGCGTTTTTATGGTTCCTCTTTATACCTATGCATTATCAAAATCTCAATATGGTACAACAGACCTCATATTTACAATCTCCATGGTAATGACGCCATTTGTTTGTATGAATATTCATGAAGCTATAATGCGTTATTGTCTGGATAAGCATGCAGATCGAAATAAAATTATTTCAACAGGCATGGCTATTTTTTTAATCGGCTCAATCATTTCTATCGTTATTATTCCTATATGTTATTTAATTCCTAGCTTATATGATTATTCCGTATATTTGTATCTACTCGTAGTAGGGGCTACTGCTGTTAATGTGGGGCAGGCCTTTTTAAAAGGAATCGAAAAGCTTAAAATCTATACAGCTTCCACAATTCTGAACACCGCTTTGACAGCAACTTTAAATATAATATTTTTGGTAGTTTTAAAATGGGGTATTACTGGTTATTTTTTAGCATTTATTATTTCATATTTTGCCACTGCGTTATTTTGCTTCTGTGGAGGCAAAATATTTTATTATTTGAAAGGCTTCTCGTTTCACTGGAGAGAAGCGAGAGGAATGATGAGATATAGCTTAGCCTTAGTTCCAAACTCACTGCTTTGGTGGGTGACAAATTCGTCCGGACGTATTATAATTACTGTATTCTTGGGAACTGGTGCGAATGGATTATATGCAATTGCAAATAAAATCCCAACGTTACTTAATACATTTGTAACAATATTTCAACAAGCATGGCAATTTTCCGCAATCAAATCAGAAGATGAGGAAGATAAAGTCGCATATAATAATAAGATGTTTCGTGTTTATTATAAGTTAATATTATTAGCGTCATCCTTTTTAATTTTGGTTTTGAAGCCGATTATGATGATATATGTTTCTTCAGAATTTTTTGAATCATGGATGTATAGCCCTGCACTGATTTTAGCATTTACCTTTGGCGCCTTTTCTACTTTTATTGGAACATACTATACAGTGGCGAAAAATAACGTTGGAATGATGCTCTCTGCGTTTTGTGGGGCAGTAGTGAATATTATTTTTACAGCCATATTAGTTCCAGCTATCGGAATTCAGGGGGCCTCATTGGCCAGTTGTGCCAGCTATTTTTCAATTTTTTTATATCGGTCGTTTGGAACTAAGAAATATATGCCATTACGAGTTTTTACGAAACAATTTATTATTGGCAATCTGATTTTAGTAGGTGAATGTTGTTTTATTTATTTACCTTCATTAAGTGGCTATATCATTAATGCGGCAATGTTTATTTTAATGCTTATTATATGTAGGGAGTCTATCTTTTTGATCAAGGATTTAATGATGAAAATTGTAGGCCGAAGTGCAAAAAAGATTCAATTATTTATAAGAAAGGATCAGGCTGATAATGAATAAAATATCTGATCAAGAAATTAAGGCTATTGAGTTGCATGTATTGAAGACGCTAACTAATTATTGTGATAAAAATGGAATTCGATACTTTTTATCCTATGGAACGCTAATTGGAGCTATTAGACACCAAGGATTTATACCCTGGGATGACGATATTGATGTAGTGATTCCAAGGCCGGATTATATGCGTTTAATAAAATTGTTAGGCAATCAAGAAATAAGTTTCTGCAAATTATCTTCTCCATATAATAATCGAGATCATTTTTTACCATATTCAAAAATATATCATATTGAAACGGAGAAAATTGAAGAGGGAGTCCAATATCGAGGGACACCTTTAGGGATTGATGTCGATATTTTTCCATTGGACGGTGTACCAGAAGATGAAAGAAAAGCGGAAAAATTTTATAAAGTTCAAAAAAAATTATTTCGGTGGTCTGTGTTATCCTTTTCTCCATATGAAAAAAGTCCTAATATGATTAGAACTGCATTGCGCTATATACGTATGTTCCTAGTGAAGCTTGTCGGTAATTATCACTGGATTATATTACTGAATAAGAGGGCGTTAAAATACCCTTATGAAGGCTCTAAAATGGTAGGTGTCCCTGTTATAGGATATGATAATGTTTTAAAGAGGATTAATAGAAGCTGCTTTGATGAAAGTATTCCTGTCCATTTTGAAGGTGAGGTTTATTTAGCACCGAAAGGATATGATGAGTTTTTAAGGACGTTATATGGGGACTATATGCAATTGCCTCCAGAGGATAAGCGTATCTCAACGCACCTATATGAGGCTTATTGGAGATAGGATGGATATATTTTCTTCAGAACACATTCCCCACCGACGGTATCTCCGAATTATAAATATGATCCAGTTCAATGATTCCCGCTTCACACGTCCGTTTATATTCTTTAAACTCCTTTTCTTTCAGAAGGTTGTTCAAATCCAGAATGTCTGTCTCTAAATCATCGAGATCGTGATGCTGGATCAGCATAGAAAAAACGACATGGCTTTTTTCCCATGCTTTTTGTAGCTCTTTTGTGCAAGTATGGAGCCGTTCTTCATCCTCTGCTTGTGCGGCTTGAGCGCCCTCATGGAACAGCTGCGTCAGTGTATCCACTTGTTTCTTCATGCTTAGAAATCCAATCCCGCATAAAATCCCCGCAATGGTAAGCAGGGAAATTGCTGTAATCAGGCGTTTCATTGAAACTTGCTCCTTTCAAGCACCATAAATGAGTCCATTGAATGAGGGAACGGGCAATCGCGCCCGTTCCTTTTACTTTTCTCATCCTCCAAAGGGGAGGGTTTACCCCATTTTTCCGTTGTTCAGCCGTTCATCCCGTTTGATGATCGTCGTATTTCCACTGCGGTCAATCTCCATAATCAGAATATCTTTTAGCTCCAGCCCGCTTTTCTTGATATGGGTCTGGAGCTTTTTCATCGTCATCCCGCAATCCTTAAAAGCAGAGGTGATGATGCGTCCGTCGCTGATGACGATACACGGCAAGCCGTCATCCGGAATCGTCACGTTTAATTCTTCCGCTACCGGAACGCGCTTTTCCGGCTTGAGCAGAACGCTCAGCGTGCCATTGGTTTCGGCAATTGCATATTGCACATCCTCGATTCGGAACACGTCCTTCTGCCGCAGCGCTTCCATCAGGTCGTCTACGGTAAAACGAAGCCGCTTGAGCTGTGTTTGGTCAATCATCCCGTTGCGGATGACAATGAGGGAATGGCCCTGCATGAGGCCGCGGAATTTGGGGAATTTCATACTCACGACTGAGGCAATCACCTCAAAGGAGATCAGCAGCAGTACGGGTATCACGGAATTAATCAGAGGCGCACCGTTATCCTGCATCGGGATAGCGGCGATCTCAGAGATCAGGATTGTGATAACGAGCTCAGATGGCTGCAACTCGCCGATTTGCCGCTTACCCATGATACGTACAGAAAAGACAATCAAAAAATATAAGATCGCCGCGCGGATGAGCGTAATAATCATCCTGCTTCCTCCCTTGCAAGGCCTGTTTCATCCGTCTAAAGGCGGAAAAGAAATGAAAAAGCAGCATATGGATCACTCCATGCGCCCCCATTCAAAATTTTGTACCGACTGGCAATACGCAATCCATGCCTTTCACAGCGTTGCGTACAAAGCTTTCATTTTCCGCCTTTAGCGATATCTAGTATGGCGTTTCTACGCTGTAATATTCCACCGCATAAACCGGAGTAGGATGGAAAAAACAGTAGCGTATATCATTTATCCTGAAGAACCCTCTATTCGCAAGGCCTATGCTTTGCCGTTAGCGGCGGATTTTTGATTTGTTTTGTTTTTCCGCCAAATGGAAAGGAAGGACCGTTTTATGTTTCAATGGCTTAAAAATGCCGTACAGAAGGATTTTACTCCGATCAATGCGCAAACGACGCAGGTGCCGCCCGCGGAGATTTCTGCCTCTTTGCAGGAAAACCTGATCTACCTGCGCGGCGTGTTCGGCCCAAGCTTTGATCTGATGGTGCGCGAGCTGCCTGTCAATGGTAACCGGGCAGCCTTTGTGCTATGCGAAGGAATGTGCGATGATCTCCTACTCTCCCAAATTGCGGTTACGCCCATCCTGCATGCCACGAATATCCCGAAGGAGCCGGACGAGCAGTTTTTATACCTGCGGGATCACGTGCTCTCCGGCACGGATCATAAAGAAGCCTTCGACATGGCGGACGTACTCAACCTGATGATGTCAGGCTTTGCGGCACTGTTTATCGACGGTGTGACGCGCTGCGAGGTTTTCGGTGTGCAGGGCTTTGAGCGGCGCTCGATTTCCGATCCGGAAACGGAGGTGCAGGAGCGTGGTTCGCGCGACGGCTTTGTAGAAACGCTCAAGGTGAACACCACGTTGATCCGCCGCCGGCTCAAAACGCCCTATGCCCGTTTCGAGATGCTCAATATGGGCGATACAAGCCAAACGATGGTCTGCCTTTGCTATCTCTCGGATCGGGTGAATCCCGACATTCTGGAGGAGGTCAAGCAGCGGCTTCAAAATGCGAAGCTTGATATGGTGCTGGAATCCGGCTATATCCAGCCGTTTCTGGATCACAAGGGGCTTTCGTTCTTCTCCGGCGTAGGTGTTACGGAACGGCCGGATACCCTGTGCGCAAAAATCAGTGAGGGGCGGGTGGGCGTCATTGTGGACGGCACGCCGTTCGCCCTGATCGTGCCGCACCTTTTCATTGAAAATTTTCAATCGATTGATGATTATTCCAATCGTCCCTTTTATGCGCTCTTTCTGCGTGCGCTCAAATTCATTTCCTTTGCCATTAGCATGCTGCTGCCGGGCATTTATGTGGCTGTGGCGATTTTCCATCAGGAGCTGCTGCCGGCGAGCATGCTCTTTGATATCGCGGTATCGGAGGGGCGCACGCCCTTTCCCATCATGCTGGAGGCGCTCGTGATCCATTTTATATATGAAATCATGCGCGAAGCAGGGCTGCGGATGCCAAAAACCGTGGGCCATGCTGTGAGCATTGTCGGCGCGCTCGTCATCGGTGATGCGGCTGTCACAGCGGGGCTCATCGCCGCGCCCATGTTGATTGTGCTCGCGCTGACGGCGATCAGCTCATTCGTCGTGCCGTCGCTTTATGAGCCGGCGGCCGTGCTGCGGTTTCTCTTTATCATCGTGGGTGGGCTGACCGGCCTGTACGGAATCATGCTCATCCTGGGGCTGCTCATCCTAAACGCCTGCTCGATCAATCCCTATGGCGTGCCGTATTCCGCACCCATCACGCCCTTTGAAAAAGGCGCAATGCGTGATCTTGTGCTGCGGGTCGGCTGGAAGCGCCTCGGCCGCTATAAGATGAAGGTGCAGGATCTCAACGGCTCAGATAAGCGGGAGCCGGAGGATTTTTAATCAGTTCAGTTAGAAAGGACGGCCTGTAGAATGACAAACTCGCATCAGATTAGCCCGGCTCAGCTCTACTCCATCTTTTTCGTCAGCCGGATTCTCGTCACGCTGACGTATATTCCTGCGCTCAATGAGATTGCGCTCTCCTCTGATTTGCTCGTGCAGGCGTTTCTGTATCCGTTGGGGATGCTTATCAGCGCGCTGCCGTTGTATGCGCTGTATCAGGCACGCCCAGATTGGGATATCTTTGACTGTGCCTACAGGATTTCGCCTGTGCTTTCTAAAATTCTTGCGGTATTGTATGCGTTGTTTTTCCTCTTCGTGGCGCTGCTCAGCGTGACGCGCTTTGATTTGTTTGCAACCTCGCGGCTGTTTCCAGATTCGGATTTCACGATTTTTCTGCTGATTATCATTCTCATCAGCTGTGCAGCGGCCGGTTTCGGGCTGGAGGCGCTCGGGCGGCTCTCCGGCCTGGCAGTGCTGCTGGTGGCCGTAACGCTTGGTTTTGTGATCGCCGTTTTGCTGCCGCGTTTTGAGCCGCTAAATTTTACGCCGCTGTTTTATGACGGTATGATGCCAACGCTTCGGGGCACGGCGGCTTTCCTCTCCGGCACGGCAGAGGCGGCGGCACTCGCCGTGATTGCGCCGCGCGTGCGCGGAAAGCTCACAAAGGGTTATGTCAAATGGACGCTGTGGCTGACGCTGGCAATGGCGCTTCTCTTCTTCTGCGCGATTTCCGTGCTGGGCGTGTTCTTTCAAACGCAGCTCTTCCCGTTTCATTCGCTGGCAGTGCTCGCTGAATTCAGCGTGCTACAGCGGCTTGACGCATTTCATACGGGCGTGTGGATTCTCTGCCTGTTCGTTAAGCTCGCGTTTTTTACACTGCTGACGGTCACCTGCCTGCGCCGGGCCTTTGGCAGGCGCTTCAAAAAGGCGTGGATCGCCGGGTGCATCCTGGTGCTCGGCACGGCGGCCGTGTTTATCTCCGGGGATTATGAGCGCTTTGACGCCATTGCCAGGCCGGAGATCATGATGCTCCTGTTTGCCGTTTTCGTCATCCTGATCCCACTGTGCCTGCTTCCTCCGGTGCGCAGGCAGGCAAAACTGGAGAAGGAGGCGGCGTCCGTATGAAAAAGATATTTGCGATTTGCGCCGTGTTTCTCTTAGCTCTTGGGCTGACAGGCTGCGATAATGACTATGGCAACGATGGGCGTGAGATCCGCGACCGTCTGATCGTGCAGGGCATCGGTGTGGATCGGACGGCGGACGGCTATCTTCTAACATTACAGGCCTTTAACACAGCGGTTGCAGGCGGGCAGGATGACGGTATGTCCGGCAACGTGACGAAGGTTTATGAAACGAGCGGCGCAACGATCGCGGACGCCATGCGCAATGTTACGCTCACCGCAGGGCGAAGGCCGCTTTATTCGCACAACTGGATCATCGTATTCGGTGCGGATGTGGCGCGCGAGGGGTTGAATGAAACGCTCGATTTTTTTGTGCGGGATTACGCCACACGGCCAGTGGTCGATCTAGCCGTGGCGCGGGGAAAGGCGGCGGATATCATCAAATCGCCCTTCAATGGCAGCTCGATTCCTGCGCGGGAAATCCAGATGGGTTTGAAGATGGGGCAGGTAAACGCCAAAACGCTCCAGATGCCGCTGCACAAGGCGGTTACGCTGCTGGAGGATAAAACGTCGGACGTATATCTCCCGCTTTTAAAACCAGTGGTGGACAAGGCGCAGGAGATGGATACGGTGTTGACAGATGGGCTAGCAATCTTCCGGGAGGGGAAGTATGTAGGCGATCTGGATGCGGATGAAACGCGCGCACTCCTATTTTTGACTGGGCAGGCCGAGAGCGGCGACCTGGTTGTGGAGGGGGATTCCTTTGGCAAAGCGTCGTTGGAGCTCATTAAAGCGGATACGAAATTTACAACGGAGATGAAAAACGGGTTGCCCGCCTACCGCGCGGAGATCAACTGTGTATGCGATCTCAACGAGATTGAGCGCGCGGATTTCGGAAGCGTGCAGAGCAAAGTGCGCGCACAAATTGAAGCTGCGGTTTCAACAATGCTGGAAAGCCAGCTCCGGAGCACAGCTGAAATCTGCCTGAAGAGTTATCGCAGCGATGTTCTCCGGCTTGGGAACCGGCTGTGGCTCTCAGAGCCGGATGCGTTTCGCAGTGTAGAAAATCGTTGGCGGGAGGTGCTACCAAAGGCGGAGCTGACGGTAGAGGTGAAAACGACGGTGAGAAGGACGGGGCAAAGGTCGGCGGATTAAAAGAGTATTTTATGGGAAATCAAAAGGGCGCGTTGCAAAACGCTCCTTGCGGAAACTCGTCATGAGACAAACCGTGGTTTCGGGCGCGCAAAGCCCGCAATTTGCCTGCGTGAGGCAAAAACGGTTTTTTAAAAGGGCTGTTGCAAAATGTTTTGCATTTTGCAACAGCCCCTTTGCTGTATTTTTCTGTTCGCACAGATGTGTGCGATATCCGCTTCTTGATCATTGATTGTTGTAGGTTAAAAATAGCCGATTGAAAAGGAGAAAGCAGCTTTCGCTCGCTTTAGCCATATTATTTCCGTTCCATTGAAAGCAAACAAATGGGGAGGAAGGATGGAAATTCAATTTTTTACGCGCCATTCACGTGAATTTTAAAATTGAACCGCACGCGTTTTTGTGGTAAAATAACCTAATGTATCTATCCAACTTTTTGCAAAGGGGTTTCGCATGGTCATTTTAGGGATCGATCCCGGCTACGCAATCGTGGGCTGGGGCGTGATCGGTTATGAAAACAATCATTTTAAAGTTTTGGATTACGGCGCGATTACCACGCCCGCAGGCATGTCCTTCAGCCGGCGGCTGGAGCTGATTTACGATGAGGCGGAGCTTCTCATGAAGCGCTATTCCCCGCAGGCGATGTCTATTGAAAAGCTTTTTTTCAACAGCAACGCAAAAACAGTCATCGATGTTGGCCAAGCGCGTGGCGTTTTGATGCTCGCGGCGCAAAAGTGCGGCCTGGAGGTTTATGAATACACGCCCCTGCAAGTCAAGCAGAGCGTGGTAGGCTATGGCCGGGCGGAAAAAAAACAGGTGCAGGAGATGACGCGGCTCATCCTCCACCTTTCGGAAATCCCCAAGCCGGACGATACCGCCGATGCGCTTGCCATGGCCATTTGCCATGCGCATGCGAGCGGCTCGCTCATGGGAAAATTAAGGGAAAAGGGGCTGAAGGTTCGATGATTTACAGCGTGACCGGCACGCTCATCCATATGGATGCGACCACAGCGGTCGTCGAATGCGGCGGCGTTGGCTTCAAATGCCTGACAACGCTTAACACCTTAAAACAACTGGGCCCTGCGGGCGGTAAGGTAACGCTTTACACCTACCTCAACGTCCGCGAGGATGCGCTCGACCTGTTCGGCTTTTTTGGTGAAACGGAGCTTGCGTGTTTTAAAATGCTAATTTCCGTTTCTGGTGTGGGGCCAAAGGCCGCGCTTTCCATCCTTTCAGAGCTTTCGCCGGAAAAGCTCGCTTTGTGTATTGCCACGGGGGATAGCAAATCCATCACCCGCGCGCAGGGCGTGGGGCCGAAACTTGCGCAGCGCGTGGTGCTGGAGCTCAAGGATAAGCTCGCTAAGGGCTTGCCCGAACAATTTTCTTCTCCTGAGCTGGAGGCGGCAGGATCTGCCAACGCGGCGGGGCCGGCGGCGGAGGCTGTCAGCGCTCTCGTGATGCTCGGCTACGCGCAGTCGGAGGCGAGCGTTGCGGTCGGCAAGCTGGATAGCTCCCTCCCGGTGGAGGAGCTCATTAAACGGGCCCTCAAGGTGTTGGCGCGCCCGCTATAAATTTGTTTTTATGGATTGACTTCGCGCTTGCCCTGCGCTTCTTGGGCGCGGTGACTAGGGGGAATTTTGTGGAATATCGGCATGTGCTGGACCCGGATCGTAAAGAGGAAATCTGCCTGCGCATTTTGCATGCGCTGCCTGCTTGGTTTGGCGACTGGAAAGCGGCTAGGCAGTATGCAAAGAATACCCGCGCCCAATTTTTCCTCTGTGCGTTGGAGGATGAGGAGCCCATTGGCTTTCTCGCAGCTGAGGAGCATACCGACGCGGCGTGTGAAATTGCCGTGATGGGCGTTCTGCCGGAATATCACCGCCAAGGCATTGGCTGCACCTTATTGAGGCTGTGCGCGCACAGCTATGTTGCGCGCGGCTACCGCTACCTCACGGTGAAAACTCTTGCCGACACGGTGGGCAGCGCTTCCTATGTGAAAACGCGCGCGTTTTATCTTGCCTGCGGATTTGAACCTCTGGAAATTTTTGAAACGCTTTGGAATGAGGAAAATCCCTGTCTATACCTCGTAAAGCCTCTTTTTGACGGGCAGGGCACGAAACCAATGGAATTTTGAAAAAGGCGGTCATACTATTATGGATACGGATTTTGAAAATCGCATCGTCGCCCCAGACTATGTGCCGGAGGATGCGGATCTGGAAACCTCGCTCCGCCCGCGGGTGCTCACAGATTATATCGGGCAGGAAAAAGTCAAAGAGAACCTGCGTATTTATATAGAGGCGGCGCGTGGGCGCGGGGAGGCCCTCGACCATGTGCTGCTCTACGGCCCGCCCGGCCTCGGTAAAACAACGCTCGCGGGCATCATCGCCAATGAAATGGGAGTGAACCTGCGCGTGACCTCCGGCCCGGCCATTGAAAAACCCGGAGATCTCGCCGCGTTGCTGACGAACCTGAGTGAAGGCGATGTGCTCTTTATCGACGAAATTCATCGTCTTTCTCGCAGCGTGGAAGAGGTGCTCTATCCGGCAATGGAGGATAATGCACTCGATATCATCATCGGCAAGGGGCCGTCCGCCCGTTCCATCCGGTTGGATTTGCCGCGTTTCACGCTTGTGGGTGCGACCACCCGCGCCGGGCAGCTTACGGCCCCGCTGCGCGACCGCTTTGGCGTGATTTTGCGCCTAGAGCTCTACACGCCGGAGCAACTGGGCAAGATCGTCAACCGCAGCGCAGGGATTCTCAATATTGAGGTGGATACGCAGGGCGCGCGGGAAATTGCCTCCCGATCGCGCGGAACGCCCCGCATTGCAAACCGGCTTTTAAAGCGGGCGCGGGATTTCGCGCAGGTGATTGGCAACGGCGTGATCGACGCAGAAAATGCCCGGGCGGCGCTCGACCGCATGGAGATCGATTCTCTAGGGCTCGATTCTATTGATCGGCTTCTGCTCACCGCTATGATCCGTAACTATAACGGAGGCCCGGTTGGGCTTGAGACGATCGCCGCTGCGATTGGGGAAGAAGCGGTCACAATCGAGGATGTTTACGAACCGTATCTGATGCAAATCGGCTTTTTGAGCCGGACGCCGCGCGGCAGGATTGTTACGCCCGCAGGTTATCGGCATCTCGGCATTGATATGCCGGGGCAGCAAAAGCTGGATTTATAAAGGGGTAGAGAAGATTCAATGGAAGGCGGGCGCATTGCGCCCGAAACCCACATCATTTTTGGAGGTGCTATTCTCAATGGGAAGACTTTTCGGTACAGACGGCGCGCGCGGCGTTGCCAACAGCGAATTGACCTGTGAACTCGCCATGCAAATCGGCCGTGCAGCCGCTATGGTGCTCACGGACGATACCCATTCCCGCCCCCGCGTATTGATCGGCATGGATACGCGTATTTCATCAGAAATGTTAGAAGCGGCTCTCACGGCGGGCTTTTGCTCTGTGGGCGCCGACGTGCTGCTCGTGGGCGTTGTCCCCACGCCGGCGGTCGCCTATCTCGTCACGAAATATGGCTACGATGCGGGCGTGATGATCTCTGCCAGCCACAACCCTTGCGAATATAATGGCATTAAAATTTTCAAATCGGATGGCTACAAGCTGCCGGACGCGCTCGAGGAGGAGATCGAAGCGATCATCCTCGATGAAGCGCGCGTTCCCCCCATCAAGGTGGGCGGGGAAGTCGGCAAGGTCACCCGCGCACAGTATGCGCTCTCCGACTATATCGGCCATATCATTTCCACAACAAATCTGCGTTTTGATGGGATGAAGGTAGCGCTTGACTGTGCAAACGGGTCGGCCTGCGTTACGGCCAAGGAGCTGTTCACCACCCTCGGCGCGGAATGCCACATCGTCAGCGCGGAGCCGGATGGCGTGAATATTAACGACCGCTGCGGCTCGACACACTTGGAGCAGCTCCAGGCCTATACCGTGGAACAGGGCTGTGATATCGGCCTTGCCTTTGATGGCGACGCAGACCGTTTGCTGGTGATCGATGAAAAGGGCGGGCTTATTGACGGTGATAAGATCATTGCGATCTGTGCGCTCGATATGAAGCGGCGTGGCCAACTCGCCAAGGATGCCGCCGTGGTCACGGTGATGAGCAATATGGGTTTCTTCCAATTTTGCAAACACAACGGCATCCAATGCAAAACCACAAAGGTAGGCGACCGCTATGTGCTCGAGCACATGCTTAAACACCGCTATTCGATTGGCGGAGAGCAGTCCGGTCATGTGATCTTCCTCGATTTTGCAACCACCGGCGACGGCCAGCTCACCGCTGTCCAATTGCTTGGTGTGATGAAGCGCAGCGGGAAGAAGGTGTCGGAGCTTGCCTCCTGCATGGAGGTTTTCCCGCAGGTATTAATCAATGTGCGTGTGTCCAATTTCGGCAAGGTGCGTTTTGACAGCGATGAGGAGATTAAAATTGCAATTGCCGCTGCCGAAGAGGAACTTGGCGATAGCGGCCGCGTATTGGTGCGTGTCTCCGGCACGGAGCCGCTCGTGCGGGTGATGCTTGAGGGGCGCGATGAGAAACAAATTCAGCGTCTTGGCGAATCTATCGCCGAGGTGGTGCGGGAAAGGTTAATTTGACGAATGCGAATTTCAGATAGTTGGAAGGATTACGAACTGATTGACTGCTCGTCCGGTGAGCGTCTGGAGCGGTGGGGGGAGATCACCCTCATCCGCCCGGACCCGCAGGTGATTTGGCAGACAAAGCGGGCGCATCCCCTATGGAGAAAGGCAAACGCCCGCTATCTGCGCTCTTCATCGGGCGGTGGGCGGTGGGAGGTGTATGGCGGGCTGCCGGATGTGTGGCAGATCAGCTATCACACCCTGCGGTTCAACATCAAAACGATGGGCTTTAAACATACGGGGCTCTTTCCGGAGCAGGCGGTCAACTGGAATCTGGTGCGCCATGTGATCCGCTCGGCCGGCCGGCCGGTGAAGGTGCTCAACCTCTTTGCTTATACGGGCGGCGCAACGCTCGCCTGCCTGGAGGCGGGCGCCGAGGTGGTGCATGTGGATGCCTCCAAGGGCATGGTTGCCTGGGCGAAGGAGAATGCGTCAGCCTCCGGGCTGGCAGGCAGGCCTGTGCGCTGGATTGTTGACGACTGCGTTAAGTTCGTCGAGCGGGAAATTCGCCGCGGCCATCGCTATGATATTATCATCATGGACCCGCCCTCCTATGGGCGTGGCCCGTCGGGGGAGATCTGGAAGCTGGAGGATAAGATATACTCCTTTGTGGAGCTGTGCACGGGCGTCCTCTCAGAGGATGCGCTGATGGTGCTTGTCAATTCCTATACGACCGGCCTTTCCCCGGCCGTGATGCAGTATATCTTGGGCGCGGTGGTCAATCCGCGCTTTGGCGGAGCGGTTTCGTCCGATGAAATCGGCCTTCCGGCCTCTGCCTCCCAGATGGCGCTGCCCTGCGGAGCAACGGCAATCTGGCGCGGGCCTGCGTGCCGGGAATGATTGAATCAAAGGATGATAACGCATGAACAATATCATTGAATTTCAAAACGTTAGCTTCCGGTACGACAGCGATACGGAAACGCCGCTGCCGCGTGTCATCGAGCACCTCGATTTTTCCGTGCGGAGAGGGGAGTTTGTGGCGGTGCTCGGGCATAACGGCTCCGGCAAATCAACCCTTGCCAAGCTCTGCAATGCGATCCTCCTCCCCGAAGAAGGTCATGTGCTCGTAGATGGGATGGATACGGCGGATGAAGCGATGAAATATGAGATTCGCCAAACGGTGGGCATGGTGTTTCAAAACCCGGATAACCAGATCGTCGCTACCATTGTGGAAGAGGATGTGGCCTTTGGTCCGGAAAATCTGGGCGTGGATCCGCGGGAAATCCGCCAGCGCGTGGATGATGCATTGCGGTCTGTGGAAATGTATGACTTCCGCGAGAAGGAGCCGCACCGCCTCTCCGGCGGGCAGAAGCAGCGTGTTGCAATCGCCGGGATCATCGCCATGCAGCCGGATTGCATCGTGCTTGACGAGCCGACCGCTATGCTCGACCCGCGCGGCCGCGCGGAGGTGATGAAAACCATTCGGCGCCTTAACCGTGAGAAAGGCATTACCATCGTGCTCATCACACACTTTATGGATGAGGCGGCGCGTGCGGGCCGCGTCGTTGTGATGGATAACGGCGAAATCCTGATGGACGGCGCGCCGCACACGGTTTTTTCCAAAGTGGAGGAATTGAAGCGCGTGGGGCTCGATGTGCCACAGGCTGCGGAGCTTGCCGACGAGCTCCGGCGGGAGGGCTGGGCGCTCCCGCCGGATATTCTGACCGTGGAAGAGTGCGTGGACGCGCTTGCATCTCAGATATCGGATACCTAGGCTGTCGAAAAAGCCAGATGAAAGAAAAAAGTGCACAAAAAACCTCGTTGCGAATTAGCCTACGAAACGAACATCTAAATGCAGCGCAGAACGCTGGCGGAAGGCCGAGGCAGCATTTGCAGAGTCTGACGGCGTGGCTCGTGAGGGGATTTGACCGCAAAGCGGTCAAACGAGCGCCCAAATTGTTTGAGCGCCGGTGAGGATGCGGTTGCTTCGCAAGCACAGCGAGTTTTTGGGCGTCTCGCCGAACAGGTTTCAACGTGCATCAACGCTTCTCGCTGCCGAAGTGCCGTGCTTTTAACGGCCCCTTTTGCTTCCTTTTCCGGCCGAACGGAAAAGGAAGGGCCCGCGCGGCCTGAGCGCATGCTTAACTTTTTGTTTTTATCAGAGTAATTTACAACTGATAACCTTAAAAATATTTTTTAAAAAACTTTTGCGAAATCATCTTTATGAATTTTGAAAAATCGATATACCTTTTTCGACAAGCTGACCAGATGACAGGCTTCGGTCGTTCGTATGACAAGCATACAATACGTGGTCGTTCTGTTATCTGTGGCCTGACATCTGAAGTCTGTTTTGGGGGAATCATAATTGTCCGTTGTGTTAGAGGCAAAAAACGTAACATATCGCTATGGGGAGGGCACCCCGTTTGAGGTCGCGGCCGTAGAGGATGTCTCCTTTGCAATTGAGCGGGGGGAGCTTGTGGGTGTAATCGGCCATACCGGCTCCGGCAAATCAACGCTGATCCAGCATTTTAACGGCCTTTTGCCACCCACCTCCGGGCAGATCCTGCTTGATGGGGAGGATATCTGGGCGGATAAGGCGAAGCTTAGGAGCGTGCGTTTTCGCGTGGGCCTCTGCTTCCAATATCCGGAATATCAGCTTTTTGAATCCACGGTTTATGCGGACATCGCCTTTGGCCCAAAAAATATGGGTCTGAGCGAGGGGGAAATCGATCAGCGTGTGCGCCGCGCCGCGCAGTTCGTAGGGCTCAAGGAGGAGTATTTCGAAAAATCTCCCTTTGACCTCTCCGGCGGTGAAAAGCGTCGCGCCGCGATTGCGGGGGTGATGGCGATGGAGCCGGAGGTGCTCATCCTGGACGAGCCCACCGCGGGCCTCGACCCACGCGGGCGCGATCTGATTCTGGAGCTTGTAAAGGCTTATCAGCAGGAGACAGAGAGCACGGTGTTGCTCGTCTCGCACAGTATGGAGGATGTGGCGAAACTCGCTACCAAGGTGCTCGTGATGAACCAGTCGCATCTTGCGATGTATGGCACAGTGCCGGAGGTTTATTCACGAGGGGAGGAGCTTGTCCAAATGGGGCTCAATGTCCCGCAGGTGACCCGTATCTTCATGGAGCTGAAAAAGCGTGGTTTCCCTGTGAGCGACAGCGTTTATACCGTCAGGCAGGGGAAAGAGGAGCTCCTGCGTCTGGAGGGTAGAAGGGAGGCGGCAGAATGCTGAGCAATATTACCATTGGGCAGTATTACCCGGCGAAATCTCTGCTTCACCGGATGGATCCGCGCATGAAGGTAATCCTCACGGCAGTGTTTATTGTGCTGATTTTTCTGGCAAATAACTTTGCCTCCATGGCGCTTGTGCTCGCCTTTCTGGGCATTACGGTGGCGTTGTCCCGCGTGCCGCTGAAAATGATCCTGCGGGGGCTTAAGGCGATTGTGATCATCGTCGTGTTTACCTCGGTGCTCAATTTGTTCTATGTCCAGGGCGGAAAAACCCTGGTTGATTTCTGGATTGTTCATATCACCACAAAGGGTGTGTATACCGCGCTCTTTATGGCAATCCGCATCATGGCACTCATCATCAGCAGCTCGCTTCTGACCTATACAACCACGCCTACCAACCTCACCGACGGGCTGGAGCGGCTTCTCTCGCCGCTTCGCTATCTTCGGGTGCCGGTGCATGATATCGCTATGATGATGACGATTGCGCTGCGCTTTATCCCCACGCTCATTGATGAGGTGGGCCGCATCATGAATGCACAGAAGGCCCGCGGTGCGGATCTGGAAACGGGCAACCTTTTTCAGCGGGCAAAAGCGCTGGTGCCGATTTTTATTCCACTGTTTATCTCCGCCTTCCGCCGGGCGTATGATCTCGCCTTTGCAATGGATTGCCGCTGCTACCGCGGCGGGGAAGGCCGCACCCGGATGAAGCGTATGCAGCTGGCCTTTCGGGATTTTGGATCGCTTTTTGCAATGGCCGCGGTGCTGGCGGGCGTAATTGTGATCAATCATTTTATCCCCTCCCTGCTGTGACGAGTCAGGCGGTTACAAACGTTTCCCAAAGGAGGCAGCTTATGCGCAATCTGCTTATTACCCTGCGCTTTAACGGGCAGGAATATCACGGCTGGCAAGTTCAGCCCAATGGCGTAACTGTGCAGCAGTGTGTGCAGGATGCTGTGGAGGCTGTCACAGGCGTGCGTTCCGCAGTCACTGGATGCAGCCGCACGGATGCGGGCGTGCATGCGATGACGTATTGCTGTAACTTCCGCACGGAGCATGGCATCCCCTCCGAGCGCCTCATACCGGCGCTCAACGCCCACCTGCCGCGCGATATTGCGGTGTTCGGCTGCAAAGAGGTTCCGGCGGCATTCCATGCGCGTTATGACTGCAAGGGGAAGGAATATGTCTACCGAATATGTAACAGCCGTACACGCAACCCCTTTTGGGAAGGGCGCGCACTGCATTATCCTTATGTGATTGACGTGGCCTATTTAAACCAGCAGGCGCAGGATTTTGTGGGGCGGCATGATTTCTCCGCCTTCTGCGCCGCGGGTGGGAGTGTGGCGGATAAGGTGCGTACCGTCCGTGCGGCGCGTGTGGAAAGAAAGGGCGAGATCGTTTCTTTTTTTGTGGAGGCGGACGGCTTCCTTTACCACATGGTGCGCATCATGATGGGTACGCTTTTAAGTCTGGAGCAAGGGCGACTGCGCTCCGGGGCGATTCCGGTAATTCTGGAAGGGCGCGACCGAAGCGGCGCGGGGATCACCGCCCCGGCGCAGGGGCTTTATCTCAACCGCGTGTATTATTAAAAGGCAGCGCGGCCGGTAGGAGGCAAAAGCCTGCTGCCCCCAGTTCACATAACGATGGAGGGATGCGCCATGAAAAAAGATCAGGCAGTGCAATCGCCCGCGGGGCGACTGCGAGCCAGACGCAAAAAAAGGATCATGATAGCTTTGGCTGCCGCTGTGGTCATCTTAGCCGCTGTGGTGATAGGGGTGTGCGTTCAGGTGCTGCCTGGGCGTTCACAGGGGCAGGCCGGGCAGGGGCAGCAAAGCGAAGGCTTTCCCTACTCGATCAATTCTAATCTTGTGCGCGATATGCGAATGCTGGGGCCGGATGTGTTGCTCCTGACGGATGAGGCGGTCACCGTGCTCGATTCCTCCGGCCGAGAGGTCAGCCGCATGCCGCATGCCTATAAGCGACCCGCGATGGATCTGCGCGCAGGGAGGCTGATCGTATATGATCGCGGGGGAAGAAAGCTGCGGCTGCAAAATCGCACCAAAATTCTGCTCGAAAAGGAGCTGGAATCCGATATCGTTACCTGCGCCATCGGGCGCAGTGGGAATTTTGCCGTTGCAACCCGTGAGGATAACGCTGCAAGCTTTTTGACGGTCTATGATAAAAATGTTAATGAAGTATTCAAATGGCGTTCATCGAACGACTATATCATGGACATAGTTTTATCGGATGATGGAAAATACGCCGCCGTGGCGGTAGCGGGCTCCTCCTCTGGCAAGCTGTATTCCAAAACGTATGTTTTTGCCTTTTCTAAAGACAAGCCCTTAGCCAGTTTGGAATACCCCGGCGTTTCGCTGTTTGACGTTTCCTTTTCCGGTAAATCCACCATTTTGGTCACAGGCGACTCGCTGCGGGGCGTGATCCAAAACAGAACAAAGATGATGGAACCGTTTTCCTTTGGGACGAATGAGCTACGCTGCTTCTCCGCCTCTGAGGAGGGGGAAAGCGCTCTGGTGCTCGCGGAATATGGCAGCATGAATGCAAACGATTTGATTGTTTATGATGAGGAAGGGCAGGAAAAATTCCGTCAATCCTTCGGCCAGGAGGTGCGTTGGGTATCCTGCGATGGCAGCAACACCGCCGTTTTGCTCGCCGGCAGCGTGCAGGCCTTTGACGCAAAGGGCAGGAAGATCGGCCATTTTGCTGTTCGGAGCGATGCGCTGCGCGTGCTGGTATCCGGCAGGAGCACTTATGTGCTCTCAATGGGTGAACTGGATCGCTTGGATACGCGGGATAAATCGCTGGATACATAGTGGATTCCGGCTGGGATGGGAGCTATGTTATCTATTGTGATTATGGATGGCTTATGCTATACTAGAATTCTAATAATATAAAGGGAATGGGCCTCCCGCCAGGGCGGCGGAGAGCTTTATGGAAGGGCCGGATTTATTCCCGTTTCTTTTAATTTTCCGAGAAGAGGTGGACTGTTTGGGCTTGGTGCTGGATTTTGCTTTTTTCGCTGTGCTGCTCGTGTGCATCATCGTAGCGGCAAAGCGCGGATTTGTGCTTTCGCTCATGGAACTGGTCGGATTTTTCCTCGCAGGCGCCTGTGCGCTTTCGCTTAGTGGTCTGATCGCACCTGAGATTTACGATCGTTTTTTTGCACAGCAGGTTACCCAGGCAATTGCCGCTCGGCTTCCGGATTTGTCGGGCGCGGCAACAGCCGCCCAGCAGGCGCATGCCGCTCTTGAGAGCCTGCCCGATGTGATCGCGCAGTTTGCAGCATCCTTGGGCATTGATACGGCAGCGCTGGCGCAGAAGATCCTTTCGGCGGATCTTAGCGGCGCGGCGCTTGCGCAGACACTGGCCGATAGCATCGCAAGGCCGCTTGTCACCCTGCTGTGCAGGCTTGCCCTCTTTGTGGGCCTAATTCTCATATTTGGGATTTTATTTCGTATTCTGGCGGCAGTGATTGACCGCTTCTTTCATCTTCCTGTCCTGCGCACGGCAAATGCCGCACTTGGCGGCGTGATGGGCGCGTTCAAAGGGTTGCTGGTGGTGTTGGTAGCGGGCGTTGCCTTGCAGCTGGCGGCAAACCTGTTCGCTTCGCCAGGCGCCGCTTTTCAGCAAACGGTGGAATCTTCCTTTGTGATGGGAATGGTTCGCGAGCTCCTTCTAGTTTCTGGCATCGCTTCATAAACCGGGCGGAGAGCGATCACATAAGCATATTGGCAAATCAACAAAATGTGTGGAAAAGGGTGTGTCGTATTTGAAGGGTCTTTTTAAGGGATGCCTGACGGTTCCCAACCTGCTAAGCCTGATCCGGATCATCTTGGTGCCGGTGTTTGCAGTGCTTTTTTATCAAGGCCATGTGTTGTGGGCAGTGTTCGTGCTGTTCCTGTCTGGCCTGAGCGATTTTTTTGACGGGAAGATTGCCCGCCGGTTTCATCAGGTGAGCGCTTTGGGGAAGGTGCTCGATCCAGTGGCGGATAAAATTACGCAAATCACGATTGCCGTGATGTTATTTCTGGAGTTTCACAAATCGACCAGCGGCGCCATGCGGGCGTTTAGCTGGGTATTTCTGTTCTTCCTGTGCAAGGAGGGCTTGATGATCCTCGGCGGCGCGGTGATGCTCGCAGTCGGGCTTCGCCCCGGCGCGGCGGAAATTTACGGCAAGGTGGCAACCTTTGCCTTCTATGGCGTGATGCTTGCTATCATCGCTTTTGGGCCGGGCTTTGGAGCATTTGTGCAGCTTGGCGCTTCGCCTATGCCGGATTGGATGATTATGATATTGGTCGTTGTATCCGCCATTCTTACCCTCGTTGCCCTCATTAGCTATCTGCCTGAGACCTTCCGCCAATTCCGCGACCGGAAGAAGCCACAGCAGGAGCCCCCTCAAAAATAAAACGGTGTGCCTGTGCGGAATGGACGCTTCTATTCCGCACAGCGGTATTCCGCCGCTGCGGCCGGCAGAAGCGTACAAGCTGATTGCACGTTTCTGCCGGCTTCAGAGGAATATGAGGTTTCCAAACCACTGAAAATCTGTTTTGCCTCTTAAGTGAAAGGATGATTATTAGCATATGAAACAGCCAATTTGCAGCAGATGCAAAAAACGCCCTGCCATGATCTTTATCTCCCGTGTGGACGGGGAAAAGAGCACGCCGGAAGGGCTTTGCCTAAAGTGCGCAATGGAGATGAATATTGGCCCCATTAAGCAGATGATGGAGAGCATGGGCATCACCGAAGAGGATCTCGATGCAATGAGCGAACAACTCGGCGGGATGTTTGGCGGTGAAAACGGTGAGGATTTCGAGCCTGGCGGCGCGGGGACCTTTCCCTTTATGCAGGGGCTGATGGATCTGAATTTGCAGCCCGGTGAAATGAGCGAAACGCAGGGGGACGGCACGCCTGAGCAGGAAGAAACGCTCCCCGCCGAAGCGCCTGATGCAGCGCAGCAAACCAAGACGAAGCGCAGCAGAAGTAAGGAAAAGAAAAAGATTAAGCGCAAGTATCTTGACGCTTACTGCACCAATTTGACCCAGCGCGCGAAAGACGGCCAAATTGACCGTATTATTGGCCGCGACCGTGAGATTTACCGCGTGGTGCAGATTCTCTGCCGCCGCACGAAAAACAACCCCTGCCTCATCGGCGAGCCGGGCGTTGGCAAAACCGCCATTGCGGAGGGCCTCGCGCTGCGCATGGCAAACGGTGAGGTGCCCGCGCGGCTGGCTGATAAGGAGCTGCACTTGCTTGACTTGACCGCGCTCGTTGCAGGCACGCAGTTCCGCGGCCAGTTTGAAAGCCGCATCAAGGGCCTGATTGAAGAGGTAAAACAAAACGGCAATATTATCCTCTTCATTGATGAGGTGCACAATCTCGTGGGCACCGGCGATGCAGAGGGCTCCATGAACGCGGCGAATATCCTCAAGCCCGCCCTGTCCCGTGGCGAAATCCAGGTGATTGGCGCAACCACCTTCAACGAATACCGCAAAAATATTGAGAAGGATGCAGCGCTGGAAAGGCGCTTCCAGCCTGTGAAGGTGGAAGAGCCATCGATTGAGGATACCTATCAGATGCTTATGGGCATCAAAAGCTATTATGAAAATTATCACCATGTACAAATCAGCGATCAGCTGGTGCGGCGCGCTGTCGTGCTCTCTGAGCGCTATATCAACGACCGTTTCCTGCCGGATAAAGCCATCGATCTGTTGGACGAAGCCTGTACCTGCGCAAATCTGCGCAATAAGGCCATCAGCGACTATCAGAAGAAGAGCAATGAACTTCAGGAGCTCAAGGAGACGGAAGAGGATCTCATGAACGATACCGAGGAGATGGATTTGGAGGAAATTTCCCGTGTTCGTGCTGAGATCGTCGCCTGCGAGAGCGAAACAAACAAGTTAAAGCCGGCGGCGGATGACAACGGCGTAACAGAGGATGACCTCGCCAATGTCATCCAGCTTTGGACCGGCATCCCCGCGAGTAAGGTGATCGAAAGCGATCTGCGCCGCCTGGCGGGGCTTGAAAACACATTGAAAAGCAAAGTGATTGGCCAGGATGAGGCGGTTGCGCTCGTATCCGCCGCGATTCGCCGCAGCCGTGTGCAGATCAGCCCGCGCCGTCGCCCGGCTTCCTTTATCTTCGTCGGCCCTACGGGCGTGGGGAAGACAGAGCTGGTCAAGCAGCTTGCCAACGAGTTGTTTGATACGCCGGAAACGCTCATCCGCCTGGATATGTCCGAGTTTATGGAGAAGCACAGCGTGTCCCGCATCATCGGTTCTCCGCCCGGCTATGTCGGCTATGACGAGGCGGGCCAGCTCACGGAAAAGGTGCGCCGCAAGCCCTATTCCGTCATCCTATTCGACGAAATCGAAAAGGCGCATCCGGATGTGCTCAACATTCTGCTCCAAATTCTCGACGAGGGCCGGATTACAGATGCGCAGGGCCGCACGGTCAATTTTGAGAATACCGTGATTATTATGACCTCCAACGCGGGCAGCGAGCGCAAGGAGGGTGCGATGGGCTTTGCAAAAGATGTTCAGACAGCCACCCGGGAAAAAGTCATGAAAGCGCTCAGTGATTTCCTGCGCCCGGAATTTATCGGACGTGTGGATGAAGTGGTGGTGTTCCGTGCCTTGACGGAGTCGGATTACGAAAAGATCGCTGTGCTGATGCTCAATGAACTGGTGGAGCCGCTGCACGAAAAGGGCATTCATTTCACCTGGGAGGAGGGTGTGCCGGCGATCCTTGCGAAAAAAGCCTTTGGTGGGCAGAGAGGCGCGCGTGATCTGCGCAACCTGATCCGCCGCAGGGTGGAGGATCAGATCGCCTCTCTTATGGTGGAACACTGCGATGAGCCGCTTGCCTCCATTTGTGTTGGCGCAAATGAAGATCTTTCTTTGGCATGCGTTACAATATAAGAAAAGCCGGAAGCACGGCCCTGCAATTGAAATGGGGCCGTGCTTTTTTTGTTTTTTTACGAAGCTCAGCCGGCGTCTATTTATTTCGGCGTAGGAGCGAAAGGATTTCCGCATCAACCGCAGGCCCGTACCTAAATAATACGGGTTCAAGCGATATCAGCCGTTTATGAAAACAGTTCGTTATCAACTAATTTTTAAGGATAGCGTAGAGGTGAACTGTGTTCGCCCTTATGGTGATTCTTCCATCCACCGCAGGCCTGTTTTCAAAGCAAAGCTAGCCTTCATTGCGGGGGTCTAAGAGATGCACGACGCCTATGAGAGCGCGCAGCTACCGGCTATTTTTTATTACGAAGCGCAGCGAGTAACAAAACAGGGCCTGCCTTCATTGCGGGGATCTAAGAGATGCACGACGCATATGAGAGCGCGCAGCTACCGGCTATTTTTTATTACGAAGCGCAGCGAGTAACAAAACAGGGCCTGCCTTCATTGCGGGGATCTAAGAGATGCACGACGCATATGAGAGCGCGCAGCTACCGGCTATTTTTTATAGAATTCGATCACTATAACCCGAAAATGCTTGACGTAAGCAAAAATTTTTTGTATAATTAGGCCAAAATCAAAACAGGTGAATTGCCAAAAGCGCATAGCCTGCGGATAGGGATCATATTCTTTTCATAATGAAAAGGATCGTGTAGAGGAGGCCTGAAGAAACCTCCCGGCATTGTGCTGCGCATGGCCGGGGAAGGAAGCAAGGCGGCGTTTTCCGTCTGGCGGCTCGTATAATCCCGGCCGTGCGAAAGGGCTTGGCTGTACCAAAATTTTAAAGGAATGCAATGCCCTGCATTCCAATTCTGGAGGGAGCTTGAAAATGATTTGTCCAAAGTGTGGAAAAACCAATGATGATGGAGTTACATCCTGCGCCTTCTGCGGCGCAAAGTTTACGGCAATGTCCGCAGAAGTTAAGAAAGAGTCCGGTGGATTCTTTCAAAAACATAAAACGCTGGTGATTGTGGCAATTGTTCTGGTCATTCTGATTGCAGGCGGTTCGGTTGCCGGTTATTTTATAAATGCTTCTAAAAAACCAACGAAACAGGGGGCGGATGCATTCAGTATTGATGCGAGCGGTGTGCTCACCAGCTATGCAGGCCCCGGCGGGGAAGTGGTGATTCCAGATGAGGTCAAAGAGATCGGCCCCGGTGCTTTCCAAAATAATGATACGATTACATCCGTCGTCATCCCGAAGCATGTCACCGCCATCGGCGCTAACGCGTTTGAAGATTGCAGCAAGCTGACGAAGGTCGTCATGCCGGAGCAGCTCGAAAAGCTTGCCGAACGCACTTTCGAGGGCTGCCGGTATCTAACTGATGTGACCATCCCGCAAGGCGTTACGATCATTGAAGAGCGCGCCTTTGGAGATTGCACGGAGCTGCCTGCCATTACAATCCCCGGCACGGTAAAGCGAATTGATATCTATGCTTTCTGGGCCTGCAATAAGTTAACAAAGCTCACGATTGAAGAGGGCGTGGAAGTAATCGGAGATTCCGCTTTTGGCGTATGCATGCATCTGCCTGAGGTGAAGCTTCCATCCACGGTTACTACCATTGAGGATTCGGCATTCTGGAAATGTGAGGAGCTCAATAAGGTCACTCTTCCGAAGAGCATAACGAGCATCGGCTCCGAGGTATTTCCCGTTTCAGACGATCATAAGATGACGGTCTATGGCGAAAAGGATTCCTTTGCTCATAACTTCGTGAAGGATAATAAGAATTTTACGTTTGTAGAAACCAACGGTTAAGCGTCATTCGATTATCAAAATCAGCAGCCCAGCAGGGAACACACTGCTGGGCTGCTTTTCGTCTATCGATTTTTTTATTTCAATTCTAACTGCTTCTGCCCACGGAACACGATGAGCCTGTTCCCTTTTTTTCCGCAGCCGGGTACGCGAGCAGGTGTGACCGCCACGCCGTTTTCCGCACGCAGCACGTCGCCCTGTCGCACGCCGCGGCGGTACAGGCGAGAGAGGGGGGAGAGCTTTGCCACATATATGCCCTCATAATCCGGTAGCCCGCACAGAGAGCGCCGCGTTTCGTCAATCTGGGTAAAGCGGCTGCCAAACCGGCGGATTTCGTACAAATTTCCCGTGCCCAAAAGGGGAGCCTGATCCGGCTCCGGGCAGCCTTCGCGCCCAAAGGAAAGGGAAAAGGGCTGAAAGCCGGCTTCCGCTGGAAATCGCTGCTCGAGTGGATTTCCATCCGGCGCGGGGAGGAAAAGGTTGCGCCTCCCACGTAGAATGCGGTTTCGTTTCGCCTTGCCCTGCGCGCCGAAAAAGAGGTTGTTGTCAACTTTTGTCGTATAGCCTGTATTCAGGATAACAACGTGGAGCGGATCGGGCGAAATTACCACATTGTGCTCCACTATATCATCGTTCCCGGCATAGGTCGCATGCAGATCGATCGGTGCGCCCAGCAGGAGGTTGTTGCGCACGGTGCGGAAAAATCCCTCCCGCAGCTTGATGCCCACGCCGCAGCAGAGGTTATCTGTAATTTCATAGTTGGAGGAGCCGTCATCTAAGTCGATACCGAAGCCGCGGCTTCCGACCACACGGTTATGATGGATGCGGACGGGCTCCACCGCGTCAAGCAGAGCGTAGGGCTTTTTCTCGCTGCCACGCCGACCCATCGTATCCTCCCCGCCTAGTGACCAGAAGCGGTCGCGTCCCCAACTGTTGAAGGGACCATGGTCGCCAGTTTCCCGCACACAATCGAACAGGTCGTTATTTTCAATTAAATGCCCGCCGAAGCAGCCGTCGCAGATATTAATACCGGCGCGCGGCAAATGGTGGATGGTGTTCCCACGCACGGTTATGTGGCTTGCAACGCTCAAGGTGACGGCGGCGGATTGCTTTTCAAACCGGCCGAGGTCATAAAAATAGCAGTTTTCCACCGTGATGCCGCGCGGATATTTTTCATTCTGCGGGCCAGGTGTAGTGTCTGATAGTGTCGTTTTCTGATTTTCCCAGGTGGATAAATCCCGGCAGGCGCTCTGGCTGCCAAAAACCACCACGCCGCTCGCGCCGCAGTGCCGGAAATCGCAGTGCGAAACCGCGATTGCCTCATTATAATCCTTTAGATAAATACAGTTGCTGCCAATCTCCATAAAGGAGCAGCCGGAGAGGGCAACGTTTTTGCAATCCTCCAAAAAGACCGCGCCCTTCTGCGCGATGCTCCAGTCACTGCGCGTGCGTTTTTCATAAACGCTGTCAAAGAGCGTACGGTTTGTGTGCCGGAAGGCCAGCCCTCTGATCTCCACCCTTTCGCTGCGCCGGATATCGAGCAGCGCGTGCCCGGTTGCATATTCGGCTTGCGCGGATGCCGCATCCGTGCCCTCCCGGAAGATGAGATAGAGCCGCCCATTTGCCCTGTCGTAAAACCATTCGCCCGGTGCGTCGAGCTCCTCAAAGAGATTTTCCACCATGACGAAGGAGGCGGAACAGCCGTCGCCGCGGTTATTGTCGCCCACCCAGTCGAGCTGGAGGGAGCCGTCCGGGTTCTTCCCGAGAATGCGGAAGCTGTTGCCGCCCCACTCGTGCTTGTGCAGCGCGCGCACATATCCGCCCGCCGGTTTTTGCCATCGCGCGGTCCTTTCTCTGGAAAGCGTATCCTTTGCGTAACCGCCGAGGATTTCCCCCGGCTGCTCGTTGGGGTAGCGGCACATGATATAGGGCTCGCCATTGACGAAAACCGCCTGAATCTCCTGGCCCGCGCCGATCTCCGCATAGTAGATCTCATCCCGCTCCCACTTTTGAAAAGGGGTGGTAACCGGCTGCGCGGCGGTCAGCACCGCCGTTTCCCCATCGGCGGGGCGAATGGAGAGGGGCGTTTTACAATCGTGGATTTGAATGGGCTTTTTTAGCCGGTAGATGCCCTCATGCAAAATAATATCGGTGGGGTTCCCGCTTTGCTTTGCCTGTTCAATTGCGCTTTGGAGCGCCTGTGGGGCGCCGCATTGCGGCCGGATTTGTACGCTGTCCATAGGATACCGCCCTTCCCGGATAAAATGATTTGGCCAAAACGCTTGTAACATACCATAGGAGGGCTGGAAAGTCAATGGCTTTTCAGCGATAGCGGTTTCCCGTTTAGCGCCTCTTCTCTTGACGCAGGGGCCGCGATACCGCATAATAGAAAAAGATCAATTTGTCAGGAAGGGAGAGCCATATGAAATCCGAATATCCATACCGGGAGATTGCGCCCAAGGTTTATATGATCAACGAGTTCAATGTGGCGGATTGCTATCTGCTCGTCGGCACTGAACGCGCGCTGCTGATTGATATGGGCGTGGGGCTCGGGAACCTGCGCGCCTTTGTGCAGCGCCTCACCGGCGGGCTGCCGCTCGATGTGGTTGCAACACATGGGCATGTGGATCACATTGGCGGGCGTGGGCAGTTTCCGCGCGTTTCAGTGCAGAAAGAGGATGTGGGCATCATTGGCCGGGTAACTGTACCCTATCGGAAAGCCTTTTTTGCCCTGCAACGTCAGGCTGCCCCTTATGGGGTGAAGGCTAAGGATATTCGGCCTGGTGAATATCACTCGGAGCCTCTGCCCATGCACGAAGGGCAGGTGTTTCGCCTCGGCGGGAAAACGGTCTCTGTAACACACGTGCCCGGGCATACACGCGGTTCCGTCTGCCTGCTCGCTGAGGAGGACCGGCTGCTTTTCACCGGGGATAATGGGAACCCGGTTTTGTTCCTCTTCCTGCCAAATTGCGCCACGCTGGAAACCTGGCTGCGCAGTGCAAAGCGCATGCTGGCGCTTGCACGGGAAACCGGTGCGGCGATGTACAGCGGGCACGGCTTTTCTGAATTGGCAGAAGAAACGGTGCAGGCGCAAATCCGGCATATGGAGGCAATCCTGACTGCTGCGCCACGGAAAAACGCACACATGCCGCGGTATCAGGTGAGTAGGCAGAAGGAAAATGGTCTGCTCGCAATTTATCGCGGAGATCTCCTGTGGGATGAGCGGTGAGGGAAAACCCGCATGCTTTTTTCAATTTCGCTCTTGCCAATCGTTTGAGATTGTGCTATATTAAAACAAATCTATAACGCTGTGATGAAGAGAGTAAGCGGTTTTCAATCGTTTTCGCGGCCAGAGAGGGCGAGCCCAGGCTGAAAGCGCGCCCGCGCGGAGAAGCTGCTGAAGTTCACTTCGGAGCGGTGCGGTTGAAGCGAGAGTGGTAGGCCGCAACGGTTCGCCTCCGTTATGCGGCGCAACGCTCTGTTACAGGGCGCGAGTGTTTGCTTCTTTGCAAAAATCAGGGTGGTACCGCGGAGGAATTACGCCTTCGTCCCTATTCACAGGGGCGAAGGCTTTTTGTTGTCCCATTGGATGCACCCATCAGAATCAAAGAGCAGAGCAGTTGAGCAAGTCTGATTTTAGTTTGGAAGGAAGGATTCAGAATGAAAGAGCAGCTCGAATCAATCCGGGAAGCGGCCCGGCAGGAGCTCGCAAAGATCGAATCGCGTGCGGGGCTGGATGCCGCCCGCGTGCGTTTTCTGGGCAAAAAGGGCGAGCTGACCGCCGTATTGAAGCAGATGGGGAAACTCACGGCGGAGGAGCGCCCGGTCATTGGTCAACTGGCCAATGAAGTGCGCGCCTATATTGAGCAGATTGTGGAAACACGCGAGAAGGAGCTCAAGGCGGAGGAAACTGCCAGGCAGCTGGAAAACGAGCGCATTGATGTAACGATGCCCGGCAAATGCCGCCCGCTTGGCCATAAGCACCCGCTCTCTATTGTGCTCGATGAGGTAAAGGAAATCTTCCTCGGCATGGGCTTTGAGGTAGCCACCGGCCCGGAGGTCGAGTGGGATTACTATAACTTTGAGGCGCTGAATATTCCGCCGGATCACCCTGCGCGCGATACGCAGGATACCTTCTATATCACTGAAAAGATGCTCCTGCGCACGCAAACTTCGCCTGTGCAGATCCGTGTGATGGAGCAGCAAAAGCCGCCCATCCGCATCATTGCGCCCGGCAGGGTTTACCGCTCCGATGCGGTGGACGCCACGCATTCTCCTCTGTTCCACCAGATTGAGGGCCTTGTGGTGGATGAGGATATCACCATGGGCGATCTCAAGGGTACGCTCGAGGCCTTTGCCAAACGGCTCTATGGCGACGATACGCGTATTCGTCTGCGGCCGCATCATTTCCCATTCACGGAGCCATCCTGCGAGATTGACGTATCCTGCTTCCGCTGCGGCGGCAAGGGTTGCCCGATGTGCAAGGGCGAGGGCTGGATCGAAATTCTCGGCGGCGGCATGGTGCATCCGAAAGTGCTGCAAAACGGCGGCATTGACCCGGAGAAATACAGCGGCTTTGCCTTTGGCGTAGGGCTGGAGCGGCTTGTTATGTTCCGCTTCAATATTGACGATATGCGGCTGCTGTATGAAAACGATATGCGGTTTCTCAGCCAATTCTAAGGGAAGAGGGCAAGGGAGCTTTATGCATTGCGCAGCAGCGCCTGCGAATTGTGCTTTTCAATCATAAATTCCACTCGAAAATTCGGCTGCGCCAAAACCGCACAATTTCGCGGCTCGGTGCAAGAAAGGATTGTCATGTAATGAATTTATCCAAAAAATGGCTGCTCGATTATATCGACTTAAACGTTGACGATAAAACATTCAGCGACGAAATGACGCTCTCCGGCTCCAAGGTGGAGGGCTATGCGAAGGAGGGTGCGGATCTTACCAACATCGTGGTCGGCAAACTTCTATCGCTGGAAAAGCACCCGGATTCCGATCATCTCTGGATCTGCCAGATCGACGCGGGGCAGGGGGACCCCCTCCAGATCGTCACCGGCGCGCAGAATTTGAAGGAGGGCGATTTTGTCCCCGTCGCGCTGGATCATTCCACAGTGCACGGTGGCAAGCAGATCAAAAAGGGCAAGCTGCGTGGCGTGCCGAGCAACGGCATGCTCTGCTCGCTGGGCGAGCTGGGGCTGACCACGCACGATTTTCCCTATGCAATTGAGGATGGCATCTTTGTTTTGGGCGATGACTGCGATTTGACGCCCGGCGCGGATATTCATGACGCGATCGGCCTCAACGATACGGTCACGGAGTTTGAAATTACCTCCAACAGGCCGGACTGCCTGTCTGTTTTGGGCCTCGCGCGTGAGGCTGCGGCAACCTTTCAAGTGCCGTTCCAAATGCCCGTGCCGCAGGTGAAGCCTACTGCGGGCAATGTGAATGACCACCTGAGCGTTACCATCCTGGATGCGGAAAGGTGCTATCGCTATGTGGGCGCGGTCGTCGAAAATGTGCGCATTAAGCCCTCCCCGCGCTGGCTGCGCGAGCGGTTGCGTGCGAGCGGCGTGCGCCCGATTAACAATATTGTCGATATCACAAATTTCGTCATGCTCGAATATGGCCAGCCGATGCACGCTTTTGACCTGCGCTACCTGGAGGGGAACAGCGTGATCGTTCGCCGTGCAGAAAACGGCGAGCGGATCACCACGCTGGATGGCATTGAGCGCACGCTCACAGATGATATGCTCGTCATTGCGGACGCGAAAAAGCCTGTGGCTGTAGCGGGCGTGATGGGCGGCGAATACAGCGGCATCATGGAGGATACAACCACCATTGTTTTTGAATCTGCCTGCTTTAACGGCGCGTCTGTGCGCCGCACAGCCAAAAAGCTTGGCATGCGCACGGAGGCGTCCTCTCGCTATGAAAAGGAGCTGAGCCCCGTCAGCTGCCCGGTTTGCCTTGCGCGCGCGTTGGAGCTTGTGCAGCAGCTCGACGCGGGCGATGTGGTGAACGGCGTGGTGGATTGCGACCGCTCCAAAAAGGAGCAGCGCACCCTGCCTTTTGATTGGCAGTGGGTTAATCACTTCATCGGCATCGAGGTGGGCCCGGAGGAGCAGAAGGCGATCCTGGAGCGCATCGGTTTCCGGGTGGAAAACGGCACAATCTATGTGCCTCCCTTCCGCAATGATATCGAGCATAAAGCCGATATTTCCGAGGAAATTGCCCGCTTCTACGGCTATGGGAACATCCCGAACCGGATGCTCACAGGCGTTGCGAACGCAAAGCTTACCCCCATGCAGCAGCTTGAGCGCTTGATCCACAGCACGCTGCTCGGCTGCGGCCTGAGCGAGGTATCCACCTATTCATTCATTAGCCCGAAGGCATATGACCGCGTCCGCCTGCCGGCGGAAAGCGAAAAGCGCAAGTCTGTTGTGATCACCAACCCGCTGGGCGAGGATACGAGCGTCATGCGCACAACGGCTCTGCCGTCCATCTTAGACGTGCTCTCCCGTAACTATAATAACCGCAACCCGCAGGCAGCGATCTATGAGCTTGCGGTGGAATACACCCCGCGCGGCACACAAGAGCTTCCCCTGGAGCAGCCGAAGGCCGCGATTGGCATGTATGGCGATGGCTGCGATTTCTATGCGCTCAAGGGCGTGGTGGAGGAGCTGCTGAAGGCCTGCGGCCTGGTAGATTACGATGTGGAGGCTGTGACGGATGATCCGACCTTCCATCCCGGACGCACGGCACGAATCATGAAAGAAAGCCGCGAGGTGGCCTTCCTTGGCGAAATCCACCCGCAAGTGCAGGAGAATTATGGCCTCGGCATGAAAGCGTACGCTGCTGAGGTGGATGTAGCCGCCCTGATGGAGCTCGGCAACCGCCAAAAGGTCTATCACCCGCTGCCGAAGTTCCCGGCCTCCACGCGCGATATTGCCGTGGTGTGCGCGCGCGAAACGCCGGTGCTCACGCTGGAGCGGGTGATCGGCGAAGCGATCGGTGCAATTCTCGAAGAGATCAGCCTCTTCGATGTTTACGAAGGCAAGCAGATTGAGGCTGGTAAAAAGAGTGCGGCGTTCAGCCTGCGGCTGCGCGCCGCCGACCGGACACTCACCGATGAGGAGGCCGACGCGGCTATGAAGCGCGCGGTCAAGGCGCTGGCGAAAATCGGCGCGACTCTCCGGGCATAAGGGGAATCAAGCGTAACAGCTCCTAATCCGATACGATAAAAAACAGCGCCCCATATGCGATACTGCACCGCCCCAGATTGTGCGGACAGCACAAAAAAGAGCCTGTGAGTAGGAAATATTAAGATTTAAGCGGAGTGGCGGAGTTGAAGCGGCGCCACTCCTGTTTTTAACTGGATGTGCTCGTGGTTGTAGAAATAGATGAACTCGTCAATTAGCTCTCTGGCTTGCTGGAATGTAGCGATTTTCTGCCGGTAGATGCATTCAGTCTTAAGGATGGAGAAGAAATTTTCAGCCAAGGCGTTATCATGGCAGTTTCCACGTCTTGACATAGAGGGCGTTATGCCGTATTCTTGAGTCAGGTTAAAATACCCCGGTGAAGTGTATTGAAACCCTTGGTCGCTGTGGAGCTGCAACTCCGCAGCGACTCTCTTTTTCTCTCTCCTCATAGCAAGACGGATGGTATCCAATACCAGATTCACTGTCTGTTGTGTAGCGGTCTTGTAGGCCACAATGCTGTTATCATAGAGATCCCGGATCATGGACAAGTAAAGGACGCCTTGGCCGGTATGGATGTAGGAAATATCCGTGACCCACTTTGCGTTGGGACGGTCAGCGTGGAACTCCCGGTTGAGCAGGTTTTCATTTTGGGGGATACTTTTCGCGCATCCGTGCGCGAAACGGCGTGGTGAAAGGCCGGCACAGGCGATTCACAGGTTTTGCCTGCATCCCGCTTGTTTTTTTTGTAATCCTGTGCTATACTAGTTATCGACATATAACGGAAACGGCGTGGAGGTAGTTTCATGGCAAGGCCAAGCAGATGTAGAAGGGTTTGCACGGAACCGGCTTACGATGGCTTTATGCCAATCGGAATCCCATGCGGGGAAATCACGATCCTGACGGTGGACGAATATGAAGTGATTCGCCTCATTGATTTGGAGAGGCTTACCCATGAGCAGTGCGGTCAGCAAATGGACATCTCCAGAACTACCGTGACCGAAATATACGAATCCGCAAGGGCGAAAATCGCAGACAGCATTGTTTATGGAAAGCCGCTTCGAATTGCAGGCGGTCATTACCGGCTTTGCGACGGCAGCGTTTCCTGTTGCCAAAAAAATTGCGCAAAAACAGGCCGCACAGCCCTGGAGCAACCTGTGCAACAGAAAGGAGCCAATCAAATGAGAATCGCAGTTACCTATGAAAACGGAAATGTATTTCAGCATTTTGGCCACACCTCCCAGTTTAAAATTTATGATATTGAAAATGGTCAGGTGGTCAATCAGCAAATTGTGGATACCAACGGGCAAGGCCATGGTGCGCTCGCAGGCTTCCTCGCTGATGCAAAGGTGGATGTTCTCATCTGCGGCGGCATTGGGGGAGGGGCACAGGCCGCCCTGCGGGAGGCTGGCATCCGGCTGTTTGGGGGAGTATCCGGCAGCGCGGACAGCGCGGTCAGCGCCTATCTTGCAGATGCGCTCCAATTTGACGCCAATGTGCATTGCAATCATCATGAGCACGATCATTCCTGCGGGGAACATGCCTGCCAAGAAGAGAAGCATGGTTGTTCCGGCAGCAACGGCGGCTGCCATTAAGCGGGGGCTGTTCTTCATACATTAAAAAACGGGGCCGGTGCAAATGCAGCGCCTTTGCACCGGCCCCGTTTGCCCCATGGAGTTTTCAGCCTGTAAGCAGGCTGAAGCGCTTTACCGCGGGTATCGGTCCTTATCCGCCTCGGTGATTTCCCGCAGCACCTTGCAGGGAACGCCCACTGCCACCACGTTGGCGGGAATGTCCTTTTTGACAAGGCTTCCGGCGCCGATCACGGTATTATCCCCAATCGTAACGCCGGCCAATATGGTTGCCCCCGCGCCGATCCAAACGTTGTTCCCAATTTGAATTGGCTTTGCCACTTCCAATCCTCGATTGCGCTGCTCCGCATCGATTGCATGCTCCGCCGTGGTAAAGCAGCAATTCGGCGCAATGAATACATGGTCGCCAAAGGTTACTTTGGCTCCATCCGTAATCACAAGATTGTGGTTGGAGTAGAAATCATCCCCAATTGAAATATTGTAGCCATGATCGCACCAAAACGGCGCGGTGATCACAACGTTTTTCCCCATGCGGCCGATGATTTGCTCTAATATGCGCCGCTTTGCGTCAAAGTCGCTTGGCGTACATTGATTGTATGCATGGCATAAATCGATGCATCTAGTGATATCCTTGGCGTTTTGCGGATCGGCGCTTGGATCAAACAGATAACCGGCTGCGGCCTTTTCTTTTTCCGTCATCGTTCAAACCATCCTTCTTTTTGATGTAACAATCGGTTTCATAACCTCTATATTCCGAGGCTCCTGTTTCGATGCCTTTATGATAGCATGCGCCGAATTTAAAATCCAGTGGTTTTACAGCCGTTCCCACCATGCGGACAAAACGCGGATAATATTTGAAAAACAGGAGCTTTAACGCTTGCATTTTTCTTCCGATCATGGTATACTACTTCAGCAAAATGTATTGTTGCGCCTTTACGCGGCAATTCATCTTTGCAAAACACACGCACAGCGTTCGTTCGGCGGGTGCGTCCTTTTGCGTTGAGGATGTCGCCGTCCCAAGAGCCGTGCGGAGGTAAAACAAAAGGAGGAATTATCCCTATGGCAGTCGTATCCATGAAGCAGTTACTGGAAGCGGGTGTCCACTTCGGCCATCAAACCCGTCGGTGGAACCCCAAAATGGCGAAGTATATCTTCACCGAGCGCAACGGCATCTATATCATTGATTTGCAGAAAACCGTGCGCAAGCTGGAAGAGGCCTATATGTTTGTGCGCGAGCTCGCAGCGGACGGGCAGGAAATCCTTTTCGTCGGCACGAAGAAGCAAGCGCAGGATTCCATCCGTGAGGAGGCTTCCCGCTGCGGTATGCCCTATGTCAACGCCCGTTGGCTTGGCGGTATGCTGACAAACTTTAAAACCATCAAGCAGCGCATTAAGCGTCTGGAGCAGCTCAAAGCGATGGAAGAGGACGGCACGTTCGACCTGCTTCCGAAAAAAGAGGTCACGAAGCTGAAGCTTGAGATTGAAAAGCTCGAGAAATTCATGGGCGGTATCACCCACATGAAACGCCAGCCCGCCGCCATGTTTATCGTTGACCCCCGTAAGGAGCGCATCGCAGTGGCTGAGGCAAAGAAACTGCATATCCCGATCGTTGCGATCGTTGATACCAACTGCGATCCCGATGAGATTGATTATGTCATCCCCGGCAATGATGACGCGATTCGCGCGGTCCGCCTGATTTCCGCCGCAATGGCAGATGCCGTGATGGAAGGCAAGCAGATGAATATCGACGCCGCGGCAGAGGCCGAGGCGGGCGAGGAAGCGGAAGCTGCTGCTGAGCAGCCCGGCGCATAAACGGATTGAATCTTTTTTCTCACTCGTGAGGATGCCCGTGCCATGGGCCGTTTCATTACCTACGGCGCGGCGCGGGTATTTTTTTAGCTTGTGAAGGCACGGTTATTTATACGGAACACATGACAATAGGAGGATATTGATTATGGCAGCATTTACTGCAAAAGATGTACAGGCCCTGCGCGAGAAAACCGGCGTAGGCATGATGGACTGCAAAAAGGCGCTCGTCGAATCCGACGGCGATATGGAGAAGGCAATTGACTTTCTGCGTGAAAAAGGCCTTGCGGCGGCTACCAAAAAGGCCGGACGCATCGCGGCAGAGGGCGTTGTGCTCGCATATAACAATGAAGAGAAGAAGATTGGCGTTGTTGTCGAAGTAAATTCCGAGACGGATTTCGTGGCAAAGAACCAGGAGTTCCAGTCCTTCGTTTTGGATATTGCCAAAACGATTGCAGCCAGCAATCCGGCCGATGTGGATGCACTTCTGGCGGAAAAGCTCGCGGGCAGCGAGCGCACCGTGCAGGAGAACTTGCAGGATAAGATCCTTGCCATCGGCGAGAATATGAAGATCCGCCGTTTTGAGCGCGTGGAGGGTGTGGTTTCCACCTATGTCCACGGCGGCGGCACGGTCGGCGTTATGGTGCACTTTGATGCGGATGACGCAACTGCGGCAAACGAGAAGTTTAAAGCGATGGGCAAGGATGTTGCGATGCAGATCGCGGCGATGAATCCGGCTTATCTTGACGAAGCAAGCGTACCGGCGGACGTGATCGCCCATGAGAAGGAGATTCTCACCGCACAGCTTGCCGAGGATGAAAAGAATAAGAATAAGCCCGCGCAGGTGATCGAGAAGATCGTGCAGGGGCGTATTGGCAAGTATTACAAGGAAAATTGCCTGATGGATCAGCAGTTTGTTAAGGATGGCGACCTGAGCGTTGGCAAGTATGTAGAATCCGTTGCCAAGGAGATCGGCGCTTCTGTGAAGGTGCTTGGCTTTACCCGCTTTGCAAAGGGCGAAGGCCTTCAGAAGCGGGAAGACAACTTCGCGGATGAAGTTGCCGGCATGATGAAATAAGCTGGTTTTATAGCAAAAAAATCCCGCCCGGGTTCATTCCGGGCGGGATTTTTGCTGTCGTCGGAGCGGCAAAGCCAGCCGTTGCTTGGGCAAAAAGCCGCGCCAATGGGCTCTCCTTACCGTTCCTTTTCGTTGGCCGCAGGCGCGCTGTTTGCCGCGCGGATCTGCTCATAGATTTTCGGGGAAAACTTTGGTTCCCGCTGATAGGTATAGAGTCCGTTCTGCTCCTGCTCCACATCATAGAGCTGTGTGTAGCAGAGCGCACAGATATGGGGGTTATCCATTAACGCGCGGGTAAGGCCGGTATACCGTCTCCCGAATTCCGCCTCACTCTCCGGCGCTTTTCCATATCCCCAGCCCTTTTTCTGGCCTGGCGCCCACCATGCGCCGCCATATTCGCTGATGAAATAGGGTTGGCCTTCATACTGCTGGCGGCCCGGGTGCGGCTCATAAATCGAATCGCGCGTCACCGCGCCGTAGCGCGCTGCAAATTGAACCACATCCTGCTCATAGTCGTGCATGTCATAAAGATCTGTCCTAGCATGATAGTTGCCGCTGGTGTCGATCACGGGGCGCGTAGGATCGGCGGCCTTGGTTGTGAGATAAACGGCCTCCAATACGCGCTTATCCGCGCGGCGGCGGCCTTGATCCCACGTTTCGTTGAAAGGGCACCAGCCGATGATGGAGGGGTGGTTCCTATCGCGCGCAACAACCTCCAGCCATTCCGGCAAAAAGTTGATGAGCCCTTCGCTCGTTGTGATATCGAGCCCCCAGCTTGCCTGTTCGCCCCAAACGAGATAGCCGAGCCGATCCGCCCAATAGAGAAAGCGTTCTTCAAATACCTTCTGGTGAAGCCGCGCGCCGTTGAAGCCGAGCGCAATGGAAAGCTCGATATCCCGCTTGAGATCCGCGTCTGTGGGGGCGGTGTAAACACCGTCCGGATAATAGCCCTGGTCGAGCACCAGCCGCTGAAAAATGGGGCGGCCATTGAGCCAGAGGGAGTGCTCCCGGAGCTCAACCGTGCGGAAGCCGAAATAGCTTTGCACCGTGTCGATCACCGCATTGCCGTCGAGCAGCTCATAGGTCACGTCGTAGAGATTTGGCTGCAAAATATCCCAGCACTTTACATCCCCAACCTGCATGGTATAGATGGTTCCACCGGCGGAGAGCGGCGTTTCAAAGCTGGCGCACGGCTTTCCATCGAAGGAGATGGAGGTGCGCAGGGTGAGCGCCTTTGGCAATTCGTTGACAGTCGCGAGGAATGTAACGCTTCCCATGCGATAGTCTGTGGTGACCTGCACGCTTTTCAAATACATGCGCGGCACAAATTCAAGCCACACCGTTTGCCAGATGCCAGTGGTACGCGTGTAGAAGCAGCCTTTGGAATGGTATTTATCGCACTGCTTGCCATGTGGCTGCTTGCCGCCCCGCTGATGATCCACAGCGTGAACAACCAGCGTGTTTTCGCCCGCATGCACATATTCGGTAATATCAAACTGGAAGGAGCTGTAGCCGCCCCGGTGCGTTCCGCACTTCTGGCCGTTGAGAAAGGCGGTGCATGCATAGTCCACCGCTCCGAAATGCAGGAGGACGCGCCCTGCAAGCTGCTCGTGTGTCAGTATCACCGTGCGCCGGTACCAGACGGATTCCATAAAATCCCGATTTTCAATGCCGGACAGCTTCGATTCCGGGCAAAAAGGAACGAGGATCGTTTTGTCAAAGTGGCTGTCCGGGCGGCCGCGTTTGCCGTGATCGATTCGAAATTCCCATGCCCCATTGAGGTTTTGCCAAGCGCTCCGAACAAACTGTGGGCGTGGATATTCCCCGCGCGGGAGGTTCGTCAAATGAATCAACTCCTTTTCCTGTTATCAGATGCAGGCTTATTATAAAAGAAAAAAGGGCAAATGGCAATTGATTCCTCTCTGCATTGCTTCAGCTTAGCTAGCCCTTTTCCTATTGGCCGTTTCATGCAAAACCGGCCGTTGTAAAAAAAGGAAAAAAACGCTTGACATGGAGTTCACTCCAAGTGTTAGCCTGATACTAGGCCGAATCCTTTGAGCAATGTGCAGCGGCTGAAAGGATCGGTTTGGCAAAAACAGAATCGGAGGAATGTTTTTATGTATTTTGAACAAATCGATCAGCCTTCTGATGTAAAAAGGCTGAAGCTCAATCAGTTGGAAACGTTGGCAGCGGAAATGCGGCAGGCGTTGCTGCAAAAGCTGAGCAGGCGCGGCGGCCATTTCGGGCCCAATTTCGGCATGGTGGAGGCGACGATCGCCTTACACTATGTGTTCGATTCGCCTAGGGATAAGCTGGTATTCGATGTGTCCCATCAAACTTATTGCCATAAGATGCTCACGGGGCGCAAAAAAGCATTTTTGTCTGAGCAGCACTATGACGATGTGTCAGGCTACAGCAACCCACAGGAAAGCCCCCATGACTTTTTTACCATCGGGCATACATCCACTTCGGTTAGCTTGGCCTGCGGACTTGCAAAAGCGCGGGATTTAAAGGGCGGCAAAGAGAATATCATCGCCGTGATCGGCGACGGCTCGCTCAGTGGAGGGGAGGCGCTGGAGGGGCTGGATTTTGCATCGGAGCTGCGCAGCAATCTGATTATCGTGGTCAATGATAATCAAATGTCGATCGCGGAAAATCACGGCGGCCTTTATCAAAATCTTAGGCTGCTGCGGGAAACGGATGGCAAGGCGGAATGCAACTTCTTCCGGGCAATGGGGCTCGGCTATGTGTTTGTGAAGAATGGCAATGATCTCAGACAATTGATCGCGGCCTTCCAGATGGTGAAAGATGCTGCGCATCCGGTCGTTGTGCATATCTGTACCCAGAAGGGAAAGGGCTTTGCTGCCGCAGAAAAGGATCGGGAGAGCTGGCACTGGTGCACGCCCTTTGGCATGGCGAATGGCAAGCCTGTTGCGGCCGTGGAAGAGGAAGATTATTCGAGTGTCACCGCCAGCTTTCTACTGGAACGAATGAAAGAGGATAAAACGTTGGTCGCCATCACCTCCGCAACGCCCGCCGTTTTAGGCTTTACACCGGAGAAACGGCGGGAGGCGGGCAGCCAGTTCGTAGATGTCGGCATTGCGGAGGAAACCGCAGTGGCGCTTGCCTCCGGCATTGCGGTGAACGGAGGCAAGCCGGTCTACGGCGTTTACAGCACCTTTGTGCAGCGGGCGTTTGACCAGCTTTCGCAAGATTTGTGCATCAACAATAGCCCGGCTACCATCCTCGTCTATGCGGCGTCTATTTATGGCATGAACGATGTAACACATCTCGGCATCTATGATATCCCGATGATGGCCAATATTCCAAACTTGGTGTATCTTGCCCCCACAACAAAGGAGGAATATCTGGCGATGCTAGATTGGAGCCTTGCACAGAGGGCGCACCCGGTTGCCATCCGCGTGCCGGGCGGGCCTTTGGTGTCGAGCGGGCAAGCCGTTACAAAAGATTTCAGCAAGCTGAATCAATTTGAGGTTGTGCAGAGGGGGAACCGGGCGGCGATTCTTGCGCTCGGCGCCTTCTTCCCACTTGGCAAAGCAGCAGCGCAGGCGATCGCCGTTCAAACGGGCGTGCAGCCAACGCTGATTAACCCTCGCTATATCAGTGGGCTTGATGTAGACCTGCTGGAACAGCTCAAAGAGGATCACGAGGTGATCGTCACGCTGGAGGATGGTATTCTGGATGGCGGTTTTGGTGAAAAGATTGCCAGGTTTTATGGCCGCTCCCATCAAAAGGTGTTGAATTATGGGCTGCAAAAGAAATTTTTGGATCGTTACGATGTGGCGGAGGTTTTGCGGCAAAACCACCTGACGGCGGAGCAGATTGCCGGAGATGTGGCCGGGCTGCTGTGCAGCGAAAGCAAGTGAGGTCATGAATCAGCAAAACCGAGGGAATACCGGATGCGTTTCCATCAGATGCAGCAGGATTTGGGCGCAGGCGTTGTTTTCCCGGTTGAGGAGAAAACGACGCCTTAACCGCTGATTTTACAGAGAAATGCTGCCTAAAGATGTGAACGGATCGGAGATGCGGCAGCCAACCGTTGGATTCAGCATTCGGCAATGGAAGTTCCGTCAGAAAAAGCCTCCAACGAATGGATGACGGCGGCGGAAGAAGCCTATCGGCTGCTCCATGATGCAGATAAAGCGCGCACCTCACCGGGCAGTGAGGTGCGCATTCGTTTGGCAACAGGATGTGGCGCTGTTATTTAGATTGCGCGATTCTTCAAATATCTTATCATGCATTTTTTCGAAATTTACAAAGCGGAACAGGCATTCCGCCGTTCAATCTTGATTCTTCAGCAGCAAAACCGATGAGATGGCTTTCAATAGAAAGAGAAATGTCAGTTTTCAGTTTATCCTTTGCAAAGTATTCCATTAATCGCTTATCACCTCCTCCGTGGGCATCAAGGCGTTTGTGTAAACGGATTTTTTTAGCCTTTTTTCCGAATATATGTAAAACAATTTTATTTTCCCCCATATTGCAGACCAGTTCTCCAAGAGCTCCTCTCACTCTTGTTTCACGATAGGATGGCCCCGAAAAGGCGGTCATTGTAAGAGTAGAATTAATTCCGTTTTCAAACAGCATCGTTGTGATTTGGTAATCTACAACGTCATTATCGCTTAAAAATACGCACTTTCCATATCTTGTCGTTTTCATAGCTTCATAGAGTTTGGGGATGGTCACAATGCTGTCGGCAATCAGTCTTGATTGAGGCCAAGCGCCTTTTATTGCTTTTTTTGGCAGATGCTTCAAAGTGTTTACATATAGTTTTTCGCAATCATAGGGGCACTCCTTTTTTGCCTTACAGCCCCCAAGGCAATATTCTGTTGCGCCTTCGGGTGCATTTTCCCTTTTAAAATAATTCAGTTGACCCTGGCTGATCACTTGCCGGCATTTACTGTTGGCCAGATAGACGGCAATGTCTAAATCGTGGCAACATTTTGCAAGAATCATCGGCGTGCTCTCGTCAGTCCTTCGCCAATCGCCTCTCACATAGGAATGGGCTTGATGCCAATAGGCAACGTTTTCTACCTGATCGATTGCAATAATTTTCCCTAAAATGCCGCTTTCTATGATTTCCTTAATTTTTTCATAATAGAGAGAATATCGCAGAACATGGCAAACAGCAACCTGCCTGTTAAGTTCTTTCGCTGTTCTTTCAATCTCCAGACAGTCCTCTGGCGTACAGGCCACCGGCTTTTCTAGTAAAAGATGATAGCCTTTTTTCAACGCGCTTACAGCGTGCTCTCTGTGATCTTTATCCTGCGTGCATATGAAAAGCCAATCTGCGGTTTTTGGTGCGGCCAGAAAGACATCTAAAGATGAAAACAACTGTGCATCGTCAAGTTTGGCTGTTTCTTTTGCCAACCTTCGTTTATCCTCGGAGTTATCGATTACCGCAACAATCTGAAAGTCTTTGTCCATCTGCCTGCACATTTTTGCGTAATGGTAACCCCGGCCTCCATATCCGAGAATCGCCACTTTTTTCATTTGTTCCTCTTTCCTTTCTTCTGTTTTTTCTTACGAAGCGAGTAGGGGCGAACTGTGTTTGCCTACAATCTAGGAAAATAGCGTGGTGAATTCACATTTGCCAAAATAACACGGCCCAAGGGATATCAGCCGTTCACGGAAACAGTTCGTTCCCGGCTATTTTTATACGATAAGCGATCGTGAAAAAGAGTTAAAATCGGCTCCAAAGTTATAAACTTTCTTTTACAATACAAAACAGAAACGAGAGCGAGAACACAAAAGGGCGAGTTTCCTAGTGGGATGATTGATAGTAAATTGGCGGGGGATGCTGCTTTATCTGGGATAAAAGCAAAACAAGCGAAGTTCTTAACTCCGCTTGTTTTGTTGGTGCGGGTAACAGGGGTCGAACCTGCACATCTTATGATACAAGATCCTAAATCTTGCGCGTCTGCCAATTCCGCCATACCCGCATACTTATGGTTGATGAAACAACGATAGATAGTATAACAGATTTTTCCCCCTCCTGCAATCTCTTTTTTCGAAATTTTATCTCATTTTTGCAAGAATGCATAGACAAATTCAGTAGATCCGATTAAAATTAGGAATAGAGCCAAATTGCCTTGTCTGCAAACGGCATTTCGCATGATGAATATAATGGAGGGGACACCATGGAACGAATCAAAACACGCTTTGCGGCAAACGTGGACGTTGCCCGCGTTCTGCCCGAATACCCACGCCCCCAGCTGGTACGCGAAGGCTGGATGAATTTAAACGGCCTGTATGATTATGCGGTTACGCCGCACGGCGCGCAGCAGCCGGAACGCTTTGAGGGGCAAATTCTTGTGCCATTCTGTATAGAAAGCTCGCTTTCCGGCGTGGAGCGGGCATTAAAGCCGGATGAACTGCTGTGGTATCGCCGCACGTTTGAGCTCAGCGAGGCCTTTTATGGCAAAAAGGTCATTTTGCACTTTGGCGCGGTGGATTGGCAGTGCAAGGTGTGGGTGAACGGAAAGCTCGTCGGCACCCATACCGGCGGCTATTGCCCTTTTAGTTTTGAAATTACGGGCTATATCAACGCACATAACAATGAGCTTACCGTCTGCGTATATGACCCGACGGATGAAGGCTGGCAGCAGCGCGGCAAGCAGGTGCTCAAAACACATGGCTTCTGGTATACCGCCACCTCCGGAATCTGGCAGACGGTCTGGCTCGAAGCGGTGGATAGATGCTATATCCGCGAAGTAAAGGCCGTGCCGGATATCGACCGCGGGCTGTTTACGCTCAATACCAAGCTCTATTGCGACGAGGGCTATCAGCTAAAGCTCCGCGTTTTTGATGAGGGGAAGGAGATCATTGCCCGGGAAATCTCCACCAGCGAGGAAATTGAGCTGCCGGATGCAAAGCTTTGGAGCCCGGAATCCCCGTTTTTATACGATCTCCAATTGGAGCTTTCCACGCAGGGCGAATTGCGCGACACGGTGCGCAGCTATGTGGGCATGCGCAAGTGCAGCATCGGCCGCGATGAAAAGGGCTTGCCGCGCCTGCTGCTCAATAACAAGCCCTACTTCCAGCGCGGCCTGCTCGATCAGGGCTATTGGTGTGAGAGCCTGCTCACTCCGCCTACAGACGAGGCGATGGTTTATGATATCGAGGTTGCAAAGCGCCTGGGCTTTAATATGTTGCGCAAGCACATCAAGGTGGAGCCTGCGCGCTGGTATTATCACTGCGACCGGCTTGGGATGCTTGTCTGGCAGGATATGATCAGCGGCGGCGCCTATATCGGCGACTGGACGGCGGGCGTGCTGCCGAATATTGGGATCAAAGTGAAGGATGATGATTATAAGCGCTTCAGCCGCGGTGAAAAACAGGCGCGGGAGGATTACCGTCGCGAGCTGTTTGAGATGATCGACGCGCTGGAGGTTTTCCCCTCCATTTATTGCTGGGTTCCCTTTAACGAAGGCTGGGGCCAGTTTGACGCCAAGGAGATCGGCGAAGCGGTGAAAAAGCGCGATCCAAGCCGCATCGTCGATCACGCAAGCGGCTGGTACGACCAGGGCGGAGGAGAGCTCAACAGTATGCACAAATATATTCTGCCCGTCCGGCTGCCGAAGCTGGATGACCGCCCCTTTGCGCTGACGGAGTTCGGCGGCTACAGCCGGATCATCGACGGCCATGTGTGGGATCGCCAAAAATGCTTTGGCTACCGCATGTTTGCGAATGAGGAGAAGCTGACCAAGGCCTACCGCCGCCTGCTGGAGAAGCAGATTCTTCCCTTAATCTCCAAGGGATTAAGCGCTACGATCTATACGCAGGTCAGCGATGTGGAGAATGAGGTGAACGGCATGATGACCTATGATCGGGCGATTGTGAAGCTCGATGAGGATACCGTCCGCGCGCTCAATGAAAAGATGGCCTATTGACTAGCTGGATGATGGGGCCGGCGATTCCGGCTCCTGACTTGGCCTTTGGCAGCATGAGAGGCGGGTGCTTCTGGCCCTGCCGCGATCAGACGTCAGGAATTGGAGTGAACCCATTTGGCAGGCAGTGCAAATGCAAAGCTGAAACCGCTGTATCTTCTTCAGATTTTTCAGGAACAAACGGATGAGGAGCACCCGCTTTCCGCGCAGGAGCTTTGCGGGGAATTGGAAAAACGCGGCGTGGCTGCGCAGCGCAAATCGATCTATGGTGATATCGAGCTGCTCAAAAGCTTCGGCCTTGATATTCTGCACACCCGTGCGCCCAAATCCGGCTATTTTCTTGCCTCGCGTACCTTTGAAACGGCGGAGGTGCGGCTTCTGCTCGATGCGGTGCAGGCTGCGGCGTTTATTACACCCAAAAAAACGGCGCAGCTCGTCCAGAAGCTGGAAGGCCTTGTGAGCTGCGGGCAGGCTGCCCGGCTGGAGGGGCAGGTCTATATCGACCATCGCATTAAATGCTCCAATGAGGAAATTTATTATACGATTGAAATTCTGGATCAAGCCATTCAGGCCGGGCGGCAAGTCCGGTTCCAATATGCGCGGCGCGCGCTCTCCGGCCAGATGAAGGTGGAATTGCAGGAGAAGGAATTTTGCGTGAATCCCTATGCGCTGATCTGGTCCGGCGGGCATTATTATCTTGTGTGCAACAATCCCAAATATGATAACCTCATGCATGCGCGCCTTGATCGTATCCACCGGGCAGAAGCATTGGATACGCCTGCGCGGGATTTCCGAGAGGTGTCGGATTACACGGATTTTTTTGACGCTGCGGATTATGTGAATCAGCTTTTCCATATGTTTTCCGGAGAAACAGAAACGGTAGAGCTCTGCTGCGGGAGGGAGCTCATTGAAGAGATCCTGGATCGTTTTGGGGATACGGCTTTGTTGCGCACCGCAGGCGAGGGGAATTTTCTTGTAAAATTTGAGGCGAAGGTGAGCGAGGGGCTGATCTCCTGGTTGATGCAGTATGGCGATCGGGCGGTGGTGCGTTCGCCGCAGAAGCTCAAAGAGATGATTCTAGAGAAGGCCAAAGATATCTATCAAAATTATGCTTTGTGAAACAGTCGTTTATAATGCCCCCTTTGCGCAGCTTTATTGGCGGAAACGTCTATCTTCCGCCTCTTCCTTTGCAGAATAGAACATGGAAGCGCCTATCGGAAGAATTGCCGTTCTTCCGATAGGCGTTTGTATTACCTGTAATTATTCAGCGCCTTAACTGACTCCGCCCATATAATTCACAAAGCCCACCTTTTTGGTGCTTCCCGCTGTGTATAATACGACTGGTTTGCCCTCGACCACTTTCACACAGGTACAAGTTTCCCACGGATCGAGCGATCCTATGGCGTTTGTTTTATTTTTGGCGTCTGCCAGAGACCGGTAAACCGGCTCGCTTGTGGAGCCATTTGAATAGGTTTTGGGGTTCCAATAGGGGTTGGTGTTTCCTCCTGAATATTTCACAAATCCGGCCTTTTTGGTGGATCCAGCGTTGTAAACAACAATATATAAGCCGTTGTAGGAGCCGTAGACATTCGCAGTTTCATAGGGATCAATATATCCGATATAATCGCTGCCCTGTGCGTTGCAGGAGCTCCAGGTGCTGTAAACATATTCTTTTGTGGAGCCGTTTTGATAAATGTCGCTCCCGCCGGTGGAGGAGCCGCCGTAGTTATCCAGATCAATATACTGGCGAGGATCCTGTAGATTTTTGTTGTATGCCCATGTGCTGGAGCTCTCTATTTCCAGATGCAGATGCTTTCCTGTAACGTTGCCTGTGCTTCCCATTGTGCCGACCCGCTGACCGGCTGTGACCTTTTGCCCTTCTTTCACGAGCGGCGTGGAGGCCATATGGGCCATTAAAATGACCCATCCATCGTTGGTTGCAATCACGATGTAGTTGCCATAGCTATTATCCCACCTGCTGCGCTGAATTGTACCTGACGCAGGGGCGACCAGTGTATCATTGCTGCAATTATAGTCTTGCCCTGTGTGATATCCGGCGCTCCATGATGAACCAGGCTGTTTATAATAAGCGCCTGATGTATAGCCTTTGGCGATAAATGGCGAACGGTATTTTTTCGTACTTGCGGCCTGTGCTTGCATCATTTCTTCCTGAGGCTGTGCTTGTCCAACTGCGAAGGCTCCTATCGGAAGCAATTGGAGGCATACTAGGATCATGGCGATCAAGAAGGATAGCTGTTTGGTGACGATGTGTTTCTGTTTCATTTGTTTTTTCTCCTTTCGATTTGATTGGGATATTGGGCGTATTCGTTCATGGGAATCTCCCCTTTGCTTTATTTTCAATCAATATAGTAATATAACTATATACATATTTCAATATTATACATAAACAAAAAATATAATTTTATTTTGGCTATTACCACATATATTGAAGGAAAATACAATATCCATGATTGATTTTATTCGAGCCATAAGGCTCTCGCTTTACAGGTGCATGACAAACCGCCCCATCTCCGCTATAATAGAGACAAATAGAAGAAGGGGCGGTTACGAGTGAAAGATCAAATGATGCAGGCGGTCGTCTACCGGGAGAATGGCCTGTTTACATTGGAGCAGCGGCCAGTGCCTGAAATGCAGGAGGCGGGGGACGCAATCGTCCGCGTGACGCTCTCCTCCATTTGCTCGAGCGACCTGCATATCAAGCACGGCAGCGTGCCGCGCGCAAAGCCCGGCGTGATCGTGGGCCATGAGATGGTGGGCGTGGTGGAACAAGTGGGGGAGACGGTGCGCGGCTTCCGTCCAGGTGACCGCGTGGCGGTCAATGTGGAGACCTTTTGCGGGGAGTGCTATTTTTGCAGGCGCGGTTTTGTCAATAATTGTACACATGTGCACGGGGGCTGGGCGCTTGGTTGCCGGATAGACGGGGGCCAGGCGGAATATGTCCGCGTCCCCTTTGCAGAAAATGGGCTCAGCCATATTCCGGCGGGCGTCACGGATGAACAGGCGCTTTTTACCGGCGATATTTTGGCAACCGGGTATTGGGGCGCGCAGATCGGGGAAATTCAGGAGGGGGATACTGTGCTGGTGCTCGGCGCCGGGCCGACTGGCCTTTGCACCATGGCTTGTGCCCGGCTGCACCGCCCGGCCTGCATCATTGCTGCGGATCTTTCCGAGGAGCGGCTTGCCCTGGCGCGGCGCATGGGAATTGCGGATCAAACGGTTAACCCGATGCATGAGGACATCGTGGCCTTCACCCGTAGCCTGACGCAGGGGCGCGGGGCAGATGTGGTGATGGAGGCGGCAGGTGGGGAGAGCACGTTCCAAACCGCGTGGCGGGCAGCCAGGCCGAATGGGACGGTTTGTGTGATTGCACTCTACGAGCGGCCGCAGAGCCTGCCGCTTCCGGAGATGTATGGCAAAAACTTAACCTTTAAAACGGGCGGAGTGGATGCAAATGCCTGTGGGCGGATTTTGGAGCTCATCCAATCGGGGGCGCTTGACCTAACGCCTTTGCTCACGCACCGCTTTCCCTTGGAGCGCGCCATGGAGGCCTATGCGCTCTTTGAGGCGAAGGCAGAGGGGGTGCTTAAAATCGCGCTGGAGCCTCCGCAAATCCAGTAACGGCGGATGGGGCGGCCAGAACCGCTATGGATGCAAAAAAATGCGGGCCACGCATTGTGGCCCGCTATTTTTTTCGTGCAGGGGGCTGATACAGAATGCAGCCTTAGCTTTGTTTAGGCTGACTCTTCCGCCCGCTCCTGTGCCGGTTCCTCTCGTGCCGCTTCTTTCGCGCCCGGCAGCGGCGTCAGATCAAGCGTCACTTGGGAAAAACCGAGCGCTGTCAGCCCGTTTACACAATCCTGTGCTGCGGCCAACACGCTAGCCGCCTGATCCCGCCGTGCGGCGATGCGCGCGAGCCCACCGTGCAGGTAGAGGTAGCAGCCATCCAGCCGCAGGCCGCGCAGCAGCCGTTCTCCATCTTCAATGAGCTTGAGCTCCGCTTTTTCCAGCGGCGTGTCAAAGGGAAGGCGTTTGGCAAGGCAGGGGGAAAGCATAGCCCCCGGCGCAACGCCGAGTTCCCGCAGCAATGCGCGCGCCTGGGCGCGCGTAACGCCGCACTCTTTTAACGGGCTGCGTACGCCAAGCTCCCGCAGGGCACGGAGTTTATCTTCCTGCTCTGCTTCCCCAGCGTCCGCACAGGTGCCGTCGCAGATGCAGAAAATGCCACGGTTGACCGCGAAGGCGGAGAGCGCCTCATATTGTGTCCGCCTGCAATAAAAACATCGGCTGGGAGAGTTCGACGCAATGCGTGGATCCCGCAATAAATCCACCGGCAGGAGGTGGCTTTCCACGCCAAACGCCTTTGCGCGCTCCTGTGCGGCTTGTGCCTCCTCCACAGGAGCGAGAGGGGAGCGGAAGGTGACGGCTAAAATACGCGCCTTCATATCCGCTGCGAGTTTGAGCAGCAGGGTGCTGCCATCGTCACCGGAATAGGCGATGCACATCCCGCCGCAGGTGAGTTCCTTCACTTTTGCCTCCAGGGCCTGTAACAGCTTGCTTTTCTCCTCTTTCATATGAACCAATCCTTTCCAGCACCAAGCAGTTTGAAAGCTCTATCTCTCAAACGGATAGCCGGTTCTTTCCGTGCGGGGGCGCCTGCCCCGCTATCTGCTCCATTATAGAATGGGGTATCGCAAAATCCTTGCGTTTGCGACAGCGCGTTTCTCTCCTTATTATATCAAAGTATAGGTATATGACAAGTCATTTTAGGCATGATGGAGAAAAGTGCAACATTTTTTCAAAATCGCTTGACCTTGACGCTGCGTGATGGAATATGCTTGTTTCAGCGGGCAACCAAACCCGCTCAATCAGGGGCTGGGGCGCATAGAAGCGGCTAGTCCCTCGGAAGGGGAATGATCGTGGATGAAACCGCTCACCGTTGGGGAAACCGCCCGTCTAACGGGCGTCAGTGTGCGCACACTGCATTATTATGATGAGATCGGCCTGCTGCGCCCGAGCGGCACAAGCGAAGGGGGCTACCGCCTTTATGACGAAGCCTGCCTTGCGCGGCTACAGCAGATTCTCTTTTTTCGGGAGCTTGCATTCCCACTCGATGAGATCCGGCGGATTTTGGAAAGCCCTTCCTTTAACAGCCGCAGGGCGATGGAGCGCCATCGGGAGCTGCTCGCAATGAAGCGGGAGCGCCTCGAGCGCTTGATCGAGCTTGTGGATCATATTTTGAAAGGGGATATTACCATGGATTTTAAACCTTTTGACGCCTCTGAATTTTGCAGGGCGCAGGAGCGGTATGCCGAAGAGGCGAAGGAGCGCTGGGGCGATTCGCCCGCTTATGCGCAGAGCGCCAAAAAGACGGGCGCATACACCAGCGCAGATTGGGCAAGGATCCACGCGGAGATGCAGGCGGTCTACGGCGGCTTTGCCTCCTGCATGGAGGAGGGGCCCGCTTCGCCTCGCGCGCAGGCGCTGGTGGAGCAGTGGCAATCGCTGATTACACGTTATTTTTATGATTGCACGGATGAAATTCTCATCGGCCTTGGCGAAATGTATGTGGCGGATGAGCGGTTTACCCGCCAGATTGACCGCTATGCAGAGGGTCTGTCTATCTTCCTGCGGGACGCCATCCGGCTCTACTGCGGCAGGGCGGAAGGCTGAATAGAGCGCCTCTCGGCAAAGCGGCGCCTTAATATGGAATATTAGAATCATATAGCCCATGTAGTATGCTAAAATATACAAAACAAGCAGCCTACACCAGCTGTGTTTGCTAAATTTAACACATGATTGAAAGGCGGGAACGACGAATGCCGCAAAAGGTGATTTTAAGCGCGGATAGCACCTGCGATTTGAGTGCGGCGCTCATTGAGCGCTATCAGGTTCACATGTATCCGCTCCATATCCTGTTGGAGGGTCGGCAGTATGCGGATGGGGAGATCTCCCCAGATGCGTTGTATGAGGCCTGGTGGCAGCATAAGCAGCTGCCCAAAACGAGCGCAATCACGCCGGGGGAATATGTGGAATACTTCCGTCAGTGGGTGGAGGATGGCTACCAGGTGGTGCATATCAACCTGGGCTCCAACCTTTCCTCCGCCTATCAAAATTGCTGCATCGCTGCCGAAGAGCTGGGCAATGTTTACCCGGTTGATAGCTGCAACCTCTCCACCGGCATGGGCCTGCTCGTGATTGAGGCGGCTGAGCGCATCGCACAGGGGATGGATGGGCGGCAGATTCAGCAGGAGGTCAATGCCCTCCGCCCCTATGCCCATGCAAGCTTTGTGCTGGATACGCTGGAGTTTCTGCATGCGGGCGGCCGGTGCTCCTCCGTGGCGATGCTTGGCGCAAACCTGTTAAAGCTCAAGCCCTGCATTATGGTGGACCCGGCGCGCAACGGCGCGATGGGAGTGGGCAAAAAATACCGTGGTACGCTCGATAAGGCCCTTGTGCAGTATGCCACCGATCAGCTCGCTGGCAGAAAGGATTTAAAGCTCGACCGCGTTTTCATCACGCATTCGGGCATGTCGCCTGAGCGCATCGAGATGGTGAAGAAAACCGTGGAGCAGCTTGCAGGTTTTCAGGAGATTTTTGTCACCCGCGCAGGCTGCACCATCTCCGCCCACTGTGGGCCGAATACGCTGGGCGTTTTGTTCATGACCAATCCGGAGGGATGAGCCGCGTGTTAAGCCTGGGAAAAGGTGTTATTTAAAACGGAAATCTTGTCATTTTGTTCCGGAAAAGGGCACTGAAAAGCAAACGGAACAAGGCCTGACGGGCATGAAAAAGAAAATGCCATTTTTATGCATGCCGGAAGAAATTTTACTGTTTCTTCCGGCTGTTTGTTTTTTATCTAAATTGGGATAAAATTACAATATTTGATTATTTTTGACGTATAAAAACAGGGCATAATTCTAATAAATACTTAACAATAAACATTTTATTAAATATCATTGGTGAAGTGCAACATTTTGGATTTTTTTACGTTATATAGAGTGTAAGGGTTTATAGGACAGGCCATCAAAATCATAGAAAGTGGATGCTGTTGCCTTTGCCTTATCGATAGGAGGCGTTCTCTGGGATGAATCAGCGTAGGGAAGAAAATGATCAGATTCTCTGCTCCGCTTTGCGGCGCTATGCGCAGGAAGAGAGTAGCGGCTTGCCCAGCGCAGAGGAGCTTTCCGGCGTTACCTTTACCAAAGCGTATGAAAAGCGCAAAAGGCAAATCCTCCGTGCCAAGGGCCGCCCAGCCGGCGTGAAGGTGTTGCACGGCAAGCGCAGCAGGCAAGTGCTCCGCATTGGCGTTGTTGCAGCGCTGCTCGCAGTGGTGGCCATGACCAGCGTGTTCTCCAACCTGAATTCCAAGCAGGATTTTGCCGGGTTGGAGATTGATATGGATAACTACCTTGGCGTGATCGCTGCGCCCACCACGCCGGATGGATTTCTGGTGGAAAATACATACCCTTATCTTGAGCAGCCGGATGGCACCTACCTGCTCCCGGAGCGATACGCGCCCACCTACATCCCGTCGGATTACGCATTGGAGGAACATCATTGTGATGGTGACGAATACTACCTCTATCGCAAGGATGACGGCTTCCTTTTCTGGTCAGGCAGCTATATCACCTTCAACCAACGCTATCCGACTAGTACCATAGTTTTTGACCTGGAGGATGTGGCGCTGGAGGAGATTGAGGTGGAGGGCCTCGGCAAATGCCTCTACTATGTCGTTAAGCGGGATGAAAACCGAGGGGGCCTGATGTGGTTGCAAGGACCCTATCGATTCCACATTAGTGTGAGCAATTTGCCCAAAGAAGAGCTCATAAAAATAGCACAATCGACGAAATTGCAGCAAAACTAAAATTTTTTGTCAATCAAGTGCAACATTTTCGATTTTTTTTCGTTATATAGAGTGAGGGGGTTTTTTTAAAAGCACCCCTCTATCCTAAAAACGGAGGAAGTTTGAAGATGAAAACACATGGAAAATCCGTAAAACGGTGGCTGTCCATCCTGCTGTGCTGCATGCTGCTGCTCCTGCCCCTGGGCATGACGGCCGGCGCGGTGCAGGAGGAAGGGCCGGAATATCAGGAAGACCTGAGCCGTTCTATGTATATCACAACTCCCGATTATGGCCTTGACCGGACCGGCACGAAGCAGCTTAAGCTGCATTTTTACACGAACGGTATCACCGATACCGTGACCAACATCAAGGTTTGGGTGGAGCTTCGCCGCTGCCCGATTGGGGGCGGGGCTAACGATTGGTATGTGTATGCCAATGAGGATACCAACAGCAACCTGCAAGGCTCTGGCCGCCCGTTGCGCTATGACTATACGACCCCATCTTTGCCGAACGGCTACTATGAGGCCACCTATACGGTGCGCGCTTATAAGCTGCTGATTTATCAAACCTATACTTACACGACCCCAATGGTTTCTATCTACTAAACGTTTCCCTTCTTTTTTTGTTATACCTCCGATCCTCTGAAGGCGGCTGGGTTTTACACTCCTCTCCCAGCCTGTCGTGCCGGCGGGAGCGTAACGGCGGAAAAGCGTTCTGGGCGTTTTTCCGGCTCCCGCTGGCTCCAAAGAGGATCGGATGTATATAAAGTCCCGCTTTTGGATAGCTCATATCTACACCTCTTTTCGTTGGCGGGGCGGTTGAGTAACGGCTGCCGCCCCGCATCCCCTTTTCCCTCTTGTGAGCATGCAGTATTTTTGCTGCATGCTCATTGTCTTTTTGGGAGGATTGTGCTAAGATACAGGCAGAGGACCAATCTTTTTTGTCTGGATTGGCGATTATCATGGAAGGGGAAGCGAAAAATGGCATTCATCAGTAAAGTGTTATCCCTAATCATAGCGGCGGTCACGGCCCTGTGCGGGTTTTTGTTCCCGCCAAATGTGGAGGTGCCCCAGGTGGCGGAAGGCCAGGTGCGCATCCTATCCTTTAACGTCCGCTATGGCGGGGATGGCCTGCGCTCCGAGGAGAGCCGCGCGCCGCTGGTCATCCAAACCCTGCGGGATGCGAAGCCCGATTCCTTCGGCCTACAGGAAGCGCTGAAGGATTGGATGGAGGATCTCACCGAAGGCCTGCCGGAATACGGCTGGGTTGGCGTGGGCCGCGATGATGGGCAGGAAGCGGGCGAGTTTAACCCTGTTTTTTACCGCAAGGATAAATATGACCTGGTCGATTCCGGCACCTTCTGGCTCTCTGAAACGCCGGAGCTCCCGTCCCTTGGCTGGAATGGCGGCTGCAACCGCCTGTGCACCTGGGCGATCCTGCGAGAAAAAGCTACAGGCTTCACCTATGCGCATGTGAACACGCATCTTGATAATGCCAGCGAGGAAGCGCGCGTAAACGGCGCGAAACTGGTGCGCGAAAAGATCCTTTCTTTTGATATGCCTGTGGTTTGCACGGGCGATTTCAATGTGAATGAGGGTAGCACGGTTTATAACCTAATGAATGACGGCTTCATTGGAGATAGCAAATATCTCGCGCCGGATACGATGGCGAGCGGTACCTATCACGATTATTTCCCAATCTTTATGAGCAAAAAAAGCCCGATTGATTATATTTTTGTCACCAAAGCCACGGTCGCCCCGCAGGTTTACCGTGTGCTGAATCATCGCGTCAATGGCCGATTCGCGTCGGATCACTATGCGATCTATGCGGATGTGGTAATGAAATAAAGCCTAATCACACAACCGAGGGGAAGAAAGGATGGTAAACAGTCATGCAGGCATTGTTGAAACTCGTGATGAATAAGGTTGTCGCCCTGATCCTGTCCTTTGGCGCGCTGCTGTCTATTATGACGGGTGGGCTTGTCAAAATTCCGGATGGCGTCCTTCCAGAGATTCCGGATGATCCGCCTGCGGCGCAGGTGGAGATTTTCCCCGGCGCTATGCGTGTTGCAAGCTTCAATGTGCAAACAGCGGGGGAGGGTGAAAATTTCTTTCTCTTCCGCATCCGCGCGGTTTCCGAAACAATCAAAAAATATGCGCCCGATTCCATCGGCTTGCAGGAGGCGCACCCTGGCTGGCTGCTTGCTCTTCAGGCGGAGCTGCCTGCTTATGCCTATGTGGGCATTGGCCGGGATGGTTATGTGTTCGATGAATTCACACCGATTTTCTATCTGAAAGAGAAGTATGATCTCGTTGATTCCGGCAGCTTTTGGCTCTCCGAAACACCGCAGAAGCCTTCCAAGGGCTGGGATGCACAGCTGAACCGCATATGCACTTGGGCGGTGCTCCGCAATAAGGAGACGGGGGAGAGCTACGCGCATTTCAACACGCACCTCGATCACGTCGGCGCACAGGCGCGCTTAAACAGCGTGCAAATCATTTTGGATAAGATCGCAGAGCTGAACCTGCCCACGGTTTGCACAGGGGATTTTAATGTGTCGGAGGGTTCCGAGGTTTACCGCGGGATGACCGCCGCGTTGGGCGATAGCAAATACCTTGCGCCGGATACCATGAGCATGGGCACCTTCAACGGTTTTGATATGGAAGGGCTCGCGGGCAAAAGCCCGATTGATTTCCTCTTTGTTACGAAGGATACTATCACGCCAAAAGTCTACCGTGTGGTAACCGACCTGGTGGATGGCCGTATTCCTTCCGACCACTGCATGATTTACACGGATCTAACGCTCCACTAAACAGGCGTCAAACCCAAAATACGCCGTGGGATACCTTTCGTATCCTGCGGCGTATTTTTTTAAAGGCGGCTGCAAGGAAGCTTTGTGGATATTAGGGCTGTCTTTTTTCAAAACCCAAGCGGCAGAAAAAATTGATTTTTGATAATATTGACAAATTGTAACAATGACTCTATAATAAGAATTGAGAAAAGAACATTTGTTCTATTTATTGCCGGAACAAATATCCATAAGAATGGGAAAAATAGAGAAAGGCTTGATATCATGAAGCAAAATGGCGGGCGGCCCACCGCTTGCTCACAAAATAGCTGGGATCTTTTCGCCTATCAGAGCTGGGTCGAGCAGGCGTTTCTCTCCCCGGAGGAAGAGCACCATCGGCAAGCGGTCTGCAAGCTGGCACGGGCGCTGGAGCGGATTATTCAAGAGGAGCTGAGCCCCTCGCAGCGGCAGCTTCTGGAGCGCTGTTGGTTGGAGGGGGAAAAGCCCGCCCAGGTCGCGCGGGAAACGGGGTTAAACCGCTCCACTGTTTCCCGCACGCTGCGCCGCGCGCAGGAGGTGATTAACAGCCGCATTCAATATGCCGTCTTGGCCCTGGAGTGGGAAAAGGCGGAGCCCAATTCGTTTCAGGTGGTTTCGCAGGCCTCGCAGGTGCTCGCCGCGGCCAAGCATGAGGGGCATACGATCGGCGAGCGAATTCGAAGGCTCCGCACGCGCCACGCGCTCACAAAAAAACAGCTTGCCGCCGCCCTGTCTTGCGATGAGGCGGCGGTAAGCCGATGGGAGCGCGATGTGGAATTGCCCGACACGATCGCTTTGATGCGCATAGCGCGGCTGTTTTCCATCCGCGCGGATGATCTGCTGTTTGGGGAGGAGGAGAGAGCTGATGGCGAGCAAAGGGAAGATGTTATTTCTCCGGGCCGCCCTTGTAGATATGCTCTACCCGAACGGAATGATCCGCATCCTTCAGCGTAATCCGCGTGCCGCCATAGGCGACCGCGTCGTTCCATGGTTTGGGGCTGGGGCCTGTTTTGACCCCGTAGGTCATGCGAATGCCTTCATATACAACGGAGGCGTCATTTGCGTGGTCGTGGCCGAAAAATATGTTCTTGGTGCTGCCAAGCTCCTTCATCGCGTCGAAGAGCCCGGAGTTAAGCGGCGGGCAGGCAATGCCTTCACGAATCGCGCCAAAGCCAAGGTGTTCGGGCACCTCGCCTAGGCCGTTTTCATCAAGATAGGGTAAGAGCGCCTCCTTCATCTCCGGCAGTGCAATGTGGAAGAAGGCCATGGATTCCACCACCTTGCCGCCGGCGGGGTCAAAGCTGCCGTATTGCTGTGCGCTCACGCTGCGGATGGCCCATTTATACCATTCGATCTGATCGTAGTGAATATAGGCGTAGGCGGAGGTTTCTTCCCCGGAGCCGTCGCCGTAGGTATCATGATTGCCGGAATCCATCAGGATCAGGGATTGAATGACTTTGCCGTTTTCCGTCACATTGATGATATAGTTGCCTTCGCCTGTGAGATTGCTCGGCCCAGGCTGATAGAGGCAGTGCTCCGCCTTCATAAATTGCTCGCCCTGCCATTTGAGATCTGCTTTGCCCTCACCGTCGTGGTTGCCGAAAACAGGCGCCCACGGCACGCCGAGGCTTTCCATGCAGTCGATCACATCGTCGATCAGCCAGTCGGTAAACAGGGCGGATACGTTATCGCCCGTCAGCACCACTAGGTCGGGCTTTTCCTCCGTGACAAGCTCTTTTGTCAATTCCAGCGCTTTTTTGTTATCGCCCGGCAGCATATAGAGCTGCGTGTCGGTGATCTGCAAAATTTTAAAATCCTTGCCCGGCTGCTTTTCGATTGTGCGGATCCACTTCTGCCCGCCGTAGGTATCATAGGGCGACCAAGTATCCGCCACCGTTTTTCCGTGGCGCGGCATTAGGATGATCCCCGCGGCCACCGCCAGCACAACGACGATGGCGGCAATGATAATCACAGCTTTTTTTCCTTTCGACATTACATAAAACCTTCTTTCCCCGCTTATGATACTAAAATGAGTATTCTTTATCTTAACGTATTTGGTGCGATTTGACAAGGACAAAGCGTTTTAAGCTCGTTTGCCGCATTCCCTCTATGGGACGCTTGCAAGCGGGAATGGCGCAGTGTATACTATATTCAGCTGATTAAATGGAGGAACGATGATGCCCTCTCTCACATGCCAGCGGATTTTTCTCATTGTATTAGATAGCTTTGGTATTGGCGAACTGCCGGATGCCGCGGCCTATGGCGACGCGGGCAGCAACACGCTGGCGAGCATTTCCCACTCGCCGGCCTTCCGGGCGGATACGTTGCAAAGGCTGGGGCTTTTCAACATCGAGGGTGTGGATTGCCGGGAGGGTGTGAATGCGCCGCTTGCCGCCTACGGCCGCTGCGTTGAGCGCTCAAAGGGCAAGGATACGACAACCGGGCACTGGGAGATCGCGGGCCTGGTTTCCGATCATCCTTTGCCGACGTATCCGGATGGCTTCCCGGCAGAGGTGCTCGACGCTTTCACACAGGCCACTGGGCGCGGCGTGCTCTGCAACCGCCCCTATTCCGGCACGCAGGTCATCCTGGATTATGGCCGGGCGCATTTGGAGACCGGCAAGCTGATCGTCTATACCTCCGCGGACAGTGTTTTTCAAATCGCGGCGCATGAATCGCTTATCCCGCCGGAGGAGCTCTATGAAATCTGCCGCAAGGCGCGCGCAGTGCTCACGGGCAAACATGCGGTGGGCCGCGTGATCGCCCGACCTTTTACCGGCGTGTATCCGCACTTCACGCGCACGGCAAACCGGCACGATTTTTCCCTGGAGCCTCCGGGCGTTACAATGCTCGACCTGCTGCGGGAGCAGGGCCGGGGAACGGTCGCCGTGGGGAAAATCAGCGATATTTTTGCTGGGCGCGGCGTCTCCCGCGCGATCCCAACCAAAGGAAATGCGGATGGCATGGCGCAGACAAGGCGGCTGGAAAACGAGGATTTTCGCGGCCTCTGCTTTGTCAATCTTGTTGATTTTGATATGTTGTATGGCCACCGCAACGATGTGGCCGGCTACGCCGCCGCCATTGCCGCCTTTGACGGCTGGCTGGCTGGTTTTCTGCCGCATTTGGGGGCGGATGATGTGCTTATGATCACCGCCGATCACGGCTGCGATCCCGCAACGCCGAGCACCGACCATTCGAGAGAATATATCCCGCTGCTCGTCTATGGAGAAAAAATTGCCCCTGTGCCGCTGGGCACGCGGAAGAGTTTTGCGGATATTGGCAAAACGGTTCTGGAGCTTTTGGGCGCGGACGGCCCGCTTGCGGGCGAGAGCTTTGCAGGAATGCTCCGAAAAGTGTGATAACCTCCATGGGATTCCAACCGGATTGAAAGGACGGACCCTTTTATGACAGATTCAGAGCTCGTCTCCCTTGCGCGGGCGGCTATGGCGCGCGCTTACGCGCCCTATTCCGGCTTTCAGGTTGGCGCGGCGCTGCTGGCAGAGAGCGGAGCGGTCTATCTCGGATGCAATATTGAAAATTCCTCCTATTCCCCCCCCATTGGCGCGGAGCGCACGGCGTTTGCAAAGGCTGTCAGCGAGGGGGAGCGGGCGTTTATAGCCATCGCGGTCGTCGGCGGGAAGGAGGGCACGTGTTCCGGCTTTTGCCCGCCCTGCGGCGTGTGCCGCCAGGTCATGCGGGAATTCTGTTTCGACGATTTCCGCATCCTGCTCGGCGGGGCGGACGGAGCAATCCGGGCGTTCACGCTCGCCCAGCTCCTACCGGAAAGCTTCTCGCTGTAAAGGAAGCACCGGTTCAATCAGCGGTTACAAAAAAGGGGGGATTTACATGAAAACGAAGGATTACAGGTTGATCGAGGCCTATATGCTTTCCTGCATGCGGGACAGCGCCCATGACAGGGAGCATATCTACCGGGTGCTGTATGCGGCGCTGGATATCGCCTCATTTGAGGAGCCGGTGGATTCCGATGTGCTGATCGCCGCCTGCCTGCTGCACGATATCGGGCGCAGGGAGCAGTTTGAAAATCCGGCCCTATGCCATGCGGCCGTGGGGGCGGAAAAGGCGTTGGCCTTTCTTGTTCAAAATGGATTTCCGCCCGCTTTTGCGGAGAAGGTTGCTTCCTGTATTGAAAGGCATCGGTTTCGGTCCGACCGCCCGCCGGTCACCCCGGAGGAAAAGATTCTTTTTGACGCCGACAAGCTCGATGTGACAGGTGCAATCGGGCTTGCCCGCACGATATGTTATAAAGGCCAGGCTGGGGAACCCTTGTATTCCTTGACGGAGGAGGGGGAAGTATCCGATGGCTTCAACGATACGCAGCCCTCTTTTTTTCAAGAATACAAGCGGAAACTAGAAGGCCTGTACGATCGGTTTTATACGCGCAGAGGGGCGGAGCTCGCGTTGCAGCGGCGGCAGGCGGCGGTTTCCTTTTATGAGAATTTGCGCAGGGAAATGAGCGAGGCCTATCAAATGGGCGGCAGTCTGCTGGCGGAACGGCTCGAATAGGCTTTTCAATGGGCATAGATGATTCAATGTGAAGAAAGGAAATACATAATTATGCGCATCATTCATGCAAAGATTTACCCTATCTCCGGCCCGGTCGTCGAGGACGGGTTCGTCGATACCCTAAAAGGTAAAATCGTCGCAGCGGGCCCGATGGAGGAGCTCCCAAAGCTTTCGGTAGGCGAGGTGATCGACGCGCGAGGCGCCCGGCTTTTGCCAGGATTTATCGATTCGCACACGCACATTGGCATCTGCGAGGATTCTCTCGGCTTTGAAGGCGATGATATTAACGAGCAGACCGATCCCTGCACCCCGCAGCTGCGCGCGCTCGATGCGGTCAATCCCCTCGATTATTGTTTTGAAGAGGCCGTGCGCGCGGGCGTGACGAGCGTTGTCACCGGCCCGGGGAGCGCCAATCCCATCGGCGGGCAGCTCATTGCAATGAAAACCTACGGCCGGTTCATCGATGATATGGTCATCAAAGCGCCTGTTGCCATGAAATTTGCACTCGGTGAAAACCCCAAGTCCGTCTATCATGAAAAGAACGAAACACCCACCACGCGCATGGCGACCGCCGCGCTTATCCGCGAGCAGCTCGCCAAAACACGGGAATATATTGAAAAAAAGAAGCGTGCGCAGGAGGAAGGGGAGCTGTGCGAATTCGACGCCAAGCTCGAAGCGTTGGAACCGCTGTTTACAAAGGGGCTTCCCATTCATATTCACGCGCACCGCGCGGACGATATTTGTACCGCCATGCGCATTGCGGAAGAATTCAGCCTGAATTACGCGGTTGTTCACTGCACGCAGGGGCACAAAATTGCGGATGCGCTTGCCAAGCGCCATGTGGCTGCCATGAGCGGGCCGCTGATCTCTGAGCGCTGCAAGCCGGAGCTGCACGAGCTCACCCCGGCCACGCCCGGCATTTTGCAAAAGGCAGGCGTGCGCATTTCGATCATCACGGATCATCCAGTGATCCCAATCCAATATTTGCCGATATGCGCAGGGCTTGCCGTGCGGGAGGGCTTGCCCTATGAGGCGGCTCTGCGGGCCATCACGCTCACGCCGGCTGAGATCTGTGGCATTTCTAGCCGCGTGGGCTCGATTGAGCCCGGTAAGGATGCGGATTTCTCTCTGTTTCCCTGCGATCCCTTAACCATTGCCGCAAAACCGGCGCTGGTGGTAGGCGGCGGCGAGATTTTATATCAGGCATGAAAGAGGAGGCGCCCCGGCAGGATTTGTTTGAAAAGATAGGCCTTGCCCCTTTGGAAGGGGTGGGTATGGCTGTTAGAAAGGAATGGGTTATTTTGATGCGGGAAATGGATGTTTCAGAGGTTACAAATGCGGTGCGTGAACTGTGCGTCGCGGCGAATAAACGGCTGCCGGAAGATTTAACACAGTGCATCTCCTCCTGCGCCGGTTGTGAGGAGCAGGCGCTCCCCCAAGGCATTATGCAGGATCTGCTCGATAATCTTGACGCTGCGCGGGAGCTGGATATCCCCGTCTGTCAAGATACCGGCATGGCGGTTGTGTTTGCGGAGGTCGGCCAGGAGGTGCATTTCACGGGCGGCGATTTTGAGGCCGCTGTTCAGGAGGGCGTGCGCCGGGGCTATACGGAAGGGCTGCTGCGCTGCTCTGTGGTGGGCGACCCACTGGAGCGCATCAACACGGGCGATAATACGCCCGCCGTGCTGCACACGCGCATCGTACCGGGTGAAAAAGTAACGCTGACCGTCGCGCCCAAGGGCTTTGGCAGTGAAAACATGAGCCGCCTGCAAATGTTGACCCCAGCCGCCGGACGGGCAGGCGTTGTAGATTTTGTTGTTGACACAGTACGAATGGCGGGCGGCAACCCCTGCCCGCCGATGGTGGTCGGCGTCGGGATCGGCGGCGATTTTGAGGGCTGCGCCCTGCTGGCGAAACAGGCGCTTTGCCGCCCGGTTTCCCAGCGGAACCCAAAGCCGTTTTACGCGCAATTGGAGGAGGAGCTGCTCGAACGCATCAACCGGCTGAACATCGGCCCGCAGGGCTTTGGCGGCAAAACGACGGCTTTCGCTGTGAATGTGGAGGCTGGGGCGACCCACATTGCAGGCTTGCCGGTTGCGGTCAATATTGGCTGCCATGTTACAAGACATCTCAAAAAAATTTTGTAAACCCTTTGCTATTCTGTGCATATGTGCTATAATGAGAGCAAGAGGAGGGCATTCTTATTCGTAGGTCCCTTTGATGCGGCGGAATACCGCTTCGCTTCAGGGATTCAATATAGAAGAAGGGGATGTCGTTATGAAAATAACCATTACCGGACGCAAATGCACGCCAAGAGAATCCTTCAAAACACATGCGGAAAAGAAGCTTGCAAAGATCGAGCGCTTTTTCGGTGAGGAGGCGGAGGCCAAAATCACCGCTACCGTGGAGAAATCCGCCAAGATTGTGGAGATCACCGTCGCGCACGGCGGCATGATTTTCCGTGCGGAAGAGCGGGCGGAGGATATGGAGGATGCGCTGGACGGCTGCGTTGATTCTCTGGTACGACAGATCCGTAAAAACAAAACCCGGGTGGAAAAGAGGCTGCGTTCCGGAGCGTTTGATGCGTATACGGATATGGAGCCGGTTTCAGAGGAGCTGGATTTCGATGTGGTACGCACAAAAAAGATTCCTCTGAACAAGCCGCAGGATGTGGATGAGGCAATTTTGCAGATGAATCTGCTGGGTCATCAATTCTATGTGTTCCTCAATGCGGTGACTAACCAGATTAATGTCGTCTACCGCCGCAAAGACGGCGGCTATGGTTTGATTGAGCCGGATACCCTATAAATGCAGGGCAGCTGGCAGGAGTTTCCCGAAAGTTTTGATTGCGCATTGGGCGCAATCCGTATAAAATAAGCAGAAGAGGCGGCAGGGCTTGCCCTGGCGCCTCTTTTGTTGGAGTAGATGCCCGCCATTCGGGTATAGCATGAGAATTAGTATTGGCAAAAAGGATGGTTATCATTTTATGCAAAGCAACGAGCTGAAAATCCGCTGTGTAGTGCCGTGCCTTCTAGGTTTGGAAAGCCTTATTGCACAGGAACTGCGCGATATGGGCGCAATTGATGTGGCGGCAGAGAATGGGCGCGTGCTCTTTTCCGGAGATGCGAATCTTCTTGCGCGTGCCAATATCAATTGCCGATTTGCCGAGCGCATTCAAATCTTGATCGGTTCCTTTCCCGCCAGAACCTTTGACGAGCTGTTTGAGGGGACAAAAGCGCTTCCTTGGGAAGCGTGGATCGGCAGGGAGGATGCCTTCCCCGTGAAAGGGTATTCCATCAACTCAGCGCTTTTCAGCGTGAGTGATTGCCAGGCGATCATCAAGAAAGCGGTGGTAGAGCGGCTCAAAAGTGTTTATCATATTCCGTGGTTTGAAGAGACGGGGCCTATCCATCAAATCCAATTTTCTATCATGAAGGATGAAGCAAGCCTCCTGCTGGATACCTCCGGCGCGGGGCTTCATAAGCGCGGCTACCGCCTACAGGCCAATTATGCGCCTTTGAAGGAAACGCTCTCCGCCTCTCTTTGCAGCCTTGCCCGCTTGCGGGATTATCATACGCTCTATGACCCGATGTGCGGCTCAGGCACGATTTTAATTGAGGGGGCAATGATGGCTCAAAATATTGCGCCCGGCGTCAACCGTAATTTTGCTGCCGAACGGTGGGATGCCCTGCCCCAAAGCGCATGGGCACAGGAGCGCGAGCGTGCGCGCGACTTGGTCAAGCGGGATGTGCATTTTCAGGCCTATGGCTCTGATATCGATGCGGATGCCCTCGAGCTTGCGAAGGCCAACGCTCTGCGCGCAGGCGTTCAGGCAAATATTGCATGGAAACAGGCAGATTTGCGAGATTTCGCCCCCGAAACAGAAAAGGGCACGCTCATTTGCAATCCTCCCTATGGCGAGCGAATGCTCGATATTCAGCAGGCCAATGAATTATATAGAATTATGGGGAAAAAGTTTGACAAAAAACGCGGATGGAGTTATTATATTATTAGCCCATCTGAACAATTTGAATCTTTGTTCGGCAGAAGAGCTGATAAAAGGCGGAAGTTATATAATGGTATGATCAAATGCCAGCTTTATATGTATTTCAAGTAAACGATCTACTGCACCCTGATGTGCGGACGTCCGGCCCAATTCTTTGTATCGAATAGGCGCGGTAAGAAGGAAACTTTTTGTTTCAACGGTTTTGTAGGAAAGGGAACAAAAAATTTTCGTGGGAGAGGCAATGCGCCTGATTTCACAGGGCGCCTGCTGCGATGGGCGCAGTTTCGTTTACTTGCCAGTCAATATATTTTCATCAGGAGGGTATCATTGCATGAAGCATGTGTTCATTATCAACCCGCGCGCAGGCAAGGGGAAGGCGTTGGAGCTAATCCGGCCCCAGATTGAAGCGTACATAAACGAGCATAACCTGGATGCAGAAATCCATGTGCCGGATTCCCCCCATGCCGCGCAGGACTTTATTCGGGCGGAGGCGTCGAAGGGCCAGCCGGTTCGCTTTTATGCCTGCGGCGGCGACGGAACGCTATTTGAGGCGGTCAACGGCGCATTTGGCCACCCCAATGCGGAAGTAGCGGTGCTGCCCCTTGGATCGGGGAATGATTTTATCCGGCTTTTTGGCACACAGGAGCAGTTTTTGAATATTGACGCACAGGTCAATGGCACCGCCCTTGAGCTGGATTGCATCAAGTGCGGCGATAAGATTGCCATCAACCAGTGCTCCATGGGCGTTGATGCCGAGGTTTGCGCAAAGCAGGCAGCCTTCAAGAAACTCCCGTTTATGAAGGGCGATATGGCTTATACGGCTGCGGCGGTTTATTGCGTTTTCCGTAAGCTTAATAATGAGTTTACCGTTTCCATCGACGGCGGTGAGCCAAAAAAGATGACGCTGCTGTTTTGCGTGGGCGCGAACTCCCGCTGGTATGGCGGCGGCTATAAAGCGGCCCCGCTCGCAGTGCCGGATGACGGCGTGCTCGATTTTATTGTAGTGGAGAAGAAAAATGGTAGGCTCAAGCTGCTGACGCTCCTGCCGAAGTATAAAAAAGGTATGCATCTGGGCTGGGATATCACCCATTTCAGCCGCGGCAAAAAGATGACGATTCACAGCGACACCCCGGCGGCCGTCAATATTGATGGCGAGTGCGAGTATGTAACGGATCGCACCTTTGAAATCGTCGAGAAGGGAATGCGTTTCGTTATTCCCACCACGTCTTCTTATATCAAAGACCGTGAGAGCGGCAAGATTAGCCAAAAGCAATGAGCAAAGCAGGGGGCAGTTTTGCGTTCGCCGTTCTTGCCAGGGGAAATAGAAAAATAATGTGGGGTTCCAATTGGTAGATGACGCAAGCTGTTCATACAGGCGAACGTGGCTTGCCTGCGCCCCATGCGGTGTGGCTACGGCAAGCATTGCTTTGTTACTCACTTCGTTTGTAATAAACGGGAGTGTTGCAAAATATTTCATTTTGCAACACTCCCGTTATTTCTGCGTAGATTCAAATGATGCAACGCGCTCTTTCGCATTATGCCAGCGCCTGCGCTAAATCCTCCAGCAAGTCGTCAATATGCTCCGTGCCGATAGAGAGCCGTACCGTGCCCGGATAGATTCCGCATTCCTCCAATTCTTCCTTGTTGAGTTGGGAATGCGTCGTGCTTGCGGGATGAATGACGAGAGATTTCAAATCTGCCACATTTGCCAGCAGGGAGAAGATGTTGAGCCGGTCGATGAACGCTTTTGCCGCCGCCTCGCCGCCCTCCATTTCAAAAGTGAAAATCGAGCCGCCGCCGCGTGAGAAATAGCGCTCATAGAGGGCGTGCGTCGGGCTACCCGGCAGGGAGGGGTGATTGACGCGCTTCACCTTCGGGTGGTTTGAAAGATATGCCGCCACTTTGAGCGCATTTTCCACATGGCGCTCTACGCGCAGGGAGAGCGTTTCGAGCCCTTGCAAAAAGAGGAACGCATGCCAGGGGCTGAGCGTTGCGCCTGTGTCGCGCAGCAATACGGCGCGAATACGCGTCACATAAGCCGCAGCCCCAGCCGCTTGTGTAAAAACAGCGCCGTGGTAGCTAGGGTCCGGCTCGGTCAGGCAGGGAAATTTTCCGGAGACGGCCCAGTCGAATTTGCCGCCGTCCACAATCACGCCGCCGATAGCCGCACCGTGCCCGCCAATGAATTTCGTTGCCGAATGCACGACAATATCCGCGCCATATTCGATTGGCCGAAGGAGGTATGGGGTGGCAAAGGTGTTATCCACAATCAGGGGAATGCCGTTTGTATGCGCGATCTGTGCAATGCGTTCTATATCCGCCACATTGGAATTTGGGTTGCCCAGTGATTCCACAAAAAAGGCTTTTGTGTTTGGGCGGATGGCGGCTGCGAAGGCCTCCGGGCTGTCGCCGTCCACAAAGGTGGTTTCAATCCCGCTTTCGGTCAGCGTATGGGCAAAGAGGTTGTAGGTGCCGCCATAAACGGATTGCGACGATACAATATGGTCGCCTGCGTGCGCAATATTTTGTACCGCATAGGTGATTGCCGCCGCGCCGGATGCAGTGGCCAGCGCCGCAACGCCTCCTTCCAACGCCGCCATGCGCCGCTCAAAGATATCAAGCGTCGGATTGGTCAGCCGGCTGTAGATATTGCCGGGCTCCGCCAGCGCAAACCGTGCCTCTGCCTGTGCGGTGTTTTCAAATACATAGGCTGCCGTTTGATAGACTGGCACGCAGCGCGCGCCGGTAGCGGGGTCGGGCGACTCTTGACCTGCGTGGAGCTGCAAGGTTTCAAAGCGATAATTTTTTTGTTCAGACATTCAATCCATTCCCTTCCGTCACTTTTTCAGGATGTTTGGCTGTGCTTCGTTCAGCGGCGACACATTCGTTCTCGAAAAACAAAGCGGCATGTCTGAGTATGTTTCATTTGTTTCTCATAACCTCCATTTCGCCGAAGGCGACTAAAACAGGAATAAAAATGGCGATTCCGTAAAGCGTAAATTGGCTCTTTCAAATCAAAAAGCCAATTTTTCGCAGCGTGAAAGTTCCTTTCACGTTAGTCGCTCCTGAAATAGATTTATTCATGCAATTCCTATATAATTACTATGAATATAATGGTATCATAGCGCAGGCAAGCGGCTTTGTCAAGAGAAAACGCAAAATTGATGAGGAAAGCGGAAAAATTTTGCCGATCAATCGATTGAAGGACCGCACGGGAGAGAGCCTCTGCTGCTCTTCGAAACCAATCGGCCGGAAGTTTTGGTTTCCCGATCCGTCCATAGGCATCGGCCATAGATTTGAATAATTTGTTTCCCGTCTGTTCCCGCCGTGTAAACTTTCTCCCCAAGCCCGTTTTACCATTGACGCGTCGCAGCTTTTTCCATAGAATGAAACCAAAGCCTGTCGCATTTTGGCGTGGGCATATTGAGAAAGGGAGGCGGCTGGAATGGGCTGTCTGGGAAATATTCTTTGGTTTCTGTTCGGCGGGCTGTGGACCGGTCTCAGCTGGGTGGCTGCTGGTGTGCTCTGGTGCATCACGATCGTTGGTATCCCCATTGGGAAGCAGTGCTTCAAGTTTGCGAAGCTTGCATTTTTTCCATTTGGCAAGGAGGTTGAATATGGAGGAAGCGCGGTTTCCGTCGTCTGTAATATTTTTTGGTTGATTTTTAGTGGGATTCCCATGGCTGTGGAAGCCGCTGTGCTCGGCGCGGTGCTGTGCGTTACGATCATCGGTATCCCCTTTGGCAAGCAGTGCTTTAAGCTGGCAAAGCTTGCTCTGATGCCGTTCGGCGCAACGGTGCGATAACGAAAACAGCAAATAAAGATTGGGCTGCTATATTCCGCTTTGCGGGGCATAGCAGCCCAATTTTATTCACTATATTTACAAATATCTACATTTCAAAAGTTGAATCTGTATATATTTACAAATAAAAGAGAATCTGATAAAATAAAAAATAAGTGTAGAGGAGGGGTTTATGGATGTTTTGCCGATATTGCGGGAAGGAAATAGAGGAGGAAGATCGGTTTTGCCCACAATGTGGGAGAAAGCAGATCGACATTGTTGCAGAAGCACCGGATGATGTTACTTCATATATGGTTCAGCCTATGCAGGCGGAATTAGAAGATGTAGCGATTGATCTGAAATATAAACGGACGTTTGGAATTTTTGCTATCATCCTGTCGTTTTGTTGGATGGCAGATTTATTAACCTATTTCATTTGGCCTACGAATTTATTTCTGATTACAGTCGAATTCTTTTTGATGTTTGTATTTGTCATTTTATCTATTTTGCTTTTAAGCGGTCAGGCAAGGGGAAAGGTAACTGGTTTGGTTGCAATACCAATCTTACTTTTATCATTGTTCCTTGTGATTTCAAGCATTTACAGCCTTACTCAAACTGATTTGGACCGCTATTTTGACTACCCGCATATTTTGCTGATCGTCCTGTTTGATTTTTTGTTTCGTGCTTTCACTTTGGCGTTTTCAGTTGGTTTGGTCATTTTTTCTTTTCGTAATAGAGAACAGTCCGTTTCCATCGAAGAAAGGGAAGAAGAGTTTGACTTCCACCCGCAACCCCACAACCGCTGGGTCGCCTTCTTTCTCTGTCTTTTCCTTGGCGGCCTCGGTATCCATCGTTTCTATGTGGGTAAGATGGGCACCGGCGTGCTTTATCTGTTGACTGTTGGCTGTCTCGGCGTTGGGGCGCTGGTTGATCTTATTATGATTGCCGCCGGTTCCTTCACAGATGTGCAGGGGGATGCCTTGGAAGGGTAAAAAGTGTTTACCTAACACCGGCAGAAGCTTCATGAAAAGCTTCTGCCGGTGTTAGGTAATTCCATTTAAATTTTCTTTATTCCACCGTCAGTGACGCGATAATGTTGGAATAGAGCTTCACTGGGTCGTTCAAAAAGTTTTTTCGCACCGTTTCTACCTGCATGCTGTCCGCTACAAAGATCGTCAGCTTTAAAAGCTCATCTGTGGAATCATAGATCGTAAAAGTAACATGATACCCATTTTCAAGTTTTTCAATGTCAATCCGGTTTTCCTGCTCGCGCTTCGCACGGGTCAGCAGCCGGATTGCAGCGTTCACCGCCTTTTCCCGCACAGAGCGGGGGAGGTTTACCTCCAGCGTCTGCGCGGCGGAACGGCCTTGGTCCGTCACGCGATAAACCGTATCGCCTTCCTGCGCCGCTTCCTCCAGACTGCCGGCCCTCACAAGATCGCTGACTGCCTGATTGATTTCAAAATAATTGGCCAGGCTGTTCTCTTGCAATATCTCATTGATAAGCTGCTTGGAGATGGGCTGTTCAATGCTCTTGAGCAAATAGCAGACGAGCACCTTAATCTCATTCCGGCTGCGCAGCCCGCCCGGCTCGATGCCTTCGTCGAACGCGTCGTATTCCAAATCCAATGGAAACACCTCTCCATGATACAATTACTTTTATTCTAGCACGCGCAGGCAAAAAAAGAAAGTGAATTTGGGCAAAATCCGTTTTTTGTGAAAATTTTTGCTTGACACCAGCGCGCGAAGCCTGTAAATTATATAAGAATGAGCTTGTACCCTGACGTTTTGCGGCCGAAAGGGTCTAGCTGAAAAATGATGAAGAGGAGAGGTTCACTCAATGGAAGAGAAAAAACTCTTGATTGACATTCGAGAGAAGCCGTCCACGGGCAAATGGTTCATCCTCAGCTTCCAGCACGTTTTCGCTATGTTCGGCTCCACAGTGCTCGTCCCCATGCTCACGGGGCTGCCGATCAACACCGCGTTGCTCTGCTCCGGTATCGGTACTTTTATTTACATCCTTTGCACCAAGGCGCGCTGCCCGATCTATCTCGGCAGTTCCTTCGCTTACATTTCCGCAATTATTGCGGCATTGGGAGCCAGCGTCAGTGATCCTGATTTTTCGCAGAAAGCCAATTTTGCGGCGGTTGCGACAGGGCTTATGACGGCTGGCTTGGTTTATGTCGTTTTTTCCATCCTGATCCGCCTGATCGGCACCAATTGGATCAATAAGATTTTGCCGCCGATCGTCGTCGGCCCTATGATCGCAGTTATTGGCCTGGGCCTTGCGGGCTCTGCCTGCTCCAACGCGGGCTTTGTTGTGCCGGAGGGCGGCACGATGAACTGGCAGTTTGTCATCGTCGCGCTCATCACGATCCTTGCAACGGCGCTCGTCGCGGTGTATGCAAAGGGATTTTTCAAAATCGTGCCGATCGTGTCCGGTATTCTGGTCGGTATTGTGGCCTCCATTGCGGTGGACCTGATCTTCAACCTCGGCGCGGGCGCAGAGAATCAGCTGATCCTCTCCAAGCTTGCCGTGGTGTGGACGGATCTCAAAACCTTCGACCTGTTTGAGATCCCGAAAATTATGCTCCCGATCGGCAATGATACGCTTAAGAGCACAACCTTTGTCTCCTACACGCCTGATTTCAGCTATGCGCTTGCCATTATCCCGGTGGCATTCGTCACCATGGCGGAGCATATCGGCGACCACACGGTGCTCGGCCAGATTTGCGGCAAGAATTTCCTCAAAGATCCTGGCCTTGACCGCACCCTGCTTGGCGACGGTATCGCTACTTTCGTCGCCGGTATGATTGGCGGCCCGGCAAACACCTCCTACGGAGAGAATACCGGCGTTGTCGGCATGACGCGTGTCGGCTCCGTCTATGTCACCGGCGGCGCGGCGTGCTTTGCGATCCTGATCGCCTTCATCAAGCCTTTTAAGGATTTGATTGCTTCCATTCCGAATCCGGTCATGGGCGGCATCTGCGTCATTCTCTTCGGCTTCATCGCGGCGAACGGCCTACGCGTGCTCGTGGATGCAAAGGTTGATTTCGGCCAGACGCGCAACACGATCATCGCCTCTGTCATGCTGGTGCTTGGCCTTGGCGGCGCGGCGATCCAGCTGACGAAGCTGCAATCTCTTTCCGGCATGGCGCTTGCGGCGCTCGCTGGAATTATCTTGAACCTGATCCTGCCGGAAAAAAAGGCCAACAAGGCTGATCCGGCGCTCACCCTCATCCCCGAAGGCGGCGAGTTTGAAGAGGCGGAGAAGATGACGGAGTTTCTCGAAAAGGGCGAAAAAAAGAAAAAGTAATTTCTCTATAAAAAACAAACAATGGCGGCGGTAAGCAGTTACCGCCGCCATTTGTTACTCGATTGAAACAGGAGGGAACCTGGGGGCGAACGCGGTTCGATGGGAGGCATCAGGTTCTGTATTTTTATGAATTTATCAGATGATTGGTTTAAAAGGGGATGCTGCAAGATGCAAAGCATCTTGCAGCATCCCCTTTTAAGCTTTGTTTTTGCCTCACGCAGGCAATGTTCGAGCTTATATCGCAGGCGGATCATACGCAAAGGGGACTATATCTCCGCCTAAAATTACCTTTTTACAGTTTGTTTTTGCATGGAGGCGGTTTTGCAATGCTCCCTCATCAATTCTTTTTTATTATTGTTTCCATGCCATTCGCGGCAATATCGCGTCATTATCCGCCGGCGGCGCGTCATACAGCACGCCGTCCAGAATCACATTCATCATTTTAAAAATTTCTTCGCTATTTTTCATGCGCCGCACAAGGGGGGATATTCGCTCCATGATCCGCTTGATCGCCTGATACACCGGTGTGTCGGGCGTATACGGCTCGTCGCCGCGATAAATATTGCGCACAACCTCCACAAATAAATCCTTGAGCAAAATCGGCTTTACCTCCGGGCTGATATCCCTGGAGATGCAGAGCAGCCGCGCGAGCTGCCCAACCGTCAGCTTGTGCAGTGCCCTGCCCGCCAGCGTGAGCGGAACGCGCAGCTTCAGGATGGTTTCCGCCTCCACGCTGAAGCCGCCCGCCAGCCGGGAGAGGCGCTCAATATCAAAGGCCATGGAGTCAAAAATATCGTTGAGCAGCCGGTCGAATACCGATTTGAAATATTCATCCACCGTCATGCCGTGCAGATCCCAGTCGAAGTGATCGATGTGGTCGCTTGTGACCTCCATGCGGTCATCATAAACCGCCACGGTGCGGATTGCACTCGCGTAGCCGATTAGGGCGCTGGTGTTGATATCATAAATCGTGTTGCCCTTTTCCGTGGTTTTTACGGCAATGTTCTGCATATGCGTGTGGCCGGTGAAGATGAACTGCACGCCCGCATCCGCCAGCACGGTTGAAGTGTGCTCAAAATCGCCGAGCATATCGCGGCGGCTGAACAGCGGATAGATAGGGGAAGGGGGAAGCACGGGATGGTGCGTCATGGCGAGCACCTCGTCACCAGCCTCGTGCGCAAGTTTCACCTGATCCAGAATCCAATGGAGCTGGTCTTCAGAATAGCCGCAGAATGCGCGCCCGTCTCCATCGTCATTCAGGGCGAGCATCCGCCAGCCGGGGGCGAGCTGCACCGCATAGGAGTGCGTTTCCGCGTGGAAGGCGATAGCCTCGTTCAGGCCGAAATCGTGGTAGAGCTCGAGCAATTCCTCCCGCGTGGTCGGCGTGGCGGGCAGCCGCTCATCACCGACACAGCGAATAGGGATTTCGCTGTAGTCATGCGTTGCCGTGATAAGGATAACGCGCTTGCCAGCTTCCCTGAGGCGGTTGAGCTTTGGGATCAGCTCAAGATGGCTCTCCTTTTCGCCGTCGCAGCTCACGTCGCCCGCGACGAGGATGATATCAATTTCGCTTTGCAGCAGCCAATCCACCGCCGCATCAATGATCGCCCCTGTTTCGGCCAGACATTTCTGGTCGCTTTGGCTGCGCCATTCATAGGCGGAGCCAGTTGTGCCGAGGCTCGCTGCATAGTGATGCAGATCCGTTATCAGGTGAAATTTCAGCGGTTCTCCCATTGTGAAGTACCATGCCTTTCTTTTCTTTCCGATTCTTTGTATTTTTATCTGGCCCCGTCCAGCCGCATGTCCCCCGTGGTGGCCTGGGCAAGCAGGGTGGGAGTTAGCAACACTTTTTGCACCGCAGGCTCAGAGTTGCTCTCAATTTCGTCGAGTAGAAGGTGCGTAGCCGTTTCCCCCATGCGCTGGCGATCCTGCCGGATGGTAGTCAGGCGGATCTGCGCGAGCGATGCGTAGGAAATGCCGTCAAAGCCTGCGATACAAAGCTCCTGCGGCACCCGGATGCCCGTCTCCTGCGCATATTGCAGCGCGCCGAGGGCGATCACATCATTGCCGCAAAAGAGCGCATCCGGAGGTTCGCCGGCTTCCGAATGCGTGAGCAGCTCTTTCGCAAGGGCATAGCCGCTTTCACTGGTGAAAGGGCCATGGCGCACGAGCCGATCATCCGGCGCAAGCCCATCTTCCAGCAGCGCTCGGGTGTAGCCCTCCAGCCGCTGGAGGTTGGAGCGCGAATCCGGCAGACCGCCCAAAAAGGCGATGCGCCTGCACCCGCAATCCAGCAGATGGCGGGTCATCAGATAGCCGCCATAGTCATGATCCGTATCCACGCAGCTCACTACCTTTGAGCCGCTGTAATGCAGCAACACAGCGGGCAGGCCAAGGTTTTCATAAGCTGCGCCATCCACTGTATCCTGCACCGGCTTTAGGATAATCCCATCCACCCGCTGCTCTCGCATGAGCTGGAGCTGGCGCTCCTGCGCGCGCGGCTCCCAATCCGTGTTGGAGAGAATCGTTTGATACCCGGCGCGCTCCGCCGTATGGATCACGGCCAGTGCAATATCGGAAAAGAAGGGGTTAGAGATATCCGGTAGGATCAGGCCGAGCGTTTTGGAGCGCTGGTTGACGAGGTTGCGCGCAATGCCGTTGGGCAAGTAGTTAAGCTTTTTGGCAACCGCCAGAATGCGCTGCGCCGTTTTCACGCTTACGCCGCGGCTGCCGCTGAGCGCACGGGATACGCTGGCATAGGAAACGCCGGCCTCCCGCGCAATGTCCTTAATGGTAACGCTCATCGGTAGGCTCATACCTTTCTCTGACAAACAGAAATTTTATGTGGCTTGGTGCAGATAAGTTCAGTCAGCCATTTTGACCAGAAAGCACAAAAAATTTGGTGAAATACAATTGTTTCGTACGTTCTATTATAACAGGTTTTCATACAAAATTCCATGTCTGATTGCGGGAATCCGAGCGGAATCTCACAAAAAAAGGGCGCAACCGCGCCCTTTCTGAAAAAGGATCAGGATTCCAGACCCGTTTCTGTGACAAAGCTGTTTTCAATCGTGATTACCGTATAATATTGCGGGCCGAGTTCGTTTACCAGCCCGTTTACTCGCTGGTAGATATCGCTTTTTTTCATCTTGCAATTGTGCGGAATGACAAGGTCAAAAATCAGATTGGTGTGCGTCGGCCCCTCCACCATGCGGAAATCGTGGATCGTAAAGCGGGGATCAATGCTCCTTGCAATCTCAGAGAGTTGCAGCCGCAGGCGGTTGACTTGCTCGTCCTCCACCACGATCGGATCCATGTGGATCACCATATCCATGTGGAATTTTTTCTTGATTTCGCGTTCAATCAGGTCAATGGTGTCATGGCTTTTCATAATATCCGCATTGGAGGGAACTTCCGCGTGTGCGGAGGCAAAGATGCGGTTTGGCCCGTAGTCGTGAACGATCAAGTCATGCACGCCGACCACGCCTTCAAAGGAAAGAATCTCCGTTTCCAGTGCCTTAACGAGCTTTGGGTCGGGCGCTTGGCCGAGGAGATTGCCCACGGTGTCGCGCACGATCTGAATGCCGGTATAGAAGATGAAAAGGGCGACGATGATGCCCATATAGCCGTCGAGTGGGAGGGAGGTAAATTTGGAGAGGATCAGCGCGAGCATGGAAACCGTCGTTGCCGCCGTATCGCTGACGCTGTCCATCACCACTGCGCCTACGGCAGGGGAATCAATCCGCTTACCAAGCTGATGGTTGAATAGAGCCATCCAGATCTTCACGCCAATGGATAAAAGCAGCACAATCAGTGCGGGCACGCTGAAGGAGAGCGCCTCCGGGTGCATAATTTTATCGATGGAGGAGCGCACCAGCTCAAAGCCCATCATCAAGATCAAAAAGGCAACTCCCAGCGCGGCGATATATTCAATTCGGCCGTGGCCAAATGGGTGTTCGTCATCCGCCGGACGATTGGCGGCCTTGAAGCTGAAAAGCGTCACGGCAGAGGAGCCCGCGTCGGAGAGGTTGTTGACCGCGTCCGCCGTGATGGCGATGCTGTTGGTGAGCGAGCCGATCAAAAATTTTGCAATGGTCAGCAGAAGGTTGCAGGCAATCCCCACCGCGCCGCTGAGAACGCCGTATCGTGAGCGCACGGCGGCATTTGCCGTGTTGTCTGCATCCTTGATAAAGAGCTTAATGAGTAGTTTTGTCATATCATCCATCCCCGTGTATGTTCGAAGTTTATATAGAAGGGATTATAACACGGCGGAGAAGAACTTACAATTTTTTGACGGGATGTTATGGGGCGATAACATGAAACGGTCGGAAGGGGTAAGCTGAACCACCCCTCCCCGCCGGAGGCTTTGCGAGTCGATATGATCTGCTCAGGCCGGTTTCGACGCTGGCTTTGGGTATTTCACCATGGCGATAATGAGCCAGATGATGGCGGCAAGCGCAATTGCGGCGAAGAGTAGCAAAATCAAAATCAGGGCCAGATTTGTCCAGCCGGTCGGCAGCGGATTGCCGAATGTATAGATTGGACAATCAATGAGTAAAGAAGTATATGTGGAAACCGTTCCATTAAAAAGCATCAATAGCTTCGGCCAGATTTTGCACTCCGTGCGATAAAAAAATAAATAAATCAATCCGCCTAAATCCAGGCACAAGATAGATTGAAAAATTGGGAGGATAATTCCATCATCACGGAACAAGTCGAGCGCGATGCTGATATCTATTTTACTGCCGATATCCAAAGCGGAATCTAGATAGAACAGGAACAAGGCTAATAGAAGAGGTATCGACAAAAGAGCGAATAGAAAAAAGAAAAACTTTTTGATTTGATAACGCATTGCGATTCACTCCCAAATATGGAGCTCAGTATAAATTCATTCCGGAAGCATAGGCAAATTTATAGATAAGCAGAGCAGAAAATCCAACAGCGTTTGGAACGGTTTTTGACGCGGCATAATCCCAATAGGTTTTATTTAACGCGTTATTTACCTGGCTTCGAAATGTATATGCAATGGAGGCTGTTTGCTGCACTAGAAAATCTACGCTATGGGAAGTAACACTTGCGTAAGAGGGGTTTGAGGATGTGCTGAACCGGTAGCCGTTTACACTTGAGATTAGTTTGATGTAAGAATCAATATCTTTATCAACAAACGATTCAAAACTATTGTGTGCTATGTTGACGTTTGTGATATTCGCCGCATGATGCGGTTCTCCCGCATCTTGAATATAATGGAGCGCTCGTCCAAGTTCGCTGTACATAACATCTATGTCTCCAACCTTTGCGGCATGTACGGCGGAATCAAAATGATTCCGGCAATTGACGAGCGCTGTGTTTGTTTTGAAGCCGGTCCAGCTATCGCCATCAATCGCATGGTAAAAATGGCCTTCGAAAATATTTTTGTTTTCATCTTTATCCGGCGTTAAAGAGGCTATGGAAATTGCAAGCACAATAAAAACATTTGCACTTTCATTCATTGAGAAGAAGCCCTTATCTTTTGTTAATATGTCGCATGCTTTTGCCGTGATGTATTCATGAGAACCCTGTTCTACATATTCTCCGTTTTCTATATTCCCAGAAGCCCACCTTGGTGCAATCCGCGGTGGTGTCTCTTCCTCTTCCATAATCGGATTGGTATCATATGTGTCAAACGGATCGCATAGGCCGGCATGAGGAAGCTGAAGGAACAGAGCAGTAACACCGCAGTCAAAAACAACGAAATAGCCTTTTTCATAAAATGTTCTTCTCATTTCAACAGACATGTTTTGATGCTTCCATACAAAAAGCGGATGCTCAAAACATTGGAATCACCTTCTTTCTGTATTTAAAGGGGAATCTCTCCATCCCTATTATATCAATTAAGAAGTAATTCGCAACATAAATCATAAAAAAATACAGAACTGACGATAAAATCAGTTCTGTATTACTGAAATATATTGAAAGACAGCGTTCCCACCTCATGCCTCCCGGCTCACCACATGCACGTCCAGCTGCTCATAGGGGATTGTGATTCCATTTTCATCGAATTTGAGCTTCACCGTCTCCTGCAATTCATAAAACAGCGTCCAGTAATCGTCCGACCGGCACCAAACCAAGCAGGCAATCTCAATCGCATGCGCATCGTGCGCCTTCACGCCGATCACGGGCGCGGGATCGTTTAAAACCATGGCATGATCCTCGACGATTTCGTGAAGCACCCGTTTTGCCAGGGCAATATCGTCGCCATAGCCGATGCTGTAGGTCAAATCCAGCCTTCGTTTATTCTCCGCCGTGTAGTTGATGATGTTGTTGGAGGTCAAATGGGAATTTGGGATGATAATGCGTTTGTTGTCGATTGTATTCAGGGTGGTGTTCATAAATCCAATCTCCGCAACCTTGCCGGAAACGGCTTCCAGCTCAATGAAATCGCCGCTCTTGAAGGGCTTGCTGATGAGGATCTGAAGCCCGCTGGCAAATTGGGAGATGCTGTCCTTCAAGCCGATGCCGGCCGTCACGCCGGCCGCGCCCAGTGCCGTGATGAAGGAGCTGAGGTTGATGCCCAGCGTGGAAAGAGCGGAGAGGACAATGCCGAATTTGATCACCAGCTCCACTACGTTGCGGATAAAAGGGTGGACGGCCGGATCAACGTTTTTTGCCGTCAGGCCTTTTATAAGCAGTTTCCCCACGAGCTTTGCCAGCCAGAAGCCGACGGCGAGTGTGAGAATGGCGCCAAAGAGATTCGGCAGGAAGCCTAACAGTTTATCCCAAAAGTTTTCGCTGGTCCAAGTTTTAAGCTGCTCCAATAGATTCATGGAAAAAACCTCCGTCAATGATTGATTCCGGTCTTATGCCCCTACGGGTGTTCTGATAAGAATTGTACCATTTTCAGGGGTAAAAAAGCAAATGTCGGTCGCTGCCGCGTTGCTGCACGATTCCGTGGCAGCAAGATTTCGAAAGTTTCTGAGCGGTTTTCTCAAGTATTTCTCTGAAACAGATGCTATAATCAAGCTGAATCATTGTTTCTCTGTTTCTCTCGATTTCAATCCGGGAGTGGGGGAAAAGTTGCTTTATCCGGCCTGCTGCGGGAGGCGCAGGCAAACCTGAATCGGATCGAACGCGGCGGCATGCGCAACGCCCCGCAATCTGTGATTGAATGAAAGGCGGGAATATAATGCTTTTGAAAGAATGGAACTTTGCGTTGGATGACACCAAAAAACGCGGCGCGTTCCTCCACAATGGGGTGGAAGGCGAAACCATATCCGTGCCGCACACATGGAATGCATCCGACAAATATCAAAATTACCGCGGAATCGCATGGTATGGCACGGAACTATTTCTCCAGGAACTTGCGCCGGTAAACCTGCTTCGCTTCGGCGCAGTCTATCATGACGCGGACGTCTATATCAACGGCGTGCACACGTTCCGGCACGCGGATTCAGGCTATACGCCGTTTTCGTTCGACGCAACGCGCTTCCTACGCAAGGGGAAAAACCGCATTGCCGTGCGCTGCTCCAACGCGCCCAGCGCGACGGCCCTGCCCAACAAAGGCGATTTTGATTGGGCGGATGACGGCGGGCTGATCCGGGCGGTGGAATTTCTGCAAAAGGAGCGGCGTGACGTGAAAGACTGCCGTATCACCCCTTCTATTCTGCAATACCTGCCGCAGGGCAGATGCCGTGCGGAGCTCACAGTCGACGCATCGCTGTTCGCTGAAGAGACGCAGTTGCAGGAGCTTTCCATCCTGGATAGGGCAGGGCGCACGGTGCTGACGCAAAACGTCCTTTTTCAGAATGGCAGGCTCCATGCGTGCCTGACACTGGAAAACGCCTTGCTGTGGGAGCCGGAGTTCCCGAATCTCTACACGCTCGCGTTCCGCTCCGGGAGCAGCCGGTCTAAATTCCGCTTCGGTGTACGGGAGCTCACCGTGCGCGGGGATCAGATTCTGCTCAATGGGAAGGAAATCCGCTTGCTCGGCATGGAGTGGATGCCTGGCAGCTGTCCGGATTGCGGTATGGCGGAGCCACAGGAGGTTTCAGAGCAGTTTCTGCAACTGCTCAAGGAGGCGAACTGCAATTTCACGCGCTTCCACTGGCAGCAGGACAATGCAATTTACGAATGGTGCGATGCGCACGGCCTCATGGTGCAGGAGGAGATCCCGCTATGGGGCAAGCCGAAGGCGCCGGGCAAACGGATTGAACAGACGGCAAAGCAACAGGCGACGGAGATGGTTGCCGCGCACAGCAATCATCCGAGCATTGTCTGCTGGGGCGTGGGCAACGAGCTCAACGGCCACAGCAAGCGGACGGTGGCGTATGTCCGTGAAATGGTGGCCTTCTTCAAGCAGCTGGATCCGAGCCGGCTGGCCAATTATGTTTCCAGCACACTGGACTACAAAAAGCGTACCCCCATGGAATCTGAACACGACGCGACGCTCTACGGCGATATCTGCATGTGGAACGAATATATGGGCACCTGGAACCATAGAGACCATTATGACGAGGGCATGCGGTTCGTCTGCGATCAGGCCAAAGGCAAGCCGCTCGTGATTACGGAGTTCGGCCTGTGCGAGCCGGCCTTTGACGGCGGCGACGAGCGGCGTGCCGCGATTTTCCGGGAAAAGGTCGCGCTTTACCGAAAATACCAGCTCAACGGATGGATCTATTTTTCGCTCAACGACTATCGCACGCATATGGGCGAGGATGGGCAGGGCCGCTTTCAGAAGCGGGTGCACGGTTCCACAGATCTCTACGGCGCGTTAAAGCCCTCCTATGCAGTCGTGCGGGATCAGAACGCAGGGCTGGAATAGCCTGGGGAAGCGCTTGATTAGTATAGGAAGGGGAGAAAATCGGTTTGGCACGCAGGATTTTAGGCTTGGTGTTGTCTCTTTTGGCTTGTATTTTATCGTTATTGGGGTGGAATGGGATGATTCAAGTGGACCATGCGCATTATGAAACGGTAGACCGGGCGTTAATCAACCCCGATGCCGATGAAGGCGCAAAGGCGTTATACCAATATCTGCTGGAAAGCTATGGCAAACGGGTGATCAGCGGGCAATATATCAACGAATATGAGGATTTTTCCGCGCCGCAGTTCCGCGTGGATGAATCGGATCCAAACAGCCCGTCGACCGTATTCAAGGCAAACGAGCTTCGGGCGGTATACAGTGTGACGGGCGCTTACCCGGCCATGCTCGGGCTGGATCTTTCTGAAATAGAAACTGGTCGGGAATGTTATTCCATCCAGCAGGCGATCGAGTGGCACAAGGCCGGGGGGATCGTCACCCTCTGTTGGCATTGGATGGCGCCCACCCAAACAGAAGGTAAGCGGCATTTCTATACGGAAAAAACGGATTTCAACCTCAAACAGGCGCTTGAAAACCCAGGCAGCGCGGAATATCAGGGCCTTCTGCATGATATTGACCTCATCTGCGCAGAACTGCAAAAGCTGCAAGAGGCAGGCGTGCCCATCCTGTGGCGGCCATTGCACGAGGCGAGCGGCGGCTGGTTCTGGTGGGGCGCGAGCGGGCCGAAGGCCTATCAATCGCTTTGGAGCCTGATGTATGACCGGATGACCAATGTCCATGGCCTAAATAACCTCATCTGGGTGTATAATGGGCAAGACCCAAAGTGGTATGTTGGCGATGAGCGATGCGATATCATCGGCGACGACCCGTATTATACCAATGGCAGCAGGGTAACCTATTATTTTGATTCGGCAAATGCCAACCGCTTCAAAACCTGCTATAAAACCTCGCAGAATAAGATGATTGCAATGACGGAGAATGATTTTTTGCCCAATCTTAACCGGATGTTCCAAAAAAACACGAAATGGTTGACCTTCTGCACCTGGTGCCGGGAGTTCGTGTGTGTGATGGATGAATCCGCGGGCTGGGGTGTCACTACGCCGGAATACAGTGGCAAATATGCCTCCGCCGACGAGCTGCGCACAGTTTATCAGGATGAGCGGGTCGTTACACTTGAGCGGCTGAACGGCTCCGGCGGCTATGGATATGCTTGCGCCGGCTAAACGTGCCCCGTTTTCTTCCTTTCCTCTTTTTCTCTGCATTCAGGTGAAACAAACGGGTTCATACACAAAAAATGGTTTGAATCACACCCTGATTTGTGGTAATATGATACAAATATCCAGGTAAGCGCTGCATCATTCCATGCGCGCGCCTTGCCGGTTCGATCATTTACGCTCGTGATTGAATCAGTGCTTGCCGAAAGAAGAAGGGGATAAAAGATGCAGAAAAAAATCATCATTCTATGCACGGTGATCCTGATCGTCGTGATGGAAGCGCTCTTTGCGCTCATCGGCGCGCTGATGCCCGGCCCGTTTACAGGCACGGTCACAGACGCCGAGACGAACGAGCCGATCGCCAACGTTAGCGTTTCAGACGGGCGCAACGTGGTCAAAACGGATGAAAACGGCGCATATACCCTGCCGGGCTACAGCAAGAGCCGCTTCGTCACGGTAACAACGCCCGCGGGCTACTGGACGGAAAACTATTACATTCCGGTTACAAAGGATCGGGAAACCTATGATTTCCGGCTGGACAAGAGCGAGAAAACCGCGCAGGCGGATCATTCCTTCCTGCAAATTTCCGATTCAGAAATTGGCGCAAAGGGTGTTGGCGCGTGGATTGAGCATGTCCGGGATACGGTGAAGGAAACCGACCCTGCCTTCCTCATCCACACGGGCGATATCTGCTATGAGGATGGCCTGAAGCAGCATATCAAGGATATGAATACGGAGAATATGGGTGTTCCCGTGCGCTATGTGATCGGCAATCACGACTATGTGGCTGGGAAATATGGAGAGGCGCTCTTTGAGAGCATTTATGGTCCGGTGTGGTATTCGTTCGATGTGGGCAACGTCCACTATGTTGTCACACCGTTCCAGACCGGTGCGGACTATGCCTCTGGCTACAATAAAAACGACCGCTGGAAGTGGCTGGAAAACGACTTGGCAAATGTCGAGCCCGGCATGAAGGTCGTTATGTTCAATCATACCAAAGCGCCGTCTGACGACTATGTGCTATCCTATGGTTTGAAAAAACTGGATTTAAAAGAGCATGACCTTATTGCGTGGGTGTATGGCCACTATCACTATAATTATATTACGGAAACGGACGGCGTGCTCAATATCAGCACCGGGCGGCCTGACTGCGGCGGCATCGATTCCTCCGCGAGCGGTTCAAGGCTTATCAGCATCACCGCAAACGGGCAGGTTTCCACCCAGATGTATTATTATGATTTTGAGCAACCGCAGGCTCCGGATGGGGCGAATTGGAGCGCACAGCTGGAGGGGAACCTCCTGTTTGCCGATCCGTTGGCCGTTGGCAATCAGATTTTTGCCGCCACGGTGGATGACGATTATCCCCGCACCTGCGGCGTTTATAGCCTGAATGCGGCGGATGGCTCGGTGAATTGGTTTTTTAAAACCCTCAATTCTGTGAAAAACAAACTGGTCTATGCAAATGGGAAGATTGTCGCACAGGATTGTGAGGGCACGGTGTATTGCCTGAATGCGGAAACAGGCGCATTGCTTTGGCAGAAGAAGGTGGATCTCGGCGGGTCGCTCGGCACTAGCTCCGGCCTTTGTGCAGATGGCAGCACGGTCTATGCTGGCTGCGCGGCCAGCATCACCGCACTGGATTTGGAAACAGGCGACACGCGCTGGAACACCCGCCGCGGTAAGGGCGAAAATTCACCGGCCGAATTTGTGATCGCAGGCGATCGTCTGATTGTCAGCTCCCATTGGGATGCGCTCGTGGCGCTCAATAAAAACACCGGCAAAAAGCTTTGGGAAAACAGCGACAGCAATATCCGCTTCCGCAGCTCCACTCCGGCGGTGATTGATGCGAATACGCTCCTTGTTGCGGATGATGACGCGATTATGATCGTGGATAACGGCTCCGGAAAAATCACAAGTAAGACGAATTTCGATGACTATAACTTTGCTTCCAGCGCCCAGCCGGTCATCTCCGGTAAGGTTGCCTATATTGCCACGGTGAATAAGGGTGTGCTTGCCTTTGATTTGGAGACGAAAACGATCCTTTGGGAGCGTGAGGTCGGCGGTGCGCTCGTTGGCACGGCTCCTTATGCGGGCGTTGGCTCTAAAACTGTAGAAGGCACGCCGATTCTTTCGAATGGCAAGCTGATCTTCGGCGCGTCAGATGGGTATCTCTATGCGATTGATCCGGCGAACGGAGCGGTTTTGAAGAAGCAGAATGTGGGCGCGCCGGTGTTTGGCAGTGTGGCGCTTTCCAACGGCAACCTAATCGTTGCAGATTTTGCGGGAAGGATTACGAGCTTCTAATTTCGATCCCTCCTTGCGGAAAAGACTGCGCCCTGGCTTATCATAGCCAGGGCGCAGTTATTTGTTGATTTCATTTGAGCTGCAAAAAGCTTCGCCTTCGCGGCCTGGGCGCACAAGCCCGAATGCGGCAATCATGCAGCTCACCTCATTTTTTCCCCAACGGCCAGCCAATATCCATCTCCAAACGGGAAACTCGCAAATTGAACCCTATTTTGATTGGATTCCACCCTGCCGTCTGCCAGAAAAGAAAACGTGATTTGGCTGAGCGGCACGCTAATGCCTGTCCCCGTTAATTTCACATAACTTTCCTTGAGCGTCCACAGCCTGTAAAACAGGCGGGCAGGGTCTTCACACTGTTCCAACAGTTTTTGCTCCGCATCACTGCAAACCCGGCGCGCAACGTTCGGCTGGTACGCCCCGATTCGTTCAATATCGATTCCCACCGGCTGTTTCGAAACTGCGCATACCGCATAATCCCCGGAATGGCTGATATTAAAAAAGAGGTTTGTACAATCTTTTAAAACCGGCTTTCCGTGCGTTTCCCGGCAGATTGGAACGTCGCGCAGGGGGCAGCGCAGCTCCCGTGCCAGCATGGCGCGGGCGAGTATCTCCCCGCTGAGGGATCGCTCCCGATCCTTGGGCCTTTGTCGCCTCAAAATTTCCTCTTGCCTTTTCCCGGGCAAACAGGAGAGCCAGCGCGTGCAAATAGCTTCATTGACGCCTTCTGTTAAGCGGACAGCCGCAATCTGCATCCGACATGCTCCTTTCCCTTCGTAATTTTTTTATGATAGCGCAGTTTTAAAAAAGATGAAGCTGCTGAACCGCTTGTGGGCGCTTGAGCTCGGCGGCCGTGCCGTTTTCCAAATTGGCCGCAGGGATTTCGCTCAGAAACGGGGAGGGCTCGCTGTTTGTCAGCAAAATCAATTCATCCTTAGCTCGCGTCATGCCGACAAAGAAAAGCCTGCGTTCTTCCTGCATATCTGCGGGCCTGCCCGGCGCATCCAGCGGCATCAAACCCTTTGAAACGCCGCAGAGGAACACTACAGGGAACTCCAACCCCTTGGCTCCGTGTAGAGTGGAGAGCGTGACTGCATCTGCTGTGTAAACTCGGTTTCCGCTGCGCGCCACATCGCCCTCTTTGCCGAGTGAAAGGCTGTTCAATAAAGAGGAAATATCCGGCTGGAGGACTGCCGCGTCGAGCAGCCGGTTGACCGCTGCGTGCCCGGTAAGGCCGGTGCTTTCCGCCCAGCTTGTAAGGAGCTTCAAGGGCTTCTCCTTCGCGGCGCGCGGCGCATATTGCCGGAGCAGATTAGACAACTTCTGCAACTCCGGCGCCTTGCCTAGGGGAGCGGGGAGCTCGCCGGAGAGGAGGGCAGTTGGACCTGCCTCGCGGCAATCGGCCAGCAGCTGTTGCGCCGCACCGGCCGGGCAGTGCAGGACGGTCAGCAAGCATGCGCGCAGGGAAAGTAGGTCGATCGGGTGGAGCAAATAGCGAAAAAAGCCCACTGTGCCGCGCACCATATCATCCGCTAAGAAGCTGTCCCGCCCGGTGACCACGTAAGGCACCCCTTCAATTCCCAGGCATTTTTCAATCAGCTCGGCCTGCCGGTGGGTGCGGTAGAGCACGGCGATATCCGAAAATCCCAGCGGGCCGCCGCGCTGGGATGCGGTGGTTTGCACATCGAGCATGTCGATGCCGCCGACCATGCGGTTGATCTCCTTTGCAAGGAAAAGCGCCTGTGAAAAATCATCCTCGGCCGCCATGAGCCGCACGCATTCTCCCTGCGGACGCATGGCGGTCAGCCGGCGCTCTGGCCCGTCGTTGTGGGAAATCAGGGAAAGGGCGCAGCCCAATACTTCCGGCGTGGATCGGTAATTTTCCGTGAAACGGATCTGACGTGCGTCCGGATGTTCTTCTAAAAACCGATCAAAGCACCGCGCGCTCGATCCGCGGAAGCCGTAAATCGATTGATCGGGGTCGCCAATGAGAAACACGCTCTTCCCTGAGCTGCACCATTTTTGTACGAGGCGGTATTGCATTTCATTGCTATCTTGAAATTCATCCACGAGGAGATGGGGGAAGGACGTATCCAGCTGGAGTGCATCGAGCAGCAGATCGTCAAAGTCACGCACGCCGTATTCCCGCAACCGGGTGCAGTAACGTTCATAGGCCTCCGGGTGAGGCGGCGTTTCGATAACGCCGCTTTTCACTTGGGAAACCTCCTGCAAAAACTTTCGCGGGGAGAGCTGGAGCTTCCCTTCCTTTAAAATTTCAGTGGCGAGCACCGCGGCTTCGTTTTCATCCGCAATGGTGATCTCCTGCCCATCTCTAGAAAGTAGGTCAAGGCACAGGGAATGGAAGGTGCCAATCCGCATTCCTTGAATGGCACGGCGGCCGCCAAAATGCTGGATGAGCCGCTGCCGCATTTCATCAGCCGCCTTGTTGGTGAAGGTGACGGCAGCGATGTCCGCAGGCTTTACCTTTTGTTCCCCAATCAGCCAAGCAATACGGGCGACGAGTGTTTTCGTCTTGCCTGTGCCTGGCCCGGCAGTGACAATCACGGCCTGCTCCGGCGCGGTGACCGCCGCCTTCTGCCTATCGTTTAACTCACCGAGCAGGCCTTGCTGCGCCGGCTCTTCTTTGGTTTGTTTTGGGCAGGCACGCCTTGCCTTTGGCTTTGGTGCATTCTGCTTCTGCTGCTTTGCCGGGGCGGAGCCGGGCATGCCAAACAGGCTGATTTGGCCGGAAAGGGTGTTGATTTCCTCCTCATCTAGCAAATGAATTTTACCATATTCCCCATCATAGCCAGGGGAGAGGGTTACTTCACCCGCACGCATGCGGCGGATGCCCTCGGCCACGCTCGGCCCTGAGGCGTGTGAAATATCTTCCAGCGGTGCTTGGCGCAGAATATAAAATTCCGGGCCGAGGTGATGCAGAAGCGCGTTGTATCGGGTTTGCACCTTTGCACTCGCGGGGGTAAAGCCAATGGAGGCGGCGATCACCTCCGCCAGCGGAACAATGCTCTCAAAAGGGCGCGCATGGGTAGGGCGGAAGCCTTCCTCCCGGTCGGCCAAATCCTCCACGCGGTGCAGCACGCCAATGGTCAGCTTTTTGCCGCAAATTGGGCAGCGGCCATCCGTTGCCATCGTTTCAGAGGGCTTCAGGCAGAGCTGGCAATTGCGATGCCCATCAAAATGGTATTTCCCCTCCTCCGGAAAGAATTCAATTGTGCCTGCAAAACCTTCGGAATCAGGGCTTTCTAACGCCGCTGCCATTGCGGAGTAGGAGAAGGGGGTGTGAAAGAGGTTTGCCTCCCGGCCGAGCTTTTGAGGGGAGTGCGCGTCGGAGTTGGAAATGAGCGTGAAGCGGTCAAGCGCAGAGAGCCGCCAGTTCATCGGCGGATCGGAGGAGAGGCCGGTTTCCACCGCATGGATATACGGCGTCATATCGCCAAAGCACGCCTCCACGGTATCAAAGCCGGAGAATGCGCCAAACATCGAAAAATGCGGCGTCCAGATATGCGCGGGAATAAAAACAGCCTGTGCACAAACATCCATCGTGATTTCTAATAAATCGCGGCTGTCGAGCCCCAGGATCGGCCGGCCGTCGGAGTGCAGGTTGCCGATTTCTTCCAGGCGCAGGGCCAGCTTTTCCGCGGCCTCCAGAGAGGGGAGGAGGATCACATTGTGCACCTTGCGCACCTTGCCGTCTTTTTTATAGATCGAGCTGATTTCACCTGTCACCAGAAAACGAGGCGTATGCGCTGCGCCGTCCGGCGCGTCGGGTAACCGTAGCTCGTCCTTTAGCCGGTAAAGCCCGTCCTCCGCCGGAATCAGCTTTGCCCGCAGCTCTTCGCGCCAGGCAGGGTGTGTAAAATCACCTGTGCCCACAACGTTGATGCCCTTGCGCCGCGCCCAGAGCTCCAGCGCCTCCGGCACGCAGTCCCGGCTGGTCGCGCGCGAATATTTGGAGTGGATATGTAAATCGGCAATCAGCATAGCAATCATTCTTCCTTTCTTCCCAATGCAACCTACGCAGAAGGTCAAAATCGATATACATCATCATATCCGTTTTTTGTCACACATGCAAGCGTTTAGGTGGAAAATGGAAAACGGCCGGCATTCCTGCCGGCCGTGTAAAATCCTCTAAAAAGGGTTCAATCGCCTTGGGTAACCCCAACGCGATTGAAAAAGAGAGAGAGAGAAGAAAACGAATCCACAGTGTTGGCTGACAACCACCTCAGCTACACTGTGCCTATAGTATAGCCACGATTCCTTAACTCTATACAAAGAAAATATAAAATAAATCTAAATTATTGATTATGGATTCAATAGATTTATAACGGGGTGTTTACAGCTTGAATCGGTAGCCCGCGCCCCAGACCGTTTCGATGTATTGCGGGTTGGAGCTGTCGTCCTCAATTTTTTCACGGATGCGGTTGATGTGAACCGTCACCGTGGAGGTTTCGCCGATCGCGTCAAAGCCCCAAATGCGGTCAAACAGCGTGTTTTTGCTGAAAACAATATTGGGGTTGGAGGCGAGGAATACTAGCAAATCAAATTCTTTGTTGGTCAGCACGGCCTCTTTTTTGTTCACATAAACGCGCCGCGCATTTTTATCAATATAGAGATTCCCAATGGAAATATAATCATCCGCCGTGCCCTCGCCCTTTGCTGTCAGGCGGTCATACCGGGCGATATGCGCATGTACGCGGGCCACCAGCTCGGAAGGGCTGAACGGCTTAACAATATAATCGTCCGCTCCAATACCGAAGCCGCGTATTTTATCGATATCTTCTTTTTTTGCCGATACCATCAGGATTGGGATATCCTTTTCCCGGCGGATGCATCGGCAAATTTCAAATCCATCCATCCCGGGGAGCATCAGATCCAGCAGGATCAAGTTATAATTCTGCTTAAGCGCGGCTTCCAGGCCGCTTTCTCCGTTGAGCTTTGTATCCACCTCATAGCCGTTGGCCTCCAGGTAATCACGCTCAAGCTCCGCAATGTTTTTATCATCCTCAATAATTAAAATAGATTTTGCCATATCGTTCGTCCTTTCTGTGCATCCATGCGGCCGAAAGCCGCAGATGCTATTGCTTCGGTTCGGGGTTCACAGCAGGCAGTTGGATGCAGATGGTCAGGCCCTTGCCAATGCTGCCGCTCGCCCATATTTTGCCGCTGTGCCGGTCGATAATTTGTTTTGTAATGGCGAGCCCTAGCCCGCTGCCGCTGCGCACATTCGTGCGCGCGCGGTCGGTGCGGTAGAAGCTATCAAAAATTTTGGTCAGATCCTCTTCTGACACCCCCATGCCGTTATCGGCGATTTCAATGCGGATATCTGACTCTTCCATTCGGAGCGTGATCCGGATTGTGCAAACTCCGGGCTTTTTATATTTGACGCAGTTGTTGATGATGTTCATCACGGCGCGCTTCATCTGCACGCGGTCAACGCTCGAATAGGCAGAAGGGGCGCATTGGTTGTCAAAATAGATTTCCGTTTCCTGCGTTGCAAATTTCGGCTGTAGTTCATCGCAGCAGTCCTCAAAAAATCCAACGAGATCCACCTGCTCAAAATAGAAGGGGATTCTATCCAAATCCAGTTTGGAAAAGGTAAATAGCTCGCTGACGAGGTTATCCATATCGCAGGCAGTGCTGTAGATTGTTTTCAGATAATGGGCCTGTTTCTCCGGCGTATCGGCGATTCCGTCAATTAGGCCGGAAACATAGCCTTTGATGGCCGTCAGCGGGGTGCTTAAATCGTGCGAAATGCCGGCGAGCAGCTCTTTGCGGTTATCCTCATAGCGCTGCTGTGATTTTACGGAATCTCGCAGCCTCAGGCGCATCTCATCAAAATCCGCGCACACATCGCCAAGCTCGTTTTTTCCCTCATAATCGACCCGGTAATCCAGGTTGCCGTCCCGTATTTCGTGGGTCGCGCGGCGCAGCTTATCCAGCGGTACCAGGATACCACGGGAAATAAAGGTGACAAGTATAATATCGGTTGCCAGCGTAACCAAGATGGCGAGGCCGATAAAAACCCACCCCATCGTATCCATATATTCAAATGCCCGTTTAGGCAAATCCTCCGTCGTGCTAGCAACTACGCTGACGAGCGTCGGGTCACAGATGAGGATACACAGCCGCCGCCCATCCGCGGCATGCGTCACGGTCGAGAGAATTGTCCCGCGAGAGCTTGTGTAGAGCAGGGAGTCTTCATCAAAGTTGGCTCCACTTGCAATCTTCTCCACTTCCGTTTCCCATTCCTCTAAGGTATACCCGGGCGTTGAATAGGCAGGCACATTATCAAATAAGATTGCAACCAATGCGCCGGTATCCTCAAGCTCCTTGCACATGGAAACGATCTCTTCCTGTTCGCTCACGTTTTCGCCTGTTTGCAGCACTTCCTTTTCCAATTGATTAACGTGAAACTGTAACTGATAAACAGAGATGAAGCCGAGTGAATCGGTGAGCTGTGTTCGAACGTCGGTGCCGTCAAAGCGGTAAACGAAGCCGGTAAAGATCACTGCCGTAATAATAACAACCAGAGAACATGGAATAATTAGCATCAGGATGTTGGAAATAATCAGTCTGGTTTTAATGGAAATGTCCTTTATATGCAAAGAATTCCTCCTTCTTTTGAGCAGAAGCCCGCCCGGAATGCGTCGTCTGTCTTTGTATAATATTTTTATTATAGCATTGATAAGGGGAAAAGTTAAGCCCTTTCTTCTATACAATAATAAGGAGAGAAAGGGCCAATCACAGCGGCTTTCCACTCCATGGCTCTGGTTCGATGATGCGAAGGAGTGATCAACCGCGTGCATTTTCCTGTTGTTCGCGCAACGCGCGGAGGGGTGTAAAGAGAGGGAGAAAAAGGAGGAAAAAGATATTGACAAAAGGGGAGTGGTTTGATAGAATGATCAAGCACTCTTCGAGAGGGGAACCGAAAGGGAGTGCAAAGAGCGCAGGAAGAGCGCAGCCTTGAAAAGGAATGCCAACAGGAAGAAGCGGTGCGGGGGTAAAAAACCCGGACAGGCAGAAAAAAAGGTGTTGACAAAGCGGCGATGATGTGGTAAGATACAAAACGCCCTTTCTTTAAGAGGCAACGGACCTTGAAAATTAAACAACGAAACAAACAAGGAACCCTGAGATTTTTTTGATAAGTTTTGATAAAAACTTGTGGGTACTCTTCGGTAACGAAGGAGTACAAAAGATGCGCTAGCATCGAATGAGCGATTAAGCTCTAAGATAGGTTAAAACAGCCGAAAGGCTGGTTTGATATCATATTTTAGAGAGTTTGATCCTGGCTCAGGACGAACGCTGGCGGCGTGCCTAACACA
>UQUZ01000004.1 GCA_900544375.1 uncultured Oscillospiraceae bacterium
TGGATTCCATTATCCTGCTGCCGATTATCAACCTCGGGTCCGGCATTTCCACCATCGTCGCTCAGAGCTATGGCGCGGGTAAAAAAAGGCGCGTACAAAAAACATTCGCAGTCGGCACGCTTATGATGGCGGCGGTTTCCCTCCTATTGACGGGATTAGTCATCCCAACCGGCGGCCCGATCATTAAGCTGTTTGGCGTTGGGCCGGAGGCCACCGCCATCGGGCAGAACTTTTTCTACCACATCGCCTGTTTTTATGTGGTGTATGGCCTAGCCACCGCAGCCAGAGGTTATTTGGAGGGAGTGGGGGATGTGCTTTATTCTAGCATTGCGGGCATTGTGTCGCTGGTTTCACGCATTTTCGCTTCGTATGCAATGGCCGCGCGCTATGGAAATTTGGTGATCGCCTATGCTGAGGCGTTCTCCTGGGGCGTGTTGCTGGTATTATACTTAATTCGTCTGGTATGGAAAAGGAGCAGCCTGTGCAAGCCTGAGGCCTGACGGCAGCTCATTTCACAAAAGCTGTGATCGCACTAGGCAACCTATTTTTTTCTTACGGCGTAGGGGCTCCAGCATCAACTGCGAACCTGCTTCCGATGCAATACCCGCCTGAATTACGCAGAATAAACCCACATAACCTCCCGCATCCAGCCGGGAAAAAGGCCGTCCCCCTGCGCAGCAAATCTGCTACGCGGTGGACGGCCTTTCCCCGATCTATATTTCTCTCCCCTTTTTGCGGCAACAAAACGGACCGTTTGTAGCCCGTTGCCATTGCCTATACCCTTGTGAGCAATGATTGCAGCGTCACCTGTGCGTCGCCGAGCAGGAGCGATACGCCCGGCTTGTGGTAAAGCGGGTTTTCCACGCCCGCATATCCGGGTTTTAAATCATAATTGCAGATAATCACGTGCTTCGCCTGATCAACGCTTAAAACCGGCATGCCATAGATCGGCGTGCCCTCCGCCGTATTGGCCGCGGGATTCACCACATCGTTCGCGCCGACGACCACGGCCACATCGCACTCTTTGAATTCATCATCAATGGCATCCATCTCATAAAGCTGCTCATAGGGCACATCCGCCTCGCACAGCAGCACGTTCATATGCCCCGGCATCCGGCCCGCCACAGGATGAATGGCGAATTTTACTTCCTTCCCCTGTTGCTCAAGCTGATCGGCAAGCTGTTTGACCAGCTTCTGCGCCTGCGCGAGGGCCATTCCATAGCCGGGCACGATGATCACCTCTTTTGCATCATGCAGCCACTCGCCCGCCTCCTCAACCGGCGTTTCCGCTATTTTTTCCGCGCCGGTAGGCGCTGTCTGCGCCTCATTTGCATTGAGCTCATTGCAAAGCGCTTGGAGTGTATCCTTTGCATCGCCCAGCAGGAGGCTCACGCCTTCTTTCTTATGGTAGAGTGGGTTTTCCACGCCCGCATAGCCAGGCTTTAAATCGTAATTGCAGATGATAACATGCTTAGCATCCGCCACATTGAGCACCGGCATGCCGTAGATCGGCGTGCCCTCCGCCGTATTCGCCGCAGGATTCACCACGTCGTTTGCGCCAATGACGAGCACTGCGTCGCACGCCTTAAAGCCATCGTTGATTGCATCCATCTCATAAAGCTGCTCATAAGGCACATCCGCCTCGCACAGTAACACGTTCATATGCCCCGGCATCCGCCCCGCCACCGGATGGATGGCGAAGCGCACCTGCGCACCACGCGCTTCCAGTCGGTCGGCCAGCTGCTTTACGGTTTGCTGCGCCTGCGCGAGGGCCATTCCATAGCCGGGTACAATAATCACATTTTTGGCCTGCCGGAGGATTTCCGCAGGAGATTCTTTTTCACAAGCCGCTTGCCCTGACGGAGCAGCCTGCGCCTCTTTTACCACAGCTGCCGGCTCCGCCTTCTCCCGCTTTGTCGGAGCGGAGGTTTTACCAAGCAAAATATCGCCCAGATGGCGGTTCATCGCGCGGCACATAATTTGCGTAAGCAACAGCCCGGAGGCCCCCACCACGCCGCCGATAGCCACGAGCAGCGGATCTCCAATCGCCATGCCGGCAATTGCCCCCGCCACGCCCGAAAGCGAATTGAGCAGAGAGATCGTAATCGGCATATCCGCACCGCCGACACGGATGGCGAACGCCACGCCAAAAAAGCCGCTAAAGCATAGGCAGAGCACGAGGCTCAACCACACCGGCACTGTGGGCACAGCTGCTAGCGCCACCGTTACAGCCGTAAGCACAATTGAGAGCCCGACAATTGCAGAATGCCCCTTCCAGACGACCGGGCGCTGTGAGATCAGCTTTTGCAGCTTTCCAGCGGCAATGAGGCTGCCGGTCAGCGTGATCATACCAACTGCGAGCGCAAGGCCCGCTGTGACCAGAGAGAATATCCCAGTGAGCCCCTCCATCAGCGAAACCGCGGCAACCAGCGCCGAAGCCGCGCCGCCAAAGCCGTTTAGCAGGGCGACAGCCTGCGGCATCTGGATCATCTTGACGCGGTAGGCGCCAACTATCCCTACCGCCAAACCCAGCGCAAGGCACACCCAAAGCCCGGCCTGTGTGAGCAGGTGGTATTTATAAAGCGTGACAAAAATGGCGGCAGCCGTGCAGGCGGCGCTCAGCGCGTTGCCGGCCACTGCGGTTTTTACCCGGCTCATCATTGCAATGCCGCCTAGTACGCCGGCCACAAGCACAGCGCAAACGATGTAGTAGGCGAGGTTACTCATTGCGTATGTCCTCCTTTTCTCTCTTATGGCGGAACATGCGCAGCATTCGGTGCGTCACGCCAAAGCCGCCCGCAACGTTGAGCATCGCCAGAACGATTGCAAGAAAGCCGAGCGCCTTGCTCCCCAGGGATACTGCGGCCCCCGTAGCCGCCAGCGCGCCAAGCACCGTAATGCCGGACAGAGCGTTCATGCCGGACATCAGCGGCGTGTGCAGAAGGCTGGGAACGTTTTTAATCAACAGATATCCCACAACCGTGGCCACAATAAAAATCAGCACCAAAATGATCGGGTGCATCTGAATCCTCCTCTCAAAAGGCGATAACGTTTTTACGCGCTATCGCCTCTGTCTCTCTTCAACACACCGGTCAAATTCCCATGGCCTCTCTTGCGCCGGTATGGACGATCTCACCGTCAATCGTCGTCAGCGTTTTTGCAATAATCTCATCCCCGCGCTGCAACACGATTGTTCCATCCTTCACCAGGTATTTCACCAGGTTATAGATATTGTTTGCAAACATCCAGGTGGAGCTGGTCGGCAGCATGCCGGGGATATTCTTGATGCCCTCAATCGTAACGTGGTGCTTAACCGCCGTCTCTCCCGGCGTAGTGATCGCGCAGTTGCCGCCCTGATCAATCGAAATATCCACGATTACGGAGCCGGGCCGCATCGCGGCCACCATCTCCTCCGTCAGCAGCACTGGTGCGATCCTGCTTGGCACCAGCGCGCTGCAAAAGACGATATCCATCTCCGGAATGACCTTTGCCAGTGCCTCGCGCTCATGGAGCAGCCACTCCTCCGGCAGTTCGTTTGCATAACCGCCTTGCCCCACCGCGATTTCGGCCGGCACGCCCGTATCAACAATCTTTGCGCCGAGGCTCTTTGCCTGCTCCACCGCATCCGGCCGGATATCCGCCGCATGGACGACCGCGCCGAGCCGTTTCGCCGTGGCGATCGCCTGCAAGCCGCCGACGCCCGTGCCGATAACCAGCACATTCACCGGCTTGATCATGCCTACTGCACAAAAAATCTGCGGAACAAATTTGGCGAGATCATTCGCCGCGATCAGCATTCCCTTGTAACCCGCGCATGTGCTCATGGAGGTGAGCGCATCCATATTCTGTGCGCGGGAAATCCGCGGAACGCCGTCGAGCGTCAGGCTGATCACGCCTTTTGCGGCCATGGCCTTCACCATTTCATGGTTGACAGGGGAAGCCGGATGAATAAACGTGATCAAATACTGGCCCTTGTGCATCAATTCAATTTCCGAACAATTTTTCGCCTCGTTAAAGAGCGGTTCCTTTACCTTCAGGATCAGTTCCGCCTTCTCATACAGCTCAGCTACATCCTCCACGATCCGGGCGCCCGCCGCAACATATTGATCGTCGTGAAAAAAGGAGCCTTCTCCCGCGCCCTTCTCCACCAAAACGGTGTGCCCGTCATGGATCAGCTTTTGAACTGTTTCTGGGATTGCCGAAACGCGGCGCTCCCCGTGCATAATCTCCTTTGGAATACCGATAATCATAAAAAGCCTTCCTCTCTCTATGGTTTTTTATTTGCAAAGCCCACCTTATTCGTTCCCTGTGGGCTTTTCGCACTTATTTGCTCAAATCGGGCAGAACGGAATGCTCATTCTTCATGGTAGAGAGCACCACCAGTGTCTTGGTTAGGGACACGCCATGGATGCATTTAATCTCATTGAGCACCGCCTCCAGCTCCTGAGTAGAGCCGGTGATGACCTTCAGCAGAAAATCAAAATCGCCTGTAATATAATGGCATTCTGTAACCTGTGGATTTTGCTTGACGTTTTCAATAAACCCCTCATTGAATTTCGGATGCTCCAGGCTGACAGAGATAAAGGCTGAAATATCCTTGCCGATCTTTTTGGTATCCAGCAGCAGAGTATATTGCTGGATAACGCCGCTGTTCTCCAGCTTTTTGATCCGCTCGATGACAGCGGAAACAGACATGTTCACATATTCCCCAATGGCCGAAGCGTTTTGCCGGGCATTTTCTTTTAAGCAGCCCAAAATCTTCACATCAATACTATCCAATCCTTTTCCCTCCGGTCTTATTTTTGTTCATCATAACCCGATTGCGCAAAATAGTAAATATATATAGATTTTTTACCTAAAATTTTTTATAAGTGTGCTGTATTACAATAAATAATCAGTTTTTTAAATTTTTATTTGAAACGATTCCGAAAATATTTTGCCGATAAATCTATCACAGAAAAGAAACTCTTTTAATTATATAAAATATCCAAAAAAATTATTGCGTATAAGCCGTTTTACCCTTACAGATGCCTGGTATATGCTTTATATATTCCTCCTGAGAATAAACGATAAAAATATCGCCAAATATTTTCGGTTTGCAGGAAAAGACCATAAAAATTTCATTTTTTTATTTTTTATTTCGCAATAAAAAGCTGCCGCAAAATAAATTTGCAGCAGTCTTTACAAGTATCCTGAAAAACGTGTGTGGCCATTTTAAAACCTTTGCATTATGCTCTCTCCGATTCAAACAGAACGGTGTGAGACACGGCCTCTGCTTCTTCTCACGACCAAAGGTTCTTGCCCCCGCAGCAGCATTAACGCTGTCGGAAGCGTATTAATTGGAGCCCAACAGGCAATCCATCCGAAACGATTCCATGCCGCAAAGTGCAAATATCGATGTGAATTTACGGTAAGAGGAACGGAGCAGATCAAGGCCATACAGAGTGTACAGCGCATCGGCTGTTTCATCAATTTGCCGACACACCAATCGGCGGCAGGATATGAGGATAGCAAAACGCCTTCCATTGCAGATGCTGCTCTGTAACAGAAGGCGCTTTATCGTATGAGCATTCATTCTTTCTAGCCCGCCCCGTCCTAAGCGGATTGGTAACGAGGCCCTGCCTTTCTCATGCAGTCAGGCCACTGGTTACTGCCGTGCAACCCGGAAGCCTCGTCCGGCCGGAACCAGGCATTGCGACGCCGCTCCTGTTATTCACCAAAGCCGCTGTCAACCAGTGCGATCAGAGAATCAACCGCCTCCTGTTCGTCCTCGCCAACGGCAAAAATTTCGATCTGGCTGCCCTGCCCCATTCCGAGCGCAAGAACGGAAATAATCGATTTGGCATTTCCGATATTATCTTCATCATCCAAGCTCAAATTCGATATTTGGATACGGCTGCTGAATCTTTTGGCCATCTCAATGAATTGTGACGCAGGCCTCGCATGAAGACCGGTTCGATTGATAACTGTCGTTTTTTTAGAATACATTTGTATACACTCCTTTTATTTTTCCAGGGATTCTGAGCAGATCTGTAGATATTCCCTTGCTTGGCCGTCCGTCATGTTTTCAACGGCGCGCGCCATTTCCTCCATTTGCTTTACCGTAAAGCCTGCCAGGGCGCGTTTGACGGCAGCAACACTGGATAGACTCATTGAGAGCTTGCGTATTCCGAGCCCAACCAGCACCGGGGCGGCAAGCGGGTCTCCTCCCAGCTCTCCGCAGATACAAATCGGCTTCCCGGCCTGCTTGAATCTCTCCACCACATAGCCGATCAGGCGAAACAGCGCCGGATGATAGCTTTGATAATAGCTTGTCACCTCCGGATTCATTCGATCGACAGCCATGAGATACTGGCACAAGTCATTTGTGCCAATCGACGCAAAATCGACCTCCGGCGCTATCAGATCTGCAATCACCGCCACGGCAGGGATTTCGATCATGATGCCCAGCTTAACGCCCTCGTCGAAGGGAAGTTTCTCCTGCCGCAGCTCTTGTTTCGCCTGCTCCAACAGCGCCTTGGCTCTCTTAATCTCCTCTATGCTGCTCACCATCGGCAGCATAATCCATAGCTGCCCGGCAACTGAGGCGCGCAACGCTGCACGCAGCTGGGTTCGAAATAGCTCTGGCGAATCAAAGCACAGCCTGAGCGCGCGTTTTCCCAGAAACGGGTTCTGCTCCTGCGGCAGCGGAAAATAGGGAAGCGTTTTGTCTCCACCGATATCCAGTGTACGCAGCACAACCGGACGAGGCGCATATTCCAGCAGCGCCTTTTGATATTGTATGATCTGCTCCTCCTCTGTCGGCAAGTGGTCGTTATCCATATATAGAAACTCTGTGCGAAACAGGCCCACAAAATCGGTAACCGAGGAGCCCTCCAAATCCTCCGGGCGGGCGGACCCGATATTCAGGCCAATCTCAATGCGCTCGCCGTCAGCAGTCAGCGGATCCCTGTGCAAATACTTTTGAATGCGGGCAGCATGTATTTCATATTCTTTCTGTTTTATCCGCATCTCCTTTTCCTGCTTGCCATCCGGCCGCGTAATCAGCACCCCATCAACGGCATCCAAAATGACTTTTTCTCCATTTGTCAATCGCGGCAGCAAATTTGGAATCCCCAATACAGCGGGAATCCCATAGCTGCGTGCAATAATCGCGGAGTGGGATGTGGTTCCTCCCGATTCCGTGACAATTCCTAATACATGATCGCGTTCCATAACAGCGGTATCGGAGGGCAGCAAGTCATGTGCGGCGATAATGACCGGCTTCTCCAGCTGCGCCAGACTCTGCTGCGGCACGCCGCACCAGATGCGCAGCAGCCGATTTTTGACGTCCTTCAGGTCAGCCGCTCGCTCCCGAATCAGCGGATCTCCCGCCTTCTGCAAGCGTCGCTCATAACGGGAATAGACTGTTTCTACTGCCCAGTCCGGCATCCAGGTGTCATATTGAATGCCGTCCCGAATTTCCTCATCCATGACCTCATCGCACAGTATCTCCATCTGAGCAGAAAAGATTGCGGCCTTTTCTGCGTCTGTCTGCATCATGCGTTCCCGGATTGCCTGCAGTTCCACACGCGCTTGTAAACATAAAGCCTCATATTGTTCAAGGTATTGCTTCGGATCTCCAGAATAATGCGCCTCGGTGGTTTGCGGAATAAACGGCTGATAGAGAAAAATTTCACCAATCGCAACACCTTTGGAGACTCCGTTCCCACGAAGAACCATAAATAACGCTCCCTTTTATTGATCTACTGCAATTGCCTGGCGTAGACGGCGGCAATTCTCTGCAACACTGCCGCCCCTGTCATAGAGGCTGGAGGTTCCGGCAACAAAAATATTTGCGCCTAGGGCGCTCATGCGAGCCGCATTTTCAAAGGAGACATTTCCATCTACCTCCAGCAGAATCTCACGACTGCAACAATCGATCAGCCGGCGTGCCTGTGCAATCTTTTGAAGCGTTTGGGGAACCAGCTTCTGCCCTGCAAAACCCGGATTGATGGTCATTATAAGAAGGACATCCAAATCGTCCGTCACCCATTTGCAGTGCTCCACCGGGGTAGCCGGATTGATGGCCAGACCCGCTCTGGCGCCGCGTTCATGAATTGCAGCCAGAGCCTTTTGAATATGATTGGTACTTTCCGCATGCACGGTCACGACGTCCTCGGGTGCAAACGAAAAATAATCCAGCTTCCGATCCGGATTCATGATCATCAGATGGATGTCCAATGGAATGTTGGTCATGCTGTGCAGCAGAGGAATGAATTCCGTCCCTAGGCAGTAGTTATTCACAAACTCGCCGTCCATAATGTCAACATGGATGTATTCTACATGAAGCCGCTCCAGCTCATGTACGCTTTCTTCCAGGCAGGACAGATCGCAGCAGCAGATGGACGGGGAAATAAACTTTTTCATATGTTATTTCACCTCTTTATCGCATTTAAACAATTTGTTCTATTTTATTCCTAATTGTTATAAAATGCAATTATTTGATGCATTAATTATAGCATAACTCTGGTTATATATCAAATAGTTTCAGAAAAATTACATAAAAAAGAGAGTTCTCTGATGCTGTTCTGCTTTCAAATCAAAAAATCATGCAGATACGATGATTGAGATAGAAAATATTTGGAGAAAGTATTGCTTTTTAGCAGATATATATTATACTATATGAATCAAGGAGTAGAAAATCAGATGCAATCTTCTTGATTATTTTGCAAAGAACGGTTGCATATTTGCAAGGAGAAGTTATGATAGCATCAGAAAGAGCCCGTTACATTCTCAATCGGCTAAAGGAAAAAGAAGTTGTTACGCTGAAAGAAATTGCAGACGAATTGGGCGTCTCTATCGCTACGGTTCGCAGGGATTTCGAAAAACTGGATGAAAAAGGTCTTGCTGTTAAGGTGCGCAGCGGCGCAACGCGGGCTTCGCTGCCGGGGCCTTCGGCAGCCCCCATGGTAACCAGTGAAAAATCAAAGGAACATATCGAGGCAAAAATTTCTATCGCCAGCAAGGCCGCCTCTCTGGTCAAGGACGGAGACTGTATCTTTTTAGACGGCGGGACTACAATCGCTCCAATGATCGATTTTATTCAGGATAAAAAAATCCGTATCGTCACACACAATCTTCTGATTCCGCAGCGCGTTCAGAATATGGACGTGGACATCTTTTTAATCGGCGGCCACTACAGCCATTTCCATGCCAGCACAGTCGGCGTCTTTGCGGAAAAAATGGTCTCTCAGTTTCACTTTGACCATGCTTTTTTCGGCTGTTCGGGAATCGAGCTGGTGCATCAGATGGCTTATAATGATGATATCGATACCATCCCCGTCAAAGAAGTGGCAATGAAATATGCGACGCACAACTATCTGCTTGCAGACGCCAGCAAATTGGGCGTTACCTCCTACTGCCGTTTCAATCCCCTGTCAGCGTTTGACCTGATTATCAGCGACCATAATGATAATATGCCCGATGGGCTGCCGTCCAATTTTGTATTTGCCGACGTTCCCTGATCCAAGTAACAGACCTTGGCAGAAACCAGAACAATACCTTGTGTCCAATATTTACAGAGCAACGCCGAAATTCCCTTATGCGAAAAATTCTTCTGAGTGGCAGGAGGCTTTGGATCATTTTCCAAAGCCCCCTGTTTTTCATTTTGCCTACTGGGCAAGCGCCTGTTTAATATCCTGAACCAAATCTTCGGCCGTCAGCTTAAATTCCTTCTGTAAAAGATCGATCATACCGACCTGTCCGAACACATCCTGCGCCCCAACCTTCAGAAGCGGTACCGCTATCGCATTTTTAGCCAGCACGTCAGCCACAGCGGAGCCGAGGCCGTTGATTACGCTGTGATTTTCAAAGGTGCACACCAGCTTTTTCCCCTGCGCCTGCTCACGGATCAACGCTTCGTCAAAGGGCTTAATGGTAACAGGATCAACAACCTCCACGGAAACTCCTTCAGCACGGAGCGCCTCTGCCGCATCAAGAGCGGCGGACATGACATATCCACTGGAAACCAGCAGCACGTCGTCTCCAGGGATCAGCACCTGCCCCTTGCCAAGCTCAAACGGAGTGCCCGGTTCATAGACGGGGCGCACGCCCTTTCGATATGCGCGGATATAGTGAACCGCACCGTCGTTGCGGGCCGCACAGGCCCGAACCATCCAATCCAGCTGCACTTGATCACAGGGGTCGCACACAATGGCATTCGGCATTGCACGGAATACCGCCATATCCTCAAAGCAGGTATGTGTGCCTCCATCAAAACCGGAGCAAAACCCCGGGTCGGAAGCATAGATGTTGACCGTATTCTTGGAGTATGCACAGGAGATATAGACCTGATCCAGCGCTCTCCGGGTGACGAAGGCAGACATGGTGTGAACAAAAGGCGTATACCCCATCATGGATAATCCCGCAGCTACGCCAAACATATTTGCCTCGCAGATACCAACGTCGATGAAATGCTCCGGATGCGTCTTCTTAAACCGGATAAAGAAGGAGGCTCCTCCCAGATCGGAATCCAGAATCATGATTTTGTCGTTCGTTTGCAGCAGATCTGCCAATGCGGCGCCGTAAGCATCCCGCATTTCTCCGCCGAGCTCTTTGCTTCTTTCTTTGAGCAACATCGCTTATTCCTCCTCCGTAACTATTTTCAATTGGGCGATCGCAGCGTCAATAATCGCCCGCCCTTCTTCGAACACCTTGGGCGCATGGTTGTCCACCATATCCTCATAGTATTTTACGCCCTGGCCTTTGACGGTATCCAGAATGATGCAGATCGCCTTATCCGGAACGGTCTTGGCCAGATTGATCGCATCGTCGATCGCCTCCTCGCTGGCTCCATCCACTGTGATCGCCCAAAAGCCGAATGCGCGCATTTTCTCCTCGTAGCTGAACGGATTGAGAACCTCTGTGCAGTATCCGTCATGCTGGCGTTTGTTGTTGTCAACAAATACGATGCAGTGATTGAGCTTGTTGTGGGCCATAAACTGAAACGCTTCCCAGTTCTGTCCCTCGTTCATCTCCCCGTCGCCGATGCACACATATACGTACTGATCGTTACGCCCCGCGGCGCGCAGGCCGTAGGCAATGCCGGCCGCCACTGAAGCGCCCTGGCCGAGAGAGCCGCAGGTGACATCGATCCCGGGGGTCAGGAGCCGATCCACATGGGAGGGGATGTGCGTGCCGATATCATCCATTGTCAGCAGCAGCTCCTTCTCAAAAAAGCCTTTTTCCGCCAGAGCGGCGCATACGGTAGGCGCCGCGTGCCCCTTGCTCATAACCAGATAATCGCGGCCCTCCCATGCCGGGTTTTGCGGGTCGTATTTCATCTGCTTTCCATACAACACGGAAATGAGCTCCACCACAGACAGACATCCGCCGATATGGCCCATCCCGCGCTGCCGGAACATTTCCAGTTCATCCACTCTGATCTGTGCAGAGAACTTTTTCAGTTCCTTTAATTCCTTGCTCGTCATACTTTACCTCCTGTGAAATGATATCTGAGCGAATACGCAATCAGGTGCAGTCATACGCCTGATATGTATCCGACTTTCCAAATAGAATCGCCTTATATTCTTTCATCAGCGGGTGCTGTTTCCAGGTGGAGTTGGTTTCAGAGACGGTATACGCCATCATCTGCACAAAGGCCAGCGTATAGAGCGGGGAAATCATCTCATCCACCTGATGCGGCACGCGCATCACGCCGTCTCCCTGAATCAGCGGGTTATTGCTCAGGATATATACACGGTCGCTGATCACCTTTGCGGCGCGATAAGATTGCTCAATGCGCGCGGCGGTTTCGTCGCCCGGATCGATAAAAATAAAATTGTAATTGGGTGTGAGCTGAATCTGTGGGCCGTGGATGGCCTCATCCACCTCGTATCCCACTGCAAGGATATGGACCGTTTCTCCGATCTTTACAGCTCCTTCCAGAGCAGTTCCATAGTTAGCGCCCGCACCGATCAGGTATGCCTTCTCCATCGAAAGCAGATTTTTCCTGTTGCGCTGGAAGAACACGTCAAAGCCTGCAACGATCGATTCATAATTCTCCATAGCCAACCGCATTTGCGCCTTTTGCTCCTCCGCGCAGGCCTCATCCAGGCGCCCCAGGCGCACAGCGGTATGCAGGGCAAAGAGCATCAGGAAGGTACTGAGCGTCACAACGCCCTTGGTCACAAAGTCCAGTTTTTCGCCCCCAAGGCCAAAGCTGATGACCTGATCCGCCTCTTTTTCAAAATCGCTGTGAATATTTCCGGTTAACCCCACCGCAGGGATTCCCATGCGGCGACATACTTGAAGAGACTCAATGGTATTGGTGCTGCACCCACTTTGTGAAATGCAGACCACAAAATCTCTTTCCGTTATATCATGCTCATAATGGTTGAAGGTGAAGGGGGTCACCACTCTGACCGGTACGCCCAGCAGCTTCTGCATCAAATAGCGTGCACACAGCGCCGCGTTGCAGCTGGATCCGCAGGCTACCAGCCAAATTGACCGATACATCCGCTTCAGATAGAGTTCCGTCATTTTGTGTGTCAGTTCTTCACTGCACGCAATATTATGGCGTACTGTATCCGGTGTCTCTAAAATATAGCGTTTCATCGAGAGCTCGCCGCTATCCATTTGAATCACTTCCTTTTTTCAGTTATCAACCGCCTTTTCTTCAGACGGTCACGGTTTGCTTGCTTACACCCTTGGGACAATCCGGATTGTAACCGCGGCTTAGGGAGCACAGGCAGGAAAACATCTGTCCAAATACCGCTCCCGCAAACACGGCGCGTATTCCATCAAACGCTTCCGGGAGAAGGACACTGGTATCGCCTAATTTCGCGATTTCCGGATCATTGGTCACCACTGTGCACCAGATAGAGGACTCTTCTTTCAAACGCTTCAGCAAATCTACCGCGCAATAATTGGTGTGCCGGTCGGCAATCAAAAAGACGCAGGGCACAAAGCGCAGTGCCGTGGCAATCGGGCCATGCCGATAATCGGCAGAGCCATAGCTGCGGGCATCCAGATAGCTGGTCTCCTGAATTTTCAGCTCCACCTCATTGGCCAGCGCATCCATCAGGCCGCGGCCCATCAAAAGCATGTGCTCCGTATTCCGGTAGTAACGGACCACATCGCGCACCTGGGGCTCCAAAACGGCGAGCGACCGCTCCACGATGGTGTCCAGCTCGTCCAGTACAGACAGGAGTTCCGGATCCCCCGAGATATACGCGGCCAACGCGGTCACGATGGTAACCTGTGTGAGGTAGGATTTACCCGCCGTGACGCTGCGCTCCGGCCCGCAATGATTGCGCACCTGGTATTTGCCCGCCTGCGTCATCAGGGAGCCTTCCACATTGGTCACACAGACACACACGCCGCCCTGTTCATCGCAGTGTTTCATCACCTCGTAAATATCACGCGCTCCACCGGACTGGGATACTGCGATCATCAACACATTAGAATAATCCACATTACTGTGATAAGCGGTCACCACGCTGGGAGCGCAGATGCTCGCCACCATACTGCACTTTGTTTCGAATAGATATCGCCCTACCAGATTCGCGTGATCGCTGGAGCCGCGTCCCACAAAAACAACCGTTTTGATCTTGCGCTCCTTCACTTCTTTTGCGATCTCCCGTAAAACCGGTTCATTTTCCTTTAAGCAATTCCGGACGGCTTCCGGCTGCTCAAAAATTTCCTTCCAAAAAACAGATTCTTTGGTATCGATCATAAAATCATTCCTCCATTCTCAGATTTCATCCCATTCGACTGCAAGAGAATATCGCAGCTTGACAGCGGATGGTATGCTGGTATACTGGACAATAAATACGGGGCTTCGTGAATCGCCCCTACGAAAGGGAGATCGATGCAAATGAATTGTGATAGCCTGATTTTTGACCTGGACGGCACCTTGTGGGATGCCAGCGAAGCCGTCTCCCAATCGTGGGCACACACGCTGCGCAATACCTACCAAGTAAAAAATCCACCGTCAATCGCAGAAATTCAGTCTATTATGGGCCTCAGCGCCCGTGAGATTGCCGACCGGCTTTTTTCCCGTTACGTGGAAGATCCGGATGAAATCGCGCAATACTGTATGCGCCAAGAATGCGATTACCTCGCTGTGCACGGGGGGCGGCTGTACGCAGGCGTGGAACCCACGCTGCGGGACCTGGCTCAGCACTACCACTTGAGCATTGTAAGCAACTGTCAGCAGGGATATATCGAAAGTTTCCTGCATTTTTATCACTTGGAGCCCCTTTTTACCGATTTTGATTGCGAAGGGAACACAGGGCTAAGCAAGTCGGAAAATATCCGGCGCTTAATCAGGAGAAACGCTTTGACGCATCCTGTTTATATCGGAGATACGCAGATGGATTTTCAGGCAGCCACGCAGGCTGGCGCCGCATTCATCTGGGCTTCCTATGGCTTCGGGCATGTCCCCGAAGCGGCTTTGCGGATTAACCGGTTCCCCGACCTGCTTACTCTTTTGCCCTCCTTGGAGTGACGATCAACCGCCAAGATATTGATCATCGAGCATCGCCAACTCCTGTGGGGAGCTGACATGCGCCAGTTTTTCGAGCAATTCCTCATTGGAGAGGATCTTGAAGAGCTGGCGCATATTTTTTATGTGCGCGTCCTCATCAACCGCTGCCAGTGCAAAAAATACGCGGGCGTCCTTTTCGCGGTCCTCCGGATCAAATATAACAGGCTGCTCAAATCGCACAAAAGAAATTGCAGTCTGAGACACACCGGGCGACCCTTTCGTAGAATGAGGAATTGCCAACCCGGGCACAATAACGATATATGGCCCGAATTCTTCAACGCACTCGATAATGCGCTGTGCATAAGCCGGCGTTGCGCAGCCGGTATCCACCAGCGGTTGGCAGCTTTTCCGAATCGCATCCTTCCAGTCAGAAGAGCCGGGAAAAAATGCGGCCCTGTTTTGCCGGACAATCTCTTTCAGCAGCATGACATCACTCCTTTCTTTGTAAAGTTCAGATCCAAAGGTTCTTCTAAAATTTTCAGCCTCATTATAACTCATCTTGTTTTAAATTGCAATATGTTGCAACTAAATGTCATTATTTTGATACATTTTGAAGGAATCGGCGCTTGCTGTTCTTCAATTGTGCATAAATTAACCCTATATATTGAAATGATTTGTTATATATTATGTACAATCCTTCATTTTTTTCAACAAAATATTTGACATAATGAAATGAATATAGTATGATTGCACTAAGAAACAAGGATTTCTTCTAAAAATTTTCATTTTGTTACTATTTATGAATGTTTCAAAGCACATCAAATCACAAAATTGCAACCTTGCGCTTCGCTTCAGAGTTAGTTAAAAAGCAGTCTACACAATATCATAGAAAGGAAGGTGTTCCAAAATGATCAGCATTTTGATGGTTTGCGGAAATGGTTGCGGAAGTAGTCTCGTATGCCAAATGGCCGTTGAGGCTGTACTCAATGAGCTTGGCGTAAAGGCAAATATCGATCACAGCGATATGCTCTCCGCAGCATCCAAGCATGCGGAAATTTTGATTGCGGGGATTAATTTTAAGCCACACTTTGATCATTTCCAAGATTTCCCCAACAAGATCTACCTGCAATCTCTCGTGAATCAGAATGAAATCCGTGAAAAGCTGAAGCCTGTATTGGAAGCAAACGGCTGGCTGTGATTCCAGCTGACTCTACTATGATAGGAAAAGGAGCGAATTATGGGTATTTTCATGAGTATCTTAGACTTTATCATCGATAATATTCTAATCAATGCATCGATGGTGCTTGGCCTTGTCGCTTTGATCGGTCTGGTTCTGCAACGCAAATCGGTCAGCCAGTGCATCAGCGGTACGTTTAAAACCATGATGGGATTTATGATCCTATCCGCCGGCTCCTCCGTCATTGTCGGTTCCCTGGAAAATTTCAGCACATGGTTTTCCGCGGGGCTCGGCATTGACGGGGCCGTCGCCTCCATTGAAGCAGTTTTGGCTGTGGCCATGCAGGAGTCAACGATCGGGCGTGATATCGCCCTGGTATATGCAGGCATTTTTGTCGTCAATATTTTGATTGCCCGATTTACTAAGCTAAAGTATGTGTTCCTCAACGGCGAGGCTCCCATCTATATGGCAATGATCAGCATCCTTTTCGGCGTTGGGCTTTGCAAACTGGGCCATATCCCGGCAGTGATTCTCGGCTCAATCCTTGGCGGTATTTGCTGCGTTATTTTCCCGGCCATGGCGCAGCCGTTTGTCCGCAAGATCACAGGCAGCGATGACATTGCGCTCGGTCATTTCTGCACACTGGGCTACATCCTTTCCGCGTTCGTCTCCAAGGTGACAGGAGATCCCTCCAAGTCCACAGAGGATACGAAGATCAGCACAAAGCTTTCTTTCTTGCAGGATACATATCTTGCAGTGGGCTCTGTCATGATTCCCCTGTATATCCTAATGGCGATTTTAGCCGGGCCTGAAGTGGTTGCCGAAGCATCAGGCGGTAAAAACTACATCGTATTTGCAATCATGCAGGGCATCACCTTCTGCGTTGGCCTGTTTATCCTCCTGACCGGCGTACGCCTGCTGATCGCCGAGCTGGTTCCCGCTTTTGCAGGCATTGCGAAAAAAATTGTACCCGGCGCCCGGCCCGCATTGGATTGCCCGGTTCTGTTTACCTATGCGCCAAATGCAATTGTATACGGCTTTATTTTCACCACTGTAGGTACGATTATCGGTATGTTCCTGTGGCCGCTGTTCGGCCTGCCGATGGTTATCCCTGGTATTATGAGCAATTTCTTTGCAGGAGGCACGGCCGCTATCTTTGCAAACGCCACCGGAGGCCGGCGCGGTACCATTATCGCAAGCATTGTGCACGGCCTGTTTATTTCCCTGCTGCCGGCCCTCGTTGCGCCGTATCTGGGGCAGATCGTCGTTGAAGGCTTGCCCTCTCTGGCAGCTTATACGATGACCGATGTGGATTGTGTTTCAATGGGCCTGTTCTATAGCTGGCTGTTGAAGCCCGTCCTTGGGCTCTTTGGCATGGCCGCTTAATCGCAGCACGCCGTTTCTTCTCTAGTTTATCAAGCATTTCATGATGGGAAGGCGGCAGGAGGACCGTATGCCAACGATCCTCCTGCCGAATGGTATCAAAACAAAGCCCGGAGCCGATTGACTCCGGGCTTTGATCTATTTGTATAAAAGCATCAGCGTTCTGTGATCAAACCTGCCACCAGATCGCCCATCTCAGCGGTGGATATGACCGGCAGGCCCTCGGCCTTGATATCCGGCGTGCGCGCCCTGCGCAGCGCCTCATCCACCGCAGCCTCAATCGCGTCGGCAGCCTCCGCCTCGTCAAAGGAATAGCGCAGCATCATCGCGGCGGACAGAATTGTCGCAAGCGGGTTTGCAACGCCCTGCCCCGCAATATCCGGCGCGGAGCCGTGGATCGGCTCATAAAGCCCTAAACTGCTCCCCGCAAGGCTCGCAGAGGCCAGCATGCCGATGGAGCCGCTGATCATGGAGGCTTCGTCGGAGAGGATATCGCCGAACATATTAGAGGTGACGATCACATCAAATTGGCCGGGGTTGCGCACGAGCTGCATGGCGCAGTTATCCACATACATGTGATTCAGCTCCACCTCCGGGTATTCCGCGGAGACGCGGACCACCGTCTCCCGCCACAGGCGGGAGGATTCGAGCACGTTCGCCTTATCCACGCTCGTCAGCTTTTTGCCGCGCTTCATAGCCATATCAAAGGCCACGCGCGCAATGCGCTCGATTTCCGGCACGGAATAGCTCTCGGTGTCATAAGCCGCCGGCACGCCGTTTTTCTCGTACCGACCACGCTCGCCGAAATAGATGCCGCCCGTCAGCTCGCGCACAACGAGGATGTCGAGCTGGTCGCCGATGATGCTGTCTTTAATAGGAGAAGCGCTCTTCAGCGGCTCAAAAATTTTGGCAGGCCGCAGGTTCGCATACAGCCCCAGCGCGCTGCGGATGCCGAGCAGTCCCGCCTCCGGGCGCTGGCTGCCGGGCAGGGTATCCCACTTCCAGCCGCCGACCGCGCCGAGCAGCACGGAATCCGCCTTTTTGCAGGCCTCCACCGTTTGCTGCGGCAGCGGCTCGCCTGTTGCATCGATTGCGCAGCCTCCCATGAGCTGCTCGTCATAGGCAAAGCGGAAGCCGAATTTCTCTCCCGCCGCGTCGAGCACCTTGACGGCCTCCGCCACAATTTCCGGGCCGATCCCGTCGCCGCGCAGGACGACTATGTTATACTGTTTCAACACAAATCACCTCATCAGTTTGAACAGGGCGGTTATCCGCCCTGAAATCACGTTTTTTGACAAACCAGCACCGCATGATCGCACATGCCCGCGCAGGAGGGATGTGCAAAGCAGAAGTCGCACAGCTCCCGCCACGCTCCATACTGCTCCTGCGGCATTTTCTCCAGACGATCATCACCAAAAGCAAAATCAACGCCGGCGCTGTACAGAACCCGTAAGCCGCATTCCGCGGCAGCCTGCTCCATTTCCTCCGGCATTGTCAGGTAAAACAGGCCGGGATTCTGATCACTTTCCCCCCGCTTTAAAACGATTTCATTCACCGCCTTGTTGGGGTAGTAGCCTGCGTTGCTCAACCGAAGGCAGCCGTTGAAATACGCTCCCGCCTGATTGGCAAAAGAAAACAGCAGTACGCCGCCCTGCCTGCAAATCCTCCTGCACTCCTGAAAAACCAGCTTTCGCTCCGCCCGCGGGAGGTGGTACATGGGGCCCAATGCCAGCACAACGTCGCAGCTCTCATCCGCCACTCCGTCGAGGCGCGTGGCATCGCCCACCATGGCTCGCACGTTTTTCAGCCCTTTTTCCCGGATTTTGCGCGCAAAGCGCTCCACATGGGCGGGGAGCAGGTCAACGCCGAGATAGGCCTGGCATTGGTCCGCAAAATACATGCCGTAACGGCCTGTTGCACAGCCGATCTCAACAACGGATTTGGTAGGGTCCATGTATCTCTGCGCGAGGCGGACGGTATACTGAAACTCCATCTCCCCCGCGCGCGAGTGAAGAAGCCGCTGCTCCTCCCTGTCTCCCTCCCCATAGGCCGCCGCCAGCAGCCTTTCATTGGAAGACACGTTACCCCTCCTTCGCCTGCCGCATAGAGCGGTTGATCGCGCACATCACGCCGCGCACGGAGGCGTAATAGATATTGTGGGAAATGCCCACGCCGAAGATATTTTTCCCCTCCGCGTCGGTCAAGTGGATGTAGGAAACAGCCTTTGCGTCGGAGCCGATGGAGATGGCGTGCTCGGAATAATCCTCAAAGTGGTAGCCGCTGATGCCGACCTGCCGCAACGCGTTGAAGAATGCGTCAATCGGGCCGTTGCCCTCGCCGGAAATTTCTGTGGGTTCGAAGCCGTTGTTTTTGATGAGCCCTACAAAGCGGCCGTGGGAGGCGGAGCCGTCCTCCGCGCCCTCGTCGTAATACTTCATTTTCAGAATTTGGTAGGGGCCGTCCACATCGATATATTCCTTTTTAAACAGGTCGAACACCTGCTGCGGCGTGATCTCCGTGCCGGCCGCGTCGCAGGCTGCCTTAACCGCCTTGCCGAATTCAGGGTGCATGGCCTTGGGCAGCTCATAGCCAAAATTATTGCTCATAATAAACGCCGCGCCACCCTTGCCGGACTGGCTGTTGATGCGGATGATCGGCTCGTATTCGCGCCCGACATCCGCCGGGTCAATCGGCAGATACGGCACCTCCCAATACTGCGTGCCGCTCGTTTTCATATACTGCTCGCCCTTGTTGATTGCATCCTGATGCGAGCCGGAGAAGGCAGTAAACACCAGTGCGCCGGCATAAGGATGGCGCTCACTCACATGCATCTTCGTGGTGCGCTCATATACCTCGCGGACATGGTTGATATTGCTGAAATCGAGCTGTGGATCGACTCCCTGTGTATACATATTCAGCGCAAGCGTGACGATATCCACATTGCCGGTGCGCTCGCCGTTACCAAAGAGCGTGCCTTCAATGCGGTCCGCACCTGCCATCAGACTCAGCTCCGCGCCCGCCACGCCGGTGCCGCGGTCATTATGCGGGTGCAGGGAGATGATCGCGCTCTCCCGATTTTTCAAGTGCTTGCAGAAGTATTCGATCTGGTCGGCATAACCGTTGGGCGTGCTGCCTTCCACTGTGGAGGGCAGGTTCAAAATGACCTTGTTCTCCGGCGTTGCGTCGAGCAGCTCCATAACCCGTTCGCAAATGGCAACGGCATTGTCCATCTCCGTGCCGGTGAAGCTCTCCGGAGAATACTCATAGCGGATGTTAACCTCGGGATGCTTTTTGAGCATCTCGTCCGTGAGCTCCTTGATGAGCTTTGCACCATTGGCCGCGATCTCGATGATGCCGTCCATATCCTTCTTGAACACGACCTTGCGTTGTAAGGTGGAGGTGGAGTTATAGAAATGGACAATCACATTTTTCGCGCCCTCAATTGCCTCAAAGGTCTTGCGGATCAGGTGCTCACGCGCCTGCACGAGCACCTGGATGGTCACGTCGTCCGGAATGCAGTTTTTCTCAATCAAGGTGCGAAGGATCTCATATTCCGTTTCGCTCGCGGACGGGAAGCCGACCTCAATCTCCTTCACGCCGATGTCGACCAAGAGCTGGAACATCTCCAGCTTTTCCTCCAGGTTCATGGGGTTTACCAGCGCCTGGTTGCCGTCGCGCAGATCAACGCTGCACCAGATGGGCGCATGGTCAATCACCCGATCGGGCCATTCGCGGTGCTCTAGCTTGATCGGGGTAAACGGGATATACTTTTTGCAGCCTTCATACATAATTATAGCCATCCTTTCTCGGTTTTCCGCCGGTCTACCGGGAAGCGATTGAATTGATGGAGGGAGGAATTTTTTCTTTTAAAACGACAAAAACCCCGCCCCCTACAGCATAGGGGCGAGGAGGAATCTCCACGCGGTACCACCCTATTTCAGCCGCCTGACGGCAGCCCTCATCAGCCTCAATCAAGGCCTTGACCTTTAACGGGGTCCATCGTCCCACCCTATGATTTCAGGCGGGCGGCTCCGGAATGAGTTATACACATAAACCGCGGTGCCGGGCTTGCAGCGAACGCCGGCTCTCTGAGACGCGCGGGGATATGTCTTGTTTCCTTCACAGCCTTTTGGGTAAACCAAAGCAGAATGTTCAATTGTAGTTGTTATTATAGAGGGAAAAAGAAGAATTGTCAACCAGCAGGCAAAAAAAATATTTTTTATTTATAGAAATAAAAAGCATAAACACACTACGCTTAACATGTTGTGCCAAGGACTATGGTTCTTCAAAAAAGCAGATCGTTCTTTTGGTAGATTCTGCTTCATTTTAGTTTAAATAAATGATTTTCTATCTTTTTTATTTGTAATACTTCTCTATGATAGATGAGATTTCTTACTTTTCCGTTAATTCCACGATTAACGAATAAGACAAGTGGCTTAATTTGTGAATAATTAAAAAAAGGGGCGTTATATGGACTATCGAATTCCTGAAAAAAAGCATATATCATCTGATATAGTTCAATGCAATGATATACATCATCTATCACTACCGCTAATTTTATTTTATTTTTAAACCCGTGCTTCTGAATAAATGCATATTGCATCAAATAGGAAGAATAGTCCCTGAGAAAGCAAATCAAAGCCTCATAGATGCAGCCTGATAATTGACCCAATGCTTCTGGATCCATTACTTTTTGTGTAAGCTCCTCCAACAGACTTTGAAGATGCTCATATTGTTCCAAATATTTCGCTCTTTCCGCATCAAAACTACGTTCTAGCTCCAGTTGCGTTTTAATACTTTCTATTTTGTTTCCTTTTATGCGAAGCTTCGAGTTCCCTAGTTTCAAAAAACTTTTTATCAACCAGAGCATCGCTAGAATGGTTGCTACAACCACAGCAGTCTCACGGTCTAATAAAATGATCCCGTGTTCGATGAACGAGCTTACTAACCCTGCGCTGCTATTTAACATCAGTATATCACCTCTATTCAGCATCATCTACCGAGTTCCTCAACTCTTCATACAATCTTTTTAATCGGAAACAATTTGTTGCATATTGTATATTGGCACGATCCAATGCAATATTGAAATCACCTCTGGTACTATTGTCGCCAACAAACTCAGAAATGTGCACTGTTATAAAGGCATTGATTATTTGTAGATAACCACGAAATTTTTGGGCAGGCTCTTCTTTTGTCTCCGCTTCTTTGATCAATGGGCTCAACGACTTCCGGTCATAAGCTCCTATATTCTTTTTCAGCTTGCCAAGCCATTTGAGCACATCAAGCATATCTATAATGATATCAATCGCTTCTCGTTTCAAATTTTCAACCAACTTTCTAATTTGATTCAATTAAAATAAAAGAAGCCCAATAGTAGGGTGCATGATACAATTTTTCATCATCGTTTCGATCTTCAATAGAGCAAGTCAAACTTTTTACAACACTTGGCTCAAGTATATCCGCCATCTCTGCAAAAATCGTGCGAGCCTGCTGTGCGGTTAATTCTTTTAAATATGCTTTGGCTTGCCTCAAGGCCTCGTAAACGCTCAGCTTTTTCCTCAACAAGTTTTGATAAAATTGGATCATCAAAATAGTAGATGCAGCATCGGGGATTTTCCAAAGGCTGGCGATAACTTTTCTCGCCCCCGCATTCAAGAAAGATCTTCGAAGCCCCAATACACCTTCAAAACCCGTTTGATCCCCCAATCCGCTTTCACAGGCTGCTAATGTAACCAATTCTGTTCCATCAAAATTTTTCATTGATAATTCTTCAGCGGAGATTCGATCTCCTCCTGATAAATACAAGCAGGAACCAGACAAAATTTCAGCGACTTTACAGTCATATTGGCCATGTGTGGATAAATGTAAGTATTGATAAGTTTCATCAAAGATATCTCTCGTAACCCGTTCATTCATCCTTGGTGTGCAACCTAACAGTGCTGCAATTGTACATACTTCATATGGAGAAGTGCTCAAAGGCTGGAACCCAATCAGATCTGGTGCCCCCGCGGCCATATTTTTACGATCCAGATCGCCCCGCCGAGCTTTTTTATGCAACAATTCACGCCCGGAATCAATATAGCAAACTTTGTAAGAAGCCTTGAGAAATAATTCAAACGGAATAGAAAACAGAGCGTCTACAGGTGCAATCACAAGCTTATTGATTTCCGGCGGGCAATACTCCAGAACAGGGGCAAAAATAGTATCGATTAAATGATGGTAGGCCTCTGTGCTAAAAATATTGAGATCTGTTCTATGCTCCACAATTGCTTCTATTAGAGAATGTACCTGTGTATTGACCCAGTTGACATCAGCTAATTCAACAAATTGAATTGAGCCGGAAGGATACAAAATAAATGCAGCATACGATTTTTTTTCAATCTCTCTATATATCTGAGTAAACTCGATTAAAACACTGCCATTATGGATCTGATCGCATATTTTCCGAAGATCCATAGTAAATAGATCTTTATAAATATCCGGCCCAATCTCTTCAAAAAGCTCTATCTGAATTTTTCGGATCTCCGCTGTATATCGGCCATTCAAATTTTCATTTTTTAACCGTTCTATTTTTTGATAGTTTGGGTTCTCATTTAAATACCGTTTCGTAATGCTGCGATAATCATAAGCAAGCATTTTATAATTGATATAAAAACAATATGCCGCCGCACTTCCTCTATGCTTTTGAATCAAATAAACACATTTTTGAAGAATTCCTTCAAAAACCGCCAGAAACTCAATCTGTTTTTTTTCATCAAATACAAACAGTACCTGTTCAATCGTGTTTTCATAGGTATTTATAATCTGTTGAAGTGTCATCTGTACATTTTCATAGTCATTTAACTGATCATATGCCAAACATATCCAGGCGAGTATATCCAACTTAGCCTTAGCATTCATCGGCATATCCTGAACTCTCTGGTAAAATGCAACCGTTTTTTGAGGAACCCCTAGTTTTAGATAGCCTGGCATAATCAGAAAGGTCATATTAGCCATTCTATTTCGATATAACTTGCCAATAAAGCTTTCTTCACCATAAATGCGGGTCATCTCAGTAAAAATATCGATGACCTTCTGAACCCAATATAATTTTGCATCCTTCTCTAAATAATCGACGTCCTGCTGCTCAAATGGCATCTGGAACTGATTCATGTTCCTCATGACCCTTATTAATTGTTGCTGCTTTTCATATTCTAAAGAATCCACACACAGAGAAAGCTTCGGCTCAATGATTTGAAAAATCTCAGGGGATAAACCTAAGTTCGGCGCCGCCTCCCGAAAAAGAATCGACTTGGCGAGATCTGGGTCACGTGAGGTTACCAAGGTAAGCAAATCCAATATGGATATTCCTTGCTCTAGTTCATCTTCATCCAATTGGGCTCGAGCATGAAATAATAAGAAAAAAATATTTTCTAAGTGATCCTCTCTATTGATATATATATCATTAAGTTCCTCCGGCACATCTATCTGTTTCATTTCATGGATTGCTATAAGAGAAATTTCGGCACGCTGTATGCAAGATTGGTAATCTCCTTTCAAAAAATCAAGTATCGCATAGTAACGTTCCACATACTTAGCCAAAAAGCTATTTTCTCCATAAAGCACCGTAACCCATGCCCGTACTTCGTCCAGATAGTATTCTGCTAATTCATTGTTGTTAAAGTCAATTTGGTTCGCGCTGATTTCCAAGAGAATTGCAATATATTCAGCACCAATCTCATCGTGTGCGTAAAATTTAAGATAGGCCTGCCGCCATTGCGCGGCATACGCGCTAAAAAGGCCCGGGCTAAAGTCCTCGATAGCCTTTTGCATCAGAGAAGGTAAGGAAGAGAGCTCCTCCGCCAACATTTGTGCCGATCCACTTTGATTCGGTTGCTCCACGGCATGCTGCTTGATTCGCGCAATTATTTTCACTTCATCCACCTCGCCTAGAAAGTTTTCTGTTAGCCGTAGCATTCATTGCACGACCAAACCTCTCGATTCTATTAATTTTCCCTCAAATGCCCTACATCTTGGATAATACGATTTGTTATGACATTGAAGTATATAATAGGATATTATGATATTTTATTTCGAAAATCAAGTAATATTTTACATATAATGGATAACCTTGCTTAAAAATTAATTGAGTCTCTAAAGCGAATCATCATTTTTATTACGAAGTGAGCCCCGCAAGCTTACAGATCAAAGAGCACCTGCTTAGGAGCCAAGCAGTTACAGCTATTCTGTAACGATAAAAGCAGCCCCGTCTTATTTAGACAGGGCTGCCTTTCATCATTTCATTGCAAAATCCAGTAAGCAATCGACCAAATCCAGTGGAGCGCTGACTGATCAAAGTCATGCACATCATTTCATGATGCGGTGATCGTCTGCCGTTTTATTTCTGTGGTTTTACCACCAGGTTCACCAGCTTACCCTTGACATAGATTTCCTTCACGATTTGCATATTCTCAATCGCTGCCTTGATCTTCTCCTCCTGCTTTGCCAACGCAATCGCATCAGCCGCCTCCATCTCTGCCGGGATAGAGAGCTTCGCGCGCACCTTGCCGTTGAGCTGCACAACGATCTCAACCGTTTCATCCTTGCACTTTGCCTCGTCGTAAGCAGGCCACTGCTGATCCGTCACCGTGCCGCCGAAGCCCATTTGCTCCCAAAGCTCCTCTGTCATATGCGGGGCAAAGGGGTTAAGCAGAAGCGTCAGCGTGCGCAATTCGCCCTTCGTCACCGCGCCTGTATCTGCGATCGCATTGAGCAGGCTCATCATCGCGGCAATCGCGGTGTTTGCCTTCAGGTTGTCGATATCCTCTGTTACCTTCTTGATCGTGCGGTGTATAGGCGCTTCCAACTCCGGGCGGTAGCCGTCGCCATCCACCGCAATCTCCTGAAGATTCCAAACGCGGTCAAGGAACCGCTTACAGCCCTTGATGGAAGCGGAATTCCAGGGGGCCGCCTTCTCAAAATCGCCGATGAACATCTCATAAAGCCGCATGGTATCCGCGCCGTATTCATTGACAATATCGTCAGGGTTTACAACGTTTCCGCGGGATTTGCTCATCTTCTCGCCGTTTTCACCCAAAATCATGCCGTGGCTCGTGCGCTTCTGGTAGGGCTCCTTAGTGGGCACCACACCGATATCATAAAGGAATTTATGCCAGAAGCGGCTGTAGAGCAAGTGGAGCGTGGTATGTTCCATGCCGCCGTTATACCAATCCACCGGCGTCCAGTATTCAAGCGCTTCCTTGGAGGCAAGCGCTTCATCATTATGCGGATCGCAATAGCGCAGGAAATACCAGGAGGACCCCGCCCACTGAGGCATGGTGTCCGTTTCGCGCACAGCCTTTCCGCCGCAGTGCGGGCAGGTGGTATTCACCCAATCCGTCATCTTGGCAAGCGGCGATTCTCCCGTTTCCGTCGGCTCATAGGAATCCACCATTGGCAGCTTCAGCGGAAGCTGATCCTCCGGCAGCGGCACATAGCCGCACTTTTCACAATAGACGATCGGGATTGGCTCGCCCCAGTATCGCTGGCGGGAGAACACCCAGTCGCGCAGTTTAAAGTTCACCTTGGAGCGACCTTTCCCGTTTTCAGAAAGCCATTCGGTGATTTTTCCCTTCGCCTCATCCACCGTCATACCTGTTAAAAATCCAGAGTTGACCATAACGCCGCTCGCGCAGTCTGTAAATGCTTCCTTCTCCACGTCGCCGCCCTGGACCACCTCGATAACCGGCAGATCAAATTTTTTTGCAAACTCCCAGTCACGCGTATCGTGCGCGGGCACCGCCATGATCGCGCCCGTGCCGTAGGAGACAAGAACATAATCGGAGATAAAAATTGGAATTTCCGTATCGTTGACCGGGTTTACCGCACGCACGCCCTTGATGCAAACGCCGGTTTTATCCTTGTTAACCTCTGTGCGCTCGAAGTCGGATTTGCGGGCCGCCTCTGCCTGATAGGCCCGCACTTCATCCAGGTTTTCAATTTTGTCCGCCCATTTTTCGATCAGCGGATGCTCCGGGGAAAGCACCATATAGGTAGCGCCGAAGAGCGTATCCGGCCTGGTGGTATAAACAGTCATCTTATCGCCCGTTGTGGCGGTAAAATCAACCTCCGCGCCGGTGGAGCGACCGATCCAGTTGCGCTGCTGCACCTTGACACGGTCGATAAAATCAAGCTCGTCCAGATCGTCGAGCAGTCGCTGGGCATAGGCCGTAATTTTTAGCATCCACTGGCTTTTGACCCGGCGCACCACCTCGCTGCCGCAGCGCTCGCACACGCCGCCCGCGGCCTCCTCATTGGCCAGCACACACTTGCAGGAGGGGCACCAATTGACAGCCATCTCCTTTTTATAGGCAAGTCCCTTTTTGAAGAGCTGAAGGAATATCCACTGTGTCCATTTATAATAAGATGGGTCCGTTGTGTTCACTTCGCGGCTCCAATCGAACGAAAAGCCAAGAGATTGCAGCTGCTGCTTAAAGTGCGCCACGTTATCATGCGTGACGATCTCCGGATGGATATGGTTCTTAATGGCATAGTTCTCCGTGGGCAGGCCGAAGGCGTCCCACCCCATTGGATAGAGCACGTTATAGCCCTGAAGCCTCTTTTTACGCGCCACAATATCCAGCGCCGTATAGGAGCGCGGGTGGCCGACGTGCAGCCCCTGCCCAGAAGGATAAGGGAATTCTACCAGGCAGTAGAATTTCGGGCGGTCATATTCGTTTTTGGCATGGAAAACGCCCGTTTCCTCCCACCGATCCTGCCATTTCTTTTCCACCTGTTTAAAATCGTAGTTCATCTACAGTCCATCCTTTCTATCCTTTTCAAAAAGGGCGCCAGCCCTTTCTAAAAATGCCTCAGCTGTCGATCATATCGTCGATTTCAATCTTCTTGCCGTCCGCCCATAGGCGCTCAAGGTTATAATAGGCCCTGCTCTCCTTGTGGAATACATGCACCACCACGCTGCCATAATCCAGCAGAATCCATCCCGTGGCGCGGCCTTCAATATGGCCCGCCTCTACGCCCTGCTTAGAAAGCGCATCCTCTACCTCGCTCGCAAGAGCGCGCACATGTGTATTGGACGTTCCGTTTGCAATCACAAAGTAATCGGCCACCACGGATAATTCCGTGATCTGGATCACTTCAATATCCTCCGCCTTTTTCTCATCCAGTGCGCGGACAGCAGCCTTTACCAGATCAATTCCTGTCATCAAATCCCTCCGTGTGTTAAACTCTCTTTTATCATTCACCAAAACCGTTATCTTTACAAGGGCTACTCAATATCTTTGGCCCGAAACAGCACAAATTTCACTTGGCTAACATTATCGACCGTATCAATCTGCTCCGCCGCAACCTCATAATTGAAAAACAGGGAGGGATAGATGAGATCGTATACATCCGTATTTACGTTAAGCATCATCACGATAAAATCCACGCTCTTCTCCTGCACGATCTGGCGCTGCTGAGCACGCATCTCCGGCAGGTTTTCATCCGGAATATTGAGCAGGCAAAAATATTTGTTCACCGGCAGGATATCCGCTGCATAGTAAAACCCGGCATCGAGGAAGCCATAGTTCAGCAGCGTGGCATTCTCCTTTTCGTGAATGATATCCGCAAACTTGTATTGGACACAATTCTCCTTTGGCACACCGAGCAAATAGGTGTTTGCACATAACTGATAAGAAGCGCCCGTTAGCACGAGCGTCAGAACGGCGGCCAGCGCTAGCATCCCTTTGCCCGGCTGGGAATTCCGTTTTGGCCCTTTGCCCCAAACCATCTCATACAGCCCCGCGGCAATATGAATCGCAACCACCCCGGCAAGGCAGGTAAAACCGGCATAGATAAAGAAATAATAGGTATACGACCGGCCTCCCCAATACAGGCCGAGCGTTAGGAACACCGCGCATAACAGCGGCCCCACCGCTCCAACCCAATTTTTGTGAAGCTTGCGAAAAACCAGCATTCCGGCGATCCCTACTACCGCCGTGCCGAACAGCCATGGCGAACGCTCGCTCATACGCACGATCACCTGCCAGATACTTTGCATGCGCTCGGCCATAGTCATTGGAGTGGAATAACCAAAAATATTGTTATAAAAATAAACCTCGATGAGATCCTTCAGCGCTCCGTGCGCCCCGAAATAAACAAGCCAGGGGAGCGCCGTTGCCGCCATCCCACCCAAAAAGACTAGGCAGCTGATAACCGCCCTGCCAAGCCCCTGCGTAAACAAGAGCGCAAACGCAACCACCGCCATAAAGCCAAACCAAAAGCCCAGCAGGGAAAACTTCATCCACAGCACGCATCCGGCGCAGACGCCCGTCAACACAAGCCAACTCAGCGGCATCGGTTTTGGGTATTCTTCCCGGCAGTAACGCAATAGGATATATAGCGTGAACGCGAGCAGCGGCAGAATATATTCCTCCGTCTCCCCGCCGTGAAAAAAGCTAGGGGAGACAAAGCTCACCAGCGCCATCAACGGCGCGGCGATATAAAAATAGTTGGATACTGCCGGCTGGAAGAACAGCGTGACGATTTTATAGGAATAAAACAAAAAGAACGTATACGATAAAATCTCCAGCAGATAAACGCCGAAAAAAGATCGGCTCGATACAAGCGACGCTAGGCCGTATAAAAAATAGAGCAACGGCCCCTTTTGCTCTACCAGATCCCGATAGGGCACAAGGCCGTGCATCATACCCTTACCCACGGTGAAAAAGCATTGGATATCGCTTCCATTATTCAGAGGATATAAAAAAGAGCTCTTTGTGCAGATTGTTAGAAAACAAAAAGACACAAACAGGCAATAGAGCAACATCCCTATCTGAACACGGCGCTCTGTTTTATGCATGGTCCACCACCCTTTCCTACGCAGTTCCAGCGATAATGATCTCATTATACGCCTCCACGCTATCGGTATGAATCACCTGCCCGCTCTGCACAAGATCTGTGATGCAGAAACGCATTCCCTTCAGCATCGCGGCTTCGAGGCTCACCCCAGCCGCCGCGCGCATCTCCTCCACGCCGTTATAATCGCGGTCCGCGGAGATAAAATCCGCAATATAGAGCACCTTTTCCAACACACTCATGCCTGCGCGGGCTGTGGTATGGTAGCGGATCGCCCGTAAAATATCCGCATCCTTTACCTGCAAAGCCGTGCGTGCATAGGCCTCGCCTGCCATCGCATGCCATAGCTTGGGGTTTGCACGCTCATCTGCCGTAAGAACAGCGTCCGCTTGCTCCAAAACGGCAAGCTGCTCCTCCGGCGGACTGTTTTTCATTATATCATGCAGGATTCCCGCTGTATATGCTTTTTCCGGATCGGCTCCATATTTTTGGGCTAGCCGCCTTGCCTCTTGTGCCACATTGAGTGAATGCGCAAAGCGCTCCGGGCGAAGCTTTCCGCGTATAGCGGCGATAAATTCTTCGTTTCGCTGCGTATCCAACATCCGATAAAGCCCCTTTTCCAGAATATAATGGCACACCTCGCCTGGGATCAGGCCTTTCACCTCGCGGCCTTCCCGCAGCTTTTTCCGCAGTTCGGTAGAGCTAACAGGCACAGGGCGCACTGTGCAGAGGATGACCCGGCTGCTGAGGTCTCCCAGCGGGCCGCCACGGATATACGACTCCAACGAGGCATATTCCTCCATGCCCCCCCGCGCGGCCACGGCCAGCCTGCACATGCGCAGGATTTCACCGGGGTTGCGCCACTGGTGGAAAGAAAGCAGCATATCCGTGCCCATAAACAAATAAAATTCTGCATTGCCATATTGTTTCTGCAATGCTGCCAGCGTATCGCAGGTGTAGCTCTTCCCGCCGCGGGAAAGCTCCAGGCCGCTAATCTCAAAAGGTTCGTCTGGAAACGCAAGGCGACACATCTCCATCCGATCTGCCCCGCTCGCGAGCTCATGCGCCTGCTTATGCGGCGGAAGGTTAGCCGGGATAATGAGCACCCGCTCAAGCCCAAGCGCCTGTGCGAGCGTGCGCGCCAAATGAACATGGCCGCTGTGCGGCGGGTTGAAGGTTCCGCCATAAATGCCAATGCGCCGCTTACCCGGCTCCAACATTTTTTCCCCTGCCATTGCGTTTTCCTCCGTTGGCCGAGCCTATTTGCCACGGCCCTGCCGTGTGGAAAAGCGGCCGCCCTCCCGCTTCTGGCGCAGCCGCACCGCACTCTTGCGGCTGTTGGGGCGATTACCAATGCCCGACTTTGGTTTTTCCTTCCTCACCGGTTCATGAAGCGCCGGGCTATAGCGGTATAGCACAATGCTGCCGCCAATCACCTGAACAATATCGGCCCCAGTCGCCTCGGCCAGCTTCTGTGCAATCGCCTTCGGCGGCTCCGGCGTTGTTTCCAAAAGCACCTTTAGCTTGATGAGCTCCCGCGCGCGCAAGGCGTCGTCCGTCTGCGCAATCAGCGCATCGTTCACACCGCCCTTGCCTGCCTGGAACACAGCCTCCAAAGAATTTGCCTGCGCGCGTAGCGCCGCTCTTTCCTTACTTGTCATAGATGATCCTTTCCTGTTTCAAGATACGCCGGCAGCTCCTGTGCCAGCTTACGCAGCGCATTCCCACGGTGACTGACACGGTCTTTCTCCTGCGCTGTCAGCTCTCCAAAGGTTTTTCCCCCAACGAGAAACAGCGGGTCATATCCAAAGCCACCCCCGCCGCGCGGTTCAAATGCAATCGTCCCCTCACAGGCGCCACGCACGGTCAATTGCCTCCCATCCGGGAACACACAGCACACGCTGCTGACAAAGCGCGCCGTGCGCTGTTGTGCCGGAACAGCCTGGAGGTTTTTCAGCAAAAGCGCGTTGTTTTTTTGATCATTTCCATGCTCGCCCGCATAGCGCGCAGAATACACGCCGGGCGCGCCGCCCAGCGCATCCACCTCAAGCCCGGAATCATCTGCAATGCAGGGCAAACCGCTCTCCCTGCATCCGGATTCCGCCTTGAGATAGGCGTTTTCCTCAAAGGTTTGGCCTGTCTCCTCCACATCGGTGAGCGCAACGCCCGCCTCCTCCGCAGTGAGAACGCGGATGCCCAGGGGCGATAAAATCCGCGCGAGTTCATCGCGTTTTTTTAAATTATGGGTCGCTATTAAAAAATCCATACGGATGGTCATTCCTTTCCTGCGCCAGTCAATTTGAAAGAGCGATTCCAAACTGCTTCTGCCTTTTTTGTGCTTAGCTTAATCCGGATTGCCCAGGCGCGTTCTCCAGCGCTGCCTGCGCAAATAACGCCGCTCCCTGCGGAGCAGCCTACGCTGCCTGCGCCTCTCCAAACGCTTTTGGCGGCGCACCGCATATTTGCTGGAGCGCTGATCGCGCTTCGGGTCTCCGAGGTAATCCCAGAGGCCCGGATGCTTTTTGTGCCGAAGTTCCAACGGATGATTGCGCTCTCCGCCGCGATCATACCAACGGTGGTATATTTTCTTCCACAGTTGCCAAAAGAAGCGGCCTGCTGCCCGAACCGCTTTGATTCCCCTACCCATGTTGATGACCGTCCTTCCGCTTTCCAACAGCTTATGATTCCTGTAGCCCATCCTCTTCCCGGCTGACCTCTTCAAACAGACCCTGCGCAAACGCTTCGGCGTCAAAGGGTTGTAGGTCGTCCACCTGCTCGCCAACGCCTACAAATTTAACCGGAATTTTCAAATCGTCCATGATGCTCAGCACCACGCCGCCGCGGGCTGTGCCGTCGAGCTTTGTCAGCACGATGCCCGTAATTTCCGCCGCATTCATAAACTCACGCGCCTGGTTCACGGCATTCTGGCCCGTGGTCGCGTCGAGCACAAGGAGCACCTCACGGTCAGAGTAAGGAAGCTCTCTGTCAATCACCCGATAAATTTTAGCAAGCTCTTCCATCAGGTTCTTTTTATTGTGCAGCCGACCCGCCGTATCGCAGATGATCAGATCCGCATCCCGCGCCTTGCCCGCCGCAATCGTATCGAAAATAACCGCCGCCGGGTCTGCGCCCTCGCGGTGCTTGACGATCTCCACACCGGCACGGTCCGCCCAGATTTCAAGCTGCTCAATTGCAGCGGCGCGGAAGGTATCCGCCGCCGCCAAAATCACCTTTTTGCCCTGCGCCTTATAGTAGGCCGCCATCTTGCCGATGGTGGTCGTTTTGCCTACTCCGTTTACCCCGATCACCAGGATCACAGATGGGATCGTATCAAGCTCCATCCCCTCCTTGCCGGAGAGCATGTCGGCCACAACCTCCCGGATCACCCGGCGCAGCTTGTCCGGTTTTTTCAAATCGCGTTTTTTCACGCGGTCGCGCAGCTCGTCGATGATGTGCTGCGCCGTTGTCACGCCCACATCGCCCATGATGAGGATTTCTTCCAGCTCCTCAAAAAGATCATCGTCAATTGCGGCGCTCGCTTCCAGCACGGAATCGATTGCGCCGGACATCTGCTCCCGCGTCTTTTTTAATCCAAAATTAAATTTTTTAAAAAGCCCCATGAAATCGGCCCCCTGCTATTCTTTCTTGATCCAACAGCCGGATGCTTCGAGCCGTGCTCATCAAAAAAGCCGGCCGAATCAAACGGATTCTTTTTTATCATATCATACTGCGGCTGAGAAATCCATGTATCCGCCCAGAAAAACGCCAATGTTTCACCCGATCCCAAGCTTCTTCGCCATCTCCGCCGTTTTGAGCTCCAGCATTTTGGATACGCCCTCCTCCTGCATCGTAATGCCATAGAGAACGTCCGCCTCCTCCATCGTGCCGCGGCGGTGGGTAATCAGGATGAACTGCGTGCTGCGCGTCATACGGCGGCAATACTGCGCGTAGCGCGTAACGTTAACATCGTCGAGCGCGGCCTCCACCTCGTCGAAAATACAAAACGGCGAGGGCGTCACTTTCAGAATGGCAAACAGGAGTGCGATTGCCGACAGGCCCTTTTCTCCGCCGGAGAGCAAATCGATATTCTGCACGTTTTTTCCCGGCGGCTGCACCTTGATATCAATGCCGCACTCCAGCACGTCGTGTGGGTCTTCCAGCAGCAGCTCCGCCTTGCCGCCGCCGAACAGCTCGGTAAAAGTTTCCCCAAAGTGGTTGTTAATTTTATAAAACTGCTCGCGGAACTGATCGGACATTTTCTTCGTCAGCTCATCAATCAGCCGGAGCAATTCATCGCGCGACGCCTCCACATCACCGATTTGCTCTTTTAAGAAGGTGTAGCGCTCGCTAACCTCCTTATATTCCTCAATCGCGCTGACATTGACGCTCCCCAGCGCCCGAATCTGCGCCTTCAGCTCCGAAAGCCGCCTCTGCGCCTTGGCGGGCTCCTTCAGCTCCGGGCAGAGCTGCTCTGCCTCCCGGCGGGTGAGCTGGTATTCGTCATAGAGCTTATTAACCGTTTCATCATATTCCTTGCGCATGGCGGCCTTGCGCTCCTCCAGCCTAGCGAGCTCACCACTGAGTTTCTCCCGCTCGGCGGATTTCGCCCGCTCCATCAGCCGCAGCTTTGAAGAACGCGCCTCCAGCTCGTTACGCTTCGCAATATAACCCTCAATCTCTTCTTTTGATCCTCCGCTCTGCCCGCGAAGCGTGTGCGCCTGTGTTTCCAGCTCCGCCTTTTCCTCGGCAAGGGCGCGGTTTTTCTCCTCCACGCCGGCAATTTCCGCGCAAAGCTCCTCTGCGCGCGCCAGATGCCCAGCGCGGCGGCGTTCCAGCGACTCGATCGTCTCCGCGTGGGCCTGGCGGTCTTTCTCGGCCGCAAGCAGGGAGAGTTGCAGCTCATTTTCCTGCCCGCTTAAAGCGGCTCGCTTCGCGGCGAGCGCTTCGCGTTCCTCTGTAACGGCGGAAAGCCGCTGCTCTGCCTCCTCCATCCGGGAGGAGAGCTCCGCTTCTCTGATATGCGCCTGCTCCAGCTCCTTTTCCAAGCCGGAAAACCGCATCGCAGCCGCATCGCGCTCGCGCTGCAAATCACCGGCCGTGGCGTTTGCCGTTTCCAACTGGCCCGCAACAAGGCGGAGCGTGCTTTCACTGCGCACGCGCTGCTCCTGTGCGCGCGTCAAATCCGCCTGCGCGCCTTCAAACTCCGCCTGCGCCGCAGCGAATTCCTCCCGCGCCGTCTTATAGGCGGCAGCGCCTTCACTGAGCTTCGCCTGCGCTGCCTGCATCTCGGTGCGCAGCTTCTCAATCTCATTCGAGCGGCTCAAAAAGCCCGCATTCTGCATCCGGGAACCGCCTGTCATCGAGCCGCCAGCATTGATGATCTGGCCGTCGAGTGTGACGATGCGGAATCGGTAGCTGAATTTTCGCGCAATGGCAATGGCGCAATCCATATCCTCTGCAACCGCTGTGCGCCCAACCTGCGCCTTAACAACCGCTTCATATGTTGCATCGCACTTTACCAGATCAGATGCAACGGCGACAAAACCATCGCATTGGGCAAGGCTCCGTTCCTCCAACATCCGGCCGCGCACGGCGCTCAATGGCAAAAATGTCGCCCGACCGCCTTTCGTCTCCTTCAAAAATTGGATGGCCCGCTTGGCGTCGCCTTCACTGTCCGTCACAATATTCTGGAGCGCTGCGCCGAACGCCGTTTCAATAGCAACGGCATACTGCTCCGGCACGGAGATCAACTGGGAAAGCGCGCCGTGGATGCCGCGCAGGCTGCCCCGTTTTGCCTCCCGCATCACAGCGCGCACGCTGCCTGTGTAGCCCTCCATATTCTTTTCCATATCCTCGAGCATATTGACGCGCGAGGTTTTCTGCCGCAGGTCAAGCTCCAGGTTTTCCTGCTCCTTCTTCCGCTTTTCCGCCCTGACGCGGCGGGAATCGAGCCGCATGGAGTAGCCCTTCATCGCATTTGAGAGCTCCTCCACCGCCTCCCCGCATTTTGCATAGGCGGTCTCCGCCGCTTCTTTTTCCTGCGTCAGCCGCTCAATCAGCTCGCTGCGGGCAGCAAACGTTTCGTCGATCGTCGCCATGCGTGCGGTGATTTCTGCCATGGCGCTCTCCGCATGCGAGGACTGCACGCGGCAATCCGCCACTTGGCCGCCAAGCTGTGCGATCTCTGCCGAAATGGATGCGCAACGGCCCGCAAGCGCCTCGCCCTGCACATTGAAATCCGCCGCCTGGCGAGCTAGGCTCTCCAGCGCGGCATGCTGTTCCCCCGCCTGACGGATTAACGCTTCAATCGCGCCGTGCTCCTGCGCGATGCGCTCCTCGAGGTGGCGGCAGGTTTCCTCCGCCTGCTCCTGATCCTTTTGAATGCGGGCAATCGTATCATTGTTATGTAAGATCGAATTATCCGCCACTGCCGCCTGCGCCTCCAGCCGAGCGGCCTCCTCCTCCAGCCGGGCCGCCCCGTGGCGCACCTCGTCAATGCGCACCGTCACCTCCTGCGACTGGGCGATGATCGATTCGATCTCCTCCTCAATCTCCGCGAGCTCCCGCTCGGCGCCCTCATGCTGGGCATTGGCAAGCGAAATTTTATGCTCCTGCTCGCGCAGGCGCTCGTTAGACTGCCGGATCGTATGCAGCCAAAGGCCAATCTCCAGCTCCTTTTTCTCCTGCGCCAGCACCAAAAAGCGCTCCGCCTTCTCGCTCTGCTCCCGCAGGGGCTCCACGCGCGCTTCCAGCTCGGAGAGAATATCCTTCAAGCGCACCAGGTTTTCCTGCGCCTGTTCTAAGCGGCGATTCGCATCCGTACGCCGGTAGCGGTAGTGGGAGATCCCAGCCGCTTCCTCAAACATCTCGCGCCGTTCGCCGGATTTTGCGGAGATCATATCCGCAATTTTGCCCTGGCTGACGATCGAATAGCCATCGCGCCCGAGGCCCGTATCCATAAACAGCTCATGGATATCCTTGAGCCGCACGGCGTTTCCATTGATACGGTATTCGCCCTCGCCGGAGCGGTAATAGCGGCGGGTTACGGCCACTTCGTCCTCATCGAGCGAGAGGGCGCGGTCGCGGTTATCGAGCCGCAGCGTCACCTCGGCAAAGCCCTGCGCCCTGCGCACGCCGGTGCCGCTGAATACCACATCCTCCATCTTCGAGCCGCGCAGGCTTTTGGTGGACTGCTCGCCGAGCACCCAGCGCACCGCGTCGGAAACGTTGCTCTTTCCGCTGCCATTGGGGCCGACAACGCAGGTGATCCCCTTGTCAAAGGTGAGCACCGTTTTATCCGGGAAGGACTTAAAGCCCTGCATTTCAAGTGATTTTAAAATCATCCGGTATGGAACCTCCAAGTTCAGCCGGCAGACATCAGATCTCAGTCATCAGAGCGAAAGGGTTGATCCGCCCAACGTCTGACATCTCATATCTGGCGCCCTGCTTTTACTTCATATTTTTTGCAGCCTGCATCCGCTGCGATCCGGCAGTCGAAGCCCTGCTCCTTCAGCCGTTTTAGATTTCTGCGGTGCTGACCCGCCATTTGGGAAACACAATGCGGCGCCACTCCCAAAGCTGCTTTCGAGCCTTCCGGCAGGCATTCCCGCAGCGCGTAAAGCGCGTTTTGATAATAAATTTCGCCTTCGCACAGCTCCCGGAACGCCGGGTGCCACGGCCCGGCGATATAGCCCTTCTCCACATCGCCGCCCGCATGCAGGCCAAGGCGGATTACCGGCACGCCGGCCTCTTCACACCGCAGAAGAAGCGAGGCGCAGAGAGAAACCGCTTCTTCCAGCAGCTGTGGCAAATATGTGCCGGATAGGTACTGTTCCGCCAAAAGCGTGCCCTCTAAAACGATGGTCGGATAAATCCGCATGGTGTCAGGCTCAAGAGACAACAGCTGGCAAAGTGTATTCTCTGCGCCTGCGGGCGTATCTCCCGGCAGGCCCGTCATCATTTGCAGGCCGAGCTCAAAGCCCATCTCACGGATACGCCGAGCGGCTGACTCTACCTCCCGCGCCGTATGACCACGGCCGTTTTGCAAAAGAACGCGGTCATCCATGCTCTGCGCGCCGAGCTCAATGGCGGTCACGCCAGATTGCTTTAAAAGGGAAAGCACATCCGTTTCCACCGCGTCCGGCCGGGTAGAAACACGGATGCCTGCGATTTGCCCCCGTTCCAGATACGGCTGCGCTGCATCCAGCAATTCCCGCATATATGCCCTATCAATCGCCGTAAAGCTGCCGCCAAAGAAGGCGAGCTGCGCGCCCGCACAAGCCCGCGGGCGCAAGGTGCGCAGGGCCGTTTCTACAGCGGCCGACACATCCGCCGCGCGCGGTTTTTTCAACGCACCGGAAATACTCTTTTGATTACAGAAGCTGCACTGGTGCGGGCAGCCCTCGTGCGGAATGAATAGGGCAATGTTAATATGCTTCCCGCTCACAGGCCCATCAGCGCGAGCGCCTCGCGCGCAGCCGCCTGCTCGGCAAGCTTTTTGCTCCGGCCCGTGCCACAGCCGATGATATTGCTGTTGAGGTGCACTTCCACAGTAAAGGATTTATCATGATCCGGCCCGCTCTCATCCGTGAGCACATATTCCAGCTCCTCCTCCGGATTCTGCTGGATGATCTCTTGAAGCGTGGTTTTATAATCCTTGAAGGGCAGGCTGTGCTGCACCGCATCCTTGATAAAACGCAGCACAAAGGTGCGCGCGCTTTCGATCCCGCCGTCGAGGTAAATGGATGCGATCACCGCCTCAAATGCGTCCGCTAGGATTGAGGGCCGCTCACGGCCACCCGTGTTCTCCTCCCCGTGGCCCAGGCGCAAATATTTCCCTAAGGAAACCTCCAGCGCAAAGCCGTGCAAGGATTTTTCACATACCGTAGCCGCGCGCAGCTTCGTCAGCTTGCCCTCCGGCAGATGAGAAAAATGGCGGTAAAAATAATCCGCAGTGATAAAGCCGAGCACGGAATCCCCTAAAAATTCCAGCCGCTCGTTGCTGCCATAGGGCACCTGCCGCTCGTTCGCATAGGAGGAGTGCGTCAGCGCGCGCTCCAGCAAGTTTTGATCCCGATAAGCATACCCCAGCTTTTGCTCCAGCTCCTTGAGCTGTTCCTGACCGTTCATCCGTATGACCGTCCTTTCCATGCCCGCTCTAAAAATGCGTGTAGGCTACCGCCCGTTAGGCTTCCGACGCCTGGGCGGACTTTGTCACTGCATTTGCAATATTTTCGATCACGCCTGTTTCACTAAACTGCTTCGCTTGCCGGATCGCGCTGCAAAATGCCTTCGCATTGGAGGAGCCGTGCGCCTTGATCACCGGCTTTGAGATACCCAGCAGAGGTGCTCCGCCGAACTCGGTGTAATCCATCCGCTTTTTGAAATCCATCAGCCCATTTTTGATCATCAAAGCACTGAGCTTTGTGATCGCATTCTGTTTAAAAATGCCCTTGATGTTAGCCATCATCGCCCCGGCCACACCCTCATACATTTTTAGAAGCATATTGCCCGTGAAGCCATCCGCCACCAGCACGTCGCACGCGCCGAAGGGGACGTCGCGCGCTTCGACATTGCCAATAAAATGGTAAGAGGAAGCCTCCATCAGCCCATAGGCCTCCAGCTGGAGCGGCCCGCCCTTGGTTTTTTCCGTGCCGATATTGGCAAGCCCCACGCGCGGCTGTTCCACACCGAGCACCTTTTGCATATAAAAGCTGCCCATTGCGCCGAACTGATCGAGCATCTGCGCGGTGCATTCCACATTCGCGCCACAGTCCATCAGCAAAAACGGCGCCTCGTTCGATGGCAGGACACTGGCAATCGCCGCGCGGCGCACCCCACGAATGCGCTTGACAAGAAGCGTTGCGCCTGCCACCAGCGCACCCGTGCTGCCCGCGGAGACGAACGCATCGCCCCGGCCCTCAGCCAATGCTTTCAGGCCGATCGCCATAGAGGTATTCCCCTTCTCCTTCGCAATGCTTGTCGGCGCATCCTCCATGCCCATCACATCCGGCGCGTGGAGGATTTCCATTCGGTTGAGGGAAATCCCACTTTCCTGCGCGCAGGCCTTGATTTTTGCCTCGTCGCCCGTGAGGAGGATGGTAACCCCCAGCTCGCGCACTGCCGTTTCGCAGCCTTTCAGAATGGCAAGCGGCGCGTTATCCCCGCCGAATGCGTCTGCAATGATTTTCATCCGTCCGACCTTCTCTCCATATGTTGTGCATTTTCATGCCGTTTTATTGATGGATGCCTTTCTCCCGCAGCCGGGCGGAAAGAGCTGCCAGTGCCCGGGTAGAAAGCGATTCATATCTCTCCCTTTTCTCACGAACCGGCCTTTCCAGCGGCGGCAGTACGCCGAAATTTGCTCCCATCGGCTGAAAATTCTTCACCGACGGATCGCTGATATAGCCTGCCAGCGCGCCGAGCATCGTCTCCCGCGGCAAAACCAGCGGGTCTTGCCCACGAAGCCTGCGCGCTGCGTTGAGCCCTGCAAGGACGCCGGAACCGGCTGATTCCATATAGCCCTCCACGCCTGTGATCTGCCCGGCAAAGAACAAATCCGGTCTCTTGCGCATAGAGTAATCCGCGTTTAACAGCCGCGGAGAATCGAGAAAGGTATTGCGGTGCATCACGCCGTAGCGCAGGAATTCCGCGTTTTTGAGCGCCGGGATCATCGAAAACACGCGCTTCTGCTCGCCAAATTTCAGGTTGGTCTGGAAGCCTACGAGGTTATACATCGTTCCGCCCGCATTCTCTTTGCGCAATTGCAGAACCGCCCACGGCCTATGCCCGGTGCGCGGGTCTCGCAACCCTACCGGCTTTAAAGGGCCGAAGCGCATCGTATCCGCCCCGCGGGAGGCCATCACCTCAATAGGCATACAACCTTCGTAAACGCCTTTCTTTTTGTCAAACGTATGCAGTGGGGCGCTTTCGGCATGGAGGAGAGCATCATAAAACGCCTCATATTCCTCCTTGTCCATCGGGCAGTTAATATAGTCGTCCTCCCCGCCCCGACCATAACGGGATTGGGTGAAGGCGCAATCCATATCAACGCTATCTGCACTCACAATTGGTGCGGCGGCGTCGAAAAAGCTCAGCGCTTCGCCGCATAACGCGGCAATCTCCCCCGCGAGCGCGTCGGAGGCGAGCGGCCCTGCCGCGATAACCGTGACGCCCTGTTTCGGGACCGCCGTCGCCTCCCGATGCTCAACCGTGATGCGCGCATGCGCACAGATTTGCTCTGTGACTAGGCGGGAAAACTGCTCTCGATCCACCGCGAGCGCACCGCCCGCCGGAACACGGCTTTCATAGGCGCAGGCAACACACAGAGAGCCCAGCACCTGCATCTCGGCTTTCAGCAGGCCCGCGGCGGAAGCGAGCCGCTCCGCTTTCAGGGAATTCGAGCAAACAAGCTCCGCAAATCCGGCGCTGTGGTGGGCGGGAGAGAAGCGGATGGGCTTCATCTCAACGAGCGTTACCTCAACGCCTGCCTGCGCCAGCTGCCAAGCTGCTTCGCAGCCTGCGAGCCCCGCGCCAATTACTGTTGCCTGATTCTCCATGGATTGGATTCCTTTCTGAATTTACGATTCTGCTTCCGGCTTTTCTTCCGATTCGGCGGCGCCCTTCTTCTTGCGCTCCGCCTTGCGCTCATAGCCGCAATCCTCATTTAGGCAGACGATCAGGCCGCCGCGCCGTTTGAAGAGGGATTTGCCGCACTTTGGGCAGGTTTCCGCTGTGGGCTGATCCCAGGTCATAAACGTGCAGTCCGGATAATTGCTGCATCCATAAAACGGATAGCCGCGCTTTGACTTCTTCATAATCACCTTGCCGCCGCACCGCGGGCAGAATGCGCCCGTTTCCTGCACAAGGGGCTTTGTATTTTTGCATTCCGGGTAGCCGGGGCAGGCGAGAAATTTGCCATACCGCCCTACCTTGACCACCATCATACGCCCGCACTTTTCACAGGGGATATCCGTTTCATCTTCGGCGAGCTTGATTTTGACGTCCTTCATCTCCTCCTTGACCTTTTGAAGGGTCACGTCGAAGTCGTCATAAAACGCATGAAGCATCTTAATATAATCCTCCTGGCCCTCGCCGACCTTGTCGAGCGACGATTCCATGGAGGCGGTAAATTTTGTGTTGACGATCTTGGGGAACTTTTCGCGCAACAGCTTCGTCATCGCCTCGCCCAGCTCCGTGGGGTGCAGCTGCTTTGCCTCGCGCTTGACGTAATCCCGGCCAGTGATCGTTGAGATAATGGAGGCATATGTGCTCGGGCGGCCAATGCCGTTTTCCTCCAGCGTTTTGATCAGTGAGGCCTCTGTATAGCGGGGCGGCGGCTGTGTAAAGTGCTGGTTTCCGCCGATCTCCTTGAGCTTTAATTTGTCGCCCTCCTTAATCTCCGGCAGGCGGCCGTCCGCTTCTGCATCATCCGTGCTCTCCTCATAAAGGACCGTGAATCCATCAAATTTGATGGAGTAGCCGCTGGCAGTAAAAAGATAATGTCCACCTTCCTGCGGCTCCTGTGCAGGCAGCGCCTCAATCTCCGCGCGGACAGTATTTTGAATACAATTGGCCATCAAGCTCGCCATAAAGCGCTTCCAGATCAGGTTATACAGCTTATATTGATCGGCCGTCAGGCTCTTTTTTGCCTGCTCCGGTGTGAGCTCCGGCATGGTGGGGCGAATCGCCTCGTGCCCATCCTGCGCGTTGGCACGGGATTTAAAATAACGCGGTTTATCCGGCAGATATTTCTCACCCCAATGCTCCTTGATATAATCATTGCCCTGCGCGCGCGCCTCCTCGGAGATGCGTAGAGAATCCGTTCTCATGTAAGTGATAAGGCCCACAGAGCCAATGCCTTCCACTTCAACGCCCTCATAGAGCTCCTGCGCCGCTTTCATCGTCCGGCGGGCCTGGAAGCCCATGCGCCGCGATGCCTCCTGTTGCAGGGTGGATGTGATAAAGGGCGGGGCCGGGCTTTTGCGGCGTGTGCCCTTTTTGACTGTTTTTACACGGTATTGCGCGCCGTCGAGCTGCGAAAGGATCGCATCGGCCTGCTCCTTATTTTCAATTTTTATCTTGCCCTGCTCATTGCCGTAAAACGCGGCGGCAAACACGCGGCGCGTGCTCGGGGTAAGAAATTTTGCATCAAGCGACCAATATTCCTCCGGTTTGAAGGCGCGAATTTCCTCTTCACGGTCTACAATCATCCGCAGCGCTACGCTCTGCACACGCCCGGCGGATAGTCCACGGTGAATTTTTTGAGAAACAAAAGGGCTGAGCTTATATCCCACCAGTCGGTCAAGGATCCGGCGTGCCTGCTGCGCGTTGACCAGATCCATATCCACCACATGAGGGTTCTCCATGCCGTTTTTGACGCCCGTTTTTGTGATTTCATTGAAGGTTACGCGGTTGGCCTCGCTCAAATCTAAATTCAGAATCGTTGCAAGGTGCCACGAGATCGCCTCTCCCTCGCGGTCAGGGTCGGTCGCAAGAAAAACCTTGTCGCTTGCGGCGGCGGTTTTTTTCAGGTCTTTCACAAATTGCTCCTTCCCCTTAATAATCGCATACTTTGGCGCAAAGTCTTTTTTCACATCCACACTAAGGCGCGCAGGCGGCAAATCTCGCACATGGCCCATCGAAGCGGTTACTTCATAACCTTTTCCCAGATATTTCTGAATCGTCTTGGCTTTTGCCGGAGACTCCACAATTACAAGCTTTGACATATCATCATCCTAAAAAATAAAATATATAAAATTACGAAGGCAGGGTGCGTGACAAAACTGATTATGACCAGATGGAGCAACGCGGTATGCGCCGCTCACGAGAACGGGTAGCTCTCGGTTATTTCTTATAACAATGTATAGCGCCTGCCAGATTCCGGCCGCACCAAACCGTATAGCTCCAGCTCTGTAAAAGCGCGCAGGATATCCTGCGCCGGAAGGCGCAAACGATCGGCCGCCTCATCCACATACAGCGCGCCCGCGCTGAGAAGCGTCAACAACTGTTTCGCCGGTGCGCTCAGGTGCTCCGGCATGCTTTTGCTGCCGGCAGCTTGGGCGGAAACAGCCTGTGTTTCCCTTATATTATGCATCCGTGCGCAATTATGCATGTTGTGAAGTGCCTGCCCTTGTTTTTTTTGCAGTTTTGCAAAGGGCCTATCCGCTCCGGTCAGATGGAGTGTGTCCGGATACAGGTATTGATATTCCTCCAACACATCCATTGCAGTGAGCACCGGCTTCGCCCCATCCCGGATGAGCCGGTTTGCCCCGGTATAGGCGGAGCTGACGATATCGCCAGGCACGGCGAACACGTCCCGCCCTTGCTCTAGCGCGCAGCGCGCCGTAATCAGGGAACCGCTCTTTTCACCTGCCTCAATCACGACTGTTCCACAGCTCACACCGGAGAGCAGCCGGTTTCGCACCGGAAAGGTTGTGCGGCCAGGCGGCGTGCCAGGCGGAAACTCACTGACCACCGCCCCATGTGCGGCAATCGACTCGCGCAGATATTGGTTTTCCATCAAATAACGTGCACCGAGCCCGCAGCCGAGAAACGCAACCGTCTCCCCGCCACCCTCCAGCGCGCCCATATGAGCCGCCGAATCAATGCCCAGCGCCCCGCCGCTGACGACAACTGCACCCGCTTGGGCAAACGCTTTGCATAAACCCTGCGCGATCTGCCTACCCTGAAAAGAAGCTTCCCGCGCGCCAACCACGGCCAAGGCCACACGCCCGTCCAAATCCGGCATCCGCCCCCACACATACAAGGCGGCCGGGAAATTCGGAATAGCCCGCAGCCTCTTGGGATAACACGGGTCTTCCGGCGTAAGGGCCAGCCAGCCGTTGCCCGCGCACTGCTTCAAAATCTCCTCTGCCTGCGTCAGCCTTTGGGAACGCAGCTTTTCCAACTGCCTAGCCGTAAACAGGCCCGCGAGCTTCCATTCCAGCTCGCCTGCCTCATACAGGCGGCGCGCCGTGCCAAAATAAGCAATGGCCTCCTCCAAACGCGATTGCACACCCAACGCGGATTGCAGCCAAATCCAATAGCATCGGTCATCCATGCATATGCCATCCTTTTCATTCATTCAGGGGAAGGGCACGGGAATTACCGCTCACGCATCATTTCCCACATGAGGATTGCGGCCGCAGCGGAAGCGTTTAGCGACTCCGCACGCCCGCGCATTGGGATTGTTACAAGCGCATCGCAAAGCGCCATCGTTTCCCGCGTGACGCCTGCTCCCTCATTGCCAACGACGCACACTGTCCGTGGTCCGAGGCCCGCCTCTGCAACGGGAAGCGCATCCACGCGCGGCGTGGATGCAAAAAGCCGCATACCCTGCGCCCGGCAGGCATGCAGGGCTGCCTCCATGGAATCCATGCGCAGCACAGGCACCCTCAAAAGGGAGCCCATGGCAGCACGCTGCGCTTTGGGGCTATAAAGATCGCATCCGCCCGAAACAATCAGGCCGCTTAACCCCAGCGCTTCCGCCGTGCGGGCGACCGCGCCAAGGTTGGATGGATCTTGAATATTCTCAAGGGCGATATAGCTGCCATTCTTTTCTATTGTATCGTCGCCCGGGCGTTTGTCAAGTACCTCGCAGATGCAAAAAATGCCCTGCGGGGATTGTGTATCCCCCAAACGGCGGCTAATTTCCTCTGTAATCAAAAAAACGGAAGCGGCTCTTTCCTTCAAAAAGGCCGTCTCCTTCGGGTAGCGTTCCAATGCCTGGCGGGTTAAAAAAAGCTGACGCAACGGTATGCCTGTTTGCCCCGCATCCATGCATAGCCGGGCTCCCTCCAATACGAAAAGCCCCTCCTCACGCCGCGCGGCGGCAGAGGAAAGCAGCTGCGCGGCAGCCTTCACACGGGCGTTTGAGCGGCTGGTAATCTCCTCCATAGGATTCCTCCTTGATCTAAGCGCTGGAAAATGCAAAGAAAAACACGCCCGAGTCACCCCGGGCGCGGCTTCACAATTCATTATTTCAACGCTGCTTTTGCCTGCTCGGCCAGGGAGGTAAAGGCAGCCGGGTCCGCAATGGCGATCTCAGAAAGCATCTTGCGGTTGAGCGTTACATTCGCCTTCTTCAGGCCATTCATGAAGGTGGAATAGTTCATCCCATTTTGCTTGCAGGCGGCAGAAATGCGGGTGATCCACAGGCGGCGGAAATCACGCTTTTTTTGCTTGCGGCCAATATAGGCATACTGGCCGGATTTCATAACAGCCTGCTTCGCAGTTTTGAACAGTTTGCTCTTGGAGCCGTAATATCCCTTTGCGAGCTTAAGTGTTTTATTCCTTCTCTTGCGCGTCATCATCGCGCCTTTGATACGAGCCATGGTAGGTTACCTCCGTTAATGTAAATGTTTCTTGCGTGTCTCTCTTATTTATACGGAACCAGGCGCTTAATCTGCTTCTGGTTCGTGGTGTCCGCCACGCTCGTTTTGCGCAGGTTTCTCTTGCGCTTTGTGTTCTTCTTGGTCAGGATGTGAGATTTGTTGGCATGGGCACGGATCGGTTTGCCGTTTTTCGACATTTTAAAGCGCTTTTTTGCACCGCTATGGGTTTTAATTTTCGGCATGATAAATATCCTCCTTATTACTTCACTGGTTTTGCTGCCAAGAACATAATCATGGAACGGCCCTCAAGCTTGGCGGGTTTTTCTACGCTGCTCTCCTCTTGAAGCTCTTGTGCAAAGCGCTTCATAATCTCCAAGCCGTTTTGAGGGTGCGCCATCTCGCGGCCACGGAACCGGATGGAAACCTTGACTTTGTTCCCTTCCTTCAGGAACCGTCTGGCATGGCCGGCTTTGGTTTCAAAGTCGTGCTTGTCAATGTTCAATGACAGGCGGATTTCCTTGATCTCCACGATATGCTGATTTTTTCTTGCTTCCTTCTCCCGCTTGGCCTGCTCAAAGCGGTACTTCCCGTAGTCCATAATCTTACATACGGGCGGCGTGGCCTGGGGAGCAATTTTGACAAGGTCAAGGTCCTTCTCCTCGGCGATACGTAGCGCTTCCCGCGCAGACATGATGCCAAGCTGCTCGCCTGCATCCGTGATCACCCGGATCTCCCGGTCACGGATTTGTTCATTGATCTGCATGTCTTTGTTGCTAATGTTCAAGCACCTCCAAAACCTGTTGGGCACCGCCGGGTTACCGGCAGGGCCAAAATTAAAAAGCGCGGACAATCCTTCGTCCACGCTCAACACACAAAAATAGGGGCTACTTTGCCCTGTATTCCGGTATTGACCTGACGCGGGCACTCCCGGCAGGTGAGAACAAAAGGCATCCTTCTTTCTTGTACCCGAGTATTATAGCAGATGGGGAACCGCCCGTCAAGCCTCTTGCCTGATTTTTTCTATTATCTATGAGGAACCCCCTTTTCTTGCACGAAACGGCCCCGCACACGCAATACATGAACGGGGCCGCCTCTATTCAGTTGTTATGGAAAAAGCTTGACGGTTATACTATAGCCCATCCGGCATGATCTGTCAACTGTTTTGAACAGAAATTCTGTCAATCGCGCTGATAAAATCTGCATTTTCACAAAAAGCGATTGTAAATAATGCCTGCGCCTGATAGAATGATAGCATACTTCAATAGAGAGAGGTTCACTTTTATGGAGATTATTTGGAATTCCTTGCTCATCGCCGCCGTATGCCTTGTGCTTTTCCTTCTGGCCACAGCAGTCGGCGCCGTTTTTTTCAAAATGGTTCTGGTACGGGAGAAACATCCCGGCGACCCGATGAACAAAAGTCATGTCACGCCGGAGGAGTTGGAGCGCTGGCGCAAAGCTGTCCGCGAGGGAAACGACTGGGTGGCCTCGCATAAAACACAGGAGGTTGCGATTACCTCTCACGACGGTCTCAATTTGCGCGGCCTGCTGGTGCCCGCTGAGGGCGGCATGGAGCATAGCCGCAAATTCCTCCTCGCCATCCACGGCTACCGCAGCGGCCCAATGCGTGAATATTATTACATGCTGCCCTTTTACCACTCGCTCGGCTATCATGTGCTGATGCCGGATGACCGCGCGCACGGAAAGAGCGAGGGCAGCTATATCGGCTTTGGCTGGCTCGACCGCCTTGATTGCATCGCATGGGTCCATTACATCGTCGACACTTACGGCCAGGACTGTGAAATTGTCATGCAGGGGATCTCCATGGGCGCGGCAACTGTGATGAACGCCTCCGGGGAGGCGCTTCCTCCCCAGGTGAAGGGGATCATTGAGGACTGCGGCTTTTCTACTGCAAAGGATGTATTCGCCCACGAGGCAAAGCTGCGCTACAAGCTGCCCGCCTGGCCGCTGATTCCGGCGGCCAGCATGGTATGCGGGCTGATTGCAGGCTACCGCTTTGCTCAGGATGAGCCCGTCAGGCAGATTCAAAAAGCGAAGGTGCCCTTCCTTTTTATTCATGGCAGCCGAGATGATTTTGTGCCAACTCCGATGGTGCATGAAGTTTATGATGCGTGCCCAACACATAAGACGAAGCTCCTTGTGGAAGGCGCCGCGCACGCGATGGCATATCTGGAGGACCGGGAGGGCTATGAAAAGGCGGTAAGGGCTTTTCTGGAACGCGTGACTACGCCAACGGAGTTGCCGGTTGAATAGTGTAATATAAAAAACGGTTCTATGAATCGTTTCAGCGTGGCAGAAGCGAAACAACGCCTCTACCACGCTTTCTTTCTTCCACTTCTTCCGCTTTTAAAAGAACTTCAGCTGCGTACCCTCGTATCCCAACCGGCTCGCCCGCACGATATCCTGCATCTGATATAAAATGCCCGCCTCCTCACACGCTTTGGAAAACAGTCCCCACAGCTCCTTCGCCCGGCGGCTCACACAACGGTAATCACGACGGTACTGCCGCTCATACTGCGCCCGCAGCCCTTCACCCGGAAAAAGCGCATCGAGCTTTGCGAGATACCATTCCCGCTGGTTCTGCCGCAAGGTCATGCCAAAGGCTGGGTAGATAAATTTCGCACCGCATTGTGCCGCGCGTGCGATGATCCCCAGCACATTTTCCGGCGTATCCTCCAGAAACGGCAGTACGGGCATCAGCAGAATTCCCGCGAACAGGCCCGACTCTATCAATTGCGCAAGCGCATGAAACCGCTCGGAGGAGAGCGGCGCGCCCGGCTCAATTCTTCGGCTAATCGCATCGTCGCAGGTGGTAATAGTCAGCTTGCAGACCACGGGCATCTCCGCCCGGATTTCCTGCAAGATATCAATATCACGAGTAATAAGCGTGCCTTTTGTGGCGATTGCCGCACCAAAGCCGAAGGCTGCCAGCAGCTCTAAGGCATGGCGCGTGGCCTCCAGCTCGCGCTCATAGGGGTTATAGGGGTCGCTCATCGAACCCGTGCCCACAACGCCGGGCTTCACCTTGCGCCGCAGGTCGTCGCGCACAATTTGAAGCGCGTTCTCCTTGATGCGCACCTGGTCAAAATGATCAATCCGGTAGCAATCCGACCGGCTGTCGCAATAGATGCAGCCATGGCAACAGCCGCGGTAAAGATTCATATTGTAATCCGTGCCGAACCATTCGCTGCTTTTTGTGCGTGTGACAATGGTTTTGGCGGGCACCGTTTCAATGGGCGGAAGCATCTGATCGCCTGCCTTTGCTGAAATTGGGGATCGTGGCCAGGGTTATCCGCCCGCAAAGCATTGTAAAACAGCCAAAGAAGTTTGCAACTGCCTCAGCCCTGCGCCGCGTTCCCTTTCCACCGTTTGAGCGTGGGGAACCAGGCGAGCATCTGCCTGCGCGCCTGCTCCGGATCCAAATACATGCCCATATCCTGCCCGATCTTTACACAGCAATCAATCATTTCCTCCATCGTGCAATCCTGCTTGAACGCGCCTTTGTCATAACAGTAGCAGCAGTAGTCGTTATTCCGGCTCCCATCCGCATTGGTTGCAAAGTGCGCCTCCTGCGTCATCGGCATCCCGCAGCTCTGGCAAAATATTTTTTCATCCATGTTGACCATCCTTTCCAATTGCGATGGATTCAGGATAACAAAAATAAGCTGACATCTGCGTGTCATATATGGCCAGGCTCATAAAGCGAAACAATCTCCCGCACGCGGCGGAGCAATTTTTCACGCACCTGAGGCGGGCTGAGGACACGGACGTTCGCACCATATTGTAACAGCATGCTGTAGAGCCACTCCGCATCCGGCGCATAGGTCCGCACGGTGAAGCTACCGTCCTCCTCCTTGATAATCGCGCTATGGGGGAATAGATCATAAACCTGATAGGCCATCTGCGGCGCAAACCGCAGCACGATCTGGAGCGGAGGCTGATCGCCTCCGTTATCTGTTTTCGCCCCCGCCTCCTCTCCCTCAGTGGAAAGCCTAGCCGGGTCAAAGCCCTCATGCAAAAGCTCCACTTCGTCCATCCGGCAGATTTTAAAGGTGCGCATGGCGCCGCGTTTTTCGCACCAGGCACGCAAGTACCATCCTCCACCCCGAAACAGCAGCTTCAGCGGCGCAGCGGTGCGCTCGCTTCTTTCGCCTGCGGCGCTGTAATAAATGAAATGCAGCTTTTGACGGCTCAGAATGGCATCCTTAAGGAGGTTAAATTTCCGCTTTTCCCCCTCATCGCTGCCCCAATCCCAACCCCAATGAGAAAAATCCACTTCGATCCAATCTGCCCCCTGGCGGCGAAACAGAGTATTGACCCGCTCGAGCACCTCTTCCCCGCCCGCATGTGTGGCAGCAACGCTTTGCAGCGCAAATAAGATTTCATCCTGTTCCCGCTCGGACAGCAGGGACTTATCCAATACGAAATCGGGCAGTAGGCTTACGCCGCCGCCCCGCCCGCGGCTACAATAAACTGGGATCCCTGCACCGGAAAGCAGGTCGATATCCCGGTAAATCGTGCGCACGGAAACCTCAAAACGCTCCGCGAGCGCGGCCGCTGTAACACTCCCCTTCTCCAGCAGCAGGTAGATGATTTCGAATAGACGATTGATCTGCACGGCGCTCCCCCCTTTGATTGGTTATGAGTATAGCACAAATGTTCGCACACCACAAGCTGTTCGGTGATTTCTCATTTTATATGGATTTCCTGGGTCGAATTTACATATAGCAATTCGACTTACCCGTGTAGAAAGTCATATTCATTTTGAAACACCACGTTAGAATCTGGAATGTTATGCATCATCAATCTCCTATTCTGTTTTGAAAATCACCTCTATTTAAATTTGGGCCGCGTAGCGATCTCCCTTCTCTCTCGCATTTCTTTCCTCAAAATAACGCATCCTTTCCCACTGTTCGGGAGGGTTTGTCTCTTAATACAATGCCGTTTCCATTGGTCATTCACACATACTGAACGGCGCAATCCTCCCCATTGGGAGAGGGGGATTTCTTTTTTATTCTGGAATCAGTGCAAAGCGCAGTTGATACGGCCTGCCGCTGGGGAGCCGATGCTGCTCTTGTGGGAGCGCGCCCCAACTATTATCCCCACCGAGCCCTGCCTGCCGTGCCAATACACGCACAAAGAGCCGACCGCTCTCCGGCAGATCCTTTTCATGGGTAGCCGCCTCCAATTCCTCCGGCGACCAGCGGCAAACCGAGAGCGTAAAGGGCGTTTCTTCCACGCTTTCAATGCGCAGCGAACGCTTTTCCCCTTGCAGCGAGGCAAAGCGCACATCCGTGCGCGCCCCATTCTCCTGCGGACGCAAATAAGGGACATACATTTCATCAATCGGGATGTTGTAAAGGCCAATATCCGCGGCTGCTTGCCGGTCGCTGTAATTCTCCTGTGGCCCGCGCCCCAGATAGGTGAGCGATTCATAGCTGGCCGCCGTTTCAAAGCATACTCCAACCTCCGGCAACTCGGGAAGCCTGCCATCCGGCTGGAATTGCAGCTCAACCAGCACGCCCGCCTGCGTGATGGTATAGGTCAGCACCCCATCACACGCCGGCTCAGAGGGGATGATAAACCGGCTCGTTACCCGCACTACGCCGCGCGGTGCATCCTGCGCAGCCACCGTATAGGGCGCATAAATGCAGTTTTGCCCTGCAAAGCGCCACACGGCGCAGCGCACCGGCATATGGTTTCCCCGGTCGTTATCCGTGCAAGCACGCCAGAAGGACGGGCGAAGCGGAGCAGATAAATATTCCTGCCCTTTCCTACAAAGCGAGACGAGCTGCCCCGTCCGCCGAGAAAAACGCACGCAGAGCGATTCTCCCTGGATCGAAAGCGCGCCATAGCTTTCCAGGATCGTCAGATACTTTTCCGGGCGTGCAAAGCGCCGCCCAATCGCCATTGGATTGCTCACAAACTGTGCGCGAGCAATCTCTGTGCCCGCTTTTGCCCAAGGGGTATCCTCACGCAGGCGAACAGAAAGATTCAGATAGCATTCCTGCCGGCAGATCCGGTTGAGCTCCAGCTCCAACAGCCGCGTTTTCCCCGGGGCCAGAGCAAAATAGAAGGACGCGCCGCGCAGGAATTCTCCACCGCAAACTTGCTCCCAGCGGAATTCGAATTCCGACAGGTCAGTAAACAAAAAGTGGTTGCCAATTTCAATCGTCCCGCGCTCCGCATCAAGAGCGCGAAACGAAATATTCTGATAAAGCCGCCGAATTTCCGCAAGCTTCGGGCTTGGCGTGCGATCTGCAAATAACAGCCCATTGCCGCAAAAATTGCCGTCGTTCGGCCTGTCGCCAAAATCCCCGCCATAGGCAAAATAGTCTCTGCCCCGGTCATCCTTGGTGAGAATCGCCTGATCGACAAAATCCCAAATAAATGCGCCCTGCATGTGCGGCTCCTCTTCCAGCATCCGCGTATACCGCTCCACCCCACCGCAGGAATTGCCCATCGCGTGGGCAAATTCACACAGCAGAAACGGCCGATCCGGATGGGTGTGGAGAAACTCCCGCGCTTGCTCGGGCGACGCATACATCATGCTGTATACATCCGTTACGGAAAGATCCTGCTCCGGATTGCCCCAAACGGACTCATAATGCACCGGGCGGGAAGGATCCTTCTCCCGCAGCCAGTCGTGCATTTTCTGAATGTTTGCCCCACCGCCCGACTCATTGCCGAGTGACCACAGGATGATGCTGGCGTGATTTTTATCCCGCTCATACAACGATCGGATGCGGCCCATGCAGGCGTTCTCCCACTGCGGCAGACTACCCGGCAGCGCGGGGCAGCCCGGGGCGACGCCGCCCTGTGTGCCATGTGCTTCCAGATTATTTTCATCAATGAGATACAGCCCGTATTCATCACAGATATCATACCAGGCTGGATGATTGGGGTAGTGGGCGGTACGCACAGCGTTGATATGATTCGCTTTCATCACCAGGGCGTCCGCGATCATTTCCTCCCGTGTGAGCGTTCGCCCGCTTCGGCAGGAGAACTCGTGCCTGTTAATGCCTTTGAGCACTAGTCGGCGGCCGTTGAGCAGCAAAATCCCGCCCCGGATCTCCACACGGCGAAAGCCCGCTTTCAAGGGGACATATTCCAGCACGCCTTCATCCCCGCTTAGGGCAAACAGCACTGTATAAAGGTGCGGCTTCTCCGCGCTCCATAGCTTGGCCTTCGCAATTGTTGCATGCAGGGAAAGTTGGCCTCCCTCCGGCACATCCGCACTGTCATAACCAACAATGACGCCGCCATCGAGCACCGTCATCTCAAGCCTTTGGCCGGGTTTTGGCGTATCGACCCACGCGGAAGCTTCCAGCTCCCCGTTTTGATAGGCGGCGTCCGGCAGGGCTGAAAGGGCAATATCCGCTAGGAAGCTCTCATTTGCAGCATATAGGTATACATCCCGAAAGATGCCTGCAAACCGCCAGAAATCCTGATCCTCCAGCCAGCTTCCAGTGCACCAGCGGTAAACCTCCACGCCAATTAGATTTTTCCCCGGATGCAAAAACGCCGTCAACTCAAATTCTGAGGGGCCAAAAGAATTCTCCGCATAGCCGATCCGGTTCCCATTGACAAAAAGATAAAAGGCGGATTCCACTCCCTCAAATCGGAGAAAAACGCGTTTCTCCGCCCAGGCGACAGGGAGCTGAAAGCTTTTGAGGTAGCACCCCACCGGATTCGTTTCCACCGGCGCATAGGGCGGAACAGGCTCCTCCTTCCCTTCCCATGGATACTGCATATTGCAGTATTGCGGCACGCCATAGCCCTGCATCTGCCAAGAGCCGGGCACCTCAATCGTATTATAACCTGCTGCGCGAAAATTTGGATCGGCAAACCCCTCCGGCCGTTTCTGGTGATTGGGGTAAAGGCGAAAGCGCCATTTCCCGTTGAGCGGCATACAACGGGCCGACTGCAACCCCGCTTCAGAAAGCGCCTCCCGTTTGTCCGCATAGCGAAAAAATGCAGCACGCTCCGGCATCCGGCCGATTCCGGTCAGGTCGGGGCGGTTTTGCCATTCGGCATATCCGTCAATTATTTCCTCCATGAGCCAAACACTCCCGATCAATCTTCGTAAATAGGCGGTGAAAAACCGGCTGGATCACTCATCTGCCCAGCTCATCTCTCACCCAATTAGAAACACAGCAGCAAACAGCCGATGGGCCTCTGCCGCTCAGCTATTTTGCGAATCTTCAAATGAAGATTCTTTCTATTCTATTTTATAATGAAAGAAAGCCCACGGCCAAAAGCCCTGGGCAACTACCGGCACACAATCCTGTTATTCAATTTCTGAATCATCCTCGCCCTGCTCGCCGTGATGCTGCAATTCGCCACCCTCTGCAAAGCCCTTACCGGTTAAAACAGCGGCAATTGTTTGAAACAGAATCCGAATATCCATGAAAAGCGTATGATGCTCCACATAGTAAGCATCATAGGCCACCTTTTGCTCCGCGGTCAATAAGTCGCGCCCATTCACCTGTGCAAGGCCCGTCACACCGGGCCGCATCCGGTAAACGCCGGATGCTTCGCGCAGGGAACGGATTTCCTCTTCCTCCGGGATTAACGGACGAGGGCCAACAAAGCTCATTTCCCCCCGCAGAATGTTAAACAGCTGCGGCAGCTCATCCAGGCTCGTCTTGCGCAAAAAACGCCCGCACCGGGTCACGCAATGGTCAAATTCTTTCAAATCAGCAGTTGGCGCGTTTCGCGTGCCCTGCTTCATCGTGCGGAATTTGCGGATATCAAAAAGCTGATTATTAAGCCCAACACGTTTTTGCCGAAACACAATCGGCCGCCCGCTATCTATTAAGATGACCATACTGAGCAACAACAACACCGGCGAAAGGAGGATAATCGCCAACAGACTGCAAATAAAATCGAAGAATCGTTTCATTCCCACACCTCTGTACAGATTTCTCTCCTCTGAAAAACACTGCGTTGTTGAGTATAGCAGATTTCATGAGATTTTTCAATTGTTTTGTCGAAAAATCACAATAGATGTAACAATTCCCTCCCTGATCAGTGGCCAGAGGCAACTTTTTGCGGCATTTATTGCCTCATATTTTACCGGCCCCCACCCCAAAAAATATAGTCTGACGCCAGCACAGCACGCACAGGCGCCCCGTCCCGGCCCACGATTTTCACCGGTGGAGCGATCAAAAAATAATCTCCCGGCGGTGCCGCTTCCAAACATAGGCCTTCCAGCACTGCAATATTCTCCTGCAAAAGTGCACGGTGTGGGCGGGCTTGATTTCCAGGGCAGCCAACAGACTGCGCATCTGTCCCTACCAAACGCACGCCGAGCATGGCCAGTTCATCGCCTGCACTTTCCAAAAAATAGGCGCCGCCGCCGCTTTTAAACAGCACGCGTTCACAGCCGGGCTTTACCAGTGCGTCAATCTGCTCGCCCGTCACCGGCCCCGGCTCGATCTCCAGCACGGTACAGGGGCCGATAAAACACTCGAGCGGCATTTCTGAAATGCTCTTTCCCCCTTCGATAAAGTGCATGGGTGCATCCGCATGCGTGCCCGTATGCAGGCAGGCATACAGAGCGGACAGATTGCACTCATCTCCATTTGCGATCCGGCTGACCACGTGCAGGCGTGGCTCCGGGTCGCCCGGATAAACCGGTGCCGTGAGCAAATCGGAAGAGATATCAATCAGTTTCAATGAAACACCTCCTGTCGTTTTTCCGCAAAAAAGGCGGAGTAGCGCGTGAAGCGCCCTCCGCCTAATAAAATTATTTAAGATTGATTTTTGTTTTCATCAATGCGTTGGTGCCCACAAACAGGCCGGAGGCAATTAAAAGCTCGATGACAAAGCCCGCGATGCCGATTACCATCCCCTCCTGCGCCCCCTTGGCCGCCATGCTGGTGGAGAAGGAAACTACAATCTTGCCTGCCGTGTTAATCACAACGGTCAACGGGATGTAGGTGGTCGCCACATATAGAAGAACCTGCATCACAATATAGATCAGAAAAAAAACCGCCAGCGCCGTGAGAATCCCAAACCGCTGGAACGGGCGGACATTCGCCACCGTCACAGCAAAAAACACGGCGGATACAAACACCGCGATTTGAATGAACATGCCCACCGCCGTTACGGCAAGCGCCTTCCCAATCGCCTGCATGGAGGGTAGGCCAGCCGTGGCCATAAGCATATCCATCATGCTGCCAACCTCTTCGCCAATGGAAGACTGCACATACGCAAAGACGATAAAAAACGTTGCGATCATAAAAATATAGCTGAGCAACACCCAAACAAAGGAGACGATCGCTTTAGAGGCAAGCAGAGCGCTGCTTTTGACCGGCAGTGTATAGCTGAGATAGCCCTCCGCCCCGTAAAGCGTCCGGTTAAAATTGGTAACAACCGCCACCAGGGTAATCACCACGCAGATCAGCCCGATGATAATCAGGGCGATCGATCCGATAACGCCAACCCAGGTGACTTTCACCGCATAGGAGAGCAGCATTGCGGCAAGCGCGACCGCAGCGGCTATGTAAATATTCATTACAGAATGGGCGCTCGACTGAAACTCATGCTTAATTAATTTCCCAAGCATAAGCGAACACCTCCTTAAACGTTTCCTCCAGCGTTTTGCCGGAGGCATGGATCTCCTCCACCGCAGTGTTGACCAACACTTTTCCATTGCCGATCATCAGCGCACGGTCAAAAATGCGCTCCAGATCGTTAATCAAATGTGTTGAAAGGATAATGGAGGCATTCTCCGCATAGTTCTTCATAATAAAATCCAGGATAAACGCACGGGCAGCGGGATCAACGCCGCCAAGCGGCTCGTCGAGCAGGTAGAGCCTCGCTTTGCGGCACATTACCAGAACCAGCTGTAGCTTTTCCTGCATGCCTTTGGACATAGATTTGATCTTTTGCTTCATCGGCAGGCGAAAGCTGTTGATCATAGAAACCGCCTTTGCCTTGTCAAAATCCTCATAAAAATCGGCAAAATAGTTTACCGCGTCTACAGGCCGCATCCAATCTGCCAGATAGGTTTTTTCCGGCAGATAAGCAACGATGCTCTTCGTATACGGATCTGGGCTGTGACCGTCAATTTTTACGCTGCCTTCATAATCATTAATCAGGCCGGTCATAATTTTAATCAGCGAGGTTTTGCCGCTGCCATTCGGGCCGAGCAGCCCGATGATATTCCCCCCCTCAAACGAGACGGAAATATCCTCCAGCACCTTGTTTTTTCCATAGGATTTCGACAGGTGCTCTATGTCGATCAGGTTCGCCATGTTGCAGCCTCCTTCAGGCGTGTTCCGTTTTCTTCCATCATAAAGGATTGAAGTCCAAAGTCAATAGACAATTTGTAAATTGTGAACATGAAAAAGCAAAAAAGAGCCGTCCCTTTTTCGTCATCCTCACGCACCGGTTTGCGCCGCCACAAATAATCTGGCGCGAAAGGCCTTGCTTTCGGCATCGCCTGACTGCGCATATAGGACGCATCAAATGTTACAGACAAATTGTTAGTCTTTCTTTAAACATATTATTTTGATACCCATCGAATGAATTGGGATGCTTCTTTTCAAAAGGCCATAGAAAAAAATGAAATTGGGCTTACAATTACAGAAAAATTTAGTCAAAACTATTTCGGAGCAAAATCGCTATATAACGCAGATAAACAATAAATAGATATCACAGAAATCTTAATTGATGAAAAAACTTACAAAGAAATTCCTTTGATATACCTTGATGGCTTTCCATCTTGGCAAGTTGGCTCAGGTTCCTATATCACACTTAAGAACCGATACTTATATGAGTGGAGAAGCTATACTTCTCAATTTGAAGAAGACAACGGGCATGATATGAAGCTGACACGAATCGACTGTAGTACCGGCAAGGTAGAAGTAGTGGACGAGTTTCAGTTAAATCCCCCCCTCATTTATCTTTGCAAAATGGATGAAGAACGGTTTTTATCCTACTATGTCGTGAAGGCGCCATCAGAAAAAAACGAATATGCAACCTTAACAGTCGCCACAATTTACAATCTGGACGGAACCAAAAAAGAGATCATTCGTGAAAAGTATGAAAATGACGTAGATTGGACGGATAGCGAAGGCACGTTGATTGAGCGCTTCGCCGTGAAAGACGGTGAGATTTACGGCTTTGGCCGCCGCCGGATTTCCGGCGCATACAAGTTTTTTTCTATCACTATGATCATAATGGAAAATTACTGGAAACGGAGGCGGTGCCGGGCTTTGAAAACATCATCGGCGAGGAACAACCTCTGGATTTTTTGCTGGTCGGCGATTATATTGTTTTTCGCACCTACGAAAGCCTGACGAGTTACATTTGCAAACGAACGTCAAACGGAACAGAATTGATCATGAAAGGGGCAGACGGAAATGTTTCCTATGCGATTTCCACAATCAATTCAGAATCACAAAACAGCACATATATTTTCTTTATAGAAAGTAATGTGAAGGACGACGACACATTAAAAGAAAAAGAATGCCCGCTCTATGCAATTGAGGTCGAAAGTGGTAAAATAATAGCAGCCAATTTCCCCATTCCCCTTAAGAAGCCTTATTTTGTAGGTATGCGCTCATTATCAAACGGCGACTTACTAGTTACATATTGTGAGAAAGAATATGACCCATTGAAGCAAATCCAATTCCTGTTGCCTTGTGACAAACTCCATGCACTTTTTCATCAAGCTTCTTAAACTAGTAGTATTCCTCTAAGAGACGTAAACGTGGATCGATATTTATGGACTGGTAGGTAACATCAACGCGCATCTGATAAAAACATGAAGCTGTGTTTCAAAAGCATCCCAAGAAACAAAAAGAGACATATCCATGAATGAATATGATTAAATTGATGAATTCCCCATTGTCTCTTCCCATATGAGAAGGGGCGAGGGGGAATCTTTTTCCGCATGAAAGCAAAGGCACGAAAGCCTCTAACAGGCTGATGATGAAATATCAGTTCTTTGGAAGAGCCGGCGGTCTCAACCATGAACCCTTTCTATTTCTCTGCGAATGCCCAGCTCCCCGGCCACGCGCATCAGATTATCCACGTCGCCCTGCACCAGCTTCCCGTTTTGATCCGGCGGCAAATTGATCACCATCATATTATTTGTCTTTTCAAGAATGCGATAATTCCGGATGATCTCCTGCGCGTCCATCAGCGGTTTGTCTGCATACGTATCGGAATAAAACCAACTGAACTCCTTGCGGGAACAGATCGTCTGCTCAAAGGGAAGATAATATTCCTTTTTGTTAAAGGTGTATATTTTCGGGTCGTCCTCCCGGCACATGTGCGGATCCCACAGCCGAAAGTCCGAGGGAAACATCCGCAGAGGGTCACGGTCACGATAATTCCTAGGCTCATAGCGTTTTTGCGGACCGCCCTTCTTTTCGCTGTATTTCCCAACGGTATGGTTCACGCCAATCTGGCACATGGGCTGCATCTGCTTTACATGGTTATATAGCCGATCCAGCTGCCACGCGCGGCACGGTTTATCCCACGCGCCGTCAAACCAGAGCTCCACCACCTCGCCATATCGGCCGTCCAGCAGCTCCGTCAAATGCTTTTCCATGTACTGGACATAGGCCTCGTCATCCCCGTAGCATAATTCGTGCCGATCCCAAAGCGAATAGTAGAGGCCCAGCCGGAGGCCATATTTTCGGCAGGCATCCGCCACTGCCCGGACGACGTCGGTCTGATTCGGGGAGTAATTGACGGAATAGGTGGTGGTGTGCGTATCCCACAGGCAAAAGCCGTCGTGGTGCTTGGTGATCAGGACGACATAATTCATCCCCGCCTCATAAGCCGTGCGCATCCAACTGTCCGCATCGATCGCAGAGGGGCAGTAGCTCTCGACCGGCAGCGTTCCGTCCGACCACTCCGTGTTGTTGAACGTGTTGACACCAAAGTGGAGGAACATACCGAATCGGCGTTGCATCTGCGCTAACTGGCCCTCGTTCGGCTGTAAAGAAGGCTGCTGCATAATTGGATAGGTTCGGGAGGGATAGGGCGCCATTTTCTTTTGAAAAAACATCGTTCTCTTTTCCTTTCTTTATATTGGGGAAGACAAAAATGGCCTCATCACAGGGAGGCGTTTGGGTAAAAAAGAACCCGCAGCACTCAAAATGCGGGCCACAGGTTTGTGTCATTAGGTAGAAATAGATGCAAATGAGGTTATGCTCATAACCCACACAACAAATTGGAAGTTATCTCTGTTTGCTCTTTTGGTTAAATCTCATCGTTATAATACTTTTTGATTAAGTCAATCAAATCTTTAGCAACCTCACGAATTTCAAACAACTCATGCTCCCAAATATAAATCGCTGATGTATCGGTTTCACCATTAGGAAGAACACGATAACAGTAGTAATCACCACATCCGTTTGTTGCAAAATAGATGTTTCGATTTACTTTTTCTTCGAACTCGCCTTCCTCAAAGTATTCCGCCATAACGCTTCTATTTCTCTCAACATTTTCTATTATTTCCTTGACCGAAAGCAAAAACCATTGATCTCCGTCTGTTTCCCTAAGGAGTGCTTTTAATTCGTTGGGGAGGGAATACCCTACATATTTTTCTGCTTTAGCAAGTTCACTCTCATCACACGGTTTTTGCAACTTTGCCCATTCGTTATCTTTAATTAATTCTGTTAATATCTCTCTAAACACTGTTCTTCCTCTAGAATTTTAAATGATTGCTCTGTATTCCGTATATTATATAAATAACCTTGATTGCAGTATAACAAAAAAGTCAGGTTAAAGCAAATGCAAACCTGCATTTATTTTAACCTGACTTTCGTGGTGGAGATGGCGGGAGTCGAACCCGCGTCCGAAAGCTCATCCGCACAACTTTCTACGAGCGTATCCGGTCTACTAGGATTCCCCTCAGCGCCCGCCGTCCGGCAGGCTGACGCTTACGGTAGCCTCCAAGTCATGACAGGGGAGGAGGCCATCCCCTGTTCACGTTCCCTGCTAATCGACGCCCAAATCTAAGCCGCAGGACTCAAAGACAGGACGCAGGCTTAAGCAGCCTGTAACGAAACTTTATTGTTGTCGTTTATTCTTTAAAAAGTGCGGCTTTTAAAGCGGTTCCGCGCCGCTGCTCGCTTATCGTGTTTCAAAACCCCCGTCGAAATCCTTTCATCCCCTTATTAAAAATGGTCATCCTATCCGGCCAACCACCGTTTTATACAGCCCGGCTCAGCCAATGGTGGAAAAGGCATCGCCCTTTTTAGCGCTGACGTTCCTTGAGGGAACGCTGGATATCGCGCGCCGCAGCCTTGCGGGCCATATCTTCGCGCTTATCATAATTCTTTTTACCCTTGCAGAGCCCTACCTGAATCTTGACCCGCCCCTTTTTGAAATAGGCGGAAAGCGGAATCAGCGCGTAGCCCTGTTGCTTCGTCAATCCATAAAGGCGGTTAATCTCCCGTTTGTGCATTAAAAGCCTGCGCACACGCATCGGGTCGCGGTTAAAGATATTCCCCTGCTCATAGGGGCTAACATGCATGCCATTGACAAATATCTCGCCATCCTTGACGGAGCACCATGCGTCTTTCAAATTGACACGCCCCTGACGCACGGATTTGACCTCCGTGCCGAACAGCTCAATGCCGGCCTCCGCGCTCTCAATGACAAAATAGTCGTGAAAGGCCTTTTTATTGGTTGCAATCGTCTGCAAATCACTTTTGTGCGCTGTTCCCACGGCCTTTCACCCCCTTCTGCCCAGATCATCGGCCGGATAATGGATTATATCACATGAAAAAAAATTGTCAAGCAAAAAGCGGCGAACAATGTTTTCCATCCGCCTTAAATGACCTGCCTGCCCTCCAGCGCGCGGGAGAGGGTTACTTCGTCTGCATATTCAAGATCAGCGCCCACCGGCACGCCGTAGGCCAAGCGGGTCACCTTGATGCCCATCGGTTTTAACAGGCGGGAGATGTACATGGCCGTTGCCTCCCCCTCCACAGTCGGGTTCGTCGCCATGATAATCTCATCCACCTCTTCCTCCCCGCAGCCCAGCCTGGCGAGCAGCTCCTTAATGGCGAGTTGATCCGGCCCAATGCCGTTCATGGGGGAGATTGCGCCATGCAGCACATGGTAAACGCCCTCGTATTCATGCGTGCGCTCAATGGCGAGCACGTCGCGTGGATCCTCCACCACGCAAATTTTCGACTTATCCCGCGCGGGATTGCCGCAGACGGAGCAGAGCTCCGTGTCCGTCAAATTGCAGCAAATTTTGCAGCGGTGGATTTTTTCATGCGCATCCAGAATCGACTGCGCGAAACCTTTCGCCTCCGCGTCGGACAGGCCAAGCACATAGAAGGCAAGCCGCTGCGCACTCTTGCGCCCGATGCCGGGCATGCGCTCAAATTGCTCAATCAGCCGCGAAAGCGCGGCTACCTGATACCCTGCCATCGCTTAAAACAGGCCTCCCGGCATACCGGGAATATTCAGCCCGCCAGTGATCTTGCCCATCTCACGTTCCGAGGTTTCATCTGCCTTACGCATTGCCTCATTGATGGAGGCGATCAGCAGATCTTGCAACATCTCAATATCCTCCGGATCTACGATCTCCGGCTTCATGTCGATCTTGACCACCTCATGCTTGCCGTTAACCGTCACCTCGACCGCTCCGCCGCCCGCGCCTGCGGTATATTCGGCGTTTTCGCACGCCTCCTGAACACGCGCCATTTCCTCCTGCATCTTTTGAATCTGCTTCATCATATTGCCGCTGTTGCCGGCGTTTGGAATTCTTGCTTTCATCTGCTCTTCCTCCAAATTATAATTCTTTCCTCATCAAGAGATATGCACCACAGGCAGAGGAGTTTCCATCTGCATTCTTCACGCAAATCAAATCCTCCGTGACACTTTTTACTAGATCGAGATAGCCCATTCGCTGATATAAGCGCATATTTGCGTCATTCTCTTCCTCCACGCCGATCGAAAGCTCCAAAAAGCCCAATTCCTTCGCTCGATCAGCCATCCGATTCAGCAGCGCAGAGCCAATTCCCCGGCCGCGATACCGCTCCAGGACGTGCAAATTACATAGATAGGCCCGTTTGATGCCATCAGCTGCATCTGCATCCGGCAACTCCCGAAACAGATAAACGCGCCCAACCACCCGCAGCCCAATTCTAGCATACCAAAACTCGGCCTTTCCGGCATCCATATACGCGGCAAACTGCGGCTCCGCCCATGGCGCATCCCGCCAATACCGGTGAAAATCCCGCAGCGTGCCGTGAACGATTTTCATAGGAAAATCTCCTTCCAAATCAGGCTATCGAATTTCCGTTTCCACCTGTGCATTCTTTAAACGACCCAGCAGGTCGTCGAGCGGGTCTGCTTTTTTCTTCGGCGCTTTCTTTTCGCCGCCACTGTAAAGGCCCAAGCGGTATTTGTGCCCTGTCACACGGAGCACTGCCTCCTTGACCGCGGAGGAATGGCTGCCCTGCCGGATAAAGCTGCCCAAAAGCGGGTTTTCTGACTGGATGAGCACAAACTCTCCGCGGAAAAACGCGCTGGAGCCGGATAAAATCCCAGCGATCGGCTTATCGATTTCTGATAAAACGGAGAGCACCTGCGGCCACTTTAGAAAGGCTTCGTCCCCTTCTTGCCCAGCCTGCGGCTCATCATCCGGCCGATCCGGCTCTGGAGGCGGCTCAGGCGTGGAAACCGGTTGCCGCCTTGAGGAAGGGGAAGTGAGAGGCTCCGGCGCATCAGGCGGAGTTGATAATGAATCCATCCTTGCCGGGCTGGAGGCCGCCTTTTCCGCCCTCGCCGGAAGCTCAGGGGGCTTTTCTGGCGCTGCCTGTGGAGCCACAGCTACGCGCCCGGTGCGCATTGCCTGCTCAAGCGCCTCAATGCGACGGAGCAACGCTGCGCTGTCTGAGCAGAGGGTAGGCGTGGCGAGCTTGATAAGCGCCATTTCCATCTCAATGCGGCGGTTCACACCGGAGCGCATGCGCTCTAATGTGCCCTGTAACAAATCGAGTGCAGAGAGAATCGCTTCCATCGAAAAGCCCTCCGCCTCCACCTGAATCTGCTGAAGCTCACCCTCGGTGCAGATAATGAGCTCGCCTAGGGTGGGCACTGTTTTCGCAATCATTAGATTGCGGAAGTGGTCAATCAGATCGCCGCACAGCCGCTCCATATCGCAGGAGCCCTGATGCAGCTCATCGAGCAGGGTGAGCGCCCTGGCGCTATCCTCCGCGCGGAGAGCCGCGGAGAGCTCATAGAGATGGCCGCGGCCTGCGAGACCAGCCGCTTCGCTGACAATCTCCACCGTGATCTGCTTTGACCTCCCGGCGCATTGGTCGAGGAGCGAAAGCGCGTCGCGCAATGCACCGTCCGCAATGCGGGCAATGAGCAGCGCTGCGTCATGCGCGAGCTCCATTCCCTCCTGACCGGCCACATATTCCAGCCGTGCGGCAATATCCTCCGGTGGAATGCGGCGAAAATCGAAACGCTGGCAACGGGAAAGAATCGTCGCCGGGAGCTTATGCACCTCCGTAGTGGCAAGAATGAACAACACATAGGAGGGCGGCTCCTCCAGCGTTTTCAGCAGCGCGTTAAATGCGCCGATGGAAAGCATATGCACCTCGTCGATGATATACACACGGTATTTAGCCGCGACGGGAGTAAAATTTGCCTCTTCACGCAAATCGCGGATGTTATCAACGCCATTGTTGCTCGCCGCATCAATCTCGATCACGTCTAAAATTGAGCCGCTGTCGATCCCCTTGCAGATTTCGCACTCGTTGCACGGGTTCCCATCCACAGGGTGCAGGCAGTTAACCGCTTTGGCAAGGATCTTCGCACAGGTGGTTTTGCCCGTGCCGCGCGATCCGGTGAAGAGGTAGGCATGGGATAGCCGGCCTTCCTGAAGCTCCCGGCGCAGCGTGTCGGTCACATGCGGCTGCCCGGCAACATCGGAGAACACCTGCGGGCGCCATTTCCGGTAAAGCACCTGATACACGGCAACCACTCCTTTCCAGCCTGCGATGCCTTTCCAAAAGAAAAGGCAAAGCGAACCGTTCACTTGGTCATGCAGCGGACAGGCAGACTGTGGCGCACAGTGCTGACTGTTTAATGCTGCTCGGTTCCCCGCCTGACATGGTTCACAGCGCCCCGCCGCACAGGACCCGCCCGCCACATGACCAAATAAATGCTTCGCTCTGCCGATGATAAAACTTTCTATGAAAAGCCTTATCGTATTATAATCTATTTTGAGTAGAAAGGCAAGAGGGAATCCGCAACAAATTCTTTTCCAAAGCTCCCACTTTTCTAAATCATGCTGCATTCCCAGCCATAGCTTACATAGAAGCCCTAAAAACAAATTTGCCAGCAACAGCAGATCTTCTCCGGGCATAGGATCATCCTAAAAACAAAAAATCCATGCGGACAGGTTAGACCTATCCGCATGGATTTTACACAGTGTTTCCTAACGCCTCCAGCTCAACTTTCATGATGACGCTGCGTTGGTCCCGGTCTCGGTGGCGGCTTCCGCCACATTTTGGGCCTTCTCTGCAAGCTTTGCAAGCCAGGCGCCAAGCGAATCATTCGCGGAAGCCAACGCCCCCGCAATGGGAGACAACAGCTCCGGCAGGAACCAGGCCGCCGCAATTGAGGTGACGAGCGTAATCCCCCAACGCTCTAGGTAAGCGCCTGCAACTAAAACGGCAATGATTGGGAACAACAAAATCTTTGCCGCAAGATTAGCCTCGTTTCCCGCGCCATAAAAGCTCTCCCACATCGCAAGTGCATCTTCTACCAAGGGGAAAAGCGAAGTCAGCAAAGAAATGCCAAGCCATAACATCAGCAGATAGAAAATGTTGTTGAACTGCTGCAACTTCATTACATGCACGCTGGCAGGGATCACGATCAGCAGCCCGAGCACCAGATTAAACAGGAAGGGGAGAAAACAGATCAAAAAACGTTTGCCCTTGCTCGGCATAAATTCATGCTCCACATGCCCGCACAGCTCGTTGGCCTGAAAATAGCGGGCATCTTCCACCGTGCAGTGAAACTTGCGGCACAGGCAATGCTCCCAAAGAGCATGCAGCAGCGTGCCCGGAAAGGTCAGCGCCTTCACGATCACATAAAGGATCCTCATGCCACATCCCCCTCTCCATTCAAGAAAATATCTTCAACCGTCAGCTTCCCGGCTTTATAATCAAGCACTTTCTGGCCCATTTCAACGCCATAGTATTCGAGGGTGGATATAACTTCTTCATAGCCATCCTGATTGCCGTTTGCCAAGTAGCACACCGCAAGGGTGTAGCTCGTCGCATAGTTCAGGGAGAGATCAAACGCGGTTTGTGCATTCGCCAACGCCGCCTTTTTATCGCCCTGAAGCAGCTCTACAATCGCCTTTTGGCGGTAGGGCTCTGAGCTGGTGTCATCCAGTGCGATGCCCTTTTCAGCTGTAGAAATCGCCTTGTCATACTCCTTTTGGAGCCGGTAAACCGAAGCTTCCGTGCCATAGGCACTGGCGTCCTCCACGTTCTGTGCCCGCATTTGGTCGCAAAGCTCTACTACTTTGTCATAATTTTTAGCCTCTAGATATTCTGTGGCCATTGCAGGCAGGTAAATCCAGCTGTAGCTTTCGTTTTCCTTCTGAACAGATTCCAGAAATTGGATACGGACGGAGCTCTCCTGTTCCGTCATGGCGGCAAGCATGTATTTATAATATTCTAAAATTGCTTTATCATAGCTTTCATTTTCCTTCAAGCCCTCAATCTTCTCGATCAGCTCGTCGTAGGGAAGCTGATCATCCCCCACCTCGCTATATCCGCTAAAAAGCTCCTCCACAGCAGAAATGGTATCCGTTATGGCATTCAAATTCTGATACAGCTCGTTGAGATCGCGGTTCCAAGCCCGCTCCAGCTGCGCCGTCGTGTAATATTTTTTGATTAAGCTCTGCGCGTTTTCTACATAGCCCAAATTCAGGTAGAGCTGCGCCTGGCCCTTCACCATGCGCTTCGCCGCCGCGGCCGTTGTATCCTGGCTCGCGTCATAATAAGCGTCGAGCGCAGAGTTAAGCTTTCCCTGGCGAACATACTGCTCAGCTTGTAACACCCGGGCAAAAGGCGACACGCCGATGAAAAAATCCGCTGCGCCATATAACGCCACAAAAGCAACGATCACCGCCAGCACGATCACTTTCCAATCCGCTTTTTGCTCCCCGGCTGAGACGGCGGCGTTTGCCGCTTCCCCTTCCGCACGCACAGGGCTTGTTGGCAATGCTGGCGGGGCCTCCTCCTTCCCGCTCTGCGCATTCTTCTCCGCTTCCTGCTCCGCTCTCTTCGTTGCCTCCTCCAGCTCTTGCTGAAATGCATCCCGAATCTGGCTGAGCTCTTCATCCAACCCGTCGCCGGAGAGGGTGTTATGTTCACGGTCTTTCATGTCTCCCAAGGCAATGCCTCCTTCAAAGAAAACTGCAAAATTGCAATGTTGATATTTTAACATGAGAAAGCTTGTTTTTCAAATGCTATTGGAATTGTTTACATTCTTATCACAATTCAAACAAAAACGCTTTCTCTCACACCCCCGCTTTGCGTCACAACACAAAGAAAAGGCTCGAATGTGCTCGCATAGATATCATAAAGATAAGGGCTCCGGCCATCTGCCCGTTCGTGCGACGCAGATCCTTTTTACAACAATTTTTGCAAAAAAACAGGCCGGAAACCCCGGCCCGTCTTCTATATAGATATCGCTTTTAGATAATGCCCTGCGCCAGCATCGCGTCCGCAACCTTGAGAAAGCCCGCGATATTTGCGCCGACCACAAAATTATCCTTATGGCCATATTCCTCCGCCGCAGCGGACATATTGGTGTAAATATTCACCATAATATTTTTTAAATTTTGATCCACCTTGTCAAACGACCAGCTCAGCCGCGCGCTGTTTTGGCTCATTTCCAGCGCAGAGGTTGCCACGCCGCCTGCGTTTGCCGCTTTGCCGGGCGCAAAGAGCACGCCATTTTGCAAAAACACCTGGATTGCCTCATGGGTGGAAGGCATGTTTGCGCCCTCGCCCACTGCGATGCAGCCATTTTTCACAAGCTCACGTGCATCCTCAGCGGTGAGTTCATTCTGCGTGGCGCAGGGCAGGGCGATATCACACGGGATTCCCCAAACCTTCCCGTTTTCCGTATATTTTGCGCTGGGGCGCTCGGCAACATATTCGCTGATTCTGCCGCGGCGGCCTTCCTTAATATCCTTGATCACTTGAAGGTCGATCCCTTCCGGGTCATAAATGCAACCGTTAGAATCGCTCGCTGTAACAACCTTCGCACCCAACTCCTGCGCTTTTTCAATCGCATAGATCGCCACGTTGCCCGAGCCGGAAACCGCAACGGTTTTGCCCTCGATATCATTGCCGTGCGCGCGCATCATTTCTTCCACAATATAAACCAAGCCGTAGCCGGTTGCCTCTGTGCGCGCAAGCGAGCCGCCAAAGCTCAGGCCCTTACCGGTGAGCACCCCTTCATATTGGCCGGTAATGCGCTTATACTGACCAAACATATAGCCGATTTCACGACCGCCTACGCCGATATCCCCAGCAGGGACATCCGTATTAGGGCCAATTACGCGGTAGAGAGAGGTCATAAAACTCTGGCAAAAACGCATTACTTCCGTATTGCTCTTCCCCTTCGGGTCAAAATCTGAGCCGCCCTTCGCGCCGCCAATCGGCAGACCGGTCAGTGAGTTTTTAAAAATTTGCTCAAAGCCGAGGAATTTAATAATGCTCATATTAACGGAAGGATGAAACCGCAAACCGCCTTTATATGGGCCGATTGCACTATTGAACTGAACACGGTAGCCCCGGTTGACCTGCACCTTGTTGTTGTCGTCCATCCAGCAAACACGGAAAACCGTGGCGCGCTCCGGCTCGACGAGCCGCTCCAGAAGCGACGTTTTCTCATAATAAGGATTGCTTTCCACAACCGGACGGATCGACTCCAGCACCTCAGTCACTGCCTGACAAAACTCAGGCTGCGTGTGGTTGCGCTTGAGCGCTCGGTTCAAAACATCATCTACATACATGAAAATCACCCTTCCCAATTTCTGGAATCCCAAAGCTCTGCCTGCAAACATCTCCACAAGCATAAGACGGCCCACAGCTCAAACCAAGCCTGACACTGATGCCGTCTGTGCAAAGCCCTTCTCGGCTTTATGAAATTTATTCTACCTGATTCGCCTCAAAAATGCAAGAACTAATTTAAAATTATTCATATTTATAGAATCTTTATCTGAATTTAAGAAAATGCCAGCTCATGATTGAAGCTTTCAAAACTGATACTTTCATCGTTTCGCATTATTTTCACAAAATACAAGAATAAAGGCCAATATTTTTATTGCAATATGCTTGATCAGCCTTCCTGAGCGCTTGGGATACCGGATAGGCATCTCAGCCCAACGGTTCACGATTCTTCACGTTACAACTCTTGCACTGCATGAAAACGCCGGGGATTTCTCCCCGGCGTTTTATATCTCTTTTTAAAAATTGCACTCAAGCCGCTTTCCGCGCCTTGCGCTGTGCCCACCAACGCTTCACAATCGGCTCTAGCTTCTGCACCAGCACAATGCCGACCCAGCCATAAAATAAACCTGCTATTGCGCCAACGATTACATCCGTAGGATAATGCACATGCACATAAATTCTGGAGAATCCAATCAGAAAGGCCAAAACCAAGGCTGGAATCCCGATCTTCTTATCCGTTTTCAGCATGGGCAGTGCTGCCGCGAAAGAAGATGAGGTATGCCCCGAGGGGAAGGAAAAGCTGGACGGCCGGCTCACAATCTCTGGGAAGGGAAAATCTTTCCAAACCGCGAACATAGCGGGATCGGCCGGATCAAATCGGTTAAAGGGCCGCGGGCGCGCAATCAGGTTTTTCAAAATGCCGTCATTGATCACCAGCATCAAAAGCAATGCGGCGCCCATCATCAGGCCGCATTTACGATATTTTTTCGTACAAATTAGAATCACGGCAAAAATGATCCAAATCATGCCGCCTTCTCCCAGCAGCGTAATGTATTTCATAATAACATCGAGCACCGGGTTCCATAATGTATCCCGCACCCAGGCAAATATAGACCAGTCAAAGTTATAAATTGCTTCTACGATTGGAATCTACTCCTTTCCATTAGAAGGGAAGATCAGTGGAAAAAGCCCTCTATATAACCAACATCAGCGCCAAAGAATTGAAGCAGCTCTCTCACGATTGTAACCGGGTTCCCATGGCTCGTTTTCACCAGATACAGCACTGCATCAACAATTTCACTGAGCACGGTTTTTACCATATCCATCGTGTTGTTGGAATCCAGCTCGCCCACTGTGAAGAGCCGGTAGCGCAACTGGGTGATCGGATTATCGCCCAGCAGCCCTATAAAGGTGAGCAAATGCGTATCATAGGTGGAGAGGTCGCTCTCATGAAGCTCAATCACACGCACGCCGCGCTCCTTCGCCGCGCCATATTCGTTGAAGCCGGCACCCGGCGTAAAGCCGAGATCCACGCCATCCAGCGTGCCAATATAGGTGTTCGTATGATTATGTCCGCAGAAGGCCGCGATCATATCGCCCTGCTGCACCATGGCTTGGAAAAGGCCGCTGTTATAATACGGGCCGGAAACACCCTCATTGTTTTCACCCGTGTGAATGAGCCCCTCGCTGGCAACTGTGCGCAGCTCCGGCAGGGGAATATGCTGGAACTCCATGGAGGGCACGGGCACGCCGCCATTCGCTGCCTTCAGCGCATTGCTTGTACGCACATACCAGTCAATTTGATCCTGCTTAACATAATCATAGTAGCTGCCGCCACCGCCAAGCGAATCGATGAAATAAAGGTTAAAGGCTGTGCGCTGGCCATCGCTGCTGAGAATCGGCAGGTTATAGTTGCCGCAGCCGGAGAGCTCCGGCTCATCATCGCGCATCAGGCACAGGCTATGCCGCTGATACATTTTAAGCTGGTCTTCCTTGCTGACTCCGATTGCGTCGTCATGGTTACCGTAAACTACTGCAAACGGGATGCCCCGGCGCTCCACAGGGCGCACAATCGCATCAATTGCCTGCTGCACCTTGTTCTTCAGGTTGCCGCCGTCAAAATCAGAATCATAATTCTTGAGCTGGTCGCCCGTGAAAATAACGAGATCCGGCTTCGACTCATCCATCGCCTTTTCGATCAGTGTCAACACATTGGGGGTGGGATATTGCGTATCCTGTGTGTCGGAAATTTGCAGGATCGTAAAAGAACCATCGTCGTTGAATTGCAGCGGATCAGGCTTCTGCCAGAATGCCGCACCTGCCGGCGCCATCAGTGCCGCCAGAAGAGACAGGACCAGCAGCAGGGAAACCGCCGCTTGTTTCATTTTGCTCATTGTTGATTGCATCTCCTTCTCTTTTCTAAAGTTAGATATCACCAGGCCTTTCCCCCTTGGCCATTTGCTCCTGCTATGCCTGTGTATCGGCGTCCACAGGCTTTTCCTCTTCCTGCTTCTCTGTCTTTTCGCGGCGTTCGGCAAGCTCTTTGAGCATCTTTTGCTGTTTCTCTCCTACCAAATCATAGAAGAATAGCGGGATAATCCCCAAAATTCCTAGCAATCCCGGAATAATGGTATACATCGCAAAAATCCCGCGCTGCGTATGCATACTCTGCGGTACAACGGCATTGGTCGAAGATGTTACATAACCAATCGCTTTTAAAAGCCCCGTACCCATGGATTTTGACATTGCGCCTGTAAATTTGCTGATAAAAGTCAAAATAGAGAAGCTCATTCCTTCAGAACGTTTTCCGGTTTTCCACTCCATATAATCAACGGTCTCACCAATCATCTCGGTAGGAATAACCATGCGCACGCCGTTAAACAGGGCATTCAGCGCACCTTGAACCATCAGAAGCGGCACCATAACGGACATATTTTTCATATTGCCATATCCCAGCACAAAGGTAATGGCTGGCAATACTCCACATATGACGGACATCCAAATCGATATCTGCTTATTATTAAAGCGTTTCTTCAGCGGGCCGATCATCAGGTATGCAACAAATCCAATTACGGTGCCAGGAATACCAATGATAATATTGATAGAAGCGGAGCCCAGCACATCAATGAAATAATAATTTTGAAAAATACCGTTGATACCGCCCAAGGCGCCGAGGATGTTGGAAAGGATCAGCAGCATTAAAGGCTTGTTCTGGAACAGATACTTAAAGGAATCCAGCAGGCTAGGCTCTTCCAGAGACTGCGCCACACGCTCGCGCGTGCAAATTCCCGCCAGGCTGAACAGGCCCATGCCGACAAAGGAAACCACAATGCCGATCACAAAGAAAACCTTTTGCAGGGAAACATTGACCGCGCCCGCATTGATTAAATCGATCAGCACCGGCAGCACGATGCCGGGCAAGCCGCCAAGAATGGAGGCGGTAAAGCGTGCGCTGGAGATTGCACGGGTGCGGTCCGCCGGGTTGGGAGAAATCGCCGCGGACATACCCCAAAACGGCACGTCGCAGATCGTATACAGGAATTCCCAAACGAAATAGGTGATCACCATATAAACGACCTTTGCGCCCATCGTTGCCTCTGCCATCAATACGGGGCCCGCAAACAAAAGCATGGTCACCACTGCCAGCGGGATCGGAATCACCAGCAAATACGGCCGTAGCTTGCCAAAGCGTGTACGCGTTTTATCGACGATCGAGCCCATGATCGGATCGTTAACCGCATCCCAAATGCCTTCGATAAAAAGCATGGTCGCAACAATCGCCGGGTCAATGCCGAAAACGTTTACAAAAAAGTAAGTAAGATACGACGCCATGAATGTATAGCTCATATTCTGGCCGCCGCACGCGACGCCATATGCGAGGTTTTCCTTGACCCCTACATAGCGCCGGTTTGTGAGACTGCTTGCACTCATCAAATACCCTCCATCCCGCCGCCACAGGCGGCGTACGCTTCAAGATACCGTAGGTGAAATAAACGCCATTCATCCCCGATCGGCGGCGTTTATTCCGATGCATTCCTGTCATTTTTGAAAAAATCTCCAAAAATCAAAGAAGCATCCGGTATTTATATATCCAAATTTATCACAAATCACAGCAAAAAGCAATTATAATTTCATAAGCTTTTTAAATTTATCACCAGCGTAGAATTGAAGAAGCGGGCAGTGGCTGCCCACGCCCGCTTCTCTCCCGATTTCTTAAAAACACGACCTGCTTTACCGCTCGTATTTCTGGCCCATATAAAAGCCGCGGTTTGTATAATTTACCTTTTTCTCCGCTGCGGCAGCGCGCATCAACAGGATGCTCGGCAGCAGGACTGTCAGCCCGTCTATGAAAAGAACCAGCTCCTGCACCGCCCCGCCTGCGCCCGACCGCACCGCTAAAACGATCTGGATGGCATGCACCACGAGATACACAACAGCCAGTAACGTCGTCACAACTGAAATCCGGAAATATTTTGCCGCCCGCAGCACATCAGAGGAACGCAGCGCCACACAGATCAGCAGAGCAAACGTTAAGATGGAGAGAATCGACGGCACCAGCTCCTGCAACATGGGGACCAACTCTCCGCCGGCCCGCTGTGCAGAAAGGAAATGGATCACGCTGATAAAAATCGCGCGGATATACAGCACAATCTCCAGCGACAGGCTGCATACCCATAAACGCGCCGGAGTCCGCGTAAACGGCGCATTACGCGTGTGTGAAAACGCATACAGGATTGCGCCGATTAGAAAAATCTTGATCGCAATTTTCACGCCAAATTCCAAATAGCTGAGAGCTTGAAACGCCTGCCCGCTCAAAATCACGCCCGCATACGGATCGGCTGCGCCGGGCACGCGCAGCAAGCAGTAGAGATAATAAAGGCCTCCCAACAAGGCGGCAACCATAACCACAGTCCCGGCAGGCCGGTTGGAGAGCGCTGTGTTGACGATCGTCCTGCGTTGATTCATAGCATTGTCCTCATCTCATCTTTTTTTGATGGTTTGATTATAGTCTATTTCGATAGAATATTCAAGCTTTCCGCTATTTTCCCCGTAATTCTGCATAAGAAAGCAGAAGGCAAATGAATAAATGGGGTAGCAGCCCAATAACGGGAGCAAAAATTGCTTGCAAGAAGCGCCGCAGCAAGGTATAGTGAAAGAAAGCCACCTGCAATATCAAAAAGGGCAGTATACAAAATTTGAAAAGGTTCCTTTCAAACTGTGTTTTGTGCTTTTTAAGCTTAGCGGCTGTTCGAATGTTAGCCGCGCCAAACCGCGCAATGCCGCGGTCGGAAATTCAGAAAGGATGGTCACAAGCATGGAGCTCGACCGGAAAACCGTGAAAAAAATCCTATTGATTATCACCTTCGGTATCGTCTTGTTTTTAGGGCTGCAAAACATTTCCGCCGTGGCGGGCGTTTGCCGCACCGCGCTAGGCTTGCTGATGCCTCTCATCATCGGATTTTGCGCCGCTTTTATCCTCAACGTTTTGCTCAAGGTGATCGAGGAGCGGTTGTTCGCGCCGCTCAACCGCAAAAATTTTCGCCTGTGGAGCCGGTTACGCCGCATTGTGAGCATTATACTCACCTTCGGTATCATCATCGGCCTCGTATTCATCCTGATTTTTATGATCGTGCCAGAGCTCAAGCGTGCCTTCAGCCTGTTGGTTGAAAACATGCCGCAGTATTCCATGCAAGTGAAAGAGTGGATCACCAAGGCCGCCGCCTTCCTCAAGGTGGACGCCTCTACCCTCACCAATCTGGAAATTGACTGGGAAAAAATCAGCGCTGCCGTGGTGGATTACCTCAAGCGCGATTCCGGCAAGCTGGTCAACACCACGGTTGGTATTACCACTTCTATTTTCAGCGCGATTTTTAACTTTATTCTCGGAATCGTTTTCTCCGTCTATATCCTGATGCAAAAAGAGAAGCTTGGCAGCCAGGCAACCCGCATGCTCTATGCCTTTCTGCCGCAGAAGTGGGCGGAAAAATCCCTGCACATCGCCTCGCTTTCCAATAAATTGTTTTCACGCTTTGTAACCGGGCAATGCATGGAATCCGTGATCATCGGCATTCTCTGCTTCATCGGCATGGTAATCTTCCGCATGCCTTATGCGCCGATGATTTCCGTGCTCGTTGGTTTCACCGCCCTAATCCCGATTTTCGGCGCGTTTATCGGCACAGCGATCGGCGCGTTTCTCATTTTGATGGACTCTCCCATGCAAGCGGTCTGGTTTGTCATTTTCATCATCGTCCTCCAGCAGATGGAAGGCGATCTGATCTATCCACGGGTGGTGGGCAGCTCCGTCGGCCTGCCGAGCCTTTGGGTGCTTCTCGCCGTGACCATCGGCGGCAGCGTTTGGGGCGTGTTGGGGATGCTTGTGAGCGTTCCGGTCTGCTCGGTGCTCTATTGCCTGCTGCGTGAGATCGTGGGTACGCGGCTCGCGCAGCGCGGGCTAACCGAGGTTGCGGCGCCGCCGGAAGAACCGCCCGCCCCGCCGAAACCAAAGCGGGAGAAAAAGGCAAAAACGGTGTGGAAGAAAAAATAGCGCAGCATTGCCGGAACGGAACGCTTTCGAACGCTTCCTATCTGCGAGGGCTTAGCGCTCATGATAACGGCTTCAGAAATGCACAGCATGCACCGTCAGTATCAACGGTATGAAGCCGGCGCAAGCAAGTCCACATTCGCCGTTCTCCTCCGGCTTGCAGATGGTTTCAGCGTATCTCTCGACGTTCTCTCCAGACGTAGCGATTCACCGGATATGCGCTGACACACACGCTTTCTTTGAAAGGAGCCCTGTCATGCAAAAATTACTCGGCCAGATGCGATGCGCCGTAGATCGCTATCATATGATAGCAGAAGGGGACCGCATCGCCATCGGCATATCCGGCGGGAAGGACAGCGTCGCCCTGCTCGCAGGCATGAGCGCTTTGCGCCGCTTTTATCCTGCCCGCTTCGAGTTGACAGCCGTCACGCTCGACCCCTGCTTCGGTGGGATTGAAACAGACTATTCCCCCATTGAGCAGCTGTGCGGCGAGCTGGAAATCCCCTACCGGCTGCGGCGCACGGAGCTCGGCAAAATTATCTTTGAAACGCGTAAAGAAAAAAATCCGTGCAGCCTGTGCGCCCGGATGCGGCGCGGCATGCTGCACGATGAAGCGAAGGCGGCCAGATGCAATAAAATCGCCCTCGGCCACCACATGGATGATGCGGCGGAAACGCTGATGATGAACTTGCTTGGCAGCGGGGCTATCGAGTGTTTTTCCCCCGTTTCCTACCTGTCGCGCAAAGATCTAACGATGATCCGTCCGCTCATTTTTACCAGGGAGCGAGAAATTGAATCCCTTGTGAAGCGCACACAGCTTCCGGTCGTTAAAAGCCTCTGTCCGGTGGATGGCGCAACGCACCGGCAGCGTATCAAGGAATTGCTCGACACCTTGGAGCCGGATTACGCGCCACTGCGGGAAAAGCTGATCGGCGCTCTACAGCGCGGCGGAATCAGCAGATGGTAACGCGCCGCTTCCTTTCGCCGCAAATTGCCCACTTTCAACAAGTAATGTTTTGTTCCACAGAAATTCTGTTGAATTTCCGTTTGACGCATGCTATGATACAGGCGAAGAGATTTTCTTTCATATCATTCAGATATTGAAAAATAAAAGGAGCGTATTTATGTATTGCAGAAATTGTGGTGCTCCGCTGGCGGACAATGCCGTTGTTTGTGCGCGATGCGGCGCTACCGTTACCCCGCCTGCACCGCCCCCTGGCACGCAGCAGCCCTACCAAAGCCAACAGCAACCCTATCACCCCCCATACTATCAGTACCCCTATGGCCAGCAGCCCTATCCACAGCAGGAGGATCGCCCCAGCGCAGGCTTTCATGTGCTCGCCTTCTTTTTCCCCATTGTTGGCCTGATCCTCTACCTTGTTTGGAAGGATCAGAAGCCGCGCTGTGCGCATGCCATCGGCAAATGGGCGCTGATTGGCTTTATTGCCAATACGATACTCATAATTATTGGCATCGTATTTTCCCTTTTGCTCTATAGCGTGGCCGCGCCCTCCTATTACGATTTTGGAAGTTACAACGATATCGTCTATGGCATATCGATGGCCATCCGTATGATAGCGCGTTAATTGCCTGATGATAAACAAAGCCAAATGATGCAAAGGGCCTGCTGCAAAGCATGTTTGCGGCAGGCCCTTTTGAAAGTATTTTGCACAAATATTTCAAAGTTCTCTTGTGTGAAATGATGAATTTTGATTTGTATGTTGTAATTCATCTGTTTTTAGACTACAATTTGTACACATTTATCAAAGAATCGGAGGGAGTTTTATGTTAGGTTTGTTGGTAGGCTTGTTGCGGAGAGCGGTGGCAGCATTTATGGTGCTGTTTATCTTTTTCCCTTGCGGCGTTACCGTCAACAAAATGACGGTACAAAATCCGGATGAAATCCGTTTAAATGTGAGCATTATTTCAGATGGGCATATGGAGGGAAATAACGCCGCCCGCTTCAAAGGCCATGGCCAGGCGATGCTGGATTTCTCGAGTGCGGAAACGCCGGTTGATGCATTAGTCATGGTTGGCGACAACACCATGAACGCGCAGGAAATTGAATACATGCTTCTATATGGCTTGATGCGCAAATATCTCACTGTAGATAACGTGCTGATTGCCCCGGGCAATCATGAGCTGTGCAAAACAGATGCATATGAAAAATATTATAAGCGTTTTATGGATTATAACAACGCCTTTTTTGGCTATGAGCATGAGCACGCCTATTTCAGCCAGGAGATCAACGGCTATAAACTGATCGTCATGGCCACGGAGGCGGACAGCAAGATACAAGCCTATCATTCAGAGGAGCAGCTAAGGTGGCTTGAGAACGAACTGGCCGATGCGGCGGCAAGCGGCAAGCCCGCATTTGTATTCAATCATTTCCAACTGAAGGACAAATTTGTATCCCACTGGCCGGGCTCCGATGTTGGCCCGCAGGGAGAACAGCTGGATTCCATCCTAAAAAATTGCGGCACCAAAGTGTTCTATTTCTCTGGCCACCTGCACATGGGGGTTTATGAAAACGGAAACGGCCTGGCACAGGAGGGAAATGTCACCTATATCAACGTTCCGGGTTTTGGCGAAGAGTGCCTGTATGGCGATATTGTTGACCGCGGCATGGGCTGGCAAATGGAGGTTTACGACAGCAAGGTCGTGCTTCGCCTGCGCAACTTCTCCGACAGCAAATGGGTAGAGGGATTTGAATATACCTATGCGCTGTAAAGGCGGGGAACCGCGCGCCGCCTGATGCGCGGCAGTAAAATTTGAAATCCTAATCAAAGAACCCCGCACGGAAAATTCCGTGCGGGGTTCTTTTTATCCGCTCCCTTTTAATCCTGATCAAACAGCTCTGTGGAGAGGTAACGCTCCCCCGTATCTGGCAACAACACAACGATTGTCTTGCCTGCATTCTCCGGTCGTTTGGCGAGCACTTCTGCGGCATGCAGCGCTGCGCCCGACGAGATTCCAACCAACAAGCCTTCCGTTTGGGAGGCCAGGCGGGCGGCGGAAAAGGCGTCGTCATTTTCAACCGTAATAATTTCATCATAAATCTCCGTATTGAGCACCTCTGGCACAAAGCCCGCGCCAATACCCTGAATTTTATGCGGCCCCGGCTTTCCGCCGGAGAGCACTGGCGAAGCGGCGGGCTCCACGGCGACAACGCGCGTTTCCGGATCATGCGCTTTGAGCACCTCGCCGATGCCGGTAATCGTGCCGCCTGTACCAATGGCGGAAACGAAATAATCCACCTTCCCATCCATATCGCGCAAAATTTCCTGCGCTGTCGTGCGCCTGTGCGCTTCAGCGTTAGCAGGGTTAGTAAACTGGCCGGGAATATAGGAATTGGGATGTTCCTCCCGGAGCTCCTTTGCCCTGTCGATCGCGCCCTGCATCCCCTTCGCTGCTGGCGTCAGCACAAGCTCCGCGCCCAGCGCTTTTAAAAGGCTCCGACGCTCCCGGCTCATGCTCTCCGGCATGGTAAGGATAAGCCGATAACCCTTAATCGCAGCGGTATAGGCAAGGCCGATGCCTGTGTTGCCACTGGTCGGCTCAATAATCAGGGTATCCCTGTTGATCAACCCCTTTTCCTCTGCATCTGCAATCAAGGCATAGCCCACGCGGTCTTTCACGCTGCCCAAGGGGTTAAAGCTCTCCACCTTCGCAAGGATGCGGGCGTTCAACCCCTCCGTTTGAGCAAAGCGGCTCAGCTGCACAAGCGGAGTATTTCCAATCAATTCCAACAGGTTTTGGGCGATCTTTGCCATATCAAAAGCCATCCTTTCCAGTTTTCTAGTTTCAAATCATTCAATGCGGCAGGCTTCGTGCTCCTCCGGATCCTCCAGCTTGCCCACAATCGGCTCTGGATCAATTCCCTGTCTACTATAATAATCCGCAATCGCGGCTTTGATCGCCTGCTCGGCTAAAACGGAACAGTGAATCTTGACCGCCGGCAGGCCGTCCAGCGCCTCTACAACCGCCTGATTGGTGAGCTTCAGCGCATCCGAAAGCGGCCGGCCCTTGATCATATCCGTGGCGATGGAGCTGGTCGCAATTGCGGAAGCGCATCCGTAGGTATTAAATTTAACATCCTCAATCACGCCGTTTTTCACCTTCAAATACATTTTCATGATATCGCCGCATTTTGCATTGCCCACTTCGCCGACACCGTTCGCATCCTCCAGCTTGCCGACATTGTGCGGATGTGTAAAATGCTCGATGACCTTTTCACTATATTGCATACGCCAAACCATCCTTTCTAAGAATCAGCACTTTATCTCGCCATTTTTAATACGCTCCCAAAGCGGGGACATTTCCCGCAGCCGGTCGATAACCGGCGGCAGCTTTTCTAATATATAGTCCACATCTTCCACTGTATGATTCTCATCGAGTGTCAGCCGCAACGAACCGTGTGCGATTTCATGTGGCAAACCAATTGAGAGCAACACATGGCTCGGGTCCAGGGAACCGGACGTACAGGCCGAGCCCGATGAGCCGCTGATGCCCTGAAAATCGAGCAGAAGCAGCAAGCTTTCCCCCTCAACGCCCTCAAAGCAAAAGCTTGCATTGCCGGGCAGCCGTTTTTCCCGGTCGCCGTTGAGGCGTGAACGCTCAATCTTCAGCGCGCCGTCAATCAGCCGATCGCGCAGGGAGGCAACGTAACGCATGCGCTCCTCCATCCCCTCCCGCATCAGGGAGGCGGCCTTTCCAAGCGCCACGATGCCGGCCACGTTTTCCGTCCCGGCCCGACGGCCGCGCTCCTGCGCCCCTCCGTCAATGAGGTTCGGGAAGCGCAGCCCCTTGCGGCAATACAGCGCCCCTACACCCTTTGGTGCATGGAGCTTATGCCCGGATAGGGAGAGCAGGTCAATCTGCTCCGCCTTGACATCCACCGGCACATGGCCTGCAGCCTGCACCGCATCCGTATGGAACGGAATGCCGCGGGCCCGGCACAGCGCCCCAATCTCGGCAATCGGCTGGATGGTGCCGATCTCATTATTAGCATACATAATGGTTACGAGCGCGGTATCCTCCCGCAGGGCGGCGGCAACCTCTTCGATGCGTACAATTCCGTTCTCATGCACATCGAGGAACGTTGCTTCAAAGCCTTCCCTTTGGAGCCGCTCGACGGTGTGGAGCACCGCGTGATGCTCAAATTTTGTGGTGACAATATGACGCTTCCCCTTTTTCGCCTGCATCTCCGCCAGCCCGCGGATGGCCCAATTATCCGCCTCCGAGCCACCGGAAGTAAAATAGATTTCTTCCGGATGGGCGCCCAAAAGCGCCGCGACCTGCCCGCGCGCGGTTTCCACAGCGTTATGCGCCGTCTGCCCCAACATATAGAGGCTGGAAGGATTTCCAAAATGCTCTGTCAGATAAGGGAGCATCGCCTCCACCACCTGTGGAGAAACGGCGGTGGTCGCCGCATTATCTGCATAAACGTAGCGTTTTGCTGAATCTTTCATGTTGTAACTGCTCCTTCCTGCTGCAATTCCAGCTTATCACGATAGCGCCGCACAAGCTCCGCGAGCGTAATATGATCCACCACACCGTTAACCGCATCGCGAATCTGCGCCCAAACCTCCCATGTGACGCACTGCTCCGCACGCGGGCAAGGGCCTGACCCCGACTGGCCCTGCGCCACGCAGTCCACCGGCGCCAGATCGCCTTCCAGCGCCCGCAGGATCATGCCCACCGTATAGTCCTCCGGATCGCGAGTGAGAGTATAGCCCCCCTGCGCGCCGCGCGTGCTGCGCAACAATCCCGATCGGCTGAGCACGGTGAAAATCTGTTCCAAATATTTCTCGCTGATTTCCTGCCGCCCTGCAATCTCCTTGATAGAAACACATCGCCCATTGGAATGAATGGCAATATCAATCATCACACGCAGGGCATAACGGCCTTTTGTTGATATTTTCATGGAGCGCCTTCCTCCTCTTTTACGGATTATGGGCACAGTATAGCACACTTTTTAATTCATATCAATCCCATATGAATATAATGATTTAATTTTTTTAATCCGTCCGATTAATCGGCTAATACTGATAAAACGGCGGCCAGCGGAATGTTTCCGCCAACCGCCGCCCCTGGATAGCCCGCATGTCCCTCATGCAGGTTATTGTGCGTTCTCCCCTCCAAAAATCTTGCGGTAACGTTCCTCGTCATAGCCGCAGGCCTCACGCATCACCTCTTCCAGTGTTTTCCCCTCCGCACGGATTTCATCAATCAGGCAATCGCGCTTTATTTTGCCGTTTTTTAAAATGACGGCGCGATCAATGAAATTATCGATCTCATTGATTAGGTGCGTTGCAAGCAAGATCGTCTCCCCATCAAGGAGACTGTCGCCCATCAGCCGCAAAAAATCACGCCGTGTAAACACGTCGTTGCCGAGAAACGGCTCGTCGAGGAGTAGATAGCGGCATCCCTTGGAGAAGCCGATTGAAATTTCAAGCTTTGCCTTCTGCCCGGTGGAAAAAGTGCGTGCTTTTTTCCCTTTGGGCAATTCAAAATATTCGAGCAGTTTCAAATAGCGCTCCCGGTTGAAGCGGTCGTAGTAATCCTCTAAAAAATCTGCATGTTCCACAGGCGTCATAAAGGGAAAAAACGTGCCCTGTTCTGTCATAAAAGCAACTTGGCCTGCCGCCTTGAGCGAGGGCGTTGCGTCAATCGTCACCTTTCCCCGCGTTGGCTCCATCAGGCCCGCCACAATTTTTAAAAGCGTGGTTTTGCCCGCTGCGTTTTCACCGAGGAGCCCAACAACTTCACCCTCCTCAACCTGTAAATGGATTCCATCGAGTGCCCAGGCATGCGTGCCCGGGAATTGCTTGCAAAGCCCTTCAATCTGAATCAACCTGTTCTCCCCCTTTCTGTAATTGCAGCGCTTCATATCGCCTGATATTCGGCGTTTCACATCGCAAATCCTCTTGCTGGCCGGATTGGATCGCGCAGGAAAACACCTTTTGCCCATCCTGATAGGCAATCAAATAGGGGCGCGGCACCGGCCCGCTCGATTGCGTGAACTTTGGCTGCTCCATCAGCGTGAAAAGGTAGAGCGTTCCTCCAGCATAATGGAGGTCGGCAAAGCCGGTACAGAAATCGCCTGCCTCGCCTCGAGAAACCGTATCCTCCACTTGCTCTACGATCGCTCCCTCCACCAGATCAACCGCAATCGCCTCACAGATTACCTCTTCTCCACTAGTGTGCATGTCCGCCAGCAACATTATATTCTCCTTTACCGTGTAAAACGTGTATTCCTCCCAGCCCGGTATGGAAATGGTGTGCGTCGCTTGCCAGGTACGCGGATCGATCAGTTGAACCGTCAGCTTGCCCTCCTGCCGAAGGAACAGCGCCAGTTGCTCCCCGCAGGCCTCCAATGAAACGATCTCGACCTTTCCATTCTGCAAATCAATGGGGAAAAGATTCTTCTTATGAATGGTTACAGCTTCCCCTGAAGAAGAGTCGGGCACATCTGTCATATCATAAATTCCACCTGTCCCGCGGCAGTTTTCGTCCGTCAGCGTCACCGTGTAACGGATGCCGTCCAGCTGCACCGTATCCCAAGGCTGAAACCCTCCCGACCTTGACATCAACCCTTTCTTTCCATTCTGATCCGCGTAATATAATTGCATTAATGTTTTATGGTAAACGATCTGTGTCTGAATACGGAAATCAGAATGAAATCCATCTTCCAGGAAAAGGGTAAACTGATCCGCCGTTTCGCTTATCGTCGAGGTGTCGGCTTGATTCACGGAGCCATCCGGGTTTTTGATCTCCTCCCCCGCATTGTAAAATTGAACCTTTGTTTCTGTGCCGGGCAGCGGCTCATAATCATAGCCCACCACATGGCTTTTTTCCCTTACTTCGTCCATAAGCGCCTGGGGTAAAATCCGTTGCGTCAGCTCCCGCCCTTGGGAGGCAAAGGATATGCGTTGAAAGGAATCCGTTAGCACCCCTGTGATCCGGATATCCTCCAGCACAGATGCATCGCCCTCCTGCTCCACAAACGCAAAGCCCTCGTGATCGCGCTGGGCAAACAAAACCGCGCCGCTGCACACAAATACCGCTGCGATCACCGTAAGAATGCCGACCAGCGCCGCCATCCGAAGCGATCTTCTTCGATGCGTCATTTCGATCCCTCCATCTTAATCCAAAAGGCTTTTCCGGCAGAGCCGGTAAGCCATCCCAAGCATCCACACGGTACAGGCCGCCATATAGGCAACCTCAAACGCCAAAAAGATACAAGCGCTGATATCCCACTGCCCCAGGCTGCTTTCCCCCATTGAGGTTGCGGCGAAGAGGCTCGCCCAGGCGGCGGCAGCCGGTATGGCCGCCCACCAGCGCCGCCCATAAAGCGAAAGGGCGAGATAAACACAAGAGGCAACAGGCAGCAGGAGGAAAGAAGCCGACAGCAGCACAAAAAACAGATGGCGCGGATAAAACATTTGCAGAAACGGCGTGCGCACAAAAGTGAGATACAAATCATTTGCCGGAGGGGCCCAAGGGGAATCCGGCAGCAGCACCGAAAAACCCAGCTTGCTGGTTCCCACCCTCGCACCCGGCAGGTTGTAGAGCGCCGTTTCCCAGTGATACACTCCGTAGCTTACATACACCGCCACAATCTGCACCGCCCAAAGCAGCAGGAACGCCCAAAGCACCGCCAGGAGCATGCTCCCAGCCAGGCCTTCTGCGCCCGTTGGAAGGCTCCGCAGGGTGTAAACGCCTTTCGTGCCGCCCATCGTAAACCGCATAAAATAGAGCAGAATGCCGAAAAAGGCAACAGCGTACGCCACATAAAACATTACGGGCAGAATGGGCTTCCACCAAATCGCCTGAAAGCTTAGCAAAGCCCCCATTCTGCACGACTGCACGAACATCCGGCTGGACACGAGCACTTCGCCCGTCAGCAGCAGCGCATACAGGGGAAACAAAAATTTGCCCATTTGAAAAAAGTGATGAGTGGCCAGCCGGATCATTTTATTTCTCTGTTGCATCTCTTACCTTCCTCCTTCTGCCGGCTGTAAATACAGCTCGCTATAGCGCCTTGCCTCCGGCGCTTTGACGCGTGCATCCTCCTGTTGGCCGGATTGAATCATGCATGCAAAAATTTGCTCCCCCTCCCGGTATACCGAAAGAACGGGCAAGTCTACCGTCCAACCGGAAGGCTGCTGATTCTGCGCCTTCCCCGCAGGGTTATCCGGTGGAGTCATGAAGGAGATCAGGTAAAGCGTATCATCGATATACAGAGCATCCATCACACCCATCTGGGCGAGAGGAGAGCTATCCTGAAACTGCTTGACGACTGCGCCGCTTTCCAGATTGACGATATCGATCTGCCGCAGCGTTGTATTTTCACCCGAGGATTCCACATCCGCCTGCACTTCCGGTTCTAAAAAACGGACGAGCACGGCATATTCCCCTTTTGCAAAAAAGCCGCCGGGCGGCATCGGTTCCCCCCAACCAAGCAGCGCCACGATATGTTCTGTTTCCCATGTTTGCGGGTTGACAATGCGCATGGTCATTCGGCCATTCACAGATATGAAAACCGCCAGGTTCTCTCCGCATGATTCCATAGAGAGGATCTCATTTTTTCCTCCGTCCAGCTCGATAGGATACAGGTTTTCCTGCTCCACCATCGCGGGTGATTCCTCACCTGACAGCGGCAGGTTCACAAAGTCAGTCACGTCATAGATCCCCCCTGTGCCGCGGCAATCGGCATCCGTTGCCGTAATCGCATACCATCGGTTGTTCATCTGCACCAGATTGTGCGAAGATACCTCGAGCACGCTTCCAACCGGAATCGATGGATTAGTGCCTGTTTCCTTTTTCCCATCCAGCAGTACATACTGCATGGAAACCTCCCGATGATAGCTTACCTGTGTTTTCACACGATAGGAATGATAGCCGGCGGGCATAGCATTCCCTGTTAGGCAAAGCAGAAAGGCATCGGCAGTTTCTGTAAGGATCGTCTGCTGCTCAGTAGAGGTAGCAGAGCCATCTGGATTGTAGCGCCATGCCTTATCGACAACAGATTTTTCCCGCGTCACGTTTGCTTCGGGCAGCGGCTCAAAATAATAGCATACCGGATGCCAGTCTTTCGCCCTAAATAAGTCCTGAAACATTGTCTGCCGCAACGCGCGATGTTCAAAATTCATCCCATGAGAGGAAAAGGATACGCGATGGAAGGAATCTTTCAGCACACCTGTCACACGAATGCGTGCCAGCACCGAGGCGTCCCCCTTCTGGTCTGCAAAGATGAACCCTTCCTGATTGCGCTGGAGAAATAGAAAGCCGCTGCTGGCAAAGATTACACACATAGCCGTGGCAACCAGTCCGGCCCAAATCGCCGTACGCTTTTTCATTTTCATGTTCATTCCTTCCCTGCGCCAGGCCGCGGCTTTGGCGCAGCCAAAATTAATCTTTCAACCTTATCCCAGCCTGCTTCTGCTAGCGCGCCGCCATGCCAGCCCAAGCATCAAAAGCATGCCAAGCAGCGTCAAAACAAGGGATATACCTATTGCGAAAAGCTGTTCATAACCTTGATGCTGCAACGCCGCCTGCCCTTCCACCAGCCCGATGAGAAAAGCGCCCCAGCAAAATAGAACCGGCAGCAGCGCCCGCGCCCGCCGCTCACACAAGGCAAGCACCGAGTAAGCCCCTGAAATAGGCGGCAAAACCACCATGAACGCCGCAAGCGCCAAAAAAACAGGGTGGCGCGGATAAAACAGCTGTAAAAACGGGGTTCGGATAAAGGCGAGATATAGATCATTTGCCGGAGGCAGCCACTCTCGATCCGGCACAATAACAGAAAACCCTATCCTGCTCATCCCATCTACGTTGCCCGGCAGGTTATAAAGCAGCACCTCCATGCGGTATAACCCATACCCCAAATAAATCGCCAAAAGCTGCGCCGCCCAAAGCAAAATCATGGCCGAAAGCATGGCGATAAACATGCTCCACAGGAGGCCCGACGCCCCCATCGGAAGGCTGCGCAGGGTATAAACGCCCTTACCATCCATGAAATAGCGCAAAAAATAAAACAGCATCCCTGCAACAAGGGCTCCGTATGCCGCATAGAAAATAATCGGTGCGGCCGCAACACTGACAATCGTTTGGAAACTGACCGGATCTTGTATTTGGCACCGGCGTATAAACATGCTGCCAATCAAAATCAGATCGGCCGCTATGAGCAAAATAAAAATTGCTAACAACAGCCTACTGATTTGTGTAAAATAATAAGCTGCCAACCGCAAGGTTTTTTTTCGATTATCCATCTGGATATGATCACCCTTTCTCCTTCTCAAGCTGCAAACGCCCATTTTCTTCCGCCATCCTAACCGTTTCTTGTGTACTATACGCCTAATACATAAGTGGCAAAAAAAGAAGCTACTCCTCCCATTTCTCAGTCAGCAGTGCGATGGACTGTTGAAAAGAGAGGCCCAATGCTTTCACGTTGGATAAAAATGTTTGCACGGCTTCTTCCTTGAGTGTTTCCAACAGCTCGGCACGCATCTCAGGCGTTACGGAAATCACGCTGCCCGCGTTGCCATCCGTATGCATTATCCCCTCCTCTTCTAAGGCTTTGTAGGCCTTTTGAGCCGTGTTGGGATTAATGCCGAGCAGAACTGCTAACTCGCGCCGGGAGGGCAGGGCATCCCCGTCCCGCAGCACACCGCGGCAAATTTGTAGATGCACATACCGCACCAGCTGTAAATACACCGGATCTCGCGTATTCAGGATCAAATCTGAAAAAACCCGCATTCGATCACCGCCTTTATGCGTATTATATGCGTAATACACTAAAAAGTCAACAACATTTTATTTTTGAAGAGCAAAAAATTTGACAATCTTTCCGTAACCATGATAAAATCATGAAGAAAAGACGCTCATCGCCAACTTTTTTGATTAAATAAGGGAAGTTGAAAGGATGGATGATTTCTATGAATCGATCAGGCAGCCGTTATTCTATTCTTACCTCCTGCCTGGCAACGCTGCTAGCCTGTGTGCTGCTCTCCACCGGAGCGGCTGTTCCGCCGAGCGTCGCAGCGCCTGTCCACAGCATGGAGGACGCAGCCGTATTGCCACAGCAGGCAGCGGCCCCGTCACAGGCCGCTTCACTGGCAGGGCAAACCGCCAAGCACACCCCCGCTGCACCTGAGGCAGCAAATCCAAAGCAGGCGCCTAAGGCCAGCGTCGCCTCCCCGGTGAAAGCAGCGGCAGCGGATACCACATCTGCAACAGCAACTCCATCCGGCCCGAAAGCCGTTGCACAGGAAGCCTCCAGCCCGCCCGCACAAACAGAAGGGGGACAAGAGCTGCCCACCTTTACGCCCGCCTCGGCAGAATTTGTGCGCAGCGTTTTGACCGCTGTGCTCACCCAAATCCTGACCGGCAGGGCGGATCGCGACGCTGTAATCACTGCCATTGAGCGGCTGCCGATGCCGCAGGAGCAGGCCGTCTCCTTGGCCGCCGCTCTGCTGGACGGTCAAAAGGGCAGCAGCACCATCGATATTATCAAGGGCCTGATAGGCGCAGTAGGCGACGGCATCCACCAAATCGATATCACGCTGGGCAGCACGCCCTACCCCGGTGTTTATGAGTTCCTCGGAGATTATATAAAGGATGACGGCACAAGCGTGCATGTATCCTCCGGCGTTTATTACGACGAAGCGACCGGCCTCGTCTACGGCAAAGACGGCGCCGGTATGTTTGCCATCGGCTTTGATTACGATGCCGGGCAGTATCTTGTAATCGGCGCAACAGAAGCCTGGCAGAGGCAGTTTGGTTTCTGCCGCTTGTATGACACGTTATCTCCGCTCGTCTTGATGGATTACGACACCGTCCGCATCAAATTCCAATATGGGGAGATGGACTGGATGGTTCAGCTCTGGAAAGGGAACTACGCCATCACCAACGGCGGTGAAATCGGAATATATCACAAACCAACCAACCGATTGATCGAATTTTATGACTGCGCAGAGAATAGCGAACTGCCGCAGATGGCAATGACGCTGCGCAAAGGCGATCAAATCCTCTTCACCCGCGGGCTTCAGCCGCATTGGTGGATGACGGGCTTTCAGTTAGGCACCCTTTACAAGCCAGCCCAACTTACGCTTGATGGGCAGCTTATTTTTGAAGATCCCGCCATGCGGGATGCATTTGTGAAAGCCTTCCGCCAGCAGGTTTGCCCGCTCACCTCTTCCATCCAAGTGGAAGGGAATCTCATCTCTTTCTCCTGGAAATAAAGGCCAGCGCCTAGCCAGTGGACTTCTGCTTCCCGTGAGCGGTGCGCATCCCTTTGAGCCGTGTAATCACGGTCGGCTTTGGTTCGTTACCCGCCCCGCTTCGCCATAAAATGGAATAAGTCAAAACCGGGCGGTGTGGGAAAGCTCACACCGCCCGGTCAGTTTAGGGAGAATCAAGCATCCTCAGCCATGCACACTCTCCGCGGCCGCTGCACCAATCCCGCCTTTTGCAGCGTCGCTACCAGAAGGGGAACCGCCACAAGTTGGATCACAATGCCAGGCAAAGCCGTGACGAACGCTGAGGTTAAAAAAACGGTAAATCCATAGGGCTTGCCTGCAATGCCGAGCAGCACAGCGTTTGCAATGCCGGATACCGCGCGCCCCCCCAGCATCGCGCCAATCAGGGAGAGATAGAGGTTTCCCCTCAGCTTTCGGTAAAACAGCCCGGTCAACACGCCATATGCGCATAGTTCCAGCATCATGGCTGGCAGGGTTGGGAAGGCAGGCGGCATTCCCGTCAGCAGGGAGGAAAGCAGCGGGCCAATCAAGCCGCAGGCCGCTCCAAATGGCCAGCCGCACAGCAAACCGCACAGCAGCACAGGAATGTGCATCGGCAGGAAGGTAGCGCCCGCTCCGATTGCATGGAATGCCATTGGAAGCACAATGCATAGGGCGATGCAGAAGGCGGTTAGCACCAAATTCTTGGTATGGGATTGCTTCATTTGTCACATCTTCCTTTCATACGATAAGCGAGCAAAAAAGCGCCAATCAGGCTCCCTCCGCTTCTGCGAGGGTCACGGCCTGGTTGGCGCTTTTCATTTGCAGCGATCGTTCCGTTTGATTGTTCGCCCCTGCTTCTGCCGGGCTGCCGCTCTTCTGAGCGGTATTTCTGATGTTTTATTATAGCAGAACCGGCCCATCCCGTCAACGCCGTTCCGCTTTCTGACGCGCCATTTCTTCCTGCTTTCTCAGGATGCGCTCATAGCCCTCGCGGGGCAGGTTCGTATCCAGGCAAAGCTTTTCCATCGGGCACATACCAGTGTGCGTTCGATTGACGATGTATGGCACACGTTCCCCTTCGTGAAAGGGAACGCACCGTTCACCAAGACATACCGCCGCATGCTCGCTGATGACATCCGCATACACTTCCTTCACGCCTGCGTAGAGCATCAAAAGCGCCGCCGCCTTGCCTATCACGCGATCCGCAATGGATGCGCCGCGCAGCAATTCCGGATCCTTTCGCAGCCATTCGGTCAGCGGTGAAACGCCGGAGAGGGAGGATTCTAAAACTCGCCCATCCGCTGTCAGGAGCACACAGGTAGAATGATGCTTATGCAGCGCATCCTTCACCCGCTCCAGTGTCTCTGTCATATTTTTAGCCCTCCTCTGCTCCGCCGGATATAAGCCCTTCAGCGGAGCTGTCATATGCATTCAAGTTTGATAAACAGCGGTAGATGGACGCCCCGTTTTCCGGCATAGACTCCCCGTTCTGCCGTGGAAGAATCCCGTAAAGCAGCATGTGCACCACTTGATCAAACACAGCCAGACTATGCTCGGCCACCGACGTCATGTCCTTTTCCGGATCCCAATTCGGATAGCCTACATGCAGGTGGATAAAATAGCTGGCAATGTGGAACGCCCGCAAAGCTAGGCCTTGATCCATTGGCACAACACTTTGGGCGCTGTGTTCTAAAATCTCCTGCAATTTTCTTAAATTATCCTGCTCGAACCGCTCACGGACTTGCCCCATCTTTGCCTGAAAAAATTCCGACGGCCTGCGTACAGAAGGGGAACCCATCAGAAGCGGACGGTACGGATGCTCTGTAAAATACTGCTGGCGATGCTGAAAATAATCATGAAAATTTTGCGACAGCGACTTGGAAGGGTCCGGTGCATACGCCTCCATATAGACTACCATCCCATCGTAGCACAATTGAACAGCGGCAAAAAAAATATCCTCTTTATTTTGAAAATGGTGAAAGAGGCGGCCCTTTGAAATCTCATTTTCCGTACAAATTCGGTTGATTGACGCATCCGCATAGCCATGCCGGCTAAACTCCCGGATGGCGCCTTCCAAAATCAGCTCCCTGCTGATCCGCGTACGCTCTTCCTGTGTCATTGCAAGTCTCCTCCCGCTGGGCGGAATGATAGAGGTCTGTTTTGTTTATCATAATCATTTTTGATGTCTTTGTCAAACAGAAAAGCAAACCTATTTAGATCATAAAACAGACCATAACTATTTTAAAAAAATTGTAAATTAGACATTGTGCCTAAAATATAATCAACATTTTTTTGCAAAATTACGCATTGAAAAATCAATTTTAACATGATATGATGAATTTATCCTAAAAAGTTTTGTATTTAAAACAGACCTATATTATTTTAAAAACAGACTTTTATGGATTTTACACCAAGAGGAAGAAAAGGAGTGTACCATTTACCCGATCTCACATTTTGAAAGGAGTGCTCATTACCAACGATGAAAACTATCAAAATTTCAATCAGCATTCTCCTGATCTTGACGATCCTACTCTCCTGCTTGACGGCCGCATTTGCCGCAGGCAACAGTGTAGACCCTATCGCGCTGTTGGAGGCAGCCGGGCAGGGCCGCACCGAAAGCGCGCAAGCCCCGGCTGCAAAGAGTGCGGCCTCTGTGGCTGCGGCAGAAGCTGTGCAGGCCCTGCTGGCAAACAAAACCAACATCAATGCTGCTCCACCCACAGATGCAGCAAAACTGGAGGCCTACCGCACAAAGCTCGCCCTCTATGAAAAAGCCCTCTCCGCCTATAAGGCGCTGACGCAAGAGGAAAAGGACGCCTTCCCAGTTGAGGATGCGTTGAAGCTCCTGGCAGCAATTGATGGCCGGGAATCTTATTTGATCAAAGAAGAAAATCCTTCTCTAGCATATGTGGAACAGCACAAGGCTGCCTATGAAAAGTTGGATGATCTGATCGGGCCTCATACGGTGCGCACAAAGGCATACGAGGCCATGAAACCACTGATGACTCCTTTTGAGGGTACGCAAAAGCTGAACGCTAACACGGATTTTGCGAAAAAACCCGCGGCAAAGCCTCTCTTTGAGGCCTATTTACAAAATTATAAAAATGCCGATCCGCTCACTCGGAAGTATATGGATGGCATTTCCGCCTTCTCAGAGAGCTATGGTAACCCCACAATTGGCGGGAAGCTGACCGACCTGATCAAAATGATGGGCAATTACGCGCTTGCGGCAAACCCCTTCACAGAGCAGCCGCCAGCTTCCGCCGGCAGCGCGCCGAACGCGAACAACTTCCCGGGCGGCGCAAGCGACCCGGAATACATCACAGCCCTTAACGAATGGCTCCCGAAAAAACTGATCGAGGTTTCCTTTACGCAGCGCCAGAAAAACCATACATACAATCAATCTTTCGCGGCAATGAAGCAGGCCGCCGCTTTTGCTCCTGAATATGCCTCCATACTCAATACGGCAATCCAGATGCGCGAAGGCTACATCGCCTTTTTGGAAACCGGAGCTACCGACCAGGCCGCTGCCGCCGTTGCTCTCTATGACGCAATTCAAGATGCATATCTTCTGGCGGTTTATAAGAGCCTGGGCTCCATCTACGCTTACTATGAGATTTATCTCAACTCCAAAGGGAACAATTATAACTACAGCAATCTGACAACCAGACAGCTCTATCAAAAATGCTTGGACGCCATGGAACAAATGGAGGTCGTCCGCTCATTTGAAGCATACATTGCCAACATAGATCTCAGCACCGTTAACAACGGCGTGATTGAACAAGCACAGGCGGAATACAAAAAGATTCCAGCCAACCTTACCGATAAAATCTCAAAAGAAGCCATGGAGAAATATCGGGCAATCCTCGCCCTCTATGACCCCGTTAAGCCGCTCATCCCGTCCCAAAATCAATTTGAGGGGGAAATTGCTTCCTTCAACCCCACCACGGTCAACGCCACAAAATTCCCCTGTGCACGCAAGGCAATCGAATACACGATTCTAAACACAGATCGTCTCCTTGGCAACGTGCTACAAATGGCGCTTGCCTACAGCGCAAACGGCACGCTCAAAGGCTATCAGAACTATAGCATTCTGAGCAACTCCTCCATGTCCACGCTGCTCTCTCTTTATGATATGCTTGCCAAGATGGAGCTCAGTGTGAGCGGCATAAATATTGCTGAGGTTCTCGCAAGTGAACTTGCACCGTCTAAAATCGCCGGATGGCTCAGCGAGGATTCCTTCGCAGGCGCAAAACAGAAGCTGATCGCTGCGGCGCAAACAGATGATTCTACTGCCGCCTTCTCCTCCATCCAGTTTGAAAACGGCGACTGGGGATTTGAAAACGGTGATGCAGAAGGCTTCTCCCATGCTGTGGCCGCCATGCTCCGCCCAATCGCAAATATTCTGCACAACGGCATTCTAGTAATCAGCAACATCCTTTATCTGCCAAACTCTGTGGCCGATAACGGCGACTACAAATATGGCGCTTATGAAAAGCTCATTCCCCTGCTGGAATCTCTCGGCTTGAAAGGTGTGCTTTCCTCACAGGAATATACCGCCCGCTTCCAGGCTGCCGCCAAAGTCAGCAAAAATGCGCAGCTCGACGCGCTGTTTCTGCCCATCGTCAGCCCCATCGTCACGCTGGTGGATGAGCTACAGGCAAATCCGCTCAACACAATGCTCGATTTGCTGCCGCGCCTAGCCCGCACCATCAGTACGAACACGCTCAACGACAGCTTGAACAGCTTCCTGCATTCCAGCAGCCTGCTCAGCGGCGTGAATATCGACCTTTCCGGAGATGCGGTCAATGCGATGATCGACGGCCGGAAGATCAGCATCGGCCTTGGCGACAATGCGCAGCTCACCACAACCCTAAAGGCTGTGGATTGGGCGCGGCTGGCAGGCTGCGGCAAGCTTGTCCTTGCGGACAGCGTCAGCGCTGCGAACGCCTACCGTACTCTAATCGAAACAAACCGTGCGGACGCCTATGTGGTCGCCAGCCAGTACCTAGTCAAAACCGTGCTGCGCACCCGTATCGAAGGCAAATCCGCCGCAGTCGCCCTGGGCATCTGATTTCGCTCTTCTCTTTTCACCTCCTATCTAGTTGATACCCTTCGCATACCGCCACAAGCCGTTTGGCTCGCGGCGGTATGCGTTTTATGCAATGTGTGCCAACGAAAAGGAACGCAAAACCAAGGTCTATCATAACCATACCTGCCAAAGGGAAACACGCTGCCACAAGAATAGCTGGCTGCCGGCTATTTTTTTCTTTCTCCTCTTGTATGGAATGAAACGGTATGTTATGCTGAAGCTGAAAACAAAACAGATTTTAAAACACCGGCTGAAATGCCGGCGCATTGTAAAGGAAGGCTGAGCACCGGGATGCAGAAAGTAATTGTCGTTTCAAAAACCCACCTTGATCTGGGGTTCACGGATTATGCGGAACATATTTATCATAAATACCTTGATGAATTCATCCCCAATGCCGTTTCAATCGCCAATGAGCTCAATGCGGACGGATCTAAACGTTTCGTTTGGACGACAGGCTCCTGGCTGCTCAAGGAAGCGCTGAAAAACGGAAGCGAGCAAAACCGGCAAGCCCTTCTGCAAGGCCTGCGCAGCGGCAATATTGCACCGCATGCCATGCCATTTACAACGCACACAGAACTGCTTGACGCCGACACGCTCGATTATGGCCTCTCCATCGTCGATCAAATCGACGATGTCACTGGCCGCAAAACCATTGCCGCGAAAATGACCGATGTGCCCGGCCATACGGTCGGCCTTGTTCCCTTGCTCGCAAAGCACGGAATTAAACTCCTGCATATCGGCGTCAACGGTGCATCCGCCATGCCGGAGGTGCCGCCTTGTTTCCTGTGGAAACAAGGGGAAAGCGAAGTTGTCGTCATTTATTCCGGCGATTACGGCGGAGCTTTTGAAAGCGAGCTGACCGGCAGCGTGCTCTATTTCGACCACACGCTCGACAACCACGGCGCATCCGGCGCCAAGGCCGTGCGCGCGCGCTTTGAGTCGATCCAGCAAAAATACCCTGGCGCACAGGTCACTGCCGGGCGGCTTGACGACTTTGCAGAGATCATCTGGCGGGTGAAAGACCAGCTCCCTGTGGTCACGGCAGAAATCGGGGATACCTGGATTCACGGAGCCGCCTCCGACCCTTATAAAACCGCCGGGCTCCGCACGCTCATTCGATTGAAAAACAAGTGGCTGGCCACGGGCCAGCTTAATCGGGAGAGTGATGCCTATGAGCAGCTGGCAGACAATTTACTCTGTGCTGCCGAACATACGTGGGGCCTGGATGTGAAAACTTATTTTGCCGATTATGAGCACTATCTCCGTCCGGATTTTGAACAGGCCCGTAGGAAGGATACCGTCGAGCTGCATCACCCTCTGCGGGATTTCCCACAAAACTTGCTGACGGTTTGCCAGCGCCGCCGCGGTGCTTATCATATCGGTTCCTACCGCGCCATGGAAAAAAGCTGGGAAGAGCAGCGCGCCTATCTGGATCGCGCGCTCATCAAACTGCCCGTTGATTTAAAAAGCGACGCTGAACAGGCACTTATCGCGCTCAGGCCGCAGAAATTTCTCGCTGTATCGGGGGAGACTCTGCAACGCAATGTGGATTATGCATTTGGTAGCTGGTCGATCCGAATCAATGAGTATGGCGGGATCGGCGCTCTTTTCTGCGGCGGCAGGGCGGTCATCCGGGAAAACAACCGCCCTGCTGTGGAATATTATTCCTACGGCAAGGCGAACTACGATTTCTGGCTCACGCATTATACACGCAACCGCAAAAAGACTGCCAGCTGGTCTGTTGCGGATTTTGCAAGGCCGCTGTTAAAATATGTAGATGCCAAATATCCACAGGGCCGCACCCCCTACCGCTTTTGCCGAGGGTGCGTGCAAGCATTGCAAACCGGGTTGCGCATCTGTGTGTATCTGGACATTGCGCCAGCGTGCCACAGCGAGCTCGGAGCAGCGGATATGGTCCAGCTGGTCTATACGCTAGGCACAGATGGGTTAAAAATCGAGCTAATCTGGATTGACAAACCGGCCAGCCGCTTAACAGAAAGCACGGTATTCCGGCTGTATCCTGCTTGCGCACAGGAGGAAATCCGTTATACAAAAATCGGCGCGGAAATCGACCCAATGACCGTGGTAAAAAACGGAAACCGCAATCTTTCCGCCGTGTGGGATATGCATTTCGGCCCATACTGCTTTACAAACCATCATGCGGCCCTGATCGGTCTAGGCAAGGGTAAAATCCTGCGGTTTGACAACCAGTTTGAGGATGTTGCCCAAAACGGAATTGCTTATCTTCTGCACAATAATGTTTGGGGCACCAACTTCCCTCTCTGGTATGGAGATAACGCCTATTTTCGTTTTGATATCTCCCATGCCGCAGCCTTGTAATGGAGCCGGCTCCCTTTGCCTAGCCGGCTCTGGAAAGCGCCCGCCGAACAGAATGCAGTTTCACGGCGGCTTTCAACGCCATAGCTCGCTACTGGTGCGAGATTCTCCCCTGCTTTCCTGCCGGAAAATTGGCATCGTCTGTCTTGCCAGTGACCCGGCATGGAATGAAATCTCTGCAAGGCCTTCGCCGGACGAACCAGGGAACGCCGCAGCCGGCTGCGCCTTAAGCCTATTGGCGGCGTTATGCCTTCTTATTCATAAACACGAACCGTCTTTTAGAAAAAGGGGCACAGCTGCCACTTCCTTTTGCAAGCGGCAGCTGTGCAGATAGCGATATGCTTCTTTTGACGGCCTGTCAATCCATCCAGCCGCCCAGTTGGGCGGCTGATTTTTCGTTCTGAAGCCAAGGCGGCTGTTTTCTACGAAGCAATTGCGAAGCGGTCAGCGTTGGCAGCCGCAGCCACAGTTATTCTCGCGCTCTCTGCCGGAACAGCCGCAATTGTCGCCCTTTTGCTGGCTCGCACTTGACGAGGGCGGGAAAAACTCGTTGACTGGGAAGCGGATTTGCTTAAACGCATCGCACGGATCATTCTCCATATCGTGGCAGCACTCCTTCTCCGGCACACAGAAATCATAGGCCGGAATCAGCATTTGGACATCGCGCTCAAGCTGCACGATGGTAAACAGGCCAAGCGTGACGCGCACCGCCTTTTCTGGAGAGGCAACGCTGAAGTCGCCGTCGAACGACCGGCAGATGCACTTCGGTGCAGAGCAGCAGCCCTCGCACTCGCAGCAATCGCACGGGCGGCAAAGCTTTGCATCCAGGCAGATCGGATCGACACATTGGACTTTTGCCCTCGGGTTTGTACTGGTGGGAAGGAATTGTTCGTCTGCCTCGTCTGAGGAATATTCCGACGAGAAAATACGTACATTGCCTTCGCTCCCGAAAAGAATACACTTCTTTGAGAAGGAAGTCAGGCCCTCTACGGTGCAGGGGGGATTCATCGGCGTGGTATAGGCGTCAAGATATACCTTGAAGAAGAAGGTAATATCAACGGAGTAGTAACCGCGGTTGAAGGGAACCGCCTCCACGTCGATAAAGCAGTTGATAATCTTACACGAACGGCAGCGAACGGAAGTTGCATTGTCGATGATGCACTGCGCCCGGTCTGTAAAATAGACGCGCATATCGGCCAAGCAGTCTTTGTCCGCACACGAATCGTATACGCGGTTGGTATCGATGCATACAGCCTCACGAATGCCGCCGCTGACGACATCCGCAGTGTTGCAGCAGGATCTGTTGTCCGCCATAGTGTTTCCTCCTATGAATAGATTGAAATTTTGTAAAAACTTCAATACCATACTATGACGCGCACGGATTCTGGTGCAGGAAAAACGCGGAATAAGCGGAAAAGATTTGCGCAGAGCCCCTTGTTTCTTTGTAAGCCGCGTGCAGCTCTGCAAATCGCCGCCACTGTTTGCCTGATAAAAAATAGCCGCCGGCCAAGTGTGTGCGGCAAGCCGATTGCATCTCTTTGATCCCGTGGGGCCAATTGGCTTTGCTTTGTTACTCGCTTC
>UQUZ01000005.1 GCA_900544375.1 uncultured Oscillospiraceae bacterium
TAGCCGGCGGTTTTCTGCAATCGCAAGCTGTGCGTATCTCTTAGACCCGCGTGATTATGGCAGGCCTTGCTTTGTTACTCCGCTGCGCTTCGTAATAAAAAATAGCCGGCGGTTTTCTGCAATCGCAAGCTGTGCGTATCTCTTAGACCCGCGTGATTATGGCAGGCCTTGCTTTGTTACTCCGCTGCGCCTCGTAATAAAAAATAGCCGTGAGCCGCTTGCTTGCGCGAGGTTACGGCAGGCTTTGCATCGAAAAAGGGTCTACGGTTGATGCGGGAACCACCGTAGGGGCGAACTGCGTTCGCCCCCTTTTAATCCGTGTGTAAACAAATGCGGATTTACCGTGATATCTCCGGATTGTAGGCGAACACAGTTCGCCTCGAACACAGTTCGCCTCGAACACAGTTCGCCTCTACGCCGTAAAAAATAGCCGGTGGCTGCCAGATCCCCTCAGCAGTATGTATCCCTTTGATTTTTGGGGTTGTGAGAGGCTTTATAGGGTAAAATGGTGCCCAAGCAAACAAACAGGGGGCATGAACAGTAGAAAGAATCAATGAAACAAAATGAGCTGTTTGACATTTCCATGCGCTAATATTAGAATGAAAAAATAGTTATGTTTATGTACGCCTTAGACGGATAAGGCGTACTCGATAAACTGAAATTTGGAGGAGATTTCATGCACAGATTTGATAATGGTTTCTGGAGTGCATTAGATGCCTTAGTCGGCAAATCAGAAATTATCATAGATAGGCCAAAAGGAACAGCACATCCTAAATACCCTAATTTTATTTATAAAGTCAATTATGGGTATTTGAAAGATACAGCATCAATGGATGGCACAGGGGTAGATGTATGGGTCGGGACGAATGGGGAAAATATAGATGCTATTATGTGTGTTGTTGACTTGATGAAAAGGGATTCTGAAATTAAAATACTGATAGGTTGCACTGAAAAAGAAAAGGCTATTGTATACGAAACCCACAATGAAACACCGTATATGAAAGGCATTCTTATTCGTCGATAATTTCAAATTTGTGGAGGCAGCATTGTGACGTTGAAAGAGCTCGCGAAAAACATAAAAGCGGATATCCCAGCTGTTTTTATTGCGCTAAAAGATCAGAACACTCCAATTATCGCAAAAATTTTCGCGGGAATTACGGTCGGATATGCGTTATCTCCAATAGATTTAATACCTGATTTTATTCCTGTGCTGGGATATTTAGACGATATTATTATTTTACCCGTGTTGGTTATGGTGACAATTAAGCTCATACCAGATGAGGTGTGGCAAAGAAGCAAAGAGAAGGCCGTTGATATATGGAAGGAGGGGAAGCCTAAAAAATGGTATTACGCAATTCCCATCGTGGCAATTTGGGCATTGCTGATTTGGCTTGTTGTGAAAGCAATTTGGTTTTGACAGATTCCCGTTTATCGGGCTGATTTAATGCGCCTTATTGGCATAATGCGCAGTTTCTCTTTAGCCGCTGCGAATACCCTTGGAGCAGAGTAGCCCCGCTTTGCTACTTGCTTCAAAATGAAGGAGCTTTCTCAACGGTGTGAAAGTAAGCCCGCTAGGAGGAGGAAACGGCTTTGCTTTCTCAGGACGTGGCTATTGTGTCAGAAAAGTTTACGGGCCAGCACAGTTCTGGAATCACATTTAAAAATGTGACCGTTTTTTTTCTTTTATTCGCCTGCGGTTTATGAAATATTCTGAATTTATGGAGAGGTGTGTCTGTCCGCTTGACTTTTCCCTGTGCATACGGTACGCTAAAAGTACAATTTGAAAAGGCGTTCATGACTGACGGATGATTGTGGGAGAAACCACAGTGGAATGAAATGCCTGTTTTGCCGGCCGTCTGGGCAGTGTATGGGAGCGACCATATACTGCCCTTTTATTTTACCAGACGCCGACGGAATCGACTGGTTTAGAAAGGAGACGCGCGCAATGGAATATACGGCTTGGGAGGGCTTTCAGCCCGGGGAATGGCAGAAAAGCATGAATGTACGCGACTTTATTCAGAAAAACTATACGCCGTATGAGGGGGATGAATCGTTTCTAGCGGGGCCGACACAGCGTACGCAGGAGCTCAACCATAAGCTTTCCAACCTCTTAAAGCTGGAGCAGGAGTTCGGCGGCGTATTAGATATCGATACGGAAACCGTCTCCTCCCTGACAAGCTATAACCCTGGCTACCTTGATCAGGAAAAGGAGCTGATCGTCGGCCTGCAAACGGACAGACCCTTGCGCCGCGGCGTCAACCCCTTTGGGGGCATCCGCATGACGCGCGACGCGTGCGAGGCTTATGGCTATCACTTATCCAATAAGGTGGAGGAGGAATTCCGCTTCCGCACCACGCACAATGACGGCGTGTTTCGTGTGTATGGGGAGGAAACGCGCAAGGCGCGCCACTGTGGGATTATCACAGGCCTGCCGGATGCCTACGGCCGCGGCCGCATCATCGGGGATTACCGCCGCGTTGCGCTCTACGGGGTGGACCGCCTGATTGAGGAAAAGAAGAAGGATAAAGCCAAAATCGTGGAGGGTGTGATGGATGTCGATTCGATCCGCCTGTCTGAAGAGCTGTTCCAGCAGATTACCTTCCTCGGCTATCTCAAGGAGATGGCGATGCAGTATGGATTTGATATTTCACTGCCTGCCAAAACGGCGCGGGAGGCGGTGCAGTGGCTCTATTTCGGCTATCTTGGCGCGATCAAGGAGCAAAATGGCGCGGCAATGAGCCTTGGGCGCACGAGCACCTTCCTCGATATCTATTTTGAGCGCGATTTGAAAAACGGCGTTCTCGATGAGGCAGGGGCGCAGGAGCTGTTTGACGATTTTGTAATGAAGCTGCGCATGGCGCGTCACCTGCGCACGCCAGCCTATAATGAATTGTTTGCAGGTGACCCGATGTGGATCACGGAGGCGCTCGGCGGCATGGGGGAGGATGGGCGCACGCTCGTGACGAAGAGCTCGTACCGGATGCTCCACACCCTCTATAACCTTGGCTCCTCGGCCGAGCCGAACCTGACGGTATTATGGTCCGGCAGCCTGCCGGACGCATTCAAACGGTTTGCTGCAAAAGTTTCCTGCGATACGGATGCGATCCAGTATGAAAACGATGACCTGATGCGCCCGATCTACGGCGATGATTATGCGATTGCCTGCTGCGTATCTGCCATGAAGGTTGGTAAGCAGATGCAGTTTTTCGGCGCGCGGGCCAATCTTGCAAAGCTGTTGCTCATGAGCCTCAACGGCGGTAAGGATGAAAAAACAGGGCTCCAAGTCGGGCCGGAGCATGAGCCCTATGCGGGGGAATATCTCGAATATGATAAGGTGCTGGAGCTAATGGACGTTTATCGCCCCTGGCTTGCCAAAACCTATGTCAACACCATGAATATCATCCATTATATGCATGATAAATACGCCTATGAGAAAACGCAGATGGCACTGCATGATACGCAGGTGCACCGCTTTATGGCCTTTGGCGCGGCGGGGCTGTCCGTGCTGGCGGATTCACTCTCCGCGATCAAATATGCGCGGGTGCGCGTGCTGCGCAATTCGAGCGGCATGATTACCGGCTTTGAAACGATGGGCGAGTATCCGGCCTATGGAAACGACGACGACCGCGTTGACCAGATTGCCTGCGAGCAGGTAAAGCTGTTCTACGAAGAGCTGAAGAAAAACCCCGCCTACCGCGGCGCGGAGCATACGCTCTCCATTCTTACCATCACCTCCAATGTGGTTTATGGGCGGAAAACCGGCGCAACGCCGGATGGGCGTAAGGCGGGCGAGCCCTTTGCCCCCGGTGCGAACCCGATGCACGGGCGTGAGAAAAACGGGGCGCTGGCCTCCCTTAACTCCGTGGCGAAAATCCCGTATGAATATTGCCGAGACGGTATTTCCAACACTTTCTCCATCATCCCGCAGGCCCTGGGTAAAACGCTGGAGGAGCGCTGTGAAAACCTTGTTTCAATTCTGGATGGCTATTTTGCACAAAACGCGCATCATATCAACGTGAACGTGATGAGCCGCGATATGCTGGTAGACGCCTATCACAACCCGGAGAAGTATCCGAACCTGACCATCCGTGTGTCTGGTTATGCGGTCAACTTCCACAAGCTGACGAAGGAGCAGCAGCGGGAGGTTATTTCGCGCACCTTCCATCAGGCGATCGCATGACGGGGCGGGTGCATTCCTTTCAATCCATGGGCGCAGTGGATGGGCCAGGCGTGCGTTTTGTTGTGTTTTTGCAGGGCTGCCCGCTGCGCTGCGCCTACTGCCATAATCCGGATACTTGGGATCCACAGGGCGGGTCCGCTTATACGCCCGAAGCAGTTTGTGAAAAGATTGTGCGCTGCCGGCCCTATCTCAAACACGGCGGGGTGACCGTATCCGGTGGGGAGCCGCTGTTGCAGGCGCCGTTTGTGGCGGAGCTCTTTCGCCTGCTGCGAGGGCAGGGGCTTCACACGGCGCTTGACACCTCCGGAACCGGCAATTTGGAACAGGCGCGTGCGGTGCTGGCGGAGACGGACCTCGTTTTGTGCGACCTGAAATTTGCGGATGCGCGAGCATACCGCGCGCATTGCGGAGCTTCGTTTGAACAGGTGCTGCAATTTTTAAGCCTGACCGAGGCGATAGCGGTGCCGCTCTGGGTGCGGCATGTGGTGGCGCCCGGGCTAACGGATGATTTTGACCAGGTTCGTGAAATCGCGCGCATTGCCCGGCGGTTTAGCAACCTGGAGAAGCTGGAGCTGCTGCCGTTTCGCAAGCTCTGCGCCGAAAAATATGAACGAATGGGCATCCCGTTCCCGCTGAAGGATACGCCGGAGATGGAGGAAGAGGCGCTTGAGCACCTTTTAGATCTGTTGAAGGCGGAAGGGCTTTTGCCAAAATTTTGAATAATGGTTTACAACGCGACAGATCTTGTACAAATCATTTTTGGAAAAGCTAAAAAACCGCCTGCGCAGAAACACTCTGCGCAGGCGGTTCTCTGTTTTCATCAAATTTGATGCCGGAGGGGGAAACGAAATGTCAGGCCGCGTTCTGCGGGATTCTCTTCCTGCGGCGGCGGACAGGGCGGGAAACTGGCTCACAAGCAGCAGCGGCGGGCCTGCTTTGTGCAGGCTGTGGCGCAGAAGCTCGCTGTTGTGTGTGGGCTTGCGCAGGCTTACGCACATGGGAGGCAGGCTCCATGCCTTGCTTTTTGAGCATCCGACGGCGCTTAATCCGGCGGTAGTTGACCACGACAATGCGGGCAAGCCGGTCTTCAAAACGGATAAATTTATCCTCATGCAAAAAGCCCCAAATCAGGAATGCCACAACGGCAACCTCTGCGATGGTGCGTAAGATGAATGCAATCGTCATAACGGTAACCTCCTTGATGTCGGCGGAACGTTTGTTCTTAACAGCTCCCATTATAACAGCTTTTTCGCGCTTGTCAAGACAAATGTTCGGATTGTTTTAAGCAAAGTCCCAATCTTGGGACAGCGGAGATCTTTTTCTCTGTCGAAAAATTATGCTATTTTATTGTGTTTTCATAATACCACAATATATGGAAAAAGTCAAGCTGCCATGGACTATATGTAGAGATTCCAATGGCGTCCTTAGATGGAAATTAAAGGGATGCCACGTTTCTTCTCAGGGGGACCGCACAAATGCGATTTAAGCAGGGGTATAGAAATTAAGTTTGATTTCAAAAGCCTGACTGCCCGCAGGGGCGAACGATATTCGCCCGATTCGCCCGCGCATCCGTAAAATATGAGAAAAAGCGGGCACGTTGCTTCATGTATCAATCAACGCAGAAATGGAAAAAAGCGTGGGTTCGTGTCATTCGGATGCGAAATGCGAACCACAATTTATGGCACACAAACATCCCCTACGGAGCGCGGCTTATAAAACCTTAAAAACGCTCAAATTGATTTCCGTGAAGCAAAGGGGAAAAGGCTTCCGTTTTCTGTGATTTTGGGGTATATTAAAAAGGAATAGCGGGCTTTTGCGCCTTTTTGCGCATGAAAATATCCGGGAAAAGTGCTGTACACGTTTGGTTTCTTATGATATAATTAATTCCTGTTTATGGATTTTTCGGCGCGGTATTCCGCCGTGTTTGATTATGGTCCCGGCCCAGCGGGCCGGTGAGGAAGGGAATGTCTGAAATGGCTCAAGAAATTTACAGAACGCATACCTGTGGGGAGCTGACGGAGCGGAATCTGAATGAAACCGTCCGCTTAGCCGGATGGGTGGATACGATCCGCGATCACGGCGGCGTGGCTTTTCTCGACCTGCGGGATCAGTATGGCGTGACGCAGGTAGTCGTGCATGATGACGCTTTGCTGAAGGATCTTCACAGGGAAACGGCGATTACCGTTTCCGGAAAAGTCGTTGCTCGGGATGAAGAAACGGTCAACCCCAAAATCCCGACAGGACGGCTGGAAGTGCTGGCCGACGCGTTGGAGGTGCTGGGCCCATGCGTGCCGAATCTGCCATTTGACGTGCAGGATTCCACTGATACGCGTGAGGAGGTGCGGCTGAAATACCGCTTCCTTGATCTGCGTAATCCGCGTGTGCATGATAATATTCTTTTCCGCTCCAAAGTGGTCAGCTTTCTGCGGCGCAAGATGGAGGCGCTCGGCTTCACGGAGATCACTACGCCGATTCTCACCTGCTCTTCTCCGGAGGGTGCGCGCGACTATATCATCCCCTCGCGTAAGCATGAGGGTAAATTTTATGCGCTGCCACAGGCTCCCCAGCAGTTCAAACAATTGCTAATGGCCTCAGGCTTCGATAAATATTTTCAGATCGCTCCCTGTTTCCGCGATGAGGATGCGCGGGCAGACCGTTCTCCCGGCGAATTTTATCAGCTTGATTTCGAAATGGCATTTGCTACGCAGGAGGATGTTTTTACGGTAGCGGAGCAGGTGCTTTATGATACGTTTGCCACCTTCGGCAACGGGCGCAAGGTGTCCCCGGCGCCGTTTCGACGCATTCCTTATGAAGAGGCTATGCTGCATTACGGCACGGACAAGCCGGATCTGCGCAACCCTCTGTTGATTGAAGATCTTTCTGATTTTTTTGTGGATGTGGATTTCAAACCCTTCCAAAAGAAGCCTGTGCGCGGCATTAATGTGCCGGGCTGCGCGAAGATGCCGAAATCCTTTTTTGAAAAAATGCTTGCCTTTGCAACGGAAATCGGCATGAAGGGCCTCGGCTATCTTACATTGCTGGAGGATGGCTCTTTCAAAGGCCCCATTGCCAAATTCCTCACAGATGGGAAGAAGCAGGAGCTAATTGGCCGTCTTTCCATGAAAGCGGACGATACGCTGTTTTTCATCAGTGATGGCAAAGCGGTAGTGGATCGCCTTGCAGGGCAAATCCGCACGGCGCTCGGAGAGCGGATGAATCTTATTGCAAAGGATCGCTTTGAGCTTTGCTATATCACGGATTTTCCAATGTATGAGAAAAACGAGGAAGGCAAGCTTGATTTTACTCACAACCCCTTCTCCATGCCGCAGGGTGGCCTTGAGGCGTTGGAAACAATGAATCCATTGGAGATCAAGGCATATCAATATGATATCGTTTGCAACGGCGTGGAACTTTCCTCTGGGGCGGTGCGCAACCATCGCCCGGATATCATGGTGAAGGCCTTTGCGCTGGCCGGCTATACGGCTGAGGATGTGGAGGCGCGGTTCGGCGCGCTCTACCATGCTTTCCAGTATGGCGCTCCACCGCACGCAGGGATGGCGCCGGGCGTTGACCGGATGCTGATGTTGCTGCGCGATGAGGAGAATATCCGCGAAGTGATCGCCTTCCCGATGAACGCGAACGCGCAGGATCTTTTACTCGGCGCGCCGGGTGAAGTGACGGAGCAGCAGCTGCGTGAGGTGCATATTAAGCTCAGGAGGCCGCTGGAGAATCGTGTATAAAGCAATGATATGATGGGATAGATCATAGATTATAGGAGGAATTTCCATGCAGATCACAGGAGAACTGGTTCAATATCTTGAAAAGCTGGGGCGGATTCAACTGACGCCAGAGCAGGAGCAAGCAACGGAAAAGGATTTGCAGGAGATTTTATCCTATATGGAAACGCTCAATGCCCTGGACACAGAAGGGGTTGAGCCGCTTTCCCATTCCTTCCCCGTAACAAATGTGTTCCATGAGGACGAAGTGCTTCCCTCCATGGATCGTGAGGAATTGCTCCGGAATGCGCCGAATCAGAAGGACGGCTGTTTCCAGGTGCCGAAAACGGTGGAATAAAAGAAGGGAAGGGGAACGACAACATGGAGATTTTAGAAATGACGGCGCTGGAGTTATCCCGGCGCATCAAGTCGGGCGAGCTCAGCGTGCGCGATGCGCTCGACGCGCTGTATACGAAAATCGACGCGTGCGATGAACGGTATCGTTGCTACACCACGGTTTCCCGCGAGGAGGCCTACCGGGAGGCGGACGAGGTGCAGAGGCGGCTCCGCGCGGGCGAACTCGATGATGCGCCGCTCGCCGGCGTGCCGGTATCTGTCAAGGATAATATTTGTACCAAGGGAATCTTGACGAGCTGCTCCTCCAAAATTCTTTCCAACTTTAAGCCCGCTTATGATGCAACGGTTGTGGAACGGATGCGTAAGGCCGGCATGGTGGTGGCAGGCAAGCTTAATATGGATGAATTTGCTATGGGCAGCACGACGGAAACCTCCTTCTACGGCCCTACGCGCAACCCTTGGAATACTGGCCGGGTGCCGGGCGGCTCGTCCGGCGGGGCGGCGGCTGCGGTGGCGGCGCGCGAGGCTGTGGTGGCGCTTGGCTCGGATACGGGCGGATCAATCCGCCAGCCCTGCTCCTTCTGCGGCGTGCCTGGGCTGAAGCCCACCTATGGCGCGGTTTCCCGTTTTGGACTGGTGGCGTACGCCTCCTCCCTCGATCAGATTGGCCCGGTGGGGCAGGATGTCGCGGACTGCGCGGCAGTGTTCGAAATCATTAGTGGAAAGGATCCGCGTGACGGCACCTCTATGGAGTTCCCTGCCTTTGATCGGCAGGCGGTTATGGCGGACGGCCTTTCGGGCAAACGCATCGGTATCCCTTCGGATTATTTCGGGGAGGGCATTGAGCCGGACGTGAAGGCCCGTGTGCTTGAAGCGGCAAAGCTTTTGGAATCGCTCGGCGCGCATGTGGAAGAATTTGCAATGCCAATTGTCGAATACGCCGTGCCGACCTATTATATCATTGCATCTGCTGAGGCGTGCTCCAATCTCTCACGCTATGACGGCATCAAATATGGTTACTCATCGCCTCATGCAGAGAACCTGATGGAAACCTATGTCAAAAGCCGCAGCGAGGGCTTCGGCATGGAGGTCAAGCGCCGCATCATGCTGGGCAACTTCGTATTGAGCTCCGGCTACTATGACGCGTATTATAATAAAGCGCTCCAAGCCAAGAAGCTGATCCAAAAGGCGTTTTTTGACGCCTTTGAGCAATACGATATGCTCCTTGGCCCCGTGGCGCCCACCACGGCGCCGAAGCTGGGAGAATCGCTTTCTGATCCGTTGAAGATGTATTTGGGCGATATCTATACGGTGATGATTAACCTCGCCGGCCTGCCTGCGGCCTCCGTGCCGTGCGGATTTGATGGGGAAGGGATGCCGGTCGGCCTACAGCTCATTGGAAAGCCCTTTGACGAGGCGGGGATTTTGCAGGCGGCCCGCCAATATGAGCAGGCGACGCAGTTCCACCACCAATGGCCCAATACTTGCGCGGGAGGAGAAGTTTGAAAGAGAAATCTTTCAAACTGCATTTTGTGCTTTTCGATCATAAATTCCGCTCGAAATTTTGGCTGCGCCAAAACCGCACAATTCTGCGGCACGGCGCAAGAAAGGAATGTCCATAAGCATGAAATATGAGGTAGTCATTGGCCTGGAAGTCCATACGGAGCTTTCTACCAAAACGAAAATTTTCTGTAACTGCACAACGGCCTTCGGCGGCGAGCCAAATACGCACGTCTGCCCGGTATGCGCCGGGATGCCCGGCACTTTGCCGGTGTTAAACCGCGCCGTTGTCGAATATGCAATGCGCACGGGCCTTGCGCTCAACTGCGATATCACGCGCTATACGAAATTTGACCGTAAGAATTATTTTTATCCCGATTTGCCGAAAGCTTATCAGATTTCGCAGCTCTATCTGCCCATCTGCACCTGGGGGCATGTGGAGGTGCAGGGCAGGGAAGGGCCGAAGGAGATTCGTATCAAGGAGATCCATATGGAGGAGGATGCGGGTAAGCTCATCCATGATCCATTTGAGGATTGCACGCTCGTTGATTACAACCGCTGCGGCGTACCGTTGCTGGAGATTGTCAGCGAGCCGGACCTGCGTTCGGCGGAGGAAGCGGTCGAGTATTTAGAAAAGCTGCGGGCAGTGCTCCAATATGTCGGCGTGTCGGACTGCAAGATGCAGGAGGGCTCTCTGCGCGCGGATATCAACCTCTCCGTGCGCCCCGCTGGATCACAGGAGCTTGGTGTACGCACCGAAATGAAGAATATGAATTCCTTCCGGGCCATTGCCCGCGCCATCGAAAGCGAATCGCAGCGGCAAATTGACCTGCTGGAGAGCGGCGAGCGTGTGATTCAGCAGACCAGGCGTTGGGATGATAGTAAGGGAGAAAGCACGGCCATGCGCTCTAAAGAGGATGCGCAGGATTATAAATACTTCCCGGAGCCGGACCTTCCGCCGATTTCGATCAGCGACGAAGAGGTAGAGCGCGTGCGTGCGGGCTTACCGGAGCTGCCGGAGCAGAAGAAAAAGCGCTATATGGAGGAGCTTGGCCTTTCGGCTTACGATACGGATATGATTACAGGCTCCGTTTATTTTGTGCGGCTGTTTGAACGCACGGCAGAGGTTTGCGGCAGCCCGAAAGAAGCGGCGAATTGGATTATGGGCGACTTGATGAAGCTCCTCAATGATACGGGCACGCTGCCGGAAAACATGGCTTTCCAGCCGGATTCGCTCGGCAAAATTATTTTGATGCTTGCACAGAATAAGATCAGCCGCCAGTCGGCCAAAAAAGTGTTTGAGCAGGTGTTTAAATTAGATGTAGATCCGGAGCAGTATGTGAAGGAAAATAACCTCGGCGTGCTCAACGATACGGGTGCAATCCGCGCCGCGGTGGAAGAAGTGCTTGCAGCAAATGAAAAATCCGTTAATGAATATAAGGGCGGAAAAACGCAGGCATTCCAGTACCTCATCGGCCAATCAATGCGGGCCTTGCGCGGCAAAGCTCCTGCGCAGGAGGTTACCAAGCTGCTCAAGGAGCTGCTTGGCGAGTAAAAATCAGAATCATTCGGCTGCCTCAGCGGCCGGTTTAAACGGCAGGAGACCTTCGGTATGCAAATGCGTGCTGGTCTTTCCTGCCGTTATCTACTTGGATGCAAATAGAACCAGCCCCACGCTTCGCTCATTCGTTTTTGTTTCGTCAGCTCGCAACTCCCAAATAAGGAAATATTTTCAAATACTTCAAGTTTTGGCTTGCGTTCCTGTTTTGGTTGATATACACTATTTATAGGAAGGACTGAACCTTGATATAAAAGCAACGAGCCAAGGAAATGCGATTTTCTCACGATGGGCAGAATTGATTCGTATGAGGCGTGAAGCGTGCGTTTTAGCGGATCAGATAGACATGCCAATTGGTTTTGGAGGTTCTTTTGATGGATCTAGAATTTGGACAATTAAAAAAAGCTGATTATAAAAAGGCGATTCAATTTGCCATAGAAGGTATGCACTTTAACTGGTATTTAGATAATAAGCTGTTGCAAAATCTTTACGGCAGATATTTTCTGTATCTTGAAATGTCAAGGGCTACACAAGCCATCGCAGCATATAAAGGTGACGAACTAGCGGGCGTGTTACTCTGTGAAATGAAAGGAGAAGCAAAAAAGGATCACTCTATTTGGAAGTCTGCCTATGTAAAAATTTTTGATTTTTTACAAAACCTGTTTGTAAAAAATGGTGTTGCGCCTTATGACGAGGCGAATCGAGGAATGTTGGTAGAATACTGTAAACACAATTCGCCAGATGGAGAAATTATTTTTTTAGCAGCAAATCCGAATATCAAGGCAAAAGGAATTGGCAGTATGCTGCTGCGAGAATTAGAAGAACGAGAAAAAGGCAAAAAAGTATTTTTATATACCGACAGTGCTTGTACATACCAGTTTTATGAGCATCGCGGTTTTGAATTGGCGCAGGAAAAAGATATTACCTTGAAAATAGGGAACAAGGAAGTGGCGCTCCGATGTCTTTTATATAGTAAAGTGCTTGGATAACGGACGGTTTTCAGCTCATCGGGCTCATTTTATTTGGCTGCTGGTAAAAGGATCTATCTCATACCAATGATACGATGGGCATACCCTCGGTGTACAAAGAGCAACACGGTTTTTTTAGGGCATCTTCGGAGACTGACTGCGTAACTTTCGTTGCCGGGCTGGCGTCCACCAAGGACGATGACGCCGCCAGCGTTGGTTTTCGCCGCTGGCAGGCGTATTGATCTTTGTACACAGTGGGTACACTTTGGAGAAAGCAAAACGGAAGGTGTGGTGGAAATATTGGATACGATCTCCCAGGGAGAGAGAGGGCGGCTCGTATCCTGATTGATAGAGAGGAGCAGAAAACGATGACAACCAAACAGAAAATTCTTTTGTCCGTCTGCGTGACCACCGCTGTGCTGGCGGCCGCACTTATTGTGCTCTTTGCCGGGAATGCCTTGTTGCTGCGCCGGAATACACAGAAGGTCCCCATCCATTCGGAAGACTTTTCACAGAGGGAAGGCGCCGACCGCATCCATTTTTTAAATACCGGCTCGTCAGACGCAATCCTCATTGAGTCAAACGGCCGCTTTGCTCTTGTGGATGCTGGGGAGGATAGCGACTATCCCGCAGATCGGCCCAACTTGATCTATACTGGTTATGAGCAGGTCGTTCTACAATATTTGAAGGATCATGCCGCGGATGGGAATGGAAAGGTAACGCTCGATTTTGTGCTGGCCACCCATGCCCATTCTGACCATATGGGAGGCTTTGATACAGTGATTTCCGACCCGGATATTACCGTGAAGCGGGCGTATCTGAAGCCATACCGCCCGGATAATATCCGCAGTAAGGAGAAACGCCAGTGGGATAATCAGGAAGTTTATGATCAGATGGTGCAGGCGCTGAATGCCCGCGGCGCTGAAATTGTTTCCGAGATTCCAACGCAGGCGTTCCCGTTCGGGGATTTTACGATCCGTTTTCTGAATACGGAAATTGATACAGAGCATCAGGGCATTGATGAAAATGATAATTCCGTGCTGACGCTGCTGGAAAAGGACGGCACCAGGGCGCTTTTGACAGGCGACCTGAATAACCTCAGCGGGGATGAGACGCGCCTTGGGCCGGAGATCGGCAAGATTGATCTGCTGAAGATCGGGCATCATGGCTATGTGTTCTCCTCTTCCCAGAAGTTTTTGAACACTTTGAGCCCAGAAGTGACCGTTGCGACAAACCGCCGCTCTAAAATGATCTATCCCACGGTGAAGTGGCGGCTGGCCCTGACTGGATCTGCACTTTTTACCACAGTGGATTACAATGGCGTTATGGCGACTTTCCCAGATGGCGGCGGGCTCGTGATGACCGACCATATTATGAACGAAGAGGAGATGGCGCTGACGATCCCCACGCAGAAATAGGCGCGTGCGCTGGCCCCTTCAGCGTGCAAGAGGGTGGAACGCTGTAAAAAAGGCGCAATATCACGGGAATTTTTATTTTTTGCTTGCTATTTTATTTGCAGTGTGATAAAATATACGATAAAGAAGATGACTAGTATGAAAGAGTGGGGCAACCCGCTCTTTCTGCTTGTCATAGCCATTTTGCAACAAACCCGCCGCTTGGCTTGAAACGGCTGCGGGAATTTTTGTGGGAAAAGAGGAATGCTTTTGTCATCGAAGGGCAAGGGCGGCAACACGGTGGCCGCCGTATGGGCGCTTGCGGAGCCATTGGCGCAGCAGTTAGGGCTTACGCTTTGGGATATCCGCTTTGTCAAGGAGGGCGCTTCCTGGTATCTGCGCGTTTTTGTGGAGAAGGAAGGCGGCGTCAGCGTGGATGACTGCGTGGCGATGAGCCATGCACTGGATGGCCCGCTGGATGAAACGGACCCGATCGAGCAAAACTATTATTTAGAGGTTTCGTCGCCCGGCTTAGAACGGGAGCTGACGCGGGATGAGCACTTTCAGGCGCTGCTGGGTGCACGCATTAAGGTGCGCCTGATCCGTCCGGTGGATCAGGTGCGTGATTTTACTGGCGAGCTCCTATCCTTTGACAACGGAGCAATTACGCTGCTGCTGGAAAACGGCACGCAGATGCAGCTACAAAAAAAAGAGGCGTCCTGGATTCGGCTGGATGATGCAGATGCATTTTAAAAAGCCCGATAGAAAGCGCCTGACATACGCCGGAATCGGGTGGCCTAATTTGCGCGTTAAGAAAATGGCCGGTTCGTTTGGCACAGTCAGGGATAGGGCCTGAAAGCAGGCGCTGATCCGAACCCGGCTTTGATATGGAAAGGAATGGTCATAAAATGAATACCGAGTTTTTTGAGGCGGTTAAGATTCTGGAGAAGGAAAAGGGCGTGCCAGCAGAGCTGCTCTATGAAAAAATACAAACTGCCATCATTGTGGCGGTTCGCAAAAATTACCACGATAAAGATGTTGTCTGCTGTGAAATCAAGCCTGAGGAAAGCGAATTGAACGTTTTTCTGCACAAAACGGTAGTTAACGAAATTTCAGATCCAGATACGGATATCCTGACGGAAGAGGCGCAGAAGTATAAGCCCAGTGCCCTGCCGGGCGACATTGTGGAAATTCCGCTGGAGCCCAAGCAGTTTGGCCGAATTGCCGCGCAGACGGTGAAGCACGTGATCCGGCAGGGCATCCGCGAAGCGGAGCGCGGCCAGGTGATGCAGGAATTCCAGAGCCGCCAGCAGGAGATCACAACCGCTAAGGTGACGCGGGTAGACCCAGTTTCCGGCAATGCAACGTTGGAAATTGGCCGTGCAGAAGCAGTGCTGCCTAAGGGTGAGCAGGTGCCTGGAGAAACCATCGCGGAGGGCGACCTGATTAAGGTGTACATCGTAGACGTACGCGAGAGCGAAAAAGGCGGCCCGAAAGCGATCATTTCCCGTACCCACCCGGGGTTGGTCAAGCGCCTGTTTGAAACGGAAGTGCCGGAAATTTATGACGGCACGGTGGAGATCAAGGCCGTATCCCGCGAGGCCGGCTCCCGCACGAAGCTGGCAGTTTACAGCCGCGATCCGAATGTGGATGCCGTGGGCGCCTGTATCGGCCCGCGCGGCGCGCGCGTGGGCAAGGTGGTTGACCTGCTCGGCGGTGAAAAAATCGATATTGTTAAATATAGCGAAAACCCCGCTGAGTTTATCGCGGCGGCATTGGCCCCGGCGGAAGTGCTCAGCGTAGAAATAGAAGACGGCGCGGCAAATTCGTGCCATGTAACTGTGCCGGATACACAGCTTTCCCTGGCCATTGGCAACAAAGGGCAGAACGCCCGCCTGGCAGCAAAGCTGACCGGCTGGAAGATCGATATCAAGCCGGAGAGCGGCTTCTATGAGCCGAAAGCGGAGCAGGAAGAAGAAACAGAAGCATGATCGAAGGCTCTTGCATTTAGGCGGTAAGGGGGATGGAAATGCAGAATAAAAAGGTTCCGCTGCGCAAGTGTGTCGGCTGTTGTGAAATGAAGCCCAAAAAGGAGCTCGTGCGGGTTGTGCGCAGCCCGGAGGGGGAGATTTCACTGGATTTAACCTCTCGCAAGCCCGGCCGCGGCGCATATGTGTGCCATGACCCCGAATGCCTTGCGAAGGCCCGCAAAAAAAAGCAGCTGGAGCGCGCGTTCCAGTGCAAAATACCGGATGAGGTTTATGACTGCATGGAGGAGGAGATGAGGCAAAATTGAAAATGGTTATTTTCAATTTACCGCCATCAGGAGGGCGCTTATGATGGATGACAAAGCTCTCGGGCTTTTGGGAATCGCCAGAAGAGCGGGCCGCTTAAGCCTTGGGCACGATGCTGCAAAGGGCGCCGTCCTCGCGGGCAGGGCACGGCTGTGCCTCATCAGCGCGGATGCGTCCGACCGGCTGGAACGGGAATTTTTCCGCATGACACAGGGTGAAAAGAGCATCCCGCTCAGGCGTGTCCGGTATACGATGGAACAATTCCACCGCGCAATCGGCGCAAAAGCGGGCGTGCTTACGGTGGATGACGACGGCTTTGCAGAAAAGCTGCTGACAGGGGAGGATAATGCGTATGATGATGAATAAATACAGGGTTCACGAGGTGGCAAAGGATTTCGATAAGCCGAGCAAATCGGTGATCGACCTGCTGGGGGAATATTTTGAGGAGCCAAAGAAGCATATGACGGCGCTTGAGGAGAAAGAGCTCGATGTGATTTTTGAAACCTTTACCCAGCAGAATGAAGTAGAGAGTTTTGACGCATACTTTGCAATGGGCAAGCCTGCCGAGGCAGAGCAGCCTGCAAGGCCGGCAGAGAAGGAAGCGCCTGCCGCAAAAAAAGCGCCGGAGCAGCCGGCAAAGCCGGGCACGGCGCCGAAGCAGGAAAAGGGCGCGCAGCCTCAAAGCACGAAGCAGGGCCAGAAGCCGCAGCAGAATGCAGCGCCGCAAAAGAAGCAGGAGAGCCAGAATAAACAACCGCAGCGCCCGGCGCAATCTCGCACCAAGGGTGCGGCGCGCACGGTGAACACCCGCACAACGCAGGTGGAGCTGGATAAATACAACGAGCGCTATGAGAAGATTGCGCCGACTAACACGCGCGGCGCAGGTGACCAGAGCGTTCAAAAGCAAAAATTAAAGCAGCGCTCCCAGCAGTACCGGCGGCAGGGCATGCGCTCCCCACGCAGGGAGTCCGAGGCAGAGCGTCTCAAGCGCATCGCCGCTGAGCGCGCGAAGAAGCCGCAGCTTGTCATCCGGGTGCCGGAGGAAGTTTCAGTAGGCGATCTGGCCGCCATGATGAAGCGCACTGCCGCAGAGGTGATTAAAAAGTTGATGGCGCTCGGCGTGATGGCCACGGTCAATGAGATCATCGATTACGATACGGCTGAGATCGTAGCCTCTGAGCTGGGCATTAAAGCGGAGAAAGAAGTGGTCGTCACCATTGAGGACCGGATCATTGACGATAGCGCGGATGACGATAAGGATCTTTTACCCCGCGATCCGGTTGTTGTGGTGATGGGCCACGTTGACCACGGCAAAACCTCCCTGCTGGATGCGATTCGCAACACCTCGGTAACAGAGGGCGAAGCGGGCGGCATTACGCAACACATCGGCGCATACCGCGTATCTATCGACGGGCAGGATATCACCTTCCTGGATACGCCCGGCCATGCGGCCTTCACTGCAATGCGCGCACGCGGCGCGCAGGCGACAGATATCGCGGTTTTGGTGGTTGCAGCGGATGATGGCATCATGCCGCAAACAGTGGAAGCGATTAACCACGCGAAAGCGGCGAATGTTTCGATTATTGTCGCAATCAATAAGATGGATCGCCCCGGCGCCAACCCGGAGCGCGTGATGCAGCAGCTGACGGAATATGAGCTCGTCCCCGAAGAGTGGGGTGGAGATACAATCTGCGTTCCGGTTTCCGCCAAGGCGCATCAGAATATTGACAAGCTGCTGGAGGCTATCCTGCTCGTTGCAGAGATGAAGGAATTGAAAGCCAACCCCAACCGCGCCGCAAAGGGTATTGTGATTGAAGCGCGCCTCGACAAAGGCCGTGGCCCGATTGCGACGCTGCTCGTTCAAAACGGCACGCTGCATGCCGGCGATATCATCGTGGCAGGCACGGCTGTCGGCCGTGTGCGCGTGATGACGGATGACCATGGCCATAAGGTGGAAGAGGCGGGGCCGTCTGTCCCTGTGGAGATCATGGGCCTTGCGGAGGCCCCCCAGGCTGGCGATGCATTCGATGCGGTTTCCGATGAGCGCCTGGCGCGAACGCTGGTCGATCAGCGCAAACAGCAGGCCAAGGAAGAGCAGTTCAATGCCATTCAGAAGATAACGCTGGATAATCTCTTTGCCTCCCTCCAGGATGGTCAGATGAAGGAGCTCAATATCATTATTAAGGCCGATGTGCAGGGCAGTGTGGAGGCTGTCAAACAGAGCCTTGAAAAGCTTTCAAACGAAGAGGTGCGCGTGCATGTGATCCATGGCGGCGTAGGTGCGGTCAGCGAATCCGATGTGATGCTCGCCCATGCGTCGAATGCCATTATCGTCGGTTTCAACGTCCGCCCAGATCCGGTGGCGGCGAGCCAGGCGGAGCGCGATGGCGTGGAGATGCGGATGTATCGCATCATTTACGACTGCATTGAGGATGTGGAGCATGCAATCAAGGGCATGCTTGCTCCGAAAATCCGCGAAGTGGAGCTTGGCCGTGCGGAGGTGCGCAATACGATCAACATCTCCAGCGTGGGCAGGATTGCCGGCAGCTATGTAACAGATGGCAAGGTGCAGCGCAATGCAAAAATTCGCGTTGTGCGTGACGGCATTGTGGTGGCGGAGGATGAAATCGCCTCCCTTCGCCGCTTCAAGGATGATGTCAAAGAGGTGGCCCAGGGCTATGAATGCGGCATCGGGCTTGTGAAATTTAACGATATCCGGGAAGGCGATATTCTGGAAGCCTTCATTTTAGAAGAATATAGGGATTAAAGCATGGCGCCGCGTTCTCCGCGGGCCGAAAGGTATGAACGATAAATGGCAGGATACCGAATTGACCGCGTATCGGAAGATATCAAGCGGGAAATCATTGCAATTATGCGTGAGCTGAAGGATCCCCGCATTCAGGGGATGCTGACGGTCGTGCGCGTGGAGGTTAGCTCAGACCTCTCTTTTGCCAAGGTGTATGTTAGCGCAATGGAAGGCTTGGAGACGGCGAGGCTTGCTGTGAAAGGCCTGACAAGCGCAACGGGCTACGTCCGCCGCGAGGTGGGCGGCCGCCTGCACCTGCGCAAAACGCCGGAGCTGAAATTCATTGCGGATGACTCCATTGCACACGGCATGGAAATCACAAAAAAAATTGAAACGCTCGTGAAGGAGGATGGGGATGCGGATTGATGAAAAAGCGGCCGCCCGGCTGCTGGAAGGTCAGGACGATTTTCTCATCCTTACGCACGGCCATCCGGACGGGGACACGCTGGGCTGCGCTTTTGCGCTCTGCCGCGGGCTGCAAAAATGTGGCAAACGCGCGCGCGTGGAATGCACGGATGAGATCCCCGCAAAATTTAGCTACCTTTGGCGGGAGGTGGAGCAAGAGGCGTTTGCCCCCCGCTTTTTTGTGGCTGTAGACGTGGCGGATCCAAAGCTGCTGGGAAAGCGCTTGGAGGAACGCTATGCGGCGCATATTGATTTGTGCATAGACCATCATGGCTCCAACACTCTCTATGCGGCTCAAACGCTGCTCGATGCCTCCGCCGGTGCGGCCTGTGAGGTCATCTATGAGGTGCTCCGGGAGCTAGGGGTGGAGATGGATGAGCAGATTGCCGATTGCATCTATACCGGCCTATCCACAGATACGGGCTGCTTCCGCTATTCCAATGCGACCGCGCGTACGCACCGGATTGCGGCCGATATGATTGATTGCGGCGCGGACGCCCCCATCATCAACCAGGTCATGTTTGAGACGAAAACGCGCACTTACGCCGCCTTGGAGCGGCTTGCCTTGGATTCTCTCGAAACCTATTGCAACGGCCGAGCGGCCCTCATTACAGTGACGCAGGAGATGTATCGCCTGAGCGGCTCAAACGAAAGCGAGTGCGATCCGATCGCCTCGTTGCCGCGTCAGATTGAGGGGGTGCTCGTTGGCGCGATGTTGCGGGAAAAGGCGGATGGCACCTTTAAAGCCTCTGTGCGCACCCACCGGCCTGTGGATGCAGCCGAGCTCTGCAAGCGCATGGGAGGCGGAGGCCACCCCCGCGCGGCGGGCTGCCAGCTGGAGGGCCCGCTGGAATGTGCAAAGAAAGTGCTGCTTCAACAGATTCGTGCAGTTTTGGAGGCGTAAATGACCGGAATCATCTGTGTGGACAAACAGGAAAATATGACCTCCTTCTCCGCTGTAGCGCGCGCACGCCGGATCACAGGGGAGAAGAAGGCGGGCCACGCGGGCACGCTTGACCCAATGGCAACGGGGGTCCTGCCGGTGTTGTTCGGCGGGGCCACCCGTTTTATGGAGTTTTTACCGGTGCAGGATAAGGGCTACCGAGCGCACATTCGGCTGGGGTTGACCACCGATACCCTTGATACGACGGGCACAGTGCTCACACGCAGCGAGCCGCATGTGACAAGGGAGCAGCTGGAGCAGGCGCTCTGCGGTTTTCGAGGCGTTATTTTGCAGGTGCCGCCGATGTATTCCGCCCTGTCGAAGAATGGCGTGCGGCTCTATGAGCTTGCACGCAGGGGCGAGGAGGTAGAGCGGCCCGCACGGCCTGTAACGGTTTACCGGCTGGAGCTGATGGCGTTTGATGAGCAGGCGCAGGAGTTTGAAATCGATGTGTTCTGCTCGAAGGGCACCTATATTCGCTCTCTAGCGGACGATATCGGCCGTGCGCTCGGCTGTGGGGCCGCCATGTCGGCCTTACGCCGGTCATATGCCGCCGGTTTTTTCCTGGAGGATTGCGTCACGCTGGATGCGCTCGCAGCATTCCGGCAGGATGGTGCGCTTTCGCAATGCATCATCCCGCTGGAGCGGGCGCTGGGAACATACCCGTCCCTGACGGTGACCGAGGCGCAGGCTGTGCGATTTGCAAACGGCGGCGCGCTTGATGCGGGCAGGCTCCGTTTTGCGAAGAGACAGAGCGGCTTCTACCGGGTATACAGCCCGGATCAGAATTTTCTCGGCCTGGGGGAATTGCCCGTGCAAGGGGACGAGCTGAAAGTCCGGCGGGTGCTACAGGACACTTGATGAAAGGAACCTCTCTTCAGAAAGGAGGAAAGCCCATGCCGTATGTGACTAATTTTCACACCTTGCCCCAAACAGGAACCTCGCTTGCACTGGGAAATTTTGACGGCGTGCACACTGGCCACTGTGCAGTGATCAGTGAGGCCGTGCAAATGGCGCGCCGATGGGAGCTGTTGCCCGGTGCGGTGGTCTTTCGGGAGCATCCGCAGGCTGTGCTGCGGGGCTGCGCTCCTGCCCGGCTCTGTGATGACCGGATGCGTCTGCGGGCTTTTGAGGCCGCGGGTGCACAAGCCATCTGTGTGGTTGATTTTCAGGAGATTATGTGCCTTTCTCCGGAAGCGTTTGTCGAGCAGATTTTGGTGCGCCGCCTCCATGCGCGGGCTCTTTCGTGTGGGTATGATTACCGTTTTGGAGGGGGATGCACGGGAGATGCAGCCAAGCTGCGGAAACTGTGCCAAGGCTATGGAATCCGCTTTTCTATGGCGGAGGAGGTTGATTTCTGCGGGCTCCCGGTGAGCAGCACCCGCATTCGCGCGGCGTTGGAGCAGGGCAGGCCGGAGGAGGCCAACGCCATGCTCGGTCGGCCTTTCTGCTACGATTTCACCGTGGTGGGAGGCGATCGGCGCGGCAGAAAGCTCGGTGCTCCCACTATCAACCAGTTTTTTCCATCCGGCTTTGTCGTTCCGAAGTTCGGCGTTTATGCATCCAAAACATTGGTGGAGGGCCGATATCATCCTTCTGTTACCAATATCGGCATGCGCCCCACGATCGGAACGCAGAGCCTGCGCAGCGAGACCTATATTATGGATTTCAGCGGTGACCTGTACGGGCAAAATATTGAGGTATCCCTTCTGCACTTTTTGCGCGGTGAGGTGCGTTTTGAGTCTCTTGATGCGCTACGCGCGCAAATTGCGGCGGATGCGCAGGCGGCTAGAAATTTTGTTCAGGCGGAGGAAGCATCAAATGCATAACATTCAGGCTGTGTTGTTTGATTTTGACGATACTTTGCAGGATCGCGAGGCGGCCTATCGGGCCTACTGCGCGGCCTTTTTGGGGGAATTCTTCCCTGCTCTCCCACCGGAGGAGAAGGCCCGGCGCATCGATGAGATGGAAGCGCATATTGAAGGCGGCTACCGCAAGCGTGAGGAATACTTTCCGGAGATGATCGCGCTGTGGGGGTGGGAGAGCCATCCGCCGGTGGAATTGCTCTGCCGCCATTTTAACGAGCACTATGGCGAGCATGTTGCGCTTTTCCCCGATGCGATTCCCACCATTCAGGCGCTGAAAGAGCAGGGTTATCTGCTTGGCGTCGTCAGCAACGGCCCATCTGTTTTGCAGAATAAAAAGCTTGATACGGCGGGAATCCGCGACCTGTTCGATGTGGTGGCCGTGTCTGGCGATTATGGAATTCACAAGCCGGATAGGCGCCTGTTCGATCTTGCGGCGCAAAAGCTCAATGTGCCGAATGAAGCGTGCCTGTTTGTGGGCGATCACCCGGTGAATGATATCAAGGGCGCGCTCGGCGCGGGCATGCAAGCCATATGGATGGATTACGGCACCTTTGCCGGGCAGCGCACACAGGGCGTGCCGGAGATTCGGCGGGTTTCCCAGGTGCTCGGGCTGCTGGAGGATTTGCCGCGGACAGTGTAGTGATGCAAACAGTCACCGCGTTTATCTGGATCCTTTCGCAATTGAATAGGCATGAAAACTTTAGCATCAGCAGGCCTTTCTAGCCAGAATAAAAGATTTTTAGTCAATACGCACATTCTTCTTGCAAAATAGTGTTTGATTTAGTCTAATTTTATAAAGTAGGATGAGATATGAAAAAGAACATTGTGTTTGCCCTGCTTGCGTCGGCTATTTTTTTGGCGGGGTTAACAGGCTGTGTATCGCAAAAGGAGCATGAGGGTGTGGTGGCGCAGGTTCAGGCGCTGGAATCTGAGAATACGCGATTAAAAGCAGAGGCGTTGGAGCTTTCGGCAAAGGTTGACGAATATGAAAACGGCAAGGAAAATCTTCTGGTCAAAGTGAGAAACCATTTTGAAAAGAAGGAATATGACGAGGCAAAGCAGCTTGCGCAAACGCTCCACAAGAAGTTCAACGGAACGTCGGAGGATCAGCAGGCCCAGCAAATCATACAGCAGATTGACAAGACCCTGGAAGAACAGAAACGCACAAAAGAGGCAGCGGAATCGAAAGCTGCCGCTGAAAAGAAAAAAAATGCGCGGGATAAAGCAAGGGAGATTATCCGGGTTTCTAAAGTTTATACGGGGACGCCCAATTCAGCGGGGGGTGTCGATTTATATATCGTATGGAAGAACATGTCCGACAAAACGATCAAATATGTTGATTTTGAGGCGGTTCCCATTAACGCTGTGGGCGATGTGGTTTCCTGTGAAATCCGCAGGTCATCCACTTTTTATGGGCAGGAAACCGGCCCTTATAAAAAAGGCCAGGGGAATTCTGGCGCATATCTCTGGGAAAACGCATGGTATAATCCTTCCATTACTTCCGCACAGATACGAGGTATTGAGGTTACATATATGGACGGCTCTTCCGTAACGCTTAAGCAGGATGAGATTCAATATGTGCGCTATTGATGGCTGAGAGAAATATGCTCTGTTTCATGAATTTCAAGTTTCTCTTTACAATTCCCATTCTATATGATAAAATAAGCAAGTATTATGCCCTGCTCTCGGCAGCTGGATGAAACCGCCAAGCGGTGCGCCACCTGCCTCCTGCTGGGAGCCCGGCGAATTTTTAAATGAGGTGACAAGCATGACCAACGAAGAAAAAAAGGCAATCATGGCCGAATATGCGCTCCACGAGGGCGACACCGGCTCCCCGGAAGTGCAGATCGCAGTGCTTACAAAGCGCATCAACGATCTGACCGACCACCTGAAGGTGCACAAGAAGGATCACCATTCCCGCCGCGGCCTGCTGAAGATGGTCGGCCATAGGCGCAATCTTCTTAAGTATTTGCAGGATAACGATATTGAGCGCTATCGTGCCATCATTGCACGGCTCGGCATCCGTAAATAAAACCGCATTGAGGCAGGCGGGGGAGGCCTTCTTCCCCGGCCTGCCTTCCGTATGTTACCACGCATTTTCGACGCAATACGATTTCTTTTGCATCCATTCGGGCGGGTGCATGGTTTAGCAGTGAATCGAGCGCATGGCTTTATCCGTGCGCTGGATTTATTGCTAAGCGTGCTGCCTCCCGTGGAAATAAATTTTTACGAGGTAGAAATATGTTCGAACAGTACAGAAAATTCGAAACAATGCTTGCTGGCCGCCCGTTGACGGTGGAAACCGGCAAAATGGCACAGCTTGCAGGCGGCTCCTGCATGATTAGCTATGGTGAAACGCAGGTGCTCTGCAACGCCACCATGTCCGACAAGCCGCGCGACGGCATCGATTTCTTTCCGCTTTCCGTTGATTTTGAGGAGAAGCTTTATGCCGCGGGCAAAATCCCCGGCTCTTTCCAGCGCCGTGAGGGCCGCCCGAGCGAGAAGGCGATCCTAGCATCCCGCGTGATTGACCGCCCGATCCGCCCCTTATTCCCGAAGGATATGCGCAATGATGTGGGCGTTGTAGCCACTGTTATGTCCTGCGATCCGGACTGCTCTCCGGAGATCACCGCGATGATCGGCGTATCCATTGCGCTGAGCATCTCCAACATTCCGTGGAAGGGCCCGATTTCCGGCGTTTCCGTCGGCTATATCGATGGGGAGTATATCATCAACCCCACCGCTGAGCAGCGCGAGCGCTCTGAAATGGCGGTGACTGTCGCCTCAACGGACAAGCTTGTCGCCATGATCGAGGCGGGCGCGAAGGAAGTTTCCAACGATGTGATGTTTAACGGCATCATGGCCGGCCATGAGGCAAACCAGCAGATCATCGAATTCATCAAAGAAATCCAGCGGGAAGTTGGCCGCGAAAAAATTGATTTTCCGTCAAACGATCCCTCTCCAGAGCTGTTTGAGGCTGTGAAGGCCTTTGCCATCGATGATGTGCGCGCAGCGCTTGACACAGACGATAAGCGCGTGCGCGATGAGCGCCTGCTGCCTGTTTACGATAAAGTGCATGCGGAATTTGATGAGAAGTTCCCAGAGGAAGCGGATAAGATCGACGACTGCCTGTATAAGCTCCAAAAATTTGTTGTACGTCGCTGGCTGCTGGATGACGGCAAGCGTGTGGATGGGCGCGGCATTGATGAGATCCGCCCGTTGGCAGCAGAGGTTGATGTGCTCAAGCGCACGCACGGTTCCGCTATGTTTACCCGCGGCCAGACACAGGTGCTCACTGTGACAACGCTTGGCCCGGTGGGCGACGCCCAAATTCTTGACGGCATCGATGAAGAAGATCGCAAGCGCTATATGCACCAATATAACTTCCCATCCTATTCGGTGGGTGAAACTCGCCCGAGCCGCGGCCCCGGCCGCCGCGAAATTGGCCATGGCGCCCTCGCAGAGCGCGCACTGCTGCCGGTGATCCCGAGCGTGGAGGAATTCCCCTATGCGCTGCGCCTGGTCTCTGAGGTGCTTTCCTCCAACGGCTCCACTTCCCAGGCTTCTATCTGCGCATCCACCCTGTCCCTGATGGCGGCGGGCGTGCCGATCAAAGCGCCGGTAGCGGGCATTTCCTGTGGCCTCGTCACCGAGGGTGACCGCTTTATGACGATGGTTGACATCCAGGGCCTGGAGGATTTCTTCGGCGATATGGATTTCAAGGTAGGCGGCACGAAAAAGGGCATCACTGCCATCCAGATGGATTTGAAGATCGACGGCCTTACACCGGAGATCATCAAAGAGGCGCTTGAGAAAACCTACAAGGCACGCCTGTATATTCTAGATGAAATCATGCTCAAATGCATCCCTGAGCCTCGCGCGGAGCTCTCCAAATATGCACCTAAGATGCTTACCACCAAGGTGCCGGTGGAGAAGATCAGCGAAGTGATCGGCAAGCAGGGCAAGGTGATCCAGAAGATCTGTGCGGAATGCAACTGCAAAATTGATGTGGAAGAGGATGGCAGCGTCTTTATCTCCGCAATTGAAATCGACGATGCCAAACGCGCTTTGCTTATGGTGGAGACGATTGCAAACGATCCAGAGCCCGGCTCGATCTATAAAGGCGTTGTGACTCGTATCTTGACGTTTGGCGCGTTTGTTGAAATTGCGCCCGGCAAGGAAGGCTTGGTTCACATTAGCCATCTGGATGTAAAGCGCACGGAGAAGGTGGAGGATGTCGTCAATGTGGGCGATGAAGTGATTGTAGAAGTGCTCGGCACCGATGAGAAGGGGCTGAACCTCTCCCGCCGCAATGCGCTGATTAAGGTGGAGGGCCTCGTGCCGGAGAATACCATCTCCGATGCGCCCCGCCGCCCTGCCCCGCGCAGGGATAATAACCGTGGCGGTGACCGCCGCAATGACCATCGCGGCGGCCGCCCGCCCCGCAGGGACTAATAAGCTATAAAATAAAATGTTCAGGAGCCCGGAAAGCGATAGTAGCTTTCCGGGCTCCTGTTTGTGTGACAATGCCCAAGGATTTTCTGAGGGGCATGTCTCCTTCTCCCAAAGGGCTTTTTTGGTTATCTATCATACTTGATTGCTATATTCGTTTTACGATTGTGTAAAGTGATAGTAGCCGTGTAATAGCGTTTTTGGTTATTCTCTAATGATATGAAAAAGCATAGCGATCTAATCAGCCTATTTTTTATTTTCTATTTGTGGTTATCTATCTCAAAATCTGTATGATTAAAAAATAAACTCCATCTTAATGATAATTGGATTGTGGTACGGCTGTGCCCGGTAGGTGCAAATTTACCACCCACCGCTCCTTTATCGGTGGGGATTGCAGGCTTTTTGGCGTTTTCCCAAGCAGCTCTCCGGCCTAGAACCCCGAGTTCTGCCCGGGCGTTTTTTCTGGGATCCTTTGCGATTTCGGCATAGGATTCCGGGCAGATTTTTCGGACTTTTCTTGCAGTGGACGGATCAACAGCAATGAATACAGCCGGTGTGCGTGAGATCGCCTGAGATTGCAAAGTTTCAACATGAATGTTTTGGGAATTGAAAACCTATATGTATAATTAAGGATTTATTTCATAGAAACTCTAGAAATAGGTCGAAAATATGTTGACATCATATATATAACGTAGTATCATATAACAAAAAAATTGATATTTTATGGGGGATTTCATGGAATTTTCTTTGGCTTTTAATGGAGATATTGAATTGATTCAGAAAGCGAATTCCATAAACTTGATTGAATGCTATTTTGGCACCGCATCACAAAATCCGGTTGGTAGCGGAAGACCGGTATCTCAAATGGCTAATGTTGACCGACGGGGGATCGAAGATGCTGTACGTCTGGCCCATAGTGCTGGAAAGAAATTTAATTATTTAGTGAATGCTGCATGTATGGGAAACATGGAATATACAGGGAAGAAATTGAATCAAATCATAGAGCAGTTTGATTGGCTTGTTTCCGCGCAGGTGGATATGGTCACGCTGGCGAACCCTGTTTTGATCGATTTATGCAGGAAACGGTATCCAAACCTGAAAATTAGCGTTTCTTCCTTCGCCATGGTGGACAGCATTGAAGCGGCTAAGTTCTATAACAGCCTTGGTGTTCATGAAATTACAGTGCGTAATGGGATTGAGCGGGATTTCAGGCTGCTCGAAAAAATGCAGGCGGCCATTTCGTGCAATTTACAGGTTATGGTGAACCAGGTTTGCCTTTATCATTGCCCCTATCAGCAATATCATAATAATGTCATCAGCCACATGTCGCAGTACACCGTAGATGAAAAAATCAGTACAAATTATTGCACGCTTCATTGCCTTCTGCAAAAATACAGGGAGCCGGAGAATCTGCTGCGCTCTACTTGGTGCAGGCCGGAGGATCTCCATTTTTATGAGGAAATCGGAATCCGAAAATATAAACTGACAGATCGCAATAAATCCTCTTCATGGCTGTTGAGAACAGCTGATGCCTATTGCAGTGGAAAATATGAGGGGAATTTGTCAGAAATTCTGAACATGAATCATTTTCAAAATAAACAGATGATGCATGGCAAACACGTTAGTAAAACGGATTTAAAAACTCTTAGGAGCCTCATGCAGCTTGAAATCGATATTGACAATCAAAAGCTCGACGGCTTTATGGAGCATTTCCTAACTCATTCCTGTAATCTGCAAAGCTGTCGGGATTGTGGCTACTGCCGCGGATTTGCCCAGCGAGCCTTGCGTTATGATGCCGCAAGGCTTGAGCGCAGTTTATCGGTTTTGGAAGCAGTTGCAGAGGAGGGCGTGGCGATTTGAACATATTGGTATGTGTGAAGCCCGCGTTGGCCGGAGCAGACAGTGCAATGGTCACGAGAGAAAAGGCGGCTCTGGAAATCAGCCGACAGGATTTGCTTGCCTATAGCTGCGCACTCTGGCTGAGGCGGCAGGCGGGAGGTTCTGTTACCCTGCTAGCGATGTCGTCTGCAAACGCGGTGGAGTGCATGGAGCCCTTGTATGCCTATGGGGCAGATCGGATTGTGCTTTTGAGCAATCCGCTCCTTGCTGGTTCAGATACGGTAGCAACCTCCTATGCCTTGGCGTCCTGGATCAGGAATGAGGGGCACTATGAACTGATTTTGTCGGGCTGTCAATCCAGCGATAGTGAAACAGGTCAGGTTCCTGCCAGCCTTGCCGAAAGCCTCGGAATGCCCTGCTATGCAAATGTGGTGGAAATTTCGCTGGGTCAACAAGGCTGTTTCCTCCTTAAGCGGGAGTTGGAGCGTTATTTTGTAAAAACGGAAGCCTCCGTTCCGGCACTTTTGACCATTAAAAACTGGGCAGAATCGGAGCGGCCGAAGCTTGCACAAATTCTTGAAAATCATAAAAAGGTTGAATTGCAGCAGGTGCTCCCCTGTGATGCTTCTATGGTGGGGACTGCGGGATCGCAAACCCGGGTATGCCGGCTGAGAGACCGGAAAGAGAATTCCTTCAGGCAGGCGGAATTGTACGGGATAGATGAGGGAATAGAGCAGTTGTACGCTCAAATAACCCGTATCAATCAGATGAAGAGGGGGGAGAAAATTTATGGCTGAGGATGGCGCTGGACGTACAGTATGTGTTTATCTGGAAAATGCATGCGGTCATCTTTTAGCGTTCAGTGATGAATTGATTACTGTGGCGCGAGAACTGAAAAAGCGGTATGGATTTACCATTTCAGGGCTGGCTTTGTGCTCTGGGAATGCGTTGAAAAATCTTCTGCGTGAAGTGCAACAGCTTTCCTTTGAACGGATAGATATTTATATAGGAGATGCGTTCGAATATTTTGAGGACGGGAATTATTTAGAGGGTATTTGTGAATATTACGATAGTCACCGGCCCGACTTGATCTTAGCGCCCAATACAGTGCACAGCAAAACTGTTTTATCTCAGCTGGCAAGCCGGAAGAGGCTGGGCATGTGTGCAGACTGCGTAGAGATTTGCCAGCATGGGGAGCAGATTGTCGCGACACGACCAGTCTATGAGGGGAATACATACGCGGATATTTGCGCGACCGGTTCCACACTCGTTTGCACCATCAGAAAAAATATATTCGATCCGCATCCCCGCAACTCTGATGTTGCGGCTAACATTTGTATTCATCCGTGCGAAGCAGCAGGCATAAATTCAGAGCGGTTGCTGTCGGTTTCGAATCGGCACTTTGCCGGAACGGAAAGCAATCAGATTATGATCGGCGTGGGCGCGGGGCTGCGCAGGAAAGAAGACTTGGATCAGATTCGGCAGATGGCGGATCTGATCCATGCGGATATTGGTGTAACGCGCGCACTGGTAGAAAAAGGATGGGCTCCTAAGGAATATCAAATTGGTTTATCCGGCAGGGCCGTACAGCCGGAGCTATATATCGCATTAGGTATTTCAGGAGCTTCTCAGCATTTGATAGGCCTGCGTAAATGTAAGAATATTATCGCAGTCAATCGTGATGCGAATGCCACTGTGTTTCAATACGCTACTGTAGGAATCGTGGCGGATTTCTATGATGTCTTGCCCAGACTCAGTCAAATGATATTAAATCGCAGGAAGGATGGGTAACATGAGGGACTTGAAAGAGGCGGCGCTGTCCGTAATTACAGAAATGTTAAAAGAGGAGATCATCACACCGGCGGATCTGCTTTGCTATAGGTCCAATGAAATCGATACGGATCATCCGGACGAGGTGCGCAGCCAGATGGAGCATTGGTATAAAACGCTGGGTGTGGAACAAATTACGGGCAAGCCATTTCACTTGACCCGGCCTTACTTTTATAAGGAGGAGATCCGGGAGTTCCGGGAGCGGGGAGAGCTGTTGTGCTGTCTGCCCAAGGGGCTCTCTGCAAAAGACCTGAGTGAGTTGTTCCATTTTCATACCTGGGCGGAAAGCAGCGCATTGGTAAAGCAGAATCCAGAGGAAGAGGATTGTTGGTTCTTTGTCAAAAAGTCGACACAGCCAGAACTGCTGGATCGCACTGGAAGGGAAATCCAGCAGGTGATAAAAAAGCAGGGAGATCTTAATCTTACGTTGGAGCGGTATTTAGTCCTTGTGGCATCACTTTATGCCTTCTGCGGAATTACCACAGATGAAAAATATAAAACGTGGCTGCCAAATACCAAATATGAAGGCCGGCTGATGCTGATTGGCGGGTATGATTCAGCTGGGCAGATGAGTTTTCACGCATGGCTGCCTCAATTTCACTCCCCTTATGTTGGTGGAAGGTCGATCCGCATTTGTGAACATTTATGATTTTAAGGATGGTGAAGGCGCCTTGCAGGTGCTGAATACTGACCCCGGGCCGTTGCAGTGTGCGGCTCTCTTCCGAAGCAGACATACGCAGTTGTATCCGCCCGCCTTGTCTTTCCTGGGATATCCGGGCCGGTTGCATGGCTTGATTTGCGGCCTGAGCGTTGCTGAAGTGTGTTCTGCCTGTTGCCCATCCTTTCCGCTTGAAGCAGGAGAACTCGTGCTGATTTATGCCGGTGAGAAACCGTATACGCTTTATACAGAAGAGGATTTACAGAAATTTCCGGTCATACGGGTAGAGCCCGAGTATGAAATTCCCTATTTGTTTTATGATTTGCTATATGTCGCATATCTTGTTTTTGATTGCTATATCAGCAGTGGATTGGATGGCGCAGCGATCCAAGGGAATAGCCTGCTGGAGCAGATGTTTTCCACCGTATGCGCCTACGAGGGCGAGGCGCTGACCCCGACGAAGAGGAATGCCGATATGTTTTTATTCACCGGGGTACCGGCTGAAAAAGATCTGTTGTTTTGTGGTGGGAGGTTTGACCGCCGCTTTCTCACTTGCGACGTACACAGAGATATTCTTTGCTGCATACGCGGTATGGAGCGTCCGCCTGTGTCGGCGTTTGTCCATCATGAAAATATAATCGATATGCTTCAGGCAGGTTGCGGCGGCACGGCGCATTCCATTGTTCTGGATTGGTAAAGGAGGAGTTCTATGCTGGGCGAAAAAATAGTGGAGCATATGAAACAGTTTGGTCAGAGGCCGGCGATTCAAATAAATGATACGGGTGATGTTTATACATTTGCCCAAATTCTTCAGCGTGTTGAATATTATCGGCAACAACTGATTTTGCGGCAGCTGCCAGCAGGCTGTGTGGCAGCCGTATCTCTGGAGAACGTCGTGGAATATATCGCCGTTCTTCTGGCTTTGTGGCAGCACGACTGTATTGTTGTCCCTATGGAAGAGTGCAGTGCACATGCACTTTCCCAGGTGCAGGCGAAGGCTGGGCTGGATTATCTCCTGTGCGGGGAGATGCGGCCGGGCGGAGCGGTCCTTTCTGAAAGTGTATATCTGATTCCGCAGGGCGGACAGGCGCCTAATAGCACGCCGGCTCCAATTGACGCAGCTGTTTTTTTGTATACTTCAGGCACAACGGGCTTGCCGAAATGTGTGGTGTTTTCTCATGAAGCAATGTATCGAAATATCGCCGATCTTGCTCAATCGCTGAATCTGGCACCGTCAGATGTCTGCTACACGCCAGTGTCGCATTTGATCACCTCAGCGCTCACCACAATCTACCTGCCGGGTCTGATTAGCGGCGCAACGGTTGTTATCAAAAAGACCTTCTTACCCGGAGCAATGAAAAATGTGATCAATCGCTATAGAGTCACGGTCCTATTCAGCGTACCCTTTGTTTATGCCAAATTGCTGGAAAGTCCAGCGATTGACCAGATTGAATGGGATCATGTTCGCCTGTGTCTCACTAGTTCCTCCTACATGGCTCCGCAGCATTTTGTAGGTCTCTATGAAAAAAGCGGCAAAGTGCTTCACTCCATCTATTGTTCGTCAGAGTGCGGCGTAATCTCATACCAGGCAAGCGACGATTTGACAAAAGCGCAAAGCAGCGTTGGGCATCCGGTAAAGGGAGTTTATATCAAGATTGTCGCAAGCGATGGGGTGGAAGTCCCTCACGGCGTCTGCGGTGAGATTCTGGTTGCCGGAGCCCATTGTGCATCCGGATATTATAACGATGATATATGCCAGAAAAAGTTAGTATCAGAACAGTACCCGGATTATTTTCACACAGGGGATTTCGGATGCGTGACGCAGGAGGGAATTGTCTTGAAGGGGCGTATCTCCCAAACGATGAATATTGCCGGCCATCTGGTGAATCCGCAGGAAGTGGAGGATAGGCTGATTTTGCACCCAGGGCTTCAGGACGCGGCGGTGTTTTCATTGCCGGATGATGATCACAATGAGCGTATTTATGCAAAAGTGGTTGCGGCGGATCGGGAGAACCCTCCCGATGAAGAGGATGTGATTCGTTTTTGCCGGGATGGAATGGAGGACTATAAGGTGCCGAGAAAAATCATCTTTGTAGACGAAATCGACCTGACGTCAACCGGCAAAAAGATCAGAAAACTGTGATTGATGGTGAATTGGAATTGATATTGATCATTGGGGGAAACGGATATATTGGCTCTCGTCTTTATCAGGAGCTGATTCAAAGCTTATCAGAGCCAGTCAGAGTGTATGACAAGCAGTGCACTTCTCCTCTTCTAAAAGGTGCGCAGTGGATGCAGGGGGATCTCAAGGATCCTATTTCAATTGAGCAGGCGCTTCATGAGGCGGATACTGTAATTTACCTGGCAGGTGGGCATTATGCGACCTTTCGGCAGAATCAGGAGAGCATGCTGGGAGATTTGGGGCGTTTTCTGGCTGTTGTGGCGTGTAATCCAGTCAAAAGGCTGCTCTATGCGAGCAATGGGGCGGCAGGAGCAGTTGGCAAGGAATTTGGAGAAGCGTTGCTTAGGGAGCATCCCTATCCGGCCATGGCGGCAGAGGCAGAGAATATGGTGCGGCAGTGTGCTGAGGCCATGGGAAGCTCTTATGCCATCATGAGGCTGGCAGAGGTGTATGGCCCGGGAGAACGCAGTCCCTTCCGCAGCAAATTAATCAGCCTGTTGGGCAATGGAGATGCCTTGTCCGCGCGTATTCACGTAGACGACGCAGTTCGTATCCTCTGTAAATTAGCCGTAGATACCAGTGCACAGGGCATCTTTGATGTGTGCGACGAGTTGCCGGTTACACAAAGAGAGTTTTATGCTTGCGTGCAGCAGATTGACGGCGAGATCTCCGTTCGCTGGCATGCGTCGGATTTATCCAGTGAGAGGATGTTGTGGAGCTTGCATGTGCTCCGGATGTTTTCCGTTCGGCTGTCATGCGAGCGGGTGAAGAAAGAGCTTGGCTACACCTTTCTGTATCCGACGATGAAAGAAGGCTTAAAGGCTTTGTATGTATTGGAGGATCATCCATGGGGAAAAAAGTATTAATCATGCCCAGCCCCCCGAATTCCGGCTCCCTGGGCTCAACGCTAAAGTTTATCGGCTTGGCGCAGAATCTAGTTGAAGATGGCTGGGAAACGGCTTTTGTGCTTGGCGGGCATGTTGCACAACTGGTTGAAGCGGCATCCTACCGCCTGTATTACAGCGAGCCGCCTGAGTACCATACAAAGCTTCAGAATATCAATAATTACATTGAGTTTGTTGAATGGACGGGGATGGCGGAAGAGGGTTATCTTTCTTATGCACTGAAAAGAGGATTGGAGATTGCCGGCGAGTTCCGTCCCAATGTGATATTCAGTCAGTCCAATCCGGCGGCGACGATTCTGGCAAATACGCTTCGCATTCCGCTTGTCCTTTTTGCGAGCACCCCGTCAACGCCGGAATTTCCTGCGAATGAGGCGGCTGGCGAGTACCTGACGGATCATTTCAACCCGATTTTAAAACGATACCGCCAGCCGCCCATTAAAAATGTATGCGAGCTGGTTTTTGACCGGGCGGATTGCGTCATCAATCCATCTATTCCCGAATTAGAACCCGGCCTTGACCGTTACCGGCAAGTTCAGTTTGCAGGAAGCGTGCTGAACCGACAGAGTGGCGGGGATAGCACCGCGCTGCTGGATAGACTGGACGGCAGGCCGCTCATTTTTATTTATACCAGTGTAGGTGCGATTCCGCCAAAGCTATACAGTGAAATCATTGCCCGTGCATTTGGAGATGGTGAATTTAACGTGCTGTGCAGCCTAGGATTTCATTATGAAAGGGAAGATATTATAACAGACCTCCCGGAAAATATCCGATTCGTCCAATACATCAATATCGAGGATGTAATGCCGCATTGTGCTGTCGTGGTGTTTCATGGGGGGCAGGATATGATGTTGACCAGCCTGATTCACGAAAAACCCAGCATCTGCATTCCCGGGAAGCATTTTGAGCGCTCGTTCAATGCGCAGCAGATGCAGCGTAACCAGCTGGCATATTGGATGAGTATTTATGAATTGCGCCCTCGCAAGCTAAAGCGTTTGGTGCAAATGGCGATGGATGAGATTGATCGGGAGCGTCTGCACCTGTTTTCAAAAAAAATTACGGAGTACCATGGAAATCAGCGCTGTGTAGCTATTTTAGATGGATTATTATGAGAAGGAGAGTTTTTGGTATGGAGCTGAAGCAATATCAGGCTGGCTTGTGTAAAATTTTGAGCAGGCAATTGGAAAAGCAACTGTCGCTTCCCGAACTGGAAGGAAAAAATCTGATCGATACCTATGGAATTAATTCTCTGATTGCACTTGAAATTATTATCGATATCGAAAAGGAATTTGGCATATTTATTGAGGATGAGGAGGAACTGATCCGTGCTTTTTCTTCCATTGATGATTTGGCAGCACTGGTCAGGAAGTATAAGGAATAGGTGATTTGTTTTGCAGACCGTTTCGCAAAGGACCATAGATTTTATGTGTCAGGATATAAAAGATTGCATCCTCCGTGGCGACATTGGCCGGTGGGCGTCACATCTACACCTTGCAAGTGCCTATGCAAATACGATGCTGTTGGAATGGTTTCAACATAATTTTTGCCGCAGAGAAATCTGTTCTGTCGAGGTGGAGATGGAAAGATTATCCCAAGGGACGCACTGCATGATTACCTGTGTGATTCAGATTTTTTATCAAACTGGATATCGATTCCATGAGACAGTTACGTTTTATATAGATCCTATAAAGGAAACAGATTATAAAATCGTGCAGATTTATAACCCACCCACCCTTTTTCAAGGCTTTGGGGAGAGCCCCGGTTTGCAGGAAATCTTGCAGAGAGTTTGCCGTGAAGAGGAGGACTGGTGGAATCAGGCGGAGCTTAGCCGGCTGCTGGATGGGTATGAGGAAAAGAGCAGCTATAAAGTATATTCCAGGGCGGTGCACCGCTCTGCGCTTGGCAGAGCGAGCCATCCCGAAATTGAATGTGCCGTGCTGCTCAGTTGCGCGATGTCGATGCAATCCCATATGGTTGCTCATATTCTTTACCGGGAGAGAGAAACGGCCTGTAGTACGTTCCAACGAATCTATAATTGGATGGTCAGCAACTGTGAAACCAACCTGTATAAGCAGGAAAAGAAAGACACCTGGGAAAGCAAATTTGTGGTTCCATGGTTCAGTATGGAGGAATGCGCCTATTTGTACCGGAAAAAAGAAAAAGTACCGGTAGAATGCAACACATTTATGTCGTTTTTCTACGTTCTGCTTTTTCTGCTGCGGATTCCCCTGCATAATCTGATGCAGCTGCGCCTAGACGGTCAGGATAAGTTAATTGTTGATGTGGGTGAGACCTATGTGGTTTCAAGAAATGACGCGTTCCCCATTTCTGAACGGCCGTATTTTGCCTATATGCCCCCGGAGCGCGCCTTCGGAATCGACTGGGTGGCGAGCGCTCGGAAAACTGTTCTGTTTGAACAAGAGGACGGCCCGCTTTGCGTTCTCAATAAGATTTCCGGTTCATTTCACACAGAAGAGCTGGAGCATCTTTTGACCCGGGCGAAGGCTTCGGGCCAGGCCGCATTTCAGCTTTCTCCGCAGGGGAATCCAAGAGAATCAAGCCGACATTTCTGCCGAGCGATATTTCAATACCGCAAACAGTTTCCGGATTCGATTTTTTCATGGGCCGTTTATGCTTTTCAGTCCCTTTTTGTACCTAACCCGCAGGTGTATGTTTATGTCAGTGTAAAAAGTAAGCTGGTTCAGGCGTTTGCAATGCGCTATGGCAGAAATGGGACGCTTCTTTTTCTGCATCAATGCCGGGAGGAATCGATTTTTGTAGAAAACCACCGTATTATGACAGCAGATCAGGTAATACGATGCAAAACAGGAGATGCTAAATCTAGGGCATTGCTTTTCTACAGCGTGGTACATATCAGTGAGAATATATCCGGAGGAGTCATTCTGACAGATTGCGGTGTCTATGCTGTCTTTCAGGAGAATGCAGGTTATCGTATCTATGATATGGAACAGCTCATGGAAACAGACCGCATATGTGGTAAAGTGAAAGCTGCAATTAGTGAAAAAGAAGGGGAAATATACCCTGATAAACCGCCTGAAAAAACCTGCCGGATCCCTGCATTTTTAGAGGCGTTTATGAAAGGAGAGAAAGCGGATGCAGTATGAGGCTGTGATTATCGGCGCGGGGATCATGGGGTTATGCACAGCGTATTATCTGAATCAAGGCGGAATGAAGCGCATTTTGGTGGTTGACAGGGAACCTTATTTCGGAGGATATAACACAACGCGGTGCGCCGGAGGGCTTCGATACCAATTTGCGGATGAGATGAATATCCGCTTATCCCAGCTCAGTTGGAGTCTGATGCAGGAAACTGGGCAAAAAGCGGGAATATCCTTTCAATTGAATCGATGTGGATATGCGTTTTTCATCACAGACCGGCAAAGGGAGCAATCTTATTTGGAGGCTTACCATTTGCAGAAGGCGCTGGGTGTAGAAGTGAGTCTGTTCCAGGGGGAAGAATTTGCTCAGAGGGAACCACGGCTTCAGTATGAAGGCGTACGGTTTATTACCTTTGGCGCCGAGGAGGGGATCCTGGATGTCCATCAAGTGGTTTCCTTTCTGACGGACGCATTACAATATGCGGGGGTTTCGCTCCTGTGCAGCACGTGCGTTACCGGCATACAAAGAAAAGGGAGCGGTTTTGTTTTACAGACAGAACACGGGGATACATTCTATACTTCCCGTTTGGTCAACGCTGCCGGTCCATGGAGTAGCGATATATCACGCATGGTTGGGATTGACCTGCCAGTTGCGCGGGCTTTTCAGCAGATTTTTGTAACGGATCCGCTGCCGGGGATCAGCAAAGCGTTCCCGGTTGCGATTTATCCCGATTTAGGAATTGGCTTTCATGAAGAAGGAGGAGGAATACTGACGCAATATAACCGCCCTTACGAGCCGAATCTGTCTGATCGTATACGAACCGATTACAATTGGTTTTTGGCACATGCCCAAAAGGCAGTTGAATGGTTTCCACTCCTGCACGAGGCAAGCGTTTGTGCCCAATGGAGCGGATATTATGATGAGACGCCGGACGGCAGGCCAATCATTGGCGGCGCAGAAAATCTGTATCAGATCAGCGGCTTTAACGGGCATGGATTTATGCACGGCTTTGCGGCAGGCAAGCTGCTCAGTGAAAAAATTTTAGACAATCAACCCCATTCGCTGTGTGTGGAAAAATTGGAGAAACCGAATTCTACGTATCAGGGGGAGCAGCGTGAAATATATAAAGTATAGGGAGTGGAAGTGGAACAATGTTGGAACAATCCGTTATGAGCCTCTTGCAAGAGCTGGTTTCTGCTGGAAAATTGGATGCACAGAGCCTTGCCGTATTGATTGGGGATCGGTTGAATGATCCCTGGGAACTCCACAATTGGTTTTATCAGTGGTATCGAGGCCTTGGTATCGAAACGATAACGGGAAAGCCCTTTGAACTTTCGGAATGCCCGTTTACCCAGCAGGAAATCCAGCGTGCAAGAGAAAGGAATGAGATCATTCTATGTGTGCCAAAAGGGGTAAGTAAGCAGCAGTTAGGCGAGCTGTTTCGGATCCGCAGCTGGGCTTTTAGTGATCCACTGATTGGTGAAACGACAGAACAGGCAGATTTCTGGTTTCGCACTTCCGCAACGATGAAACCGGATCGTATTCGAAGCACGGGTATCTCCATTGCGCATTCGATCGACAATGAGGGTTGGGTTCATTTCACATTGGAGCGGTATTTGGTGTTCCTAGCAGCAATGAAAGCGCAGCATGGACAGTATCCTGACCGAGAGTATTGGATTTGGATTACAAAGGGAAGATATGACCGCTCCGGTATGCTCATGGCAGGGATCGACCGCCTTGGTCATTTTAACGCCCATGGGTGGATGCCTCAGTTTGAAGCAGGCTTTTTGGGCGCGCGGCATGGAGAATTGCCAGAAAAACGATGAGAAACAGATATTCAGCTGAACGGAACCCCCACGGTTGTGAGGCAGAGAAAGGATGAAAGGATGAAAAAGAGCGATCAAATCAGACATAATCTATATATCATCCGCATGATTATGAAAGTTTCTCCTTCCCGCGTTTGGATGACGATGCTCTATGAGGTGCTGACCAATGTTTATAATATCCTGTTTACCGTGGTGTTTTTTGCCTACTTCGTGCAGTGTGTTATTGATCAAAAGCCGATCGGCTTTATGATTACCGTAGTCGGGGCTGTGACGATATGCGGCCTTCTCGTGGAGGCTTTTGGCGGTTGGTATCGAACGATCTATATCAAGCAGTCAGATCTGAAAATTACCTGTGCGATTAAAACCATGATTTATGAAAAGGTCAATACGCTCGATTATAAATGCTATGACGATCCGGAATATTATGATAATTTTGTCTATTCGATCGGTGAAATTCCCACAAAAAGCACAGAGATCTTGGGTGATGTTTTCAGTGCGTTAGGCATGGGCGTCGGCGTGGTCATCCTGATGGCGTTTTTCTGGTTCGTTGATGTCAGCATTGTAGTGCTTTCCTTCTTTTTCCTGCTGCTGAGCTTATATCTTGGTAAACGCATCAATCAGGAAGTATTTCTCTACACGAAGCGGGTCATTCCGTATCAAAGAAAGCTGGGATACATCAATCGTGTGCTAATACAGCATGAATATGCAAAGGAACTGAGGATTACCGAAGTTGCGCGGCCATTGCGCGGAATGATAAAAGAAGGGGCGCGCGGCATTCGGAATTTGAATCAACAGCAATATAAGAAGGTTGCCCTTCTGAATGCTGCGTCTCTGCTCTTTGGGTTTGGCCTGACCACATGTGTGGCAACATTAATCGCCGTATATAAAATTGTAATACAAAAAACGCTGAGCGTGGCATTCTATTTTCCGATGATCAGCGCGCTTGCGGAATTTAGCTATCGAAGTGTTGCATTTGTCAATTCCGTCAATAAATTGATGGCAAACAGCTTGTATATTGAAAAATTTCGAACTTTTATGGCATATGAACCCCGAATTGTAAGCATTCCCGATGCGGTTCAGCCGGGAAAATTCGAAGAGCTTGAAGTTCGGAACGTTTCCTTTCGGTATCAAAGCATGAGCAAGGATGCTCTGCATCATATTAACCTGAACATTAAGAAAGGGGAAAAGATTGCGCTCGTTGGGAAAAATGGTTCGGGCAAAACAACGCTTGTTCATCTGTTGCTGCGTCTGTATGATCCTGATCAGGGTCAGCTTCTTTATAACGGCCTTGATATCCGCAAGCTGGAGCTTGAGGTATACCGAGACCGGTTTGGGATTGTTTTTCAGGATTTTAACCTGTATGCCGATACGATCCGGAACAACCTGTTTTTAGGCGGTGAAAGCAAAAATGAGGAAGAAATCTCCCAAATTATCCGAGAGTTTGGCTTAGAAAATAAAATTCGTGCACTGCCGGATGGAATGGATACGCAGCTGACCCGTGAGCTGTCGGAAGATGGTGTTCTCTTGTCAGGGGGGCAGTCACAGGCACTTGCAATATGCAGAATTTATCTGACAGATCATGATATCTTTATCTTAGACGAACCAACCAGCGCATTGGACCCTATGGCAGAAGCGAAATTCTTTGAAAATATCAAGAATATTGCAGCGGAAAAAACCGTCCTATTTATTTCACACCGTCTGTCATCTGCAAAAATAGCAGATAGGATTTATATGATGGAAGATGGCGAGATTGTGGAGTATGGAACGCATGCGCAGTTAATGGAATTGGATCAGAAGTATGCGGAAATGTTTGAAATCCAATCTCAGTATTACAGCCAGGAGGGCTTATGCGGGGTGGGTTATGAAAATTAAAAGAATTCTCCAGAATAACTGGTATATGCTCAAGCTGTTTTTTCGTATAGTTCCGCTATTTGGAACTTTTTCCATCCTCTTTCAGGTGCTATGTGGGGTAATGTACAACGTGATAGGCAACGTTTACTTTGTAAAATACCTCGTAGACACCGTTGAAAAGATCGCGAAAGCTCCGGATCTGACGGGTCCCCTTTTCAGGCAGCTGCTGATCATTACGGTGGTGTATTATGTTTCTCTTCAGGTTGTCAACACGATCAACGGCGCCCTGTTTAACGAATATTTGCATAAGCAGGCGGAGACAAAAATCAGTGAGCGCCTGACAACAATGGTTTTCGACAAAGCCATCCAGATGGATCTGAAATGTTACGATAATACCGATTTTTATAACGAACTGACCTACACGATCAATCAAATGAACGATTTGATCTGGAAGGTATTCACAACCGTTACCAACCTGACGATTGCGATCGTCGTGACCGCCTGCCTGGGGCTGACGTTTGCCTTGATGGATCCGGTAATCATCCCTTTGGCGTTGCTGGCCTTCCTGATTGGATGCTTATTTGCAAATAAAATCAATAAAATTGTGAATCAATCATACAACACAGGGGTGTTTTTTAACCGGCAGATGGATTATGTGAACCGTGTTTTTTTCCTTAGCAGGTTTGCAAAAGATTTTCGTCTTACCAATGTATCAAAGCTTTTGTATGATAAATTTCAGGAATCCAAAAAGAATTTGCACGAGATCTATGAAAAGTATGGAAGGCGTGAGTTGGCGGTCTATATGATCAGCACTTTTTTGCAGAAGCTGGTGGGGGAGTTCGGTGTGATCTCCTATTTGGCCTATATGGTGCTGGTGGTGGGCAAATATACGTCCGGATCGTTTTTGGGGCTTTGGAACGGCTTGTCTCCTCTAAAGGCGAGAATTTCACAGATCCTCGGGGAAGTCAATAATCTTCAGGCGCATAGCTTATATATCGAAAGAGTACGAGGCTTTTTTGATTACAGCAACGAAGTAAAATCTCCCAACCATCCATGTCGGCTGGAGCCGGGCCCGATCAAAATTGAATTCCGGCGTGTTTGGTTCCGATATCCCAATGTGGAGGGTTATGCACTGAAAGACGTTAGCTTTGCAGTTGAGAAGAGAGAAAAAGTTGCATTGGTAGGGTATAACGGGGCCGGCAAGACAACTGTGTATAAACTGCTTCTACGCCTCTATGACCCGGAGAGGGGTGAAATCCTTGTCAATGGGATCAATATTAAGAAATATCCTCTGGATGAGTATCGAAAGTTGGTTTACAGCTCATTGATGCAGGATTTTCAGCTTTACGCCACAACAGTAGGCGAAAATGTGGCAATGGATTGCGTAGAAGATGCCCAAGCGCTGAAAAAGGTGGAAGATACGCTGGAAGAATGCGGACTAGGCTCCAAAATAGGCGCCGCTGGCAAAGGCGTACAGGCTGGAGTCACCCGGGAATTCGATGAGGAAGGGCTGATGTTTTCCGGTGGCGAAAAGCAAAAGCTGGCATTTTCCAGATGCGTATACTCTGACAATCCCAATATTTTGCTTGACGAGTTTTCCAGCGCACTCGATACCTATTCAGAATATGAATTAACCCAAAAAATACTTCATTTATCAAGAGAGACGACTACAATTATTATCACGCATCGGCTTACCATGACGAGGGCGGTAGACAGGATCATTGTTTTAGATCAAGGCCAGGTGGTGGAAACCGGCAGCCATGAAGAGTTGATGCGGCAGGATCGTATCTATGCTCGCCTGTACCGTATTCAGAAGGATAAGTATGTTACAACTTGAGGGAGGCAGGATGTTTGATGTCTGATATTATCATTCAGGGAGCACGGGAAAATAATTTAAAAAACATCAATGTTCGCATTCCAAGAGGGCGGTTGACAGTGATTACCGGAGTATCTGGTTCAGGAAAATCCACGCTGGTAATGGATGTATTGCAGCACGAGTGTATGCGGCAATACCTGACTTATGTAGATGAAAATGAAAAAGTGTTTCAAAAGCCGGCAGTGGATGCCATAAAGAATATATCACCGGTTATCAGCATCTCACAGGGGTATCAAAATAGAAATCCTCGTTCTACTCTTGGCACGATGACTGGAATTTTAGATTTGTTGCGCTATCTTTACGCGAATTGGGGCGTGATCCGCTGCCCAGAATGCGGAACTGAAAATCTGCCGTCCCAACATACGGATACTGCTGTATGGGGAGATCGGGCGGGAAGTCCCAAAAGATGCATAGGCTGCGGCGCCCCGTTGCCGCATTTTCGCCCGTCAGATTTCTCGTTTAATACACCTCAGGGGGCCTGCGAGGCTTGCGGAGGAATGGGGAAAGAATATCGGGTGGAGGAGGATTTGCTCATTGATTGGGAACGATCCATATTAGATGGCGGCGTGCGAAGCTGGTGGAGCAACGATATCAAGAACTTTACCCAGATTTTAAAACGTGCCGCTCGGTATTATCATTTTCCGTTCCGTGAGGATGAAGCGATTGGCAAACTGTCGCCTCCTGCACAGGCATATCTTTTTTATGGTTGCCAGGATCAGGCGTTCACCCAATACTTTCCGGATAGGGAACCGCCGCAATCCACCCTAAATGGCGCGTTTCCGGGTGTTATCCATCAAGTGTATGATCAATATGTTAAAAATTTAGATAAGCCCGATTTTGTGGAACGCTATGGGCCATATATTGTGAAATCCAAATGCCGAAAGTGCGGCGGGACACGTCTTTCTGAAAAGACGAAAGCCGTGCTGTTCGCCGGAAAAACGCTGCACGGGTTGCTGGAAATGCCTTTTGAGGATTTACTCATATGGCTGAAACAAATTGATAGATTGAAATATGGAAGCGTATTAACCGATCTGATAATTCAAAAGCTGGAGGGAATCGTTCATCTTGATTTGGGCTATCTGAGGCTAATGCAGGCAAGCCCGACGCTGTCAGGTGGAGAAATGCAGAGAATCCGGCTTTCACAGATGCTGGATTCTGAATTGTCTGGAATCATTTATATTCTGGATGAACCGACTGCCGGCTTGCATGAGGATGATACGAACCGGGTGATAGACGCAATGCGTGCCCTGCGCGAAAGGGACAATACTGTGATCGTAATAGAGCATGATACACAGGTAATCCGCGCCGCGGACTATATCGTCGAAATTGGCCCAGGTGCAGGAAGAGAAGGCGGAGAGGTTGTGTATCAAGGGCCGGCGGCGAATATTTCACAGGCTTCCGGATCTATCATACGGGGCTATCTGGAGGAGACGTTTCACTTGCCCGCGTGTCCGGCGCGCAGCTTCTCCGATTTGCTGACTGTAAAGCATGCGGACTCCAATAATTTGAAGGATTTAACCGTGCATATACCGCTCAACGCGATGGTGCTTGTTACCGGGGTTTCAGGAAGCGGGAAGTCCTCGTTGGTTTTCGATGAAATTTTGCCCGCTTTGGAAGCAGCTTTTCAGGGTAAGGCTTGCAACGGGATTTTGGAGGGATGGAGAAAGCTGGATGGCGTCGTATCCTTCCGTCAAGGTGCATTATATGGAAACTCCAGATCTAACGTGGCGACCTATATCGATGTGTATCAGAATATACGAGAGCTATATGAGAATCAAAAAGCAGCAGCTGAGCGTACGCTCACCAAAAAAAGCTTTTCTTTTAATGTGCCTGGCGGGCGCTGTGAAGTCTGCCACGGCGCGGGAACGGTGGATGCGGGTTTGCCTTTTCTGGAGGGCATGCAAAGCATATGCCCGAGTTGTGGTGGGCAGCGATTTAAAGACGAAGTCTTGGAGGTGACCTATCAAAACAAGAATATCGCACAGGTTCTAAAAATGACAGGAAAAGAGGCTATGGAGTTTTTTAAAAGTATTTCTAAAGTAGAACGAAAACTAAAAGTGTTATGTGAAATTGGGTTGGGTTATCTGCCGCTGGGCAGTATGCTCAACACGTTGTCTGGAGGGGAGTGCCAGAGGCTTCGTTTGGCAAAGGAATTGATCAAAAAAAAACGAGGGCATATCCTCTATGTATTTGATGAACCTACGACAGGCCTACACCCTCAGGACGTCAGGGCGATTATGCGGATGTTTGGAAGGCTAGTGGATTCGGGCAACAGCCTGATTATTATCGAGCACAATATGAGCGTGATATCGCAGGCAGATTATATCATAGATCTTGGGCCTCAAGGCGGCGAAAAGGGCGGTAATCTGCTGTATGAAGGGCCTCTGCCGGGGCTTTTGGATGTAATGGGTTCTGCAACGGGGGGCTGTCTGAAGGCTTATATTGATCCATCATGGAAAGGATGAGAAATTAATGATGAAAATAGAAGACTTGATTAAAATCGCAGAAAATTTTACAGAGCAGCATCCGGTTCTTCCGGAGAGCAATTTAAAAGATTTGGGAATCAACTCGATCAAGTGCATTGAAATGCTGGTGGAGATTGAAGATTTATATGGGGTTGAGTTCCCAGAAGATGAAGTGAAGGAAGAGCTGTTTGTCAATGTACAGAATATATTCAATACATTAACACGCATTGCGCAAAGCTAATTTGCCGGAGGACCAGAGTGAATAAACAACTTCAGCTTACACCGTGCCCGGAAATTTATTTCAAGGATTGCTTTCAGAATATTATTTTTACTATTCTACATACGCATTCCTGCGGCCTTCCAGGCCTGTTTTATAAGGACACGTTTACTTTTGAGTACTTGCGTACACAAGGGCTTTTATGCAACCGCGACAGGGAGAGTATCAGCCTGCATGCACTGCTGGGCACATATGGCGTTGAGCTGCGCGAGCTGCTTTATCAGCGTGAAGAACTGACGGCATTGATCACGAAGGCGATCCAGCAGGATTATTACGTGATTCTGGATACGAATGATCTTGAAAACGTTCATAAACCAGATGCCAATGAGGTGCGGGCGCAATCGCAGTATCATTTTATTCTGATCATAGGCGTTGACACGCAAGGCCGGCAGATGATCGTTTATGACAGTAAATTCCGCAACACACTAAATTACGGAATTTTTCCGCTGGATTATGACGAGGTGCTTCAAAGCACCGCCGGAAAATATGCGCTTAATCGCATTCATCTTGTAGGGCTCCAGCATCTTACCGCAGCGAATCCGGAACCTAAATCGGGGTGGAGCAGGAAATGGATATGCCATTCGATTAAACAGTTAGAGCTTTATCAGGCATATAGAGAAGAAAATCCATTGACCAGGCTGGATCAGATCAAAAACCAGAGTGAATTGTTAAACGATATCATCAATCGGAAAAGGTTGCAGTGCTATTTTATTGAACATTATTGGCAGGATTCGGAACTTTCCTGCCGGCTTGAGGAGATATATCAAGCGTTTTATTCGCTCCGTGTCATTTATCAAAAGGCTTTGGTTCGTAGAAAATGGTGTGAAAAGGATCAGATTGCTGCCGGAGCATATTGGCAACGGATTGTAACGATGGAGCGGCTTGCAGCAGGGCGTCTGCCATCACAATAATAAAAAGGTGGGTTTTCAAAATGACAGATATAGAAAACACAGTGCTAGGTATTGTTCAGGATACAGCAGACTATCTGGACGAGCCTGTGCTTCTCTCCAGCCGTTTTATGGATATTGGTATTAATTCGGTATTGTTTATTAAAATTATTGTTAACGTTGAGGATACGTATGATCTGGAGATCTCAGAGGTAGAAATTGTGCGCTTGCTAGAAGAAAATGTGAGCAGCCTTGCTCAATATATTCAGAAAGAGGTTGCGCAAAAATGAAAGCATTTGTGTACTGCGCAGTTGGTGACGTCCGGTTTAAGAGGGAGAGCATGTACTCCATTGCCACGCTGCATCCCTATTTGGAACACAGCCTTGGGGAGTATCGGATTTTGGTGGTGACGGATGATCCGGGTGTGTACGCTCCTGTTTCTTCCTACCCTGAGCTTATTTTACTGCCGATAAGCAGCCAGACGGTTGATGATTGGACGCTACAGGGCGTTTACATGCCAAGGGCAAAAATTGAATGCCTGGCATACTGCTTTGAGCAATTTCATTGTGATCTGATTTTTCTGGATACAGATACCTTAGTGCTGGCGGATCCGACCGGGCTTTTTGATGCCTTGAGGGAGTGCTATCTGCTTCATTCGCCCTGTACCAGTGTTCAGAAAGGATTGGATGTCGTCCGCGATGTGCCTGCTGGGTTGATTACAGCGGAATCTCTTGTGCGGCTGAATTTTTATAAAAACATTTGGGAAAAAGGTTTTATTTTTCGTGGCCGGTATCCGATATCGAAGGATTTTATCCCCTACAATTCCGGCGTCATAGGGATGGATGATGCATCATACCGCATGCTATCCGAGGTTTTGGAACTGTCGGATTGTATTTTAGATCATTATCAGTACCTTTGTGCAGAAGAATTCGCATTTACTTATTTTATGGACGCTGCCCGTAATATCGTGACGGCGGAGGCTCCAATTTATCACTATCCGGGTGCAAAATACACACGCCATCTTGCTGCACAATTGCTGAACATGCATTTGGGAGAGGATTGGGATAATAGCATTCGTTTTTTTGAATCCTATAAGATTCCACTGCCCTCGGAGCTACAGGTAACGCTTGCAGATGTACCTTCTTTTGTACGATTTATCCAAGTGACCTCCAGTAAGACGCAAAAACCATTGCAAGATATCTCATTTGAGGAAATGCATATTTATATCAATGAGGATAGCCCTTACTTCTCGCGGGAGAACTTGTTGTCCTCCTACAGGCACTATTATAAAAAGGTTCGGGCGCTCCAACAGGTAAAGGAATGGTGAAAAAATGAAAAACGGTTATTATATGTCCGCTTATCTTGCTGCCCATCCATTATCATACCTTGAAAAAACGCCGATCCGGCATGATGAAAATCTGGCGTTATGGTATGTAGAGGGAAATGAAGTTCAGCTCATCAAATATTGGGAACTGGAGAGAATCACAGGCTTCAAACAGCATACCTTGTCCTTTTTTTCAAAATCGGATATGGAGGCCTTTGTAAACGGGCTGCTAAAGTCATATGACCTGACACTGGACGATCTGGTGGAAGTATGGGGAACGCCAGAGCTTGAAAAGGAGCCGGTAAAATATCTCACAGAGATGCAGAAAGACAGCGCAATCCACACCGTTGCGCACTTATATAGCGGTTTGCTTTCTGATACAGAGCTGTTTCATAAAAGCAATATCGTAGCGTTAGCGGTGGATGGAGGACCGGATGGCTATATTTCCAACCGCTATGTAGATATGCCCTTCCTTGGGGCCGTATCCAATCAGGGAATACTGCGGGGGATGAAGGCGATTTCCTCACCGGGAATTCTATGGGAGCTCGCTAAGTCGGATTTGGGGCTCAGAGAGGGCACTCTGATGGCGCTTGCATCAGCCAGCAAAAGCGTTTATTTTATGGATAACCTTCCGGACTATTCCTTTTCTAGGCTACAGAAGATTTTAGATGTCCAGAAGCTTTATCACCGGCTAAAAAAAGAGGTGTTTTCTGTTCACGAGGCAGATGCCGGGACCCGCTTTAATGTCTTTGATCCCGCATTTACACAACAGGAAAATAAAACCAGCATGCTGATGAAAATTATTCAGGAGATCTCCGAACGTACAATGGTAGCAAATATTCAGAGCTTGCTGGAAACATATCCTGTTGATCCGTCAGAGTCCTATTTATCGATTACAGGAGGATATGCGCTGAACTGCCCGACCAACTCTAAGCTCATGAAGGAATTTGGGTTTCGCGGCTTTACGTCCCCGCCCTGTGTAAGTGATTGCGGAATTTCGTATGGGATTGGGCTAATGATGTTTTATCTGCGCAATCCAAATTTTCATTTCAAGCTGCAAAATGCATTTTATGGAGAAACCTCCTGCTTTGATCAGAAGGTCCAAACGGAATTTAATCAATATATTGAAAGCATTGCACCGCTGGATGAGTCTATTTTCGTGCAGGATCTGGAAGAAGGCCCGGTTGGATGGCTTGACGGTGAGGCAGAGATCGGGCCGCGTGCCTTGGGGCACCGCAGTATCCTTGGCGATCCAAGGCAGGAGCGGACAAAGGAGCTACTGAATCAGATCAAGCAAAGAGAATGGTGGCGGCCCGTTGCTCCCATTATCCTGGAAGAGAAGGTCGGAGAGTGGTTTGAGGAGGCTTACGCCTCACCCTATATGCTGCATACGTTCCGAATCCGTCAGGAAAAGGCTGAGTTGGTGCCGGCGATCTTACATTTGGACCAGAGCGCCCGTGTGCAGACGCTGAACAGAGAGTCAAATGAAAGGCTTTATCGACTGATATCGGCATTCTATCGATCGTCTGGTGTGCCGATGATCTGCAATACCTCTTTGAACGATCGCGGTGAACCGATCGTAAATACAGCATCGGAGTGCCTTCATTTCTGTATATCCAAACAATTGAATACCGTTTATATCAATGGGTTGAGGATTCGGCTGAAAAATCAGTCTGATTATCCGCGAAAAGGGCTTTATCCAAGAAATACCCAGTATTTTGACCAATTTGACGGCGAGGAAAGGAGGCGCTTAGTCGCACAGTATAATCCGGTTGGCCTAGATGCCAATCTGCTAAAATATTACTTTGAATTTTACTGTATTTTTAAGGATATTGATTTGCGCAATCCCAAAGATGTGAGGCGGTTTTATAGATTGCTTGCTCTCCTTGATATGGAAAAGACAAATCGGGCAGGGGAGTAGCTGAATGAAAGTCATGATTATTTCGCCAATTCGACAAAATCCGGAGGTGTTAGGCCTTTTTCTGAAAAGCCTCAGCGCCCTTGCCATTCAATACCGTAACCAAATTGAGATCGCCTATTATTTCGCAGATGACAATGTCGAGCGTCAATCTACTGCGCTGCTGTATTCCTTCCAAAAAACGATGGCGCAAGCCCCCTACCAATGCGATGTTTTTATCGCGCGGTCGGAATCGGAACATACGGATTGTGTTCATGACTGGACACCACAGAAGATCCTGAAAATGGTACATTTGCGAAACGGGATGATTCAGGCCGTCCGGCCAATGCAATGGGATTTTTTGCTGACGATCGATTCGGATATCATTCTGCATCCGGATTCCCTTCCTGAGATGCTGCTGGAGCAGAAAAGCATCATATCACCGCTTCATTGGACCAACATACGAAAAGGCTGCCATCCCAATGTATGGTTGTATGATATTTGGGATTTTGCTTATAGAGAATATTTTGGAGAGCATGTCAGCAGGGTGAAAAAGCTTTACAGGATGAATTTGTTTTTTGAAAAGCTTGCCGTACCCGGCGTATATCAAGTAGGTGGCGCATGCGGATGCTGCTGTATCAGCCGGGATTGCATTGAAAAGGGGCTCGATTACAGTGTGATTCCGAGTACGACGATTATCAGTGAGGACTATAATTTTTGTTTGCGCGCATCGGTGCTTGGGCTGGATATATATGTAGATACGCGCCACCCCGCATTTCATCTTTACGAGCCGGAGCAAATGGCCGGTGCAGTAGACTTTTATAAGAAATGGTACGGTGATACGATATGAAAAATGGATATTATCTGTCTGTTTATTCTGAAGTGGACCCAGTTGCAAATATGCTTCAGATTTCACAGCGGCACGACCATAATATGGCTTTGTGGCATAAGGAAGCCAAACGGGTAACGCTGCTGCGCCATTGGGAATTAGAGCGCTTTACAGGCTTTAAACAGCATTCTATTGCTTTTTTCAGCCGGGATGATTACTTGGGCTTTATTCAGAAAAGGCTTGCGGAATATGGGCTGTCACTGGTTGATATCGTCGAGATCTTTGGAGACCCCTGTGCGAGTGAGCGATCAGCATGTTTGGCCGCCGTACATCAGTATTCGGATATTTCTAACCATGCGATTTTTCATTTGTACGCCTCTCTTTTATCGGATACCAAACTGTTTCATAACGAAACGGTAGTAGCTCTGGCCATGGATGGAGCTCCTGACATCGTGCTGGACGGCAGCTCCAGAGATAAGAAATATTATTGCGGTGCTGTATCTATCCGTGGAAATATAGAGGTGTTTCCAGTTGCTTCTCCCGGTATGTACTGGACGGCGGCAACCCGCATTTTCCACTTGCGGGAGGGGACGCTTATGGCGTTGGCCTCCGCCTCTGAGTCTGTAACACTGGAAAACGACTTTTTTGTCGACAAGATTTATGACCGCAAAAGCAGCGAAAAAGTTTTTTTGCAAATTCAGAAGCTGGCGGATCGGATTATGGCTTACAGCGCGGAGGATGCCGGCATTAAATTTAGCGGTTTTGATCCGAGGTTTTCGGAGGAAGAAAACAAGATCAGCATGGTCATGAAGCTCATTCAAACATTTTCAATCCATGTTGTTGAGGAGGAAATAGACGCCATCTTGCAGAAGTATGGGTTGCGTGGGCAGGAATGTGTTCTTTCGTTAGGCGGTGGCTATGCTCTTAATTGTCCGACAAACACCTATTTGATGCAAAAATATCAGTTCAAGAATTTTCTGTCGGTTCCCTGCGTCAGCGATTCTGGGCTTTCTGTTGGAATTGGGCTTTATTCTTTTTATCGGGACGATCCATCTTTTGAATTTCAATTTGAAAACGCGTTTTATGGAAATGCGTATCCCGCGGCAAATATCCTGTGCGGTGAAAGGATAAGGTCGTTTATTGATTCGGTTTCCGATCAGGGCGATCCCGTGCAGGATTTGATGGATGGTCCGATCGTGTGGTATGACGGGCAGTCAGAATCAGGGCCGAGAGCATTGGGGCACCGCAGTATCATTGCAGACCCCAGATCCATCAGGAATAAAGATCTCATTAACCTCTATAAGCAGCGTCAATGGTGGCGACCGGTTGCACCGATCATACTAGAGGATTTCTTGGAGGAATGGTTTGAAAATGCATATCCATCCCCCTATATGCTGAATAATTTTGTGATACGCCAAGAGAAAAAAGAGTTGGTGCCTGCAATCCTTCATTTAGATTTGACCGCCCGCGTGCAGACGATCAATCAGGAAAGTGACGAAGCACTCTATCATGTAATCCAGAATTTTTATGAAAGGACTGGTATACCAATCGTTTGTAATACATCGCTCAATGATAGGGGCGAGCCGATCATAGAAACAGTAGAGCAGGCATTTAATTTTGCCTTACGAAAAAAAATTGAGGTAGTTTATGTGGATGGCCTGCGTGTTAAACTAAAAAATCATTTGGCTTATGAGTTAACAGAGCCTCTCACGAGGGATGAGTCAGAGTTTTCGCATTATACAGGGTCCGAGAAGCTGATGGAGCAATATAATCCATTCCATTTGAACCACACTGAATATTATCTGTATAAATTTTATGATTTTATGTCCGGCTACGACATTCGAAAAGAAACGGATGCGCGTAAGATTAAACGTATGTGTAAAAAAATCAACGACCTAATGCCGCTGAAAAAGCTGGTAGTCGATTTTCTGAAATCCTCTGAAAAACAGATGAATATTTGATTTGGCATATCACCCCATAGGGGGTTGTATGCTTCCCCACACTTATGCAGGCTTGTAAATTCACTCTATTTTCCAAAATAAAATAAATAAAAAGGATGCAGAGTTATGCAGCTACCGATGAACCGTCATCCCGATGTTGCCGTTTACAACATTACGGCATTCTATCTTGGGATTATAAAAGCATATGGTTATTCAATAGATGGTTTGGTTTATAATCATTATCTAATTCCAAGCTATTGGGCTGAGATTCTGAACTATTATAAAGCTTACTATGTAAAAAAGCATTGTTTTCGTTGTAAAAAAATAGAATTGATGCCGGAAACAGCGGTAGAAGTAATGAAAGCGGCATTGGATCAAAATTGCTATTTGATGCTTATGGTAAATGAACGCTATATTCCTGACCGCGAAGTATACGGCTGTTTTGACCGCAATCATGATATCATGGTGTATGGCTACGACGACGAAAAGCAGGTTTTTTATACAGCTTCCTTTATTTTTCGAAATAGCCAACGGAATTTTGATCTTCAGGAAGTTTCCTATCAGGATTTTGCCAGGGCAATTGACGTCCCACCTTCTTCCCTGAGAAAAGGGGAGATGAATTTTGCAAGCCTTTTTCTGCCGCACAGGGCGCAGGAGCCAGTCCGTATGGGGAAAATACGAAAACAGGTCAGGCATTGCTTGCGCCTGAGCAAAAGCAAACGACAAGGCTGCTTCGTCCAGATGGGGGAGCTTATCAAGAGCGGCAACTATACTGAAATTGATGTCAATTCCTTCTATTTCGTCAAGGAGCGGGCCAATCTTTTGATGAAGCTATTTCAGGCGCTCTGCCCAGGCGATAAAATTGTGGAGGAATATGCAGAGGTTTGCGAGCTCGCACAGCGATTAATGATGCTTGCGGTCAAGGAAAATATCAGAAGCAGCCCGGCAAATAAAGAGAGAATGTTTCATTACCTTGTCAAAATTGAGGAGCTTGAACGGGATGTACTCAAAAAATTTCTCCATATGAGTTGGAAATTGCGACCAAAAGGCCCCATTCTTGTGGAACAGCACATCAAACAAGATTGATAATCTCTTATAAAGCATTGCTCCCTCTGAAAAAAGATTTGAGACACGTGACAAAACTTTTGCAAATCTCCATGTATAAAGTTTATGCTGGACAGGTCATTCCTGTCCAGCATACAATAAAAAGTAGGAAAGCGTGTGAAATCCGCTTTCCTATCTGAAATTAACTGGTCGCGCTTTGCAGTGCCTTGGCGGTCTGATCAAGCTTTGCCGTCGTTTTTACCTGCTTGGCCCGGAAAAACCCAATGCAACACGGCACTCTGTTTCGTCGGTGCTTTCCATTTCCGCAATGCATTTAAATTCGCCGGCACCCTGTTGAAAAAAATTTAAAAATTTTTAGGGAATCTTTTTTTGCTTTTAGGCTCAAATTCCTTACAGGGCATTTCAGGGCCAATTTTAAACCGCTTTATCCACCGAAGCTGTCTGCCAAGGATTTGACAGCCGACAGATAGCCGCCGGTCAGCGCGTCGAGATATTCAGTTGTAGAAGTGATTTTCCAGGTTTGATCGGCTTTTACAAGCTGAATATCCACCGTGGTCGTTTTCATCGGCACATCCTCTTGCGCCAAATAATCGGCGGCGTATTGGTTCAGTGCTGCGTCCTTTGCGGCGTCATCCTTTGTGAAATCGAGCGCATTTTCCATGCTCTTCTGCATATAGCCCTTAAGGAACTCTGTGAGGTCCACGGCGGTGCACTCTGCCTTCACGGTGGCATGATCGCCATCCTTTTCAGAGGAAAGGATCTTGACCGTAATCTTGCCCAGCGTATCGTCAATCGGGAAATAGGAGGCTTTTCCACCCGAAATCAGGGATTCTTCACTCGTTGCCGCTTTGGTGCTTTCGCTCCCTGAATCCGGGAGCAAGCTCTCCAGGGCATTGAGATCGATATTCTCCTTGACGCTTTCCATCTTGCCTTCCTTAATGGCCTGGGTGACTCGCTCGACGACTTCTTCCGGCTTTTCTCCGCCGCAGCCGGCAAGTGAAACGATCATCACAACAGCCAATACGGCACAGATAATCCTTTTCATTTTCTCATTCCTTTCTTTTTTCTGATAGTGTTATCATAAGGGATTCTCTTCTCTTCGTCAACTGCAATAAAGCCCGCCGCAAAGTGATTGTTTGCGGCGGGCCTTGCTGATTCATGAATTGGGAAGCAGGAGGAGGAGATTACTCTGCATCGTCGGCGTTCTCCCAATTGTGCCAAACATTCTGAACGTCGTCGTTATCCTCAAACATTTCCAGCATCTTGGCCATGTTTTTGATATCATCCGGATCGCTCAATTTCGTATAGGTAGTGGGAACATATTCGATTTCAGCGGAAACAAAGGTATAGCCCTTGGCTTCCAGATCATCGCACACGCCGGTGAAATCACTTGGATCCGTGCGGATGTCGAAAACATCCTCGTCCGTCAAAAAGTCGACTGCGCCAGCCTCCAGCGCATCTTCCATAACCTTTTCTTCATCCAGGCCTTCCATCTCGATGGCGATAACGCCCTGCCGGTTGAACAGAAAGCCGACGCAGCCTGTCTGGCCCATGTTTCCGCCGTATTTATCAAAATAATGGCGCATATCAGCGGCGGTGCGGTTGCGGTTATCTGTGAGCGTTTCCACAATAACGGCGACTCCGCAGGGGCCATAGCCTTCATAAACGATCTCTTCGTAATTATCCGCGCCGCCTTCACCGGCTGCTTTTTTAATGATGCGGTCGATATTATCGTTGGGCACATTATTGGCCTTCGCCTTTGCAATCACATCCCGCAGTTTGGAGTTAGAGGATGGATCCGGCCCGCCTTCCCGCACCGCTACGCCAATTTCACGGCCGATTTTCGTGAAGATTTTTGCACGCTGGCCGTCCGTTTTTTCCTTCTTGCGCTTGATCGTGCTCCACTTGGAATGTCCTGACATATGAAACCCTCCAATGACTATATCTCGAAACACTTTATTCTACCATACTATCATGGAATTAGCAAGATTTTATAGGCTTTTGGCAGGGGAAAATGGCGCGGTTGGCACTTTGGAGAGACGTTTTGATCGATTGTGTGAAAGTGTGAACGCAAGAACGGACGGAACGAGGCCTTTTCAGGCAATTAAAAAAAGGAATCCCCCGCCGGAAACATATCCGGCGGGGAACCCCTAGTTAATGTTCAGATGCTTTGAAAAGCGGCCTGAACGCATTCATTTGATCTGCCAATTCCAGTTATAGAAGCGGACCTTGATGGGGGAGGAGGTAACGGTATTGCCGTAGAAATCCTCCACCGTAACTGTGATCCAGCAGGAGCGGGCGCCGATGCCCTTGCCGTTCGGGCGGATGACCGTCGTGTTGGCAGTGGGGGTTTCGATCGTCGCTTCCGGCTTGTCGATGGACCAGTTTGCATAGTTCCAGCTTACGCTCTTCACGTCGGCGCCGGCGTTCACTTGGAAGCCGACTTCCACGGACTGGCTCTTGTAGGTCTTGTACCACGGAACCTTGACATACAGGATGCCGTCGACTACATTACCGCCGCTGGTGATAGCCACGGAGGTGAGCGCGTCATACTGCGTCATCGCGTCGAGTGCTTTTTGGACGTTTGCAACAGCAGCATCCACATCGGCCTGATCGAGGATGGAAAGGTCGCGGTCGATATTCTTCGCCTCTTCCAGGGCTGCCTTCAGAGCGGCGACGGAGTCGGGCGTGTAGGTGTTGATATCAGGGGAAGCAAGCTTATCAGCAGCGGTTTTAATGATTGCGTCGAGCGCGGTGAAATCAGCGTCCTTGAGGACGAGTTTGATCGCGCTGAGAGAGGCGGCCATCGCATTCACTGCATCCTGCTTTGTAATATCCGGGTTGCTCTTTACGAGCGCTTCAGCCTCTTCCAAGGCGGCCCGGAGGGTTGCAACAGAGGCGTCGGTGTAGTTGGTGATGTGGGCGTCGTTGAGCGCTGTTTTCGCGTTAGCAATTGCGGCGTTCAGAGCATCCATATTGGCGCCCTTGTAGACGAGCGTTACGTTCAGAGCCTTCTCCGCATCGTCCACGATCTCCTGCTGCTTAATGGTCAGGCTGCGGCTCAGGCCTTCTGCATAATCGATAGCGGCTTTGAGCTGTGCCAGGGATTCCTCCGTATACTGCCCGCTGGCCTTTGCATCGTTGTAGGCGATATTTGCCTTGGCGATAGCAATATCAAGCGCCTCATAGTTAGCGCCTTTGAGCGTGAGCGTCATGGCGTTGAGAGCCGCGGCCTTCGCGTTCACAGCGTCTTGCTCAGTGATGTTGGGCATACGCTCGATCATAGCTTCTGCCTCAGCAATCGCCTCGGCAAGAGCGTCACGGGAATCCTTCGTGTAATCTTCAATATCGGCGGCTGCGAGTTTCTCGTTGGCGGCGTCAACAGCCTTCTGAAGGCCGGTGAGGTCAGCCGCGTTGAAATCGCCCTTGGCCTGCTCAACAGCATTTACCAGCGTGTTGGCTGCCGCGGTGATCTCATCCTGATGGAGGATGTCGAGATCCTTTTCCACTGCTTTGGCAGCGTCAAGCGCATCCTTAACAGCCTGAATGGCCTCTTCTGTGTAAAGCTTTTCCGTATCCGGATCTGCGAGGAAGGTTTCCGCATTCTTGATCGCATCGTTGAGCGCGCTGTAATCCGCATCCTTCAGGATGAGCTTTACGCTCTCAAGCGCTACAACCGCATCGTCTACCTTCTGCTGCTGTGTAACATCATACTTAGCGGCTACAACTGCCTGGGCGGCCTTGATGGCATTGCTCAGCGCAGTTTTAGAAGCCTCGGTATACTCGTCGCCTGCGTTATTCAGCGTATCCTGAGCAGCCTTGATGGCGTCGTTGAGCGCGCTGTAGTCGGCGGGCTTTTTCTCAAGCTTAACGGCATTCAGAGCTGCAAGCGCATCGTCAACTTGGGTCTGCTCCTTCACGGAGAGGGTGCGGTCAACCGCCTTTGCCGCGGCAATTGCCGTTTCCACGCGGGAGATGGAGGCGTCTGTGTAGATGCCCGCTTCCTTCGCGGCGGCTACCTCTTCCTCACGGTCAGAGATCGCCTTGTCAAGCGCTGTGTAATCAGCGCCCTTGAGGGCCAGGCCGCGAGTTGCGGCAAGCAGGGCGTCCGTGGCGTCCGTGATGACCTGCTGCTGGTCGACCGTCAGCTTGCGGCTGACTGCCTTTGCGGCGTCGAGGGCGGTACGCAGCGCGTTCACGGAATCATCCGTGAAATCACCGATATCCGTGCGGTCGAGCTGCGCCTGCGCATTGGCAATGGCAGCGTCGAGAGCGGAATAATCGGCGCCCTTGAGGGTCAGGCCTGCGAGCGCGTCGTTGATAGCCTTTGTGGCGGCGTCAATGGTCGCCTGATAGGTGATGTCCTTGCCTGTCTCAATGGAGGCGGAGGCAAGATACGCATCGCTGAGTGCTTTTGCGGATGCGCTGGTATAATTCTGGAAGTCGGAGGCTTCGATCTTCGCTTTTGCAGCGGCAACAGCAGCGTTAAACGCATCGTAGCTTGCCGGGAGCTTCTGAAGGGAGGTGATCTCCTTCAGAAGAGCCGTGGCGCGGGTGGTGACATCTGCCTGCTTTGTGATGTCGAGGCGGTTTTCGCGCAGCATTTCCTGCTTAGCGGCGTCCACCTTGACCTTCAGTGCAGCGAGATCTGCCGGATCATAGTATTCGGCGTTGAGCTTTTCAAACGCGGTAACAGCCGCCTGCATGGTTGCATAGTTTGCAAACTTTACAAGGCCGGAAACTGCGGCGCTGAGCTCATTTGCAGCTTTATCGATTGCATTCTGGTTGCGGATATCCCAGCCTGTGGTGGGGATGTTCTGCGCAGCCTCATACTTCTCGCGAAGGGCGGCCATTGTTGCGATCGTGTAGGTATCGTCTGCCTTCTCATTATTGAGAATAGCCTCGGCCGCATCTTTGGCAGCGTCAAGAGCCGTATAGTTGGCATCCTGATACTCCAAGGAGTCCACCGCGTTTTGAAGGGCGGTGGTATAGCGGTCAATGACGGACTGCGTCTCGATCACATCGCCCGCAACCTTCTGCGCGTTGGCAAGCGCCGCGGTCACGTCGGCCCAAGTAGCCTCCGTGTAATAGTCCGCATCGGCTGCGGCCGCGTTGGCGGCGCTGATGGCGGAATTCAAGGCGCGCTTGTCAATGACGGTGACGGTGAGCGGGATGTCATAGGTATACCAGGTTTGGCCAGCGCTAGCAGTGCCGCGCCCATCGTAATAAACGCGCAGCGCAGTATCATACACTTTACCGCCATCGCCAACGAAATCAACAGTGATGGTGGTCCCTGTCCAGTCATTTCCACCGAACAGATTGCCGGGGAGGCCGCCAATATAGCTATCCCACGTGACGGAGAAGGATTTACCAATCGGGGTGGATAGCGTCTGCGGCTGATCAGCGCTGCGGTTGTAAATCCAACCGTAGTTGACGCCGGCATTCTTCTTCGCATCCATCCAGAACTGGAAGCGGAAGGCTTCGTTATCCTTTGTTTGGATGAAGGTCATATTCTGGAAGTTAGCGCGGAAGGATACGTAATGCCCGGCGTCAACGCCGCCTACCAGGTTTCCTTCCGTGCGCTGCACCGGACCTGTTACGTCCGCCGCGAAGGCCGCCGGCATGACGGAGAGCGCCATGATCAGCGCCAGCGCCAACGCAAGCACGCGCTTTGCGGAAAACGCTTTTTTGGTTTTTGCCATAGAGTGAAAACACCTCTTTCTGAATCAAAATCGGTTGGCCGTTTGGGCAATGCCGCGCCGAAGGGCTTTTGTCACTGCGCTCCGGCGCGGTATTCTATTTGGAGGGGTTCACATAAAAAGTGAGCGTCTGCTCCTTATGCCCATTCGAGTGCGCCGATCGCGTCGAAGATCGCCATTGCGGCGGCATCGACTTCATCCTGTCGGTCAGCTGTGGGCTTCGCATTGAGCAGTGCCTGTGCCGCGGCAACAGCGGCGTCAACACCGGAAAAGTCCACATAGTCGGCCGGATAGTAAAGGTCTACCATATCGATTGCCATTTCAAGCAGCGCGGTATCCGCATAGGAAACGTCCGCTTTCTGGAGGCCTGCGATGGCATCCAGCACATCCTGCGCATACGCCTGAACTTGGGCCTGCCAGTCAGCGTCTTCGCGGGTGATGGTGTTCTTCGCTTCCTTTGCAGCATTAACGGCAGCATTGAGGGCTGCGACGGAGGCCTCCGTGTAATTATGGAGATCCTTCGGTACGGCTGCAATGGCGTTATCGATCGCCGTGAAATCGGCCGGCGCCAGAGCCAGCGCCGCAATTGCGGTGGAGAGATTCTGGGCAAGCTCGTTGATCGTGGCCTGGTTGCGGATATCATAGGAGCCGGCAAGGAATTCATCTGCTGCCGCGATTGCCTCTTCCACATCAGAGAAGTCCACATAATCGGCGGCCTGCATCATCTTTGCCTGGTAGAGAACCGTATTGAGCTCGGAAATATCAGCCGGGAGATAGGAAAGCACTGCGATCGCATCATTGAGTGCGGAGGCAGCCGCGTCGACCTTTCTCTGATTGGCCGCGGTAAGCTCATAGTTTGCATTCAGCTCCGCTTTGGCAGCCTCATAAGCGGCGTTTGCCTTAGCGAAACTCGCAGCGTTGTAATGGGCGTCGTCCAAAGCCTCGAAGGCAGCGATTGCAGCCTTCAGGGCGGTAGTATCAACGGATACCTTCACCTGCGCGACGGCAAACATGCCGGTTTGATCCGCGCTGAAGTTAAAGGAGCCATTTTCCAGAACGGCTTCCACCGGCGTCATCGTGCCGTCGGCTGCAACGCTGTAAACAGCGGTGTTCGCAGCAAACTGCGGGATGCTGATCTTAACCGCCTTCGTGGGCGCCACAGGGGAACCATCGGAGGCAAGGCTAATATCATAAAGATGGAAGGCTTTGTAATCCTTGGCTAGGATTGCGTCAAACACATCGCCGCTGACGATCTCCTGCACGGTCATGATCGTATCGAGCGGGAGAACGCCGCTGTCTGCACGCAGCGTAATGCCGGTTGCGCCATCCTCAAAGAGGAAATCGTTTTTCAGCACACTAAGCTGCGCTTCCGCAGCGGTCAGAACGGCGAGGCTTTCTACCAGACGCTTCTGGTCGGAGGTGAGCGCGTTGTAAGCATCCCTTGCGGCGGCGATCTGCGCTTCTTTTTCAAGCGTGACATCGCCGATGGCAGCGATCAGTTCATCCACAGCCTTGGCCGCTTTTTCATCGGCTGCCTGCTTTTGCAGGGCGGCAAGCGTGCTTTCCGCATTGGTCAGAACGGTGAGGTTGGTGACCAGCGCCTGCTGTGCGGCGGTCAACGCATCGTAAGCGGCGCGGGCCTGCTTGATTGCGGCCTCGCTCTCCAGCGTTACGGCGCCAATCGCAGCGATTTGATCCATCACTGCCTGCGCGGCGGCCTGGTTATCGGCCTCCTCTTTCACGAGCGCGTCATAGGCTGCCCGTGCGGCGGTCAGTGTCTCATAGTTGGTGACGAGCGCTTTCTGAGAATCCGTCAGGGCGGCATAGGCTGCCTCGGCGGATTCGATCAGGCGCTTGCTTTCCAGCGTAACTTTGCCGATGGCGTCAATCTGCGTGATGACGGGGGCTGCCGCCGCCGCGTCCTCCTCCGCCGCCTTCAGCTCCGCGTAGCGCGCTTCAGCGGTGGTCAGCACGTCGTAGTTGCCGACGCTTGCCTGAAGCTCTGCTGCAAGGCTGTCGTATGCCGCGCGGGCAACGTCGATCTTTGCCTTGCTGGCAGCCGTGTAGGCAACTTCGCCGATTGCGGCGATCTTATCCTCAACGGACTGGATCATAGCGGCGTTTTCCTTTGCCACAATCAGGGCAGCCTCTGCATCCACAAGCACCTGATAGTTGGCGACCTGCTTTTGCTGGCGGATGGTTAGCGCGTCATAAGCCGCGCGGGCATCCTGAATGGCTGCTTCGCTTTCGGTTGTGACAGTTCCGATTGCAGCAATTTTTGTCATAACAGCATCCACTGCCGCATCGTAATTTTCAAGCGAATAGATCTTGGCGACGGCTGCATTCAGCTTCGCCACGGTTTCTGCACTGAGGTTTGCCTTGATCTCCGCATAGAACTGATCGTATTCAGACTGGAGCGCATAAACCTGCTGTGCGTGATCGAGCGTGAGAGCGTCCACTGCCGGCAAGGCGTTTACCTTTACAGTGAATGCATCGGCAACCGCTTTGTAGAACTCCGCATTTGCAAGCTCTTGCAGCTTGTCGAGCTGGGTTACGGCTGCGGTAGAATCCGTAGCGGCCACGAGCTCCTTATTCACGGTTGCAAGCTGCTCCGCAGAGAAGCGGCCGGCCGCGTTGAGCACGTCGCGCACTTTCGCCCAATCGGCAGCGCTGAGGGCGGATACGTCCTTATTCGGGACGAGGCTGTTGAGATAATCGCCAAGCTCTGCGAGCGTGACCGTGCGGGCGACATATACGCCCGACTGGCCCTGCGCAAAGATGTTGGCGCCGATCAGATCGCCAACGCCAAACTCAAAGAGCAGGTTGACAACGCCTTCGGCATTGCCCTTCAAATTTTGAGTGAAACGGGCAGGCGTCTGCTTTACGCTGTCGCTTTCAGGCGCACCCAGAATCAGATCATTGACGATGGGGCGTGCGATGGAGCTGAGCTTCTTGCCGTTCGGCAGGGAAACAGCTCCGTCGAGAATATCCCACAGGTTGATCGGAACAGTTGCAACACCGCTTACCACATTCACAGAACCTGCCAGCAGGCTGCGAAGATGCACAAAGATGGTGGCGGTAACTGCCGGGCCGACAACGTTATACTTCTTCTCAAACCGAAGATCCAGAATTTCGTTAAGCAGGTTGACCAGATTGGTGGGATCAAAATGATCCGCAAAGGATTGAATTAACCCTACCAGCATGGCCGGTTCCTGATTACGCAGAGCATCAAAGATGCCCTCTACGGCAGCGGGCGTTTTGCCGTCGCCCTTCTGGATGGTGACGAAAATGTCGGTCAGGAATGCGTAAAAGCTCCGGCCGTTAAAGTCCATTGCCTCAAGCGCACTGCGTACATCCATAATAACACTGTGCAGCTTTGCCGAATTGCCCAGAAGGTCAAACAAAGGGCCGACATACTGCGACGCGAGGTCGTTCTTGACGGTTTGCACAGTGCCGCCAATGAGATTGATGACCCCTGCATAATCCGGAGCCAAAGCAGCAATGTCGATATCCCTGACAATTTGCTGTACATTTGGCTTAATCGCTGGGATCAGATGCGCAATCACCTTTTCAGCGACTTCGATTGCATAGTCGACTTCTTTAGGCATCTGCTTTTGGAATGCCGCATGGGCGGCCTGTTCCACATTGGCAACGCCATCTGCGGAAGCGATCATGCTGGTCGTGAATTCTGCGCGCTGCTCCTTCATGCCGGCGGACGCTTTGCTGAGCGTGGTAAACCGGACGGAGGAGGAAGCGTTGACGAGAGAGCCGGACATCACGTCATACATCTGCGCGCCGTTGTTCGTGGAATAACCGCTGATGCTCAGCTGGCCTGCGTGGCCCGTGAAGAGGAACTTCACGCCCGCATCCGCGAGGGCGGCGGGGTTCACGCCGTTTGAGGGGATGATGTACGTATCGTCCAGCAGGCCGAGGCTTGCGGCGGCCTGGTCGGGGTCATTGGTATAAAGCTTCTTCATACCGCCGAGATCAATTTGCAGACCAGCGATCGTATGGAGCAGATCAATGAACGTCCTATCCACACTGCCGCGGGTAACTGCCGGATGGTGGGATGCGGCGAATACCGTATGGCCATTGGCAATTTCAGCCTTCGCTTTGTCTACCACCCACTGGGTCATCTGGCCTTGACCGTCCGCCGCGACGGAATCGCTCATGACGATCTTGAAGCCATTGCCCAGATCTGCGACATAGGAAGCGGAATTCGGATCCTGCTGGGCTTCACCATAGCCGAAGTCCTTGTAGAGATCCTCAAACACTGCTTTCGATACCGCAGTCGTCGTACCGCCTTCACGGACATCATGCTCGCCGGGGATGACATAAACCGGGATGCCCTCCGTTTCGACTTCTGCGAGCTTACTTGCCACATATTGGTGGGAAGTTTTGCTGCCGTTATTGGTGAGATCACCTGTGACGAGCAGCACATCCGCATCGCTTGCTTTGACCTTGGCGATCGCAGCGTCAAGCAGGGCGGCGCTCTTAGAAAGCATGAGGCCATCTTTATCTGCCGCTCCCGCCTGATAGCGGATGTCCGAGATGGTGGCGACTTTGACTGTGCTGGCACTTTCTGCGCCGACGATGAAGGCGGCCTGGACACAACCAAGCAGCATCATCACGGCGAGAAAAATACTCAGCAGCCGTTTGCATTTCTTCAAATTTTTACACCTCCAAATAATAAATTTTTGTTTTAGGCGTTTTCACGCCTTGGACGCGCCTTCTTTAATTTTCACGGTGCGCGCGGGCCGGGAAATGAAGAAATGAGCAAAACGGCGAAATAACCGAAAACTTTTCACATCGAGAACAGCTCTCTATGAAATTAGCGGTGATTTCGTAAACAAATCATAAACTTAAATAGACATAATGTCAATCACTTTGAAAAATAATAGAGCCGTTTTGTGAATCTTGTCTAGTTTGATAAAATGTTTTTTGGACAAAATAACGGCTCATCGAAAGAATGCGGTATATGGATATGCGATTTTCCCAATTTTCATGAAAGGAGATCTATGCGAAATTGCAGTTTTGCGTTTATTTATCAACGTGCTAATGTGGCGTATATCATGCGGCTCATCAAAATAAAAATGCCGTGGCAAGAGAAAAAAGCTTGTGCAAACGATGCTATATATAATAATTGAAAAGGAAATTTGCAGATTGACGAGCTTTTCCCCTTGACAGAAAGGGACACGTTTAGTATAATAAATCCCGCTGTAAAGAAAAGAACTTTACATATATCCTTTTCCACATCGAACCAATTTGTGGTGCGGAGAGGGGGATTTTGCGGGGTGGGGAGGCGAAGTTGTGGCGAAGGATCTTGGAATCACGATTTTGCTTGATTTCTATGGGGATATGCTCACGGAAAAGCAGCGGGATTTTCTTGGCTACTACTATAACGACGACCTTTCCCTATCCGAGATCGCGGAGAATGAAGGAATTACCAGGCAGGGCGTTCGCGATTCGATTAAGCGTGCGGAGGCGCAGCTGTTTGATATGGAGGAGCGGCTGGGGCTTGCGCGCCGTTTTCATGAAATGCGCAGAGGGCTCGATGAAATCATCGACTGCGCGAATACGATCAGCGAGTACAATATGCGATATGGCCTATCCCGGGAAATCAACGATACGACTGTAAAGATCAAAGCAATTGCACAATCGCTGTGCGAAGTGTAAAGGGAGTGATGATTTGGCTTTTGAAGGCCTTTCCGATAAGCTGGAGGCTGCGTTTAAAAAGCTGCGCGGCAAAGGGAAATTGACGGAAACCGACGTGCGCAACGCGATGCGCGAAGTGCGCCTGGCACTGTTGGAAGCGGACGTTAACTATAAGGTCGCCCGTGATTTTACCGCAAAAGTAACAGAGCGGGCAATCGGCGCGCAGGTGATGGAAAGCCTAACGCCCGGCCAGATGGTGGTAAAAATCGTCAACGAGGAGCTCACAGAGCTGATGGGCGGCACACGCAGCCGCCTTGCAAGCGCTCCACATCCGCCGACGGTCGTGATGATGTGCGGCTTGCAGGGCGTTGGCAAAACGACCTATTGCGCAAAGCTTGGCCTGATGCTGAAAAATCAGGGGAATCGCCCTCTTCTCGTGGCGTGCGACATTTACCGCCCGGCGGCGATCAAGCAGCTCCAGGTGGTTGGCGAAAAAGCGGGTGTGCCCGTGTTTGAAAAGGGCACGGCAGACCCTGTGGAAATTGCGCGTGAGGCGATTAAACTTGCCAAGGATCAGGGTTATGACTATGTGCTGCTCGATACAGCGGGCCGCCTGCATATCGACGAGGAGCTGATGGATGAGCTCAAACGCGTCAAGGCAGAGATTAAGCCGCATGAAATTTTGCTGTTGATCGATGCGATGACAGGGCAGGATGCCGTGAATGTAGCAACTGCCTTCAACGAGGCGCTTGGTGTGGATGGGCTTGTGCTGACAAAACTCGACGGCGACACTCGCGGCGGCGCGGCGCTCTCTGCACGCGCGGTCACCGGCAAGCCGATCAAGTTCATCGGCACAGGGGAAAAGCTTGGCGATCTTGATGCGTTCCATCCGGATCGTATGGCCTCCCGTATTCTCGGCATGGGGGATGTATTATCTCTGATCGAGAAGGCAGAGACGTCGCTTGATGAGAAAAAGGCGATGGAGCTTGAGGCCAAGCTTCGGAAGAATAAATTCGACCTCAATGATCTGCTCAATCAGCTGCGTGAGATGAAGAAAATGGGCAATCTCAAAGAGATGCTTGCGATGCTTCCCGGTGTAGGCAAGCAGCTGAATGATGTGGAGATCGACGAGCGGCAATTTGATCGCACGCAGGCCATAATTCTGTCTATGACGCCTGCGGAGCGCGAAAAGCCGGATTTGATCAATCCCTCCCGGAAGCGCCGCATTGCGGCCGGCTGCGGGATGCAGGTGGAAGACGTTAACCGTCTGCTCAAGCAATACCGCGACATGCAGCGGATGTTCAAGCAATTCAGCGGCAAGGGCATGCGCAAAAAGATGCGCCGCATGGGCCAGCTTCCGCCGGGCATGGGTGGCGGAATGTTTTAAAGAATCGCTTTCAGCACGTCAGCCCCTTCGCCCCAAACGGCAGGTGAAAACGTGATGAACCAATAAATTATTTTCATTTTTGGAGGAATGCAGTTATGGCAGTTAAAATCAGGCTGCGCCGTATGGGCGCAAAGAAGGCTCCTTTTTACCGCATTGTGGTCGCGGATTCCCGTTATCCGCGCGATGGCCGTTTCATCGAGGAAATCGGCTATTACAACCCGCTTCAGGATCCGCCCGTGGTGAAGATCGACGCGGAAAAGGCAGCGAAATGGATCGCAAATGGCGCTCAGCCGACGGATACCGTGAAGGCGATTTTTAAGAAGAACGATATCATCAAATAAATTGCCCATTGATTAGGAGGGCTTCATTTTGAAGGAGTTACTGATTACAATCGCACAGGGCCTCGTGGAGGATCCCTCCGCTGTTTCAGTCGATGTGGATGCGCCGGATGAGGAAGGCACGACTGTTTACCACCTTCATGTTGCGCAGCAGGATATGGGCCGCGTAATCGGCAAGCAGGGCCGGATTGCAAAAGCGATCCGCACAGTGATGAAATCCGTTGCCACCCGCGCGAATGAAAAAATCCGTGTGGATATCGATTGAATGGAGCTGCCCGCCGCTTTGATGCGAAAGGCCGTGGAGCGCCTATCAGATGATGGAAGAGCATACTGCGAAATGTGTAAACAGTTCGCGGTGTGCTTTTTTGCTGTAGCAAAACAAAGAAACCCGGTAGCCTTTTTCCTGAGCCTTTAGAGGAGATGCGCCCTTCATTGTGTTTATTGAGGAATAGAATTCTATAGTTTATTTTAGAATATAGTGGTGTACTGTGAAATAGCTTTACAGGCGAAAAAATGATTTTTGAACGATTGAAAATTATTGAAGCGGTGGGTAGTCCGCCGCCTTGCCCTATCAAAAGAAAGGAGAGAGAAACATGGCGATTCGTTCGCTTCGATATAACGACGATGCAATATTAAGAAAGCGCTGCCGCCCGGTAGACGAGGTCACAGACCGCATCCGTGAACTGCTCAATGATATGGCTGAAACGATGTATGCGGAGAATGGGGCGGGCCTTGCCGCCTGCCAGGTGGGTATTCTTAAACGGCTCGTGACAATCGATATGGGAGATGGGCTGTTAAAGCTCGTCAACCCGGAGATTGTGGAGGTCTACGGCGAGCAGGCGTGTGTAGAGGCCTGCCTGAGCTTCCCCGGTCGCGTGGGGCAAACTGTGCGGCCACAGTGCGTAACGATCCGCGCACGCAATGAAAAGGGCGAAGAGGTGCTTTATACGGGGAAAGGGGACCTTGCAAAATGCTTCTGCCATGAGCTCGATCATCTGGATGGGATTGTTTTGCCGGACCGTGTCACAGCATGGTTATCAGGCGGGAAAGCTTGATTTGATTCGGATTGCTACCGGTGGTTGTCAAATAATATCCGATGATTGGTGGACGGATACGGCATCCTGTGCCATACTAATGAGTGGAAACCAGTCAGAGGGGAGCAGAGTGTATGACTTTTCAAGAGAAACTTTACCAACTGCGGCGGGAGCGCAGTTTGTCGCAGGAGGGGTTAGCCTCTGCACTCGGCGTTTCGCGCCAGGCAGTGCAGAAGTGGGAATCCGGAGCCGCCAGCCCGGATACCAATAACTTGATCGCTTTGAGCGATTTTTTCGGCGTGACGCTTGACAGCCTTTTAAAGAATGATACGGCGGCTTTAGCACCCGCGCTAGGGGATGGAGCGCCGGAAGAGCGTGTTTGGCGGCCGTATCACTATGAATATAAAAGCAGACGCACCCTATTTGGCCTGCCTTTGGTGCATATCCATTTCGGGGGTAGGCGCGTTTGCCGGGCCAAGGGGATTATCGCCATAGGTGACATCGCAACAGGGCTGTTCGCCATTGGCGGTATTGCGGCGGGCCTCATTTCGCTCGGCGGCCTATCAGCCGGGCTGCTCGCATTGGGTGGGCTGGCAATCGGCATGTTTGCCGCCGGCGGCATGGGGCTCGGCTTGCTTGCTGCCGCGGGGGGCCTTGCGGTAGGCGGCTATTTTGCGATGGGCGGCCTGGCGGCCAGCAAATGCTATGCGCTTGGCGGTTTAGCGGCTGCGGGGCGCATCGCGGCGGGCGGGATAGCCTTTGCCCCGGTTGCCATTGGGGAGGAGACGCGAGGCACGGTTTCACTTTTGACGAACGCCCTTTCAGCGCAGGCGGTGCGCGACGCTATTTTGGCGGCGCAGCCAGCTACGCCGGAGTGGATTGTGACGCTTTTTGCATTGGCGGGCCAGTAAGAAAAGCGATTTTTGCCGTTATGCGGATAGACTTGATCTTTACTATTTTTCTTGTATAAAAATAATCCGTTTTGCCGCTGCGGTATAATAGCTTCAAACAGAGTTTGAAGCATTGGAAAAATGCCTGTCGGCGCGAAACGCCTCCTGCCGCAAAGCGGCAACGCCATTTTTCACAAAGGTTGGCCTTGCGTGTATGGTATAATAATCTCACGAATCTCGAGCTCCGGAGAACATTGAATCATTGATTCGGGCTGACGCCCTGTGCAATGACATCATGGAAAAATGGTTTTCACAGAAGCGGGAACGCTATTTTTCACAGGGGTTAGCCTATGCGCATGTGGTAAGATAATAACCGTTGAGATAGGAGCAGAAAGGTGATTTGGGCCGATGGATGGTGGAATTCAAGAAGCGGTTGCCGCTTCCTTTCATGATGGAATTTATAAATGCATTTTAAGCAATCCGGTATCCAAAGCAGAAGGATACCGCAAAATTGTGCTGAACCGTTTGCAAGGCTATTTTCAGTTAGAAAAATATACGGAGAAGCAGGTGTTTCATGAAAAGCTGACGCAGGATCAGGCGCAAAGCTTCCTTTGCAACGCATTGCAGGAGCACTTCCGCCAATATAACGGCTGGGATACCTCGCGTGAATACCAAATTCGAATCAGCGCAAAGGGGAGAGTGCTTTGCTCTCGCAAGGCGATCCCCAACCAGGCCCCAAGGGCCGTGCAGTCGCACAACCGGAAAAAGCGCTATCTGCTTGAAGAAGGCATGGTGATTCAGCCCCTCGTTGATCTGGGTATATTTACAAAAGAGGGGAAAGTTATCCACGCAATGTATGATAAATACAAGCAGATTAACCGTTTTCTTGAGATGGTGGACGATGTATCGGACAATCTCCCCCGGCAGCGACCGCTGCGCGTGATCGATTTCGGCTGCGGGAAATCCTACCTGACCTTTATTCTGTATTATTATTTGACTGTTATAAAAAAGCGCGAGGTGCAGATGGTGGGCCTCGATCTCAAGGCGGATGTGATCGAAAAATGCAATCAGACGGCACGTAAATACGGCTATGACGGCCTGCATTTTGAATTGGGCGATATCAACGGCTATCAGCTTGCGGGAGAGGTCGATCTCGTGATTACACTGCACGCCTGCGATACCGCCACGGATTATGCCCTGTTCAATGCTGTGAGCTGGGGCGCGCGCGTGATTTTATCCGTGCCCTGCTGCCAGCATGAACTGAATGGGCAGATACAGAGCGAACAGTTTTCCATCCTGACGCGATACGGGATCGTCAAGGAACGCGCCGCTTCCCTGATGACGGATGCAATCCGTGCCAACCTGTTGGAGTGCTGCGGCTATAAAACGCAGCTGCTGGAATTTATCGATCTTGCCCATACGCCGAAGAATATTCTGATCCGTGCTGTAAAACGCGCGCCATCGCAGAGGGCCCCGGCGGGCGTGCTCGAGGAGACGGAATCCCTCATGGAGGAATTTTTGCTGCATCCCACCCTCTACCGCTTGCTTAAAGAGGCGGGGAGGATATGATTGCAACCAAGATGAAAAAAGCTTTTCTGCACAGGGATTGACAGCAAAGCCCTTTTGCACTATATTAAAAATAGACGGAGGCATTACCGCATAGACGGTTCGCCCCCTGAAGTTTATCGGTTAAAGATGTAGCTGTCCACTTTTGCGGGGTGGGGCGGCTACTTCTTTTTTATGCTCAGGGCCGTGAAAAACAGCCCGATCATGCTGATGATGACAAGTGAGAAGCTGAAGAGATTCTCATATGTAACAAATTGCATGCGCATCACCCCTTTTCAAGGGGGTTAGCAGCGCGCAATACGCCGCCGGAGTAAAGCGCCTACCGTTTGGGTAAGCCCTCCTGAGCTATTGCAGCGTTGTGGTAATTATTTGTAAAATAAACAGTTATAAAAAAGAAACGCTGCTTACATTTTTTGCAAGCAGCGCTTTTTATAGCATTATTTCAACGTTACCATCGTTACGCCGTCTTCCCCTTCGCCATAGGTGCCGAGCCGGTAGCCCTTTACCATGGGATGTGCGCGCAGGTGCTTCTGCACCGCCCCGCGCAGGGCGCCCGTTCCTTTGCCGTGGATGATTGTGCATTCGTTTAATCCGGTCATCACGCAGTCGTCCAGGAACTGATCGAGATCAAGCAACGCTTCCTCCACCGTTTTGCCGCGCAGATCGCAGCTCGTTTTAACGCTCGTTTGGGCGATGCTGTCTGAGCGGCGGACTGTTCGGCTCTTGGATTGATTTTTGCGCTGTTTTGCGTTGAGCAGGCGGAGGCTTTGCAGCTTGACGCGCGTTTTTAGGGGCCCTGCCTGCACCTCCACATTGCCGTTTTTATCCGGCAGAGTGAGCACGGTCGCCTGCTTGTCGAGGTCGGCGATCAATACCGCATCGCCAACTTGCAGAGGGCGGGGAAGCACATAGTCCGCATCGTCGATCACCGGGGCGACGACAGGGTTCGTCACCTCTGCCATAGCGTTCGCATGCTGCTTCATTTGCGACTTGGCGCGCCGGGCAAGGTCAGCAAGGTTTTGATTTTTTTCTTTCTCCTTTTTGAGCTTTTCCAGCTCCATCAGGAAGGCCTGTGATTCCCGCCGCGCCTGCTCCACAATGCGCATGGCCTGCGTGCGTGCTTGCTCCATTTCTCGCTCGCGCAGTTTGTCAACACTTTTGAGCTGCTCCTCCGCCTTTTGCCGGATTGTTTCCGCCTCGGCGCGTTGCGCGCGGGCATCTTCCCGCTCCTGCTCAAGCGCCTGATGGCTTTTTTCCAAGCTTTCTACCACATCCTCAAAGCGGGTGTTTTCTGCGGAGACAAGCTCCCGCGCCCGGTCGACGACCTCGCTTCCCATCCCCAGCCGTTCGGAGATCGCAAAGGCGTTTGATCGCCCGGGCACGCCGATGAGCAGCCGGTAGGTTGGCCGCAGGGTGGCAACGTCAAATTCACAGCAGCCGTTTTCCACACGCGGCGTTTGCAGAGCATAGGCCTTCAACTCCGCATAATGGGTGGTGGCGGCAATTTTTGCGCCCTGTTGATGGAGCTGCTCCAGAATCGCCATGGCGAGCGCAGCGCCTTCGACCGGGTCGGTGCCCGCGCCCAGCTCGTCAATCAGCACAAGGCTGTGTGCATCCGCCTGGTGCAGAATGCTGATGATGTTGGTCATATGCGCGGAGAAAGTGGAGAGGGATTGCTCAATGCTCTGCTCATCCCCAATATCCGCGAGCACATGTGTGAAGATGGAAATACGGCTTTGATCCGCGACCGGGATCATCAGACCGCACATCGCCATCAGCGTGAGCAGGCCCACGGTTTTGATGGATACGGTCTTGCCGCCCGTATTGGGGCCGGTAATCACCAGCGTATCAAAGGTTTCACCCAGGCGGATATCCGTGGGGACGACCTTCTCTTTTGCGATCAATGGGTGCCGTGCACGCCGAAGCTCAATAACGCCTTCGTCATTTAAAAGCGGCGGAGCGGCTTTCATTTCATAGGCAAGCTGCGCCTTGGCAAAAATAAGGTTGAGCTCCACCGCGCATTCATAGCTTGCCTTGATGGAATCTGCAAAGGAGCCCGCTTCGGCGGACAGCTCCGTGAGGATGCGGTCAATCTCATCGCGCTCCTTGCTTTGGAGCACTTTGATTTCATTATTGGCCTCCACCACGCCCATCGGCTCAATAAAAACAGTGGCGCCGCTGGAGGAGGTATCGTGCACGAGGCCCGGAACCTCGCCGCGATTTTCATTTTTAACCGGAACGACAAACCGCCCGTTGCGCTGGGTGACAATGGGCTCCTGCAAAAATTTTTGATAGCGTGGGGAGCGGATCATCTGATCGAGCCGGTCGCGCACGCGCGAGCTTGCGGCGCGGATTTTACGCCGGATATCCTGTAGGGTAGGGGAGGCGCCGTCGGCCATCTCATCTTCTGACAGGATCGCGTTTAAAATGCGTTCTTCCAGGAATTTATTTGGCATAAGAGCGTGAAAGAAATTGTCGAGGCAGGTTTCCACCCCTTCGCTGCGGGAGCGCCACTCTGAGAGGGAGCGGATTACGCGCAGCACCTCGGCAATCTCAAGCAGTTCGCGCATGGTGAGCATTCCACCCGCGGCTGCACGCTGCAAAGCATTGTTCACATTGTGCAGCCCGCCGAAGGCTGGGCCGCCGAACCGGGCAAGGAGCATGTGCGCATCCTCGGTTTGTTTCAGCAGGGCCTGAGCCAAGTATAAATCTGTTTGAGGTGTAAGCGAAAGCGCGAGGCTCTTCGCATCCGCACAGGTAGCGTGAGAAGCGAGCATTTCTAATATTTTGTCCAGCTCCAGAGAGCGGTAATGGCGGTTTTCTATTGCTTTCATTATGAACTCTCCTGTTTAATATGTAAAGTTAATTTCCTTCACAGAGTGAAGGAGAAGCGGAATCGTTTGGTTTGATTAGGAGGATACCTGATGATAAAAATCCAACGTCTGAAATCCGCGCTGCGTCTGTGCAAGGAGATAGCGCTCGGAAATATTGGCCAGCGTTCGAATGCTATCGTCTGGTAGTGTAAAGTGAAAAACCTTGTCGAAATCAGAAAACACAATGTGACGCATAGCGGTGACAATGCCGATCGGGAGCGTGTCATGCATCCCTTTTGGACGGCAGTTTGCACAGTAGAGCCTACCATGCACGGCGTCAAAAAACATCGGGTCGGATTCGAATGCACCGCAGGTTTCACACGCGACTAGGTTTGGCATGTAGCCCGCGATGGAAAGCAGGCGCATTTCAAAGATTGCCTTCAGCTGCAATTGCGGGCGTTTGCCGGAAGAGAGCAGGTGCAGCGTGTTTAGAATCAGCCGCAGATAGGGCTCCGCGTCGTCCAGCTCCGGGGCCAGCTCCGCCATAAGCTGGGCAAAATAAAGGGCGAGGGAGAGCGCCTCCATGTTTCCACGCAGAGCAAAAAAAACCTCAATTGGCTCAGCCTCATCAATTATGTAGCTATCCCTCCCCTGAAAAATGGAGAAACGGGAGTAGCTCAAAAGCTGGGTAGCCGTCAGGGCGTTGCTCTTAATCCGCCGCGCGCCGCGTGCAAAGGCATGCACGATGCCATAATCGCGGGTAAGCAAAATAACCCTGCGGTCTGCTTCACCGATATTCTGTTCTCGAATGACCAGGCCGTCCGTATTCAGGCGCATGAGGTGATGCCTCCTGCGCGGGCTTATTTTGGCTTTCCGCCTGCATCCGAAAGCGCAGGTAGTCTTCCACCCGGCCGGTTGCAGCAAATTGCGCCCACGCTTGTTGATTAAAATCCATAACCATTCTCTCCCTATCTGTGCGTTTTGTAAGTAATGCGCCCCGTGTTCAGGCGGCATTACTTACTGTCTCACACATGGAGTAGAATATCAGAGGGAATTTTTGATTTCTATTTTTTGCAAATCATCAATGGCAGATACACCCTTTGGAAGCCTCTGCACATGAAGAAGGTATTGGAAGCTATTTTCGGCCTCCTGCTCATCGTAGGGATAATGCAGCTTTTGAGCCACTTCGCGCGCTGTGCGGTCGAATAAGCGGCACATGCTAACCGTTGCAGCCCACATCTCTGCAAGCGCCCCGGAGGCGTAGGTGGATAAAAATGCGTTCCAATCCGCCTGTGTTAGAAAGCGGCGAAGATACTTCCCAGCCTTGCCGATGCTGACGGAAAAATCATGTTCCAATCCAATCTTCCAGGCAAGCATCTGCACCAGCTGCGGGCGTTCCACAGCGTGGAGCATCTCCTGCACGTAGGGGATTTCCTCCCGCCAGAGCCCTTTGGCGACGTTGTTTAGGCACCACCAAAATTCGTTGCAAACGGCGAGAAAGTGCGCGCTGTCGGGCTTTTTTACCCAAAAATCCGCATCCGTCGGCGCCGGCATGGCGGGCAGCAGGCCGTCCTTATCCAGCAGGATTTTGCACAGGCGGTCCGTGCGGATGGCCTGCTGGGCATAGGGAATGCTCTGCACATGCAGATCAATCCGGTTGCCGTCCGTAAACTGCATCAGCCAGCCGTAGCAGTTTGCCAAATCCGCCTCATAGCCCAGCAGCAGGCCGGTCTGCTCCGGCAGCTGCATATAGAGCCTTTCGCCAAAGCGGTCGATCCATGTTGTATCCTTGATAAAGGGAAGCGTTTCCCGCACGACATACACAATATCATAATCCTGAAAAAGATCCTTCGGCGCATTAGGGTTTGTTCGGGAGCCATTCATATAAACGGCCCGGATCCGTTCATCCTTACGGGCTGTATCTAAGATCAGATCGATCATTTCCTTTTCGCTGCGCATAAAAACACAACCTTTCAACTTATCATAGGCCTCAATCCAAGCCGAAGTTGTGGATCAGTCCCTCTCGGTTGCGCCAGTCCTCCTTCACCTTGACCCAGCACTGCAAATGAATGCGGATATTAAAGAACCGCTCCATATCCTCGCGGGCATAGGTGGAAACTTTTTTGAGCATCGCGCCTTTCTTGCCGATCACAATGCCCTTGTGGCTTTCACGCTCGCAGTAAATGGTGGCTTCCACATCCATCAATCCACTGTTTTCCCGCTCGCGCATTTTTTCAACGCTTACCGCGATGCCGTGTGGAATTTCTTGATTAAGCAGGCGCAACAGCTTTTCCCGGATGATCTCCGCTGCAATTACGCGCTCCGGCTGATCGGTCAGCGTATCGTCCGGGAAAAAGTGCATCGAGGGAGTGGAGAGCTTTTTTAGCTCCGCCAGCAAGTCGGTAACCCCGTCTCCCTTGAGGGCGGAGACGGGAACGACCGCCGTGAAATCATAGAGGGCGGAGAACTTGAGGATACGCTCCATTAAAAGCTCCTTGCGCGCGAGGGTGTCGATTTTGTTGATGGCGAGGATCACGGGCAGCTTTTCCGCCTGGAAGCGCTTAATGAGCTCTTGCTCTGCCTGACGCAGTTCTCCCTGCGGCTCCACTACAAACAGGCAGGCGTCTACATCCGCGATGCTGTCGCCCACTGCCTTGATCATTTTTTCGCCCAGCTTGTTGTGCGGGCGGTGGAAACCCGGCGTATCAGTGAATACGAGCTGGGTCTCCTCCTGTGTCAGCACGCCCATAATCCGCGTGCGGGTGGTTTGCGGCTTGTCGGATACAATGGCGATTTTTTGGCCAAGCATCCGGTTTAACAGCGAAGATTTCCCAACGTTTGGGCAGCCGACGATAGAAATAAAAGCTGTGCGCGTTTGTGTCATTTCAAACAACCTTTCCTCATGGATGCAAAGTGAAGTAAACGGTAAAAAGGGAGCGTCGCGGTTGGCGCTATTCTTGCCTGCACATACGAAAAACACGCAGAATAGGCTGTAAATATCATAGGAAATTGAATAAACCCTCATAAATTGAGAAAATTTTTATCGACCATGATACTTTAGTATAGCATATTAAAGGACTGTTGCAAAATAAAATATTTTGCAACAGTCCCGCAAAAAATTGTTTGCGAGCCATAAACTTGTGGCTCGCATTTCGCGTTTGTATGACCGCGAAACCACGCTTTTTTCAGTTTCTGCGTAGATTCATGAATCATCATGCAGCGCGTCCCAAAGTCCGTTATGGATTTTGGGACGTTTTGTCCAACCCCAGTAGCTTCAGCGGCCCCATGAATATGTAGGCGAAGCTGAACACAAGGCTAGCGGCGAACAGCGCAAGGGAACCGGGATGAGAGGCATAGTATTGATACAGTGCGCGGAAAGCGAGCGGCTGCCACAATAGGGCGACACCGGCCGCCACAGCCCCAATTGCCGCCACTAGAACAGCGCCGGCCGCCGTATCCTTTGCCGCTTTGGCCAACGGGTGTTTTCCCTTGCTGTGCAAGTCAACGGTGCGTTCCACTGCGGTGTTAATCAGTTCGCCCATGATGACGGCCGCATTTGCCAAAAAGATGATGGCAAACTGCGTGCGGGAGAGCTGAAAAAAATCAAACCCCAGCAGGAAAAAATACATATATGCCATGCAAACGAAGTGAATGCGCATATTGCGCTCGTGATGCAGGCAATAGAAAATGCCGCGGATCGCATAGACAAAGCTCATGCCTAAGGCTTTCATATAAATCCCTTTCAAGCCGCAGCCCTATACAGCGCCTTCTGATCCACCCCTCCGGCGCTTTTGGCGTGGTTGCGGCCACTGCCTTTATGTTTCGTTACAGAAATTATTCTCCCATGTAATAGCTGCCGTTGCGTTGCAAGCCAAGCTGTGTGAGCACCGTTTCCTCTTTTTCACGCATGCGTACGCTCTCAAGCCCGCCGCCCTCGTGGTCATAGCCGAGCAGGTGGAGCATGGAATGCACGGTTAAAAAGCCAATCTCACGTTGGAGCGAGTGCCCATAGCGCTCTGCCTGCTCCACCGCGTGTGGCATGGAAATGACGATATCGCCGAGCATCTGCGCCCCCGTATCTTTATTGATATCGTACACGCCGTTTTCCCCAAGCGGGAAAGAGAGCACATCCGTGCTGTTGTCAACATTGCGGTATTGCTTGTTCAGCTTGTGGATTTCATCGTCGTCTACAAATTTAACGCTGATCTCCGCCGGGCCTTTAAACTCTTCCATAATTAATACGGCGGTGCAGCAGCGGCGCACCAGCATGCGCACGCCTGTGGGGATTTTTACTTCCTTTTGAGCGTTGGAAATAATCACTTTTACTTTATTTTCTGTCATTTCTGCGTTTGCCCTCCTCGTGTCTTTCGTATGCTTTAATAATGTCCTGCACCAGCCTGTGGCGCACGACGTCTTTTTCCGTAAAGGTGACGCAGGCGATATCGTCGATCCCCTTGAGAATCCGCATGACCTCCACCAGGCCGGAGCGTTTCCCATCCGGCAAATCTACCTGCGTGATATCGCCAGTGACGACAATCTTGGAGTTAAAACCCAACCGCGTTAAAAACATCTTCATCTGCTCGTTGGTGGTGTTTTGCGCTTCATCGAGAATAATGAAGCTGTCGTCCAGCGTGCGGCCGCGCATATAGGCCAGCGGCGCCACCTCAATGTTGCCGCGCTCCTGATATTTCTGAAAATTTTCCGCGCCGAGCATATCAAACAGCGCGTCATATAGCGGGCGCAGGTATGGATCCACCTTGTGCTGAAGATCGCCGGGGAGGAAGCCGAGCTTTTCCCCCGCCTCCACAGCCGGGCGGGTGAGAATAATGCGATTGACCTCCTTGGCGCGGAATGCGGTAACGGCCATGGCCACGGCCAAATAGGTTTTGCCCGTGCCGGCGGGGCCTACGCCTAATACGATCGTATTGTGTTGGATCGCCTCAATATACCGCTTTTGCCCGAGGGTTTTCGGCTTTACGGGTTTGCCGCGCGAGGTGATGCAGATGCAGTCCGCCGTGAGGGCGTGAATTTTATCCTCGCTGCCTTCCTCCACCAGGGAGAGAACATACCGCACGTTTTGCTCGCTGAGCGCTTCGCCGCGGTTAATGAGCGTTAAGAGCCCGCCAATAGCACGCACGGCTTTTGAAACGTTTTCCGCTTCGCCGGTTACCTTCAGGTCGGATCCGCGGCTGATAACGCTAACGCCGTATTCCCGCTCGATCAGCCGGATGTTTTCATCAAAGCTGCCGAAAAGGCTAACCGCCTGCTCGAGCCGGTCTACGCTGATGGTTTGTTCAAACATGAAAGTCAATCACCTGCTTTTAAGAATACCTGATTGGATGTGATCAAAAACGGCCCCTCAGATATTTTGTTACATTATAACATAAATTTCCGCAAAAGTCATCTATTATGAATAAAAAACGGTACAAAGTATCTGAATTTTCGCGCTTGATTCTTGTGCACCTATCCAAGATCAGAAGTTGCAGAAAAGTATTGCGGAATGGTTTATTATTTGGTAGTTTTCAGGTATAATATGCAGGGGAATCAGGGGAATTCTGTTTCCTCTGAAGAAATACGAAGGCTGACAGCCAGGATGGATGGGCAAAATGTTTGTAGATGTTGCAAAGATCAGGATAGAAGCGGGTAACGGGGGCAACGGCGCTGTTTCCTTCCGCCGTGAAAAATATGTTGCGGCCGGTGGGCCAGATGGCGGGGATGGCGGCAAAGGCGGTGATATCATTTTTCAAGTGGACGATCATCTCGTTACGCTTTCCGACTTTCGCTACAAAAAAAAGTATAAAGCGCCCAATGGGCAGGATGGCGGCCCACGCCGGCGCAACGGCAGGAAAGGGGAGGACCTTGTCATCCGTGTGCCGCGCGGCACAGTGCTGCGCGAGGCGGAGACGGGCAAGGTGATGGCCGACCTTTCCTCTGAGGAGCCTTTCGTTGCGGCAAAAGGCGGGCGCGGCGGATGGGGTAACCCTCATTTTGCTACGGCAACCCGGCAGGCGCCGCGCTTTGCAAAAAGCGGCACGCCCGGCGAGGAGTGGGAGCTTAGCATGGAGCTTAAGCTGCTTGCAGATGTGGGGCTGATCGGCTTCCCCAATGTGGGAAAATCAACGTTGGTTTCCGTGGTGAGCGAGGCAAAGCCGATTATCGCGGATTATCATTTTACCACGCTTACCCCTGTGTTGGGCGTGGTTCGCATGGGCGAGGGCCAATCCTTTGTGATGGCGGATATTCCTGGCCTGATCGAAGGGGCGAGCGAAGGCGTGGGCCTTGGCCATGAGTTTTTGCGGCATGTGGAACGATGCAGGCTGCTGGTGCACATCGTCGATGTTTCTGGCAGTGAAGGGCGCGACCCCATCGAAGATTTTGAAAAAATTAACCAGGAGCTCGCCGCCTTTAATCCGGAGCTGGCGCAGCGGCCCCAAATAGTGGCGGGCAATAAGTGCGATTTGGCGGAGGATGATCAGCTCGCCCGGTTTGCATCGTATATCCGCGGGAAGGGATATGATTATTACCCGATGTCCGCCGCCATCTCCTATGGAACAAAAGAGCTTATAGACGCTGTGGCAGCGCGCCTGCATACGCTGCCGCCCGTCAAACGCTATGAGCGCGAGGAAATCCCGCTGGAAACGCTGGCGCAGAAAAAAAACAACGGTTTTACCATCACGGAGCATGAGGGCGTGTATTTTGTGGAGGCCCCCTGGCTGATACCGATCCTCAATCAGATTGACCCGGAGGATTATGAATCCCTGCAATATTTTGAGCGCGTACTGCGCTCGAGCGGGATCATTGACGGGCTAGTGGAGCGCGGCGTCCATGAGGGAGACACGGTGAATATTTACGATATTGAGTTCGATTACGTGCCGTAAGGCATCGGGGAAAGGGGCTGTTTGTTTGAATACCTTTTTAGATGGCGAATGCGACCCGCGGCAGATGAGCCCGCTGACCCTTGCATTTTTGGGTGACGCCGTTTATGAGCTCTTCGTCCGGGAAAGCCTAGTGCGGGCGGCAAACCGCCCGGCCAACGCCCTGCATAGCCTGGCAGTTCGGCAGGTGAAAGCTTCGGCACAGGCGCAGGCCGTCGGGAAATTGATGCCCTTGCTGGATGCGGAGGAGCTGGCTGTTTATAAGCGTGGGCGCAACGCGCACCCCGGCCATATCCCCAAAAACGCGTCTCATCAGGATTACCATGCAGCCACAGGCTTTGAAGCGCTGGTGGGCTACCTTTATTTGCAGGGGCGGCTGGAACGGCTGCGGGAACTGTTCCGTTTCTTGCAGGCGGAAGGTATGGAGCCGGCGGCGCAACCGGCTGATTCGGCTGTTTGAATCAAAAACAGAGGAGGCAATACGGTATGGATGATAAAAACGGAAAACAGGAAGAATCTGGGGTGATCAAGGCCCAAAAACCGGGGCCGCGTGAATTCGGCAGGCTTCGCAAGCGCGGCAGCGCGGTGCGCGAAGGTATGATCGACACATTAATGTGGATCTTAGGGTGCCTGCTCTATGCGATTGCCATGAATGTGTTTAACGTTCCTAATCAGATTGCGCCCGGCGGCGTCAGCGGTATTGCAACGCTGCTCAACCACCTATTCCATACGCCAATCGGCGTGATGGTGATGGCGATTAACGTGCCGATTTTCCTGATTGCGTGGAAGTTCCTGGGCTGGCGTTTCCTGCTCAATTCGATGATTGCAACAGTTTTGCTCTCTGTTTCGATTGATGTGACCGCCTTGTTTTTACCGGCGTACCAGGGCGACCGCCTGCTGGCCGCCCTGTTTGGCGGTGTGCTCTCCGGCGCGGGCATGGCGCTCATTTTCATCCGGGGCGCAACCACGGGCGGCGTGGATATCATCAGCCGCCTGCTGCGCAAAAAATGGCCGCATCTCCCGATGGGAAGGCTCATCATGTTCTGCGACCTGGTGGTGGTCGTCATGGCATGGCTGGTTTACGGCAATATGGAAAGCGCGCTTTATGCCATGATCGTCATCTTTGTCAGCGGCCAGGTGATCGATTATATTATGTATGGTACGGGCAACGGCAAGATGCTCTTCGTCGTCACCACCCATGCAAATGAGATTGCGGGCGCGGTCACCCGGGAGATGCATCGTGGCGTGAGCATCCTCCCTGTGCGCGGAGGCTACACGGGAGAAGATAAAAATATGCTGATCTGCGCGGTGCGCAGCAGTGAGGTCGCCCGCCTGAGCAGGATTATCCGGCGGATTGACCAAAACCCCTTTATTGTGGTGGCAGAGGCCGGTGAGATCCTAGGCGAGGGCTTTAAAATGGGAGAAGATCCCGTGTAATAGAATCTGCATTTTGTAAAACGACTGTTTCCCATAGCAGAGCCAAGGGCGCGATGTGCATGCTTTGTTTGCATCGCGCTCCTTTTTTGATTGTAACCAAGCTGTAACCGCGCTGTAATAGGTCTGTTCTTGCCTCGTTCTGTCGAATATGCTATGATGAGGCCGTGCTACAAAATGCATTGGATTGGCTGTGACGGATCGGAAGGGGGCTCTTAGATGATGGAAGGGGAAGGAAGGGGCAAACGGTTGGCGGCGACCGCCTGTGCCTTTACGCTGCTATTTTGCTTGGCGGTGGGCTTGGGTGTGCACGGCGCCTTCCAATACCAGCAGGTCAAGCAGGAACAGCGGCTTTCTGCGGAGTATAGCCTGAAGCAGGCGCAAAAAGCCGCCGCACAGCCACCTAGCCGGCGAGAAACGGAAAAAAGCATCGCCACACCGGAGGCGAAGCCGCCAACGGCAACACAGGAGAGTGAAACAGAGCAAGAAAGCGTGCTGCCTATCTCCACAACATCGGCCGTCACTACGGCGGATGGAGCGCTGTCCGAGCCCGCCGCGCGGCGTGAGCCCTCCCGCATACCGGCCGGCTTGCAAAATGATCATAAGGTTTATCTCACCTTTGACGACGGGCCTTCGCAAAACACCTTAGAGATTTTGCGCATTTTAAAGGAACATAACGCCAAGGCCACTTTCTTTGTGGTCAATTCCAAATATAATGCCTATATGAAGCGGATTGTGGAGAGCGGCAATGCGATTGCACTGCATACCTTTACACACAGTTATAAAACGATTTATCAATCCGAAGCAGCCTATTTTGAAGATCTTCAAAAGATATCGGATGTGGTGAAACGGGAAACGGGTGTCGAGGCAAAGGTGATCCGTTTCCCCGGCGGCTCCAGCAATACCGTCAGCAGGCGCTATCGGAAGGGGATCATGTCCCGCCTGACGAAGCAGGTGGAGGAGAAGGGGTACACCTACTTTGATTGGAACTGCTCATCCGGAGACGCCAACGGCAATGGAATCCCAGCTGCAAAGCTGCTGCGGAATATTCGAGCGGAAACGAAGCATATGAACGGGCATATTGTGGTGCTGATGCATGATTCACAAGCGAAAACAACGACGGTAGAAGCCCTGCCTGAAATTTTAACGTATTTTGAGAGCAGGGGATTTACGTTTGAAGTGCTCACACCAGAAACGCCAGTTGTGCACCATGGGGTCAATAATTGAATAAACGCTGGAGGGAGATATCTTTTTAATGGATGAGGATATGCGCCGCCAGAGTCAAAAAGGGGCTGTTGCGAAACAGCCCCAATGCATATATTGATTTTGTAGGCGCAAGCTGATAAAGGGATGTTTTAGATAACCCGGAGCTCCTTCCATTTTCCCCGTGCAAAGCGGATTGTAAACACAATGGAACGAACAAGCCAATCGATATACATGGCAACCCAAACGCCCATCAGGCCCATTTTTGCCGCACCGCCGAGCAGATAGCTGAAGCCGATGCGGAACACCCACATCGAAACCATGGAGACGATCATGGTGAACCGAGCGTCGCCTGCGGCGCGCAGCGCATTCGGTAGGGAGAAGGAGAGCGGCCAGATGAGAATAGAAGCGACCGTAAAGGTGTAGAGCACCGCGCGTGCGTCCGCAGCCGCCGCAGCGCTGAGATGGAAAAGCCCTACCAGCGGACCGGCCACTAAAAAAACGGCAATATTTAAAACGCCCATCAGGCCATAGGTAAGCCACAAAAGCTTGCGGGTGTAATAAACCGCTTGCTCGTAATCCCGCCCGCCGACACACTGGCCGACCACTGTGGTGAGCCCAAGCTGGATTGCCGTGCCGGGCGTATTAATAAAGGATGCGATCGTGTTTGCAATGGCGTTTGCTGCAATGGCAGAGGTGCCGAAGGTGGCCACCAGCCCCTGCACGATCAGTTTGCCGATCTGAAACATTCCATTTTCCACGCCGTTGGGCACGCCGATTTTGAGAATTCGCCGGATCATGTCAAAATGCAACTCCGGCTTCCATACCTTCTCGATATGGATCGGATTATTTTTATGGCAAATGAGCACAAGCATAATCACAGCAGCCATCGCACGAGAGACGAGGGAAGCGGTTGCAGCACCCGCTACGCCCCAATGGAAGCCATAGATCAGCACAGCGTTGCCGCCGATGTTGACGACATTCATTAAGAAGGAAACGAGCGTAGACACCTTGCTGTTGCCCATGGAGCGGAAAAGCGCCGCCCCCGCGTTATAAACTGCCAGGAAGGGGTAGGAAACCGCGGAGAGTTGAAAATAGACGATCGCGTTTTCCATGACCGCGGGATCAATATTCCCGAAGATCAGCCGTAGCAGGGCGCGATGAAAAATCAGCGCCACTGCCATGATGATCGCGGCAAGAGCGGTGGTGGCATAGAGCAGCTGCTTTGCCGCAATGCAGGCATTTTTGCGTTCCTGCCGCCCAAGATATTGCGCTGTGACGATTGCGCCGCCGGACGCAAGCGCAGAGAACACCTGAATAAACAGGATATTGATGGAATCCACCAGGGAGATTCCCGACACAGCGGCTTCCCCCACGCTCGTGACCATGACGGTATCCGCCATGCCGATCGTAACAGCCAACAGCTGCTCGATCACGAGCGGGACCAGCAGCCGTACAAGCGCATGGTTCGAGAAAAACAGTGGATTTTCAAATACGCGCGGTGTGCGCCTGTGTGGCTGTCTTTGACGCATACACAAGTACCCCCTCTTTCGTAGTGGGAACGTAATAGCCCCTCCTCCGGCGGCGATGAGCGCCGCTGGAGGAGGGTTCCTTTGGTTTATGATAGCACCTGAGGCAGACCATTGCAAGGCAATATGCTGGTTTTGGCAATTTCTTCAGTTTTTAAGGGGGGAGCCCTACGATTTTATTCTGATCTGACTGTGAGAAAAAACGTGTAGCACGCAAGGCTGTTTTATAGTGAAGAGACGAGCCGCCTAGCCATTTTATGCAAGGTAAAACACCTGCATCTCGCCGCCGCCGAGTTCAAAGGTATACTTGCCGTTTTCCAGAGTAGCCTTTTCACTCTGCCCGTTTTTACCGTTGACCAGAAATAGCTCTTTTTCACTCTCACCGAATGTGAGCGTGATACTCTGCGCGGTTTCCCTGCTTGAGCCGTGCTGCTGCTCCGGATGTAAACCGTTGCCCGATGTCAATGCGTTGCAGACGATGAAATAGTTCCTGCCTTTTATCTCGTCCGCGCCAGGCAACGTGCGGAAATAGCCGATGTAGACATCGCCGGGCAGGGAATCATTTTCCGTGCCAAGGTTGTGAGACTCTATCGCTTTAATGCCGCAGCCGTTTTCTGAGGAGAACTTGCTGACGGTTGAGGGCTTGAGATTGGGCACGCCCACGAGGCCCAGCTTATGCTTGCCACTGAGCACCTGAACGTTTTCCGTTTGCAGGTTGACAAGGTGCGGCGAGAGCGCTTTAATTTCAGCGGCGATCTGCGCATATTCCTGATAGTGATGGGTTTGGTTCCCATCCCCATCAAACAGGAGAAACTGCTCGCTGTCGATAACCCGGAAGAGGTTCAGCCATTTTCCGCCCATCGTGACCGTAAGGTTTGCAACGAGCTTTTTCTGCGATTCGGTGATCTCATACCAGCCGACATCAGCGGGGTTTTCGCCTGATTTATAGCCGAGCAGGTATTGCCCAAACGGGATCGGTGAGGAACCGCTGCCGTCGTAGCCCTTCATGGCGGGGATGCGGATGCGGTTGATATCGTCGGCGATCACGGCCGCCACCCGATAATCTTTATTATTTCCGAGCTCGTCAAAATAATAGGAATCATAAGTCAGCATATCGGGCTTTGCAATGCGCATGTATTCTTCATATTCCTTTTTGCTCCATTGGCTTGCCCATTGATTGGAGTGGAGCAGCACATTGTTGTTGCGGCTCCTGAAATCGTCAAACCATTGGCCGAGCATTTCGGCCTGATGAGTGGAATATGATTGCTCATCGCCAAAGCAGACGCTGATCAGGTTATCTACATATTGCAGCTGCTCGTCACTCATCCATTCCCGGCCGCTTGGCGCAATATCCAGGGCATTGACGTTGTTTGGGGCTTTCGCCATGCTCCAAATAAGTGAACTGTCTTTTTGATGGAGCGGCGCATTAAAAAGATTGCCATGATAATAAGTTGGGCCAAAGCCGAACTGCTCCAGATTTTCAAAAGAGATCTGTTTTTCATCAGATTCTTCGGCCGGGAACCATGCTTGCAGGGCGAAGCCTTTTTCCTGTAGGATTCGGTTGCCGTTGGAGACGGCGATCTCATCCGCGAGGATATCATCCGGCTTGTGGGTAAAGTAGAACGCAATATCGGCCGCTATGCTGACCACCATAAAGATAATCGCAATGACTAGCGAGAAAATTCGGATGTTTTTCATGTTCTCTTCCTCTCCTTATAATACATCGGACTGTAAAGTAAAATGAAAGTTGAGGACCCGATAGCCCTTCTGGTACAATGGTTTCACCACAAAACACATGTACTCCCGAAAGGAGACGAGTCCTCATAGCAAAAGTGTACCAGGTAAGCTGCCCGAAGTGCAACAACAAAACGGACTTTTATCGTTACGGAAAAGACGTTCATGGACATCAGAAATACCAGTGTAAGAAATGTTGGCATCAGTTTGCATCAGATACCCCGGTCGGCAGTCCCGGCAGGCCGCGTGAACGTCCATCCCCGGCTTTCTCGGTGTGTGAGAAAGCGATGTTTCTTCATCACAACAAGAAATGCAATCACTCCATTTTTGTACCCAAACCAACCATGGTCACTGCCCCATCCATGTCCAAACTGTTTGGAAAGACGGATTTCAAGCGGATGCGGTATCCTTTCTATGTAATCCTCATGGCTTTGACCATGTTCTATCAGGGCAAGAACTCCTTCCGTAACATTGCCCTGATCTTGCGCACTGCGATGAATGTCCAGGTATCTCACACAATCATCAGCAACTGGTGTACTCGCTTCGATCCCATGTTCCTCTTCTTTTACAACTTCGTCCGCCCTCATTCCGCCTTAAACAAACTTACCCCGGCCCAGTGCGCCGGACTTCAACTGTCTAAAAAGCGGAAGCGTGAGCTTCTGCTCGTTGCATAGCGATATTCGCTGATTTCGGGTCTTATTTTTTTCATCTTTAGTTCACAGTACCTTTTTATTACCTTATTTACAAAAATAAGGCGTGATTCACTTTTTAATTGTGAATAATTTCAATATAATACATTGACCGCGTTTTGAAAATATTTCGTGGGAGATTTCGCAGGATATCGAAGCTTTTTGATTGCTTTTCTAAAAAATTTATCTTACATAAAAATACCGGGACGATAGGATGCTCTGTGTGAAAGCAGATGGGAGTTTTGTTCTGCTTTACGCATCATATGTCGCAGGGAAGCTGTGCCTATAGAGATATAGCAAGGCGCAGTTGCGGGCATAAAACTAACGACCTTTGTATGCTTACGATTGGATTATATGGTAATTTATACAATATTAGAAATCCTTGTATTATGGACTGGAATTGATTTTTGCTCAGTGCTGGAAGGGGCATACCTCTTCCCCAACTCAAATATCTTGGTAAGCGCTGATTAAATAGGGTGCGCGAATTGCCGGCAAGGCGTGTGCTTTGATTAAATCAGTGCTTACCTTGGGTTAAAAATCAAGAAAAAGCTGTTAATTTGCGGTGAAAACAGGTATACTAATGCTTAACATCAGATTTCAGATGCCAGATCTCAGGCCTAGAAAGCGGGTTTTGCGTTGTGAAAATAAGGCATATTTATCCACAGCGGCGTTGGACGGAAAGCTGGAATGGGCTTGACTTGCGGGTTGCGCGTTGTGTGCAGGCAGGCTCTGTTGAGAGGCCGGCCGAGCGTTTGATGCGCTTATGTGGGTGTGAGGAGGATGTTTATGGAGCGCTTAAGCCGTGCTGAAAGTACTGTGATCGCAGCGGGGCTTTTGCTGGCGGCCGCACTGATCCTATACCATGCGTTTGACGCGCAGCCACTTGATCCCGTGATCGAACCCTTTTCCGCATCCAGCACATTTGCCGCGGCGGAGCAGGCCTCTGCTGCGCCCGCTACGGAACAAAAGCCGCCCGCTTCCACGATAGAAGCTGCTCAACAGCCGGAGACGCGGTCAGGACCATCCAAGGCGGCAGTCACCGGGCAACAGCGGTCCGGTCCAATCAACTTGAATACCGCCACACGGGAAGAGCTGATGACCCTCAGCGGGATTGGCGAGGTCAAGGCCGACGCCATCATCGCTTACCGGACGGAAAACGGCGCATTCCAATCGGTGGAGCAGCTTTTGGAAGTATCCGGTATTGGCGAGAAAACGCTGGAAAAGCTGCGTGCGCAGGTTTGCGTGTGAATTTTTGGCGAATGCTGCAACTTTCCGTCATCCCGATTCATCTAAAAAAATAGCATCTTTTGTTCTTGCCGGGGTGTTGCACCCGGCACACCTGACATCAAAAATGGGGGATTGTATTGGTTTTTTCCAGCCTGAATTTTATGTATCTGTTCCTGCCGATCTGTCTGCTGCTGTATTTTATTTTGCATGGCATAAAGGCTCGTAACTATTTGCTGCTGGTGATGTCCCTGCTCTTTTATGCATGGGGGGAGCCGAAGTGGATCATCCTGATGATCGTGACGACACTCATCGACTATGGCGCCGGCTTGCTGGTGGATCAATACCGAGGGCAGAAGCTCGCAAAATGGGCGCTGGCCGGTTCGGTTGTGATTACGCTTTCCTTTTTAGCAGTGTTCAAATATTTAGGCTTTTTTAATCAAAATCTCAATCAGATTTTTGGCGCGGAGCTGCCTACCCAAATTTTTAACCTGCCGATCGGTATTTCGTTTTATACCTTCCAGGCGATCACTTATGTGGTGGATGTTTATCGCGGCAAGGCACAGGTGCAGCGCTCTTATGCAAACCTGTTGCTTTATGTTGCGCTCTTTCCCCAGCTAATTGCCGGGCCGATCGTGCGCTATACGGATATTGCCGCACAGCTGGAGAACCGCGAAATGACCTTGCCGGGCTTTTCCAAAGGCATTACACGCTTTGTGACGGGGCTCGGCAAGAAGGTGCTGCTCGCCAATATTGCGGGTCAGATTGCAACGAGCCTGATCGGCGGGGATTTGTCGAAAGCCTCTGTGCTCGGCGCATGGCTGGGTATCTTCGCTTATACGTTTCAGATCTATTTTGATTTTTCCGGATATACGGATATAGCCATCGGAGCAGCCCTTCTCATAGGTCTGCGGCTGCCTGAAAACTTCCGTTCGCCGTACAGGGCCACCGGCTTTATCGAATTCTGGAGGCGCTGGCATATCACCCTGTCCAACTGGCTGCGCGATTTCCCCTATATGGCTATTGGCGGCGCCTGGTGCGGCAGAACCCGCCAGATTCTGAGTTTTGCCTGTGCCATAGTCCTGGCGGGTCTCTGGCATGGCGCGGACGTGACTTTCCTTGTCTGGGCGGGGCTGAACGGAGTCTTCCTGCTTCTGAATTTCATCTTCCGTTTTTTCATCAAGGGGCGCCCGGCTGAAGCCCTGGCCTGCTCCCTGCCTGTCCGCGCGGTGTCCTCGGCCCTGACCTTCGTGGCTGTAAGTCTGTGCTGGGTGGTGTTCCGTTCTGAAAGTCTGGGCGCCGCTCTTGCCATGTACAGAACGCTGCTGGGATTCCCTGTCGTTCCGGGAGGCGTCGAAGCCCCGGCTGGGCTCTTCGCCAACGGCTATTTTGTTTCCTGCATGTCTTTCGTGCCTCTTGCCGCTGCCGCCATCGTCGTCTTCGCGTTTCCCACATCCCGCGAGTTCACGGCCGGCAGACAGGACGGTTCCAGACCGTGGCTTTCCTGGGCTCCGACTCCGCTCTGGGCTGCGCTTCTGGCCGCGCTCGGGTTCTTCTGCCTCGTCTGGTCCTGGACTCCCGCGCCTTTTATCTTCTAGGCACTGTCTTTTCGGTTCCGAAATGTTCAAGGAGTTTGTGATGTCTGAAAAGCTGGGCGCCGGAGAGCGGTTGTATCAGGCCTTTATCAGGCGCTTCGTCATTGTCCTCTGCTCGTTCTGCCTCGCAGCGGCAGTTCTGGCCGTACCTTTTTCCCTTGCCTGGCTGTACCAGTCCGGCGATCTCGCCATAGATCGGACCATCGGGGCGCAGGAGGGTGACGGTTTTGCTCTGTACGGCCCCGGCTGGGGCCTAGAAGAGCGGGAGGCTCAGCCCTATAAACTGAAGCTGTATGCCGGGAGGAAGCCGGACGTTCTTGTTCTGGGTTCATCCAGCGCCCTCAGCCTCAGGAGCAGCGTGTTCTCCGGAAGCATGGTCAACATGGCCGGGACTGCGTCCTCGCTTTCCACGCTCAGGGCGTCTCTTGATGCCGCGCTCAGGATTCACAAGCCCCAGGCCATTATTCTGGCTGTGGATTTCTGGTGGTTCTCTCCGGCCTGGGAAAAGGATCCCTTTGAGGAGAGGTCTCTGCCGCGGAGAGAGCTTCAATACGGTCCGGATACACTGAAGGCGCCGTGGACATGGCTCATGCACAGACGTATTTCCCTGGGGCAGTTTTTTGCGCCCCTGTACGGGGGTTTCCGTGAGGACCGTTTCGGCGCCAGGGCACAGTGGGACAGCGAAGGTTTCGGACCTGACGGCTCCTGGTATCCCCTTGCCCGCCTGACAGGGGACGAGCAGGGGGATGAAGCCTTTGCTGACAGTCTTTCCCGCCAGAAATACCGTCTGCGCGAGTTCGCTCCCTCCGGCGGTCTCAGTTCTGATGCGGTGGATGCGTTCGCCGATATTTTTTTCCGTATAAAGGGGCGCGGCATACGGCCCATTGCCTACATCACGCCTGTAGCCGCTCCCGTGTACGATGCCATGCTGGGCGATGACGCCTCCTACCGGCACCTCTTCGATCTGAAAAACGCCCTCATGGCCAGGGGCATCGAGGTTTTGGACGCCAGCGATCCGCGGACTCTTGGTATCACCGACTGCGAGTTCCTGGACGGCCTGCGTGTGGGAGAGGTGGGCTGTGACCGTATCCTGCACGAGCTCACGAACCGCTGGCCGGAGCTGCTCTCCTACGTGAACATGGAGAAGCTCAACCGTGTGCTTAACGAGTGGCCGGGGCATGCCTGGGTCCGCGATGAGAGGGTGAGCGATGCTTTTGAGACGGATTTTCTTAAGATGGGCTGCCTCAAGAAGACGCCATAAAGCCTGAGGCTGGGAAATGACACGGAAAGGGCGCCGCCGGCCAGCAGCCGGCGGCGCCCTTTCAGATCGGTTAAACCGTATACCCTGCCGTGGCAGGGGCTATTTGGAGAAG